>CAXSZN010000029.1:0-32254 GCA_964241935.1 uncultured Armatimonadales bacterium
GGGGCAGGGGTCGGCAGGAACTGCCGGGGGTGGGGGCCTTCCCCCTAACTCACCTCAAGGAGAAATCATTATGCCATTTTTACCGCTTGCGATTACGGATTTGAAGCCGCTGCTGGCGATTGCGGCGGCGGATACTTCGGCGGATGCCGATTTGACTTTGCTGCTGGCGGCGCAGCAGCCGGCGTTGGAGTATGGTCTCGACCCGGCGATTTTAGCCGCGTCGGCGGGAAGCGCGGGCCTCCTGGCGACACTGGTGCTGGGAATGGCCGAAGCGCTGGCGGGGGAATACCTGCGGCGACAGGCCCGCGTGCCGGGCGCGACGGATGACTTCCACTTGGGGCCGCTGACGGTCTCGGCGTCGCGCTCAGACAATGCCGCGCAGCTTGGCGAGCGGCTGGCAGCGCACGGGCTGAAGCGCCTGGAGCCGTTCGGACGTGCGGCCCGGCAGGTCGCTGTGGATGCGTCAGCGGGTCAGCCGGACGGCTCTTCCAGGACGCAAATATTGATCCAGACCGACCTAGCGGCTTCCGCTCTGGCGACACCGTCGCTGTTTGACGCGGCGTTCTTCGATCTGCCGCTGGAGGACAGCGGCTTAGGAGGCTTCCGATGACCGACGTTCTGGCGGCGGCACGTGCCCGGCGCGTCTCGGCGCTGTTTGCGAGTTATGGGGAAACGTGGACGCGCATTCGGGCGGGAATCAGCCATCCGCAGCTTGGGCTGTTTACGCCGATGGATGGGCCGACGCTGGGCACCTATTTTGACGGCAACGAGTCGGTGGGGCTGCTGCGTCCTGCCCTGGCACTCTATACTGATGGCGCAGACCTTGACCCGCCGGTGGCGACGGATTTATTTTACCGGGATGGGCGGCTTTGGACAATCCGCAAGACGCAGGTGTTTCGCCTAGTCAGTACGCCGCTGCTGATTTTGGCGCTTTGTGATTAGCGAAAATAAATAAGCAAAGATCAAGAAGAGGGCATTGGTGAAGAGATGCGTTTGCCATAAGAAAACCATGCCATAAGAAAACCATGCCATAAGAAAACCATGCCATTTATGGCATGGTCTTAACCGATTTAGACAACAAGAAAGGCTCAAAGACTATGAAAACACTTTCAGACACAAGTGCGCGAAACGCACTGGATTATTCTCCGGCGCTGCTGCCGCCGACGGAGTCGTACCCGTGGAACAGTGCCCCGCTGGACCCGGAACAACTGCGGCAGTACCTGGCAGTCTGCATGGCGCGGGGGATCGGCTACAAGCTGGGCGCAAAAGCCGACGACCTGGCTGCGGAGCCGCCGGATTACGAGAATATTGACTGCTCCGGCTGGGTCCGTGCGGCGGTTGCGGTGGCGACGCGCGGGCGGACAATCCTGCCGGACGGCTCGGTGAACCAGAACGACTGGTGTTCGGCGCAGGGACTGAAGCGCAGCACGCTCGCGGCCTGCCGGCTTCAGGACGGGCTGACGCGGATCGCGTTTATCCGCCCGAGCGCCATGCACACCATCGGGCATGTCTATTTGTGCCGCAATGGGCGGACATTAGAAAGCTGGGGCGGGCATGGTCCCGGCAGCCGCTTGATTACGACGCACGTTCTGAGTGCAGAAACGACGGATGCATACGTTCTGGCGGTGCGATTATGAAATCACAAAATCGCCTATTACAAAATATCGCTCAGAGCCTAGGATTAGGCGGCAGACTGCCAAAAAAAATGCTGGAAGAGCTTGCTCCGGCAAACGGCGTGTCCCTCCTGGGAGCGCTGAACCTGACCGCCCTGCCCGACGACAGCCTTCCGGGCGGCAGCGTGACGTACAAGCGAATGCTGACCGATCCGCAGGTCAAAGCGTGCCTGCAAACCAAGAAGTTCGCCGCGCTGTCTCAATCCTGGGAAGTCCATGCCGCGTCCGAGTCACCGGAAGATCAGCAGATTGCGGCATTTGTGCGCTCCGCACTTGTAAACATGCGCGGCAGCGTTCTGGATACGCTTTACGACCTGCTGGATGCGCTGGCCTTCGGCGTCTCAATTGTCGAGATTAACTATAGGCTGATCGAGACCGGCCCTGATGCCGGGCGAGTTGGGCTGGCGAGCTTGAAAAGCAAAGACCCGAGCGGTTTTACGTTTGAGACCGATGCGTTTGCCAATGTTATCACCCTGCGCGGGCTGGACGGCGCGGCGTACCCGCCGGACAAGTTCCTGCGCTATGCGTGGCAGCCGCGTTACGAAAGTCCGCTGGGGCAGAGTGACCTCCAAGCCGCGTACAAGCCGTGGTTTGTCAAGCAGCAGCTTCTCAAATGGTGGGCGAAGTACCTGGAAAAGTTCGGGCTGCCGACGGTGACCGGGACGTATGACCCGAACCGGGGCTACGGCCCGGACCAGCAGCGGGAGCTGCTGGCGATTGTGGCACAGGTGCATAATGAAAGCGCGGTCGTGCTGCCGTCGGACATGCACCTCGGGCTGCTGGAAACGGCCCGCGCTCAGGCGGCAGGCTTTTCCGAAGCGATAGAGTATCTGGACCGGGCCATCGCGAAAAGCATTCTCGGCCAGACCCTGACCACCGATACTCCCGCCGGGGGCGGCGGAAGCTACGCGCTGGGCGCAGTGCATCAGGACGTGCTGGGGTTCTACATAGATAAAATTCGGCGCGACTTGGAAGAAACAATCATTGGCGCACAGCTATTCGCGCCGCTGGTCGCCTACAACTTCGGCCCGCAAGCCGCCCGGCCCGCGTTCACGCTGGGAACACCGGGAACAAGTCAACTGGAAGCGTCCGGAAAGCTGATCGCCGACCTCGTCGCCGGCAAAGTGATTGCACCTAATGAGCCGTGGATCCGCGAGTATTTGGGACTGCCGGCTGCAACGGATTAGTCAGCAAAGAACCCGGCATTAAAATGCCGGGCTATTGTTGAATGAAAGTCCCTGCGGGACTCGATGCGGAAAGCGGAAGGCTTTTCTTCAGTGCCGACCGTTTTGGCCTGCTCAGATTAAACGCCCAGTCACTTCGGCCCAGCGGGTGGCGTCGAAGCGGAACTGCCAGGCGAAGGGGCGGCCTTTGCGGTCGTAATAGACGGCCATTGCGGACCCGGCGACCTGGCGCGGCTCGAATCCCAGCAGCTCGCCCGCCAGCGCCGCCGTGTGGACATACGCGACGGCGTGCTTGCCGCTCATGCGCCAGGCGCGTCCCGCCGCGCCGGTAAAGTAAGTGGCCGGTGTCTCCGCAACGGCCTTTACTGCTTTTTCGGCGGGCGCTTTCGCTGTGGGTGCTTTCGCGGCAGATGATTTTGCAGATGATTTTGTTGAAGCCGGCTTGATTGTCTTTGGCTCGGCGGGAACTGGCTTTGCGGGAACCGGTGCGGGCGTCTTTCTCATGGTCTGTGTCCTTTGATGTCTCTTGGCGGCATTATAGCAAACAAATGTTTGCATTGTCAAGAGTGTTTTTCGGACAAGACTCGCACGGTAATGGAACGCGGCCCGGCGGCTTCCGGGTAGAAGAACGTCTTTGTTGCTTTCCGTCCTGCCGCATCCTGCACGGTGACAGTGTAGGCGCCGTAAAAAACGCGCCGCGTTACTGTTCCCTGACGGCCTGTCTGCCCGGACAGATGTGTCCACCAGGTTTCATGGATCAGCGTTCGCAGGCGAGTATACGCCGGCTTGGGTGTCATGTCCTTGCGGAGCAGTCCTGCCGGGGCGTTCTGCCAGGCGTTTTTATCGCTGAAGTCCCACCAGGTAATCGCGCGAACGGCGGGGTGGCTAAATAGAACGGTATAAAACTGCGAAACATAATCCGCCTGGGCCGCTTCGTCCTCGGGCGTCGTGTTCCAGTCGGTTGGATACGGACCATCAGAGTTTACAGTGCGCTTCGGGCCGCTCAGCACGGTTGTTTCGGTGAAATGGATCGGCTTGCCGAATGCAGCAAAATGCTGGCAGACAGACCAGACTTTGGAAAGCGGCCAGACCCCGCCGTGCATGTGCGACTGCAAGCCGATAGCATCCGGCAGCTTGTTGTCCTGCTGAAGCTGGGTCACCAGAGCCAGATTGGCGCTGCTGACATCGTAATCGTTGTAAAGAAACGTCTCCGGCTGGCCTGCCCCGGCAGCTCGCGCCCAGTCCAGCGCCGTTTCTACCACAGAAGCTGGGCCGTCGCGCTTGATCCACGCGCTTTCCCCGTTCGGCGGCTGGAAATTGGCGGCTCCATTGGCTTCGTTCAGCGCGTCCCAGTAGTGGATGGAGCCGCTGTAATGCTGCACCAGGTTGGTGACGCGGGCGTGCAGCAGCGGAATGGCGGCCTCCGGGGCCGCAGGTGCCCAGGCCGGCCAGACCTCGTGCCAGACCAGCGGGTGGCCCTTCGGGGTGATCCCGTGCGCGAGGCACCAGTCGGCCATTGCCTGCAGCCGGGCATAGTCCTGCTTTCCGGGAGATTGTTCAAACGCGCCCCAGTAGAACGGCAGCGTGGCATAGTTGAACAGCGCGGCGAACTCTGTTTGGTAAGCTTTCTGGCTGGGCGACGGATCGGCGGGGTCGTAGCCGAAGGCATTGCAGCCGAACAGGAACGCATGACGAGTTTGCGTGATCTCGATCCGCGCGTTGGGGAGCGGCCTGCCGCCCTGGCCGACAGCATGAACTGTCAGCACACCCATCCGGTATCTTCGAATTCGCGCCTGGATCGCTTCGGGCCGCAGCGCAGCCGCCGCCTCAACAGTGGCAGGGTCAGGGCCAATGTCTGTGAGCGTGACCTGCCTCAGCTCCACCACGCCTGCCTGCTGCCCTGCCTGAAAGTGAACACTGAGACCATTGGGGCCGTAGCCGGGCGATGCACCGGTGAGGGTAAACGTCTTCCACTGCGGCGGCAGCGTTGTTGTCAGCTCCAGCGCGGCGGTGTAGGGCGATCCGTTCTGTTCCACGCTCACCCGCACCGGGTTTGCCGCAGCCGACCGTGCCTGAAAACGCAGCCGCAAAAGGTGACCGGCGGGAACGGCGGGAGGGACGTTCCGAACGAGCTGCACCAAATAAAAGGGCTGAGAGGGTGTCGCCACCGTAATCGTCTCGGTAAGCCCGTCTGGGCCGGAAACCTCCTGAAGCTGGGCATCACCGGGGTGCGGCGTGTCCAGCTGCCAGCCGTCCGGTGCAAGGAAGGGTGGAGCGTCGGGAGCGGCGTGCGCGGAGCTGAGAAGCAGGCAGATCCAGAGCGCGAAGAAAGAACGGGTAAACCAAGGCATTGGGATTTCCTTACGCAAGCTATGCTGTGAACAGCATCTGTCGCATTTGATGACATCCATTACGCCGCATCTCCTTTCATCTCCTGCTTGTTGCCGCAGAAACAAAAAAGACCTGCCACTTGGCAGGTCTTTCATGCTGTCTTATCAGCGGTCGCCGCGATTGTCATCCCAATGACTGTTGTTCTGGTCCTGGTGCAGATTGTTCCAATTTTGGTCTCGCTGCTGGTTTTGATTGCTGCGGTTCTGATTGTCGCCGCCCCGGTTGCGGCCATCCTGGTTGTCCCCATCGCGATCAACCCCGTTCCGATTGTAGCCGTCTCGATTGTAGCCGTCGCGATTATAACCGTTATGGTCATAGCCGCCATTGTTATAGTTGTTGTAGCCGCCGTTGCCGTAGTTGTTGTAATGGTAGAAGCGGCCGCTGTCCTGCGACTGCTGCTGCCGGTCGTGCTCGTACTGGCTGCCGGCCAGTGCGGCCCCGGCGGCTCCCAGCAACGTCGCTGCATTGTTGTGCGTGAACAGGCCATATGCTGCGACTGCGACGCCGCCGAGCGCCAGGTTCCGCGCGTTGTTCTTATCGCTCTGCTCGTTCGCCATCGCCGGAGCAATCGAAGCCCCTGCGAGCGCTGCAAGCAGTCCAAACGTCGTCAGTGTTGTATTCCGTGTCATGGTCAGCCGCCTTTCTTGGAAGCCTTCGTCAGAGCGTTCCGTCTCCATTTCTCTAATGCCTCCTTGACTATGGGCAATAGAAATTTGTTCCAGGAGCAAATAAAACAATTGCAACTCTCGCCCTTGACACTGCACGTCACCCGTGTTACACTAGATCAAGACGCCGAACGCTGGGCGTCCGCAGCCACCTAATTCTGTTGTTTGCTGGCTGCACGACTTGCTGCTGCGACATTGCCGCCTCGGAGAACCTAATGAACCTTTCGCCGCCCGTCGCTTGTGCGCCTCTCTTGTTCTGGCTGGCCTGATCGGCAGCCTACTGGGAACCGCGCCGGCTCATGCCCAGGGTTCCTACACCGGCCCCACCCTCACCGGCGGCTAGGCAACCGCGCAAGGCAGTCCTCCTTCTCCCTACAGCACCCTGAACCTGCAAAGCGGCCCCTTGTACGGCGCAAACGTCCACGGCACCAGCCCTTCCTGCGGCGGGCAGATCGAGGCGCAGTGGATTTGGAACGCCAGCAGCCCGCCGGGTCCCGTTCCTCAGCAGGTCATCGTCAAGCAGTATTCGTCGGCCAGTTGGGAGTCTACCACTGCCAGCGGCAACTGTGACGATGCACTTAAAGACGCGGCGGTGCCTGGGTCTCAGCAGGCTACTTCTTCGGGAACGCACTACTCGGTGAAGCCGGCAGATGCGAACGGGAACTTGGAGGTGTACTGTACGCCGACGGCGAGCGTGGCGCAAGGTTCCAGCGGCGTGTACTACATGGCCTCCGCTTCCCCCGTCTTCATCAACCTCGGCAGCGCGATCAAGGACAGCAGCGGCAACCTGCACATATTGGTGGGTCAGCAATGTTCAGCGACGTTGAGCGGCATTCCGCAAGGCTGTACGACTTCTCCCCTCAAATGGACTGCTACTGGTAACACAGTGCAAAGTAGCAGTTGGAATGTCGCTTCAGGCGACACCAGTGCTACATTCGCTGGGTTGGTCAATCCGTACACGTTCACGCAGGCGACGCTCCAAGCAACAGGGCCGTCTTGGTATTGGGATGACAGCACGACGAGCCAAACCGTCACCTGCACCGCGACAGTGACGCCGCCTTCTGGTCAAGGCTCACCTTTCCCAATTACCGTAACGCAAAAAGTAACGCTGGACATACCGACCTATACACCAGGCGCGTCCGTAGGGACGGTTCAACTTGACAGCAGTTGGGGGGGCAATCCCGGCGCTCCTGCGCTTCATGCCGGGTATGGAGCTAATAATGTTCCTGGAATAACTTGGAAGGACACGGTTACAACGCCCGCACTCTATGCCGCCAAAGGCTACTGGTATCATGTGCAGTTGATTTCTGTCAGCCGCTACCGAACCCCAATGAAAAAAACTACTGCAATTGGTGAGGCAGGTGACTCTGTCACAGGAGCGCTTGACTCTGGGCCGGGAGACGCTGGTGGAGTAAGTTATGTTTATGGATCTATTTCCTTTCCCGCAGACGGCACACAGCCTTCCTCCGGCAATAATGACAGCCCTGGTCTTGTATTGAATGACGCATATCAAGAGTATAACGTCAAAACTGAGTCATTTCAGGATTTCGTAATGTATCAACTGGATGGGACGAATAGTATTTCTGCCCCCTTGAAAGCTTTACCTGGTCTTGGAACGCAGATGTTAAGATACAACCTGCTGTGCCGCCGCCAGCACCAGCCTCTTGGGAAACATGGGGCAGCACCGCAGTAAACGGCACGATCACACCTCCTGGGACACCAACTCAAACCCTCAACTACCCGACTTGGACTTCCCTGCGTAATTTTACATGGCTATCCCAGTGAGCCAGAGGGTTTCCCAAACTGAACAGAACTTGGAGACAACGAAATGAAACAAACGGTTCTCAACACATCAACCTTTATGATCGCTTTTTTTGCCTTCTGTGGAACTGCACTCGTTGCGGCTTCCGCTATCGCGGACGTACACAACAGCTCGCTTCCGCCTGAATACCTGGCACGGATACAGGACTACAATGCAGAACTCAGTAGCGCGAAAGCGAGTCTGCAAGCCGGAAACTACGCGCAAGCCGAGCAAGGCTTTCGTGCAGCAATTGCGGATGATTGGGGCGACGGTCCATACATAGGATTGGCAGAGACCCTCGTTGCGGAAGGCCGAACTGTGGAAGCTCTCCAAACATATTATGCGTATTTTCATCCTGCGGTTGGATCGTTCCAGGGGGGAGGCACTATAGACCCCAAGGTAAATTTAGAATATGCTTTGCTGCTTAACCAGAACGGGCAGTGGATGGAGGCGGTTGACCATTACAATGCTGCATTGCCGGATCTTGTGAAGTGGGACTATAAAGCCAGTCTACGCTTTGATGCTGCTGCACCCCAGCCGGCGGCACTAGCAGCGGCGGCGCACATTGGCCTCGGCTTGTACGACAACGTAATTGAGTTCAGCGAACCGGGTGGCAACACCAAAGCCCTGCAAGAGTACAACGCCGCGCTGCGACTTGCGCCGGATTGGGACGCCGCCAACTACTACTACGGCTACGGCTGGCAGCATCTCAGTCCCACTGAGCGAGCGAAGTTCGGCACGATGCAGCAGGCGAAAGCACACTTGCAGAAGGCTGAGAAAACCGGCAACGCGAATGTAAAGGCAGCGGCACAGAAAGTGCTGAAAGCATTGGGATAAACCGAAAAGCGTAGACGAAGCCGCCTGGCCTCAAGTGAGGCCGGGCGTTTTTGTGTCTGTGTCCCACTCGTTTACCGGGTCTGGGTGAGGGTGGCGAGGCCGCGCGGGCTGTCCGGGTCGAGGCCTTTCAGCAGGCAGAGCCAGTAGGTGAAAAGCTGGGAGGCGAGGGCGTAGACCAGGGGGCTGACCCATTCGGCAACCGCGCCGGGGATGCGGACGGCGGTTTCGCTGCCGGCGAGAAATGCGGCGTCGTGGGCAAAGCAGATCAAGGCCGGGTGCTGGGCGCGGAGCTTTTCGGCCAAACGGGCCATCGGGGCGAACGCTTTGCCGTCGGGCGCGAACAGCAGGCAGGGGTAGCCCTGGACGACCTGGGTAATCGGGCCGTGCTGGAAGTTGGCGGCGGAATACGCCGAGGCGGACACGCCGCAGGTCTGGGTCAGCTTCAGCGCCAAGTCGGCGGCGGTGGCGTGGCTGTAGCCCCGGCCTAAGATCACGCAGCCGGACAGGTCGGCGTACTTTTCAACCAGGTGATGCACGGCATCGTCTAAATCTAAAGCCTGCTCCATCAGGCCCGGCACGCGGTGCAGATGCTCTAAGCGCTCCGGGTGCGTTGTGTCTAAAGCGGTCGAGAAAAGCGCGAGCAGCGCCAGCGTTCCAGTGTAAGTCTTGGTGGCGGCGATCCCGATTTCCTCGCCTGCGCCGATGACCAGCGAAAACTGCGCGGTTCGGGCAAGTTCGGAAGCGGCGTCGTTGGTGATGGACGCGGTGAGCGCCCCGGACTCCCGCGCTCGGCGAACGACTTCAATCACATCAGGTGCCGCGCCGGACTGGGAGATGCCCAGCACAAGCGCGTTTGCGCCGAAATGCGGTACTACGTCATAAAGCGTAAAGACCGACGGTGCGGCCAGGGCGACGGGCAGGCCGTGCTGGATTTCCAGCAGGTATTTGCAGTAAAGCGCGGCGTTTTCCGATGTGCCTCGCGCGGCTACGTAGACATACGCGATCTTTCGGCGGCGCACTTCGGCGGCAAGCGCTTCAACGCTGGGGTACTCATCGCTTAAAATTCGGCGCACGACGTCCGGCTGCTGCCGTATTTCGTCCAGCATATAAGTCATAAAGGTTCTTTCAGTGCCGCAGAGCGGCACGCAGCGTCGCAAGCAGGGACGCGGGGGCAGGCTTTCCACCGGAAACAATGCCGAGCGGGACATGCGGCTTGGGCGTACCGTGGAAGTCGGAGCCGCCGGTGATGAGCAGGCTGTGGCGTCGGGCTAACTCTGAAAAGCGCTCAGTCTCCGCCGAGCTGTGCTGGGAATACAAGGCTTCGAGGCCGTCTAAACCGGCCTCATCATGCAGGGCCGCAACACGCGCGGCGAGAGCAGCTTCAGACAGCGGCACCAGACCCGGATGGGCCATGACCGCGACGCCGCCGGCGCGGTGCAGAAGAGCGATTGCATCGGCAGGAGTTAAGACTTCTTTGGCCTGGTACAGCGGCTTACCCGACGCCAGGTACTTGTCGAACGCTTCCTGCACCGACCCGACGATGCCTTTGCTGATCAGCGCCTGCGCGAAATGCGGGCGGGCGATGACCTCAGACTCCTCAGCGTCCCCGCTGTGCTTCTTCGCGGCAGCCCGCACATCGTCGAGCGTTACCGGCAGCCCAAGTTCGGCCATCTTTTCCGCCATCTGCACGTTCCGCGCCGCCCGGCCTCGCCTGAGCTGCGCTAGCTTCTCGGCAAGCTCGGGGAAGTCGGGGTCAAAGCCGTAGCCTAAGAGATGAAACCGCCCGTCACTGTCTTCCACGGACAGCTCGACGCCCGGCAGGAAGTCCATGCCGAGTTCCCGCGCCGCGCCTGCCGCTTCCGCCAGGCCGCCGATTGTGTCATGGTCGGTGACGGCAAGCGCCGCCAGTCCGAGCGCGTGCGCCTGCTGAAGCAGCGCCGTGGGCGACAAGCTGCCATCGGACGCGGTGGTATGAGTGTGCAGGTCTATGCCGAAGCCAGTTGGAACCATACCGAGATTATAGCCGCTGCCTGGGGCTAAGTCAAGAAAGCGAACGCCTCCCAATTGTTGGAGGCTGGGTGGCTTCTTAGGTCTGGCCGATCCAATTCGGCTGCGATGTTTCGCTCCACCGGGCCTGGATGGCCTCGACCTGAGCCGGCGGCAAAGATCCGGCTTCTAAAAGACGCGCGTTTTGGAGCCAGCGGTCCGGGTTCTGGGTGCCGACAATCGCCGTGCAAACTCCCGGCTGGGCCAGCGTGAACCGCAGAGCAACCGAAGCCGCGCCGGGCGTGCTGAGGAAGTCGTAGCCCAGCGCCTGAAGCCGCTGCCAGTACGGGTAAGCGTATTCGTCCGGAGGCATTTCCGCTTTCGTCCAGGCCGCGTTCGCGATGGGGCGCTTGGCGATGACGCCGATGCCTTTTTCTGCGGCGAGGGGCAGCGTCAGCGAGATCGGCTGCTGCTCGGCGATATTCAGCGACGTTTGCAGCGTGTCGAACACGCCCGACTCCACGGCAAAACGGGCGGCTTGGTCATCGCCGCTGTAGCCGATGAAGCGCGTCTTGCCGGCGTCCCGCGCCGCCTGCAGGACTGCGATCACATCCCCCTGCTGAAGCTTTTCCCGCGAGCAGGAGTGAAGCTGCACCAAGTCAACACAGTCCGTGCCGAGCCGCGTGAGGCTGCGGTCAATCGAGGCCGACAGAAGCGCGGGGTCCCAGTCTTCGTAGGGCAGGCCGGACGAATGGCCGCACTTGGTGAACAAATAAAACTGGCCGCGCCGGTGGCTTACCGCTTTGCCGATCAGCTCCTCGCTGCCGGCATAGCATTCTCCGGTGTCTATGACATTCAGCCCGGCATCCAGGGCACTGCCCAGCAGCCGTTCTACGGTTTCCAAAGAAGCATTCTGGAACCCGATCTCGGCCCCGCCGAACCCGAGAACACTGACTTCAAGGCCCGTCCGGCCCAGCACTCGTTTTTCCATGTCTTATGCCTCTTCTCTCTCAAAGATTGTTGAGATAGGAGCATATACCCAATTGAGGCGAGTTACGGAGGACTGTTCCAGGTGATTGAGAGCGTATAGCGCTTCGGCTGCGCGTACTGCCTGCGGCGGGCGGGAGGCTGGGCGGCAAGCCAATTGGCGAACCGGGTCGGCACCAAGACTTTGACGATATTCCGGCCGTTCTGATGCCCCGCCAGGAGAGACCAGCCGGGTTTGCCCGCGCCGCCGTCAATCGCGCCGTAGGGATTTTCTAAAGGCGGATCGCCGGGGCTGCTGAAGGCGGCCAAATCCGGCGGCAGGGCGGCATGGTTGGTTGGCAGGGACGAGTGCGCCTTGAACGCCAGCTGCGGGTAGCGGCGTGGGTCACGCGCCAGCGCCGGCAGGTCCAATGCGCCGGTATCAAACAGCAGATAATCGGCGTGGGTATGAACCCCGGTGTAGCTGAGAACAACACGGGACGCGTGAGGAATAACGACTTTGTGCGGTGTCTGCGCGGAGACCGGCGGCAGAACCAAGCAGGCAAGAGCGGCCACGAAAACGGCTGCATGGCGTTTGCCCTGCGGCATGACCGGGGAATGAATGAAAAGTATTTCGATGTCGCGCACAGAAAGTAACCTTCAATGGCCGCTGAAACAACTCCTGCCTACACCGCAGCGGAGCAGGACCCGAGGCTGAAGACGACGGAAGCCGAAGCGCAGGCGCAAACGGCGGCAGAGACCGATGCCCAGTTCGTGCTGCAAAAAGTCCAGCCCGCGCTGCTTGGTTTGATGGACGGTTCTGTTTCGACCCTCGCGCCTATCTTTGCCGCCGCCGGCCTGACCCACCGCCCGCTGTCTGCGTTTTATGTCGGGCTGGCGGCGTCTGTCGGCGCAGGCATCAGCATGGGCTTGGCTGAGGCGCTTTCCGATGACGGCGAAGTGACAGGGCGCGGCAAACCCATCGCACGCGGCGCAATCACCGGCCTTGCCACGACTGTCGGCGGGATGCTGCATACGCTGCCGTTTTTAATCGCCGTGCTGAGCGTTGCGCTGCATGTCGCTTACGGTGTCGTGGCCGTCGAGCTGCTGGCAATCGCCTACATTCGCTACCGGTTCATGAAAAGCCCGCTGGCGCAGACAGTCGGGCAGGTCATTATCGGAGGCGGCATCGTCTTCGGCATCGGTCTCTGGCTGGGCAAGATCGGCGCCGGTTAGGCGCGTGTTCTAGCTGTCGCGCAGAAACATTTCGGTGACCCAGAACTGGCCTTCAGGATCGCGGTAGACACCGACGCCGACTTTGGTGAACCGCGGCTCCAAAATGTTTTTCCGGTGGCCGGGACTGGCCATCAGGCTTTTGTGCGCGTACTCCGCATTGTAGACATCGTTTGTCTCGCTGGCGAAAAAGATATTCTCGCCGACCAGAGCGCTTGCCGGCTGCGGTTCTCCGCCGGAGTGCAGCGCATCTAAATAGCGGTCAATGGGAGTGGCCTCGCCGGGTGTCGGCGAACAGTGATTGAAGTAGCTTAACCGGCACATTTCACGCGAGTGGGCGCAGGCGGCCCCGCTCAGCAGGGGGTCAACTGCCAGCGGCTCCAGGCCGCGCAGCGTCCGTTCCCGGTTAATTGCGGCGACCAAGTCGCCTTCTTCCCGCGCAATCTCTGCCGGTCCGTCCAAATCCAGCGTGGCCTTGAGGGGAATCAGCCGCCGGCTTGGCGACAAGTGCAGCGCGTCGGTGCCGAACGACGGGATTGGCGCAATGTTGATCGTGAACGAAAGACTTGTTTTCGCGCCGGCGTCAGCCTGCGGGGGCGTAGAAACGGGACTTTGGGCAAGAAGGGTCGCCGCAAGGAAAAGGGGAACGAGCATAAATAAGTTGCCTTTCCGAAGTGACAGCAAAATTGACAGCAGGTGACAGCAATCCCATTATAACACGAGTTTCGCCGGAAAGCCAAAGAAAGAACCTAGTAAAAATGCCTGATCTTTTCGACCCATATACCCTGCGCGGCACCACGCTGCGGAACCGGATCGGCGTTTCACCAATGTGTGAGTACAGCGCCGACGACGGAATGCCGAACGACTGGCATTTTGTCCACCTCGGGGCGCGGGCTGTCGGCGGCGCAGGGCTGATCATCACGGAAGCCGCCGCTGTGGAAGCGCGCGGCCGCATCACTGCGGGCGATGCCGGCATCTGGTCCGACGCGCAGGCGGAATCGTGGGCGAAAATCACGCGGTTTCTCACGCAGCACGGCGCGGTCGCCGGCATCCAGCTTGCCCACGCGGGCCGTAAAGCGTCTACATCCCGCCCGTGGGAACCCGGCGCGGGCGTTGTGGATGCCGACGGCGGCTGGGAGCCGGTCGGCCCGAGCGCCCAAGCATTTGCGCCTGATTATCGCCTGCCGCACGCGCTTTCCGCTGCCGAAATCAAAGAAATTGTGACGGCGTTCGCCGAGGCCGCCGTGCGCTCAGGCGAAGCGGGTTTCGACTGGCTGGAGCTGCACGGGGCGCACGGCTACCTGATGCACGAGTTCTTGTCGCCCT
The DNA here is from genome assembly GCA_964241935.1 of uncultured Armatimonadales bacterium. Classification (GTDB taxonomy): domain Bacteria; phylum Armatimonadota; class Armatimonadia; order Armatimonadales; family Capsulimonadaceae; genus JANXMY01. The sequence goes on from CAXSZN010000029.1 coordinate 14,063, forward strand.
TGTCCAACCAGCGCACCGACAACTACGGCGGCTCTTTTGACAACCGCATCCGCTTCGTACTGGAAACCGTGCGGGCCGTGCGTGGCCAATGGCCGGAGCGGAAGCCGCTGACCGTGCGCCTCTCCTGCACGGACTGGACGGAAGGCGGCTGGACGCTGGAAGAGTCGGTGGAACTCTCGCGCCGCATGAAAGCCGAGGGAGTAGACTTAGTGGATTGCAGCACCGGCGGGAACGTGCCGGGCGCGAAAATCCCGGTCGGCGCCGGCTATCAAGTGCCGTTTGCTGAGGCGATCAAGCGCGAAGCCGGCATCGCCACGGCTGCCGTCGGCATGATTACGTCCCCGATGCAGGCCGATGAGATCATCCGCAATGGCCGCGCCGACCTTGTTTTGATCGCCCGTGAGTCGCTGCGCGACCCAAACTGGCCGATCAAAGCCGCGAGTGAGCTGCATCAAAGAGACAAAGCGCCAATCCCGGTGCAGTACGCGCGGGCATTTTGATCGCTTCTACATTCTGCTGGTGCGAGCGAGTAGCGAGTAGTTGAAAACTGCTCGCTAGGCCAAGCGTCCTGCGGACGCAAGAGAAAGATCCCTGGGCTTCTCTTATACCCGAAGGGTACTTCTCCTAGCGCGTAGTTTTCAACTACTCGCTTCAGCCGCTTTCAGATGGCGCGGCTCTTACATCCACCGTGCGTTCGGCCCAAAGTCCGCGCGGTAGTAATCTGACACATGCGTGCCGGGCGGGAAGATGGCGTCAAGCTGCTTCGTATCCTCTTCCGTGATAACAATCTCCTGCGCCGCTAAATAATCCGTCATCTGCTCCGTCGTGCGCGGCCCGATAATCGGGCTGGTGACGCCGGGCTGGGCCAGGCACCAGGCCAGCGCCATCTGGGCCGGCGTGACACTTCGCGCTTCGCAGAATTCCACATACTTCTCCACCGATGCCAGCGCCACATCGTTGTCCCGGTTGTTGAACGCCCCTTTTTCGTAACGCGCTCCCACAGGCCGTGCTTGGTTCAGCCGGTATTTGCCCGACAGCAGCCCGCCCGCAATCGGTGCCCAGGGAATGACCCCGATCCCATAGGTGCGGCACAGCGGCAGCAGCTCGCGCTCAATGCGCCGGTCCAGCAGGTTGTACGGCGGCTGCTCGCAGACAAACCTGTTAAGACCCAATTCTTTGGATACCCACAGCGACTCCATGACCTGCCAGGCCGCAAACGTGCTGGTTCCTAGATAGCGTACTTTGCCCGACTTTACCAAATCATCCAATGCCCGCAGCGTTTCATCAATTGGAACGGCGGATTGGGGCCGGTGGATCTGGTACAAGTCAATATGGTCCGTGCCAAGCCGCCGCAGGCTGTCCTCGCAGGCTTTGATCAAGTGGAACCGGTGGATGCCCCAGGCGTTAGGGTCGTTATCGTCCATTTTGTTGTAGCCTTTGGTTGCCAGAAAGACTTTTTCCCGCTTGCCGTCCCGCGCCAAAGCCTTGCCGACTACCGTTTCCGACCCGCCCCGCGAATACACATCGGCAGTATCCAGGAAGTTGATCCCCGCGTCCATGGCCTGATCAATAATCGCAAATGACGCCGCTTCGTCGGTGTCATCCCCAAAGTTCATGCACCCTAAACACAGCGGGCTAACCCGCACCCCTGTCCGTCCCAGCATTCGATACTCTGTCATAGTTTACTCCTGCTGCAAATCTCGTATTCGGTCGGTGTATAGACCCTGATGTCGCTGCTGTGCTTCTACCCAGGATACCGGGAATGGCTCTTGCTCTAACACAATCGCGTCAATCGCCGCTCGCACTTGCCGGGCGCAGGTATTCGGGCCGACACGCCCTACCCCGGTGCCGAGGCCAGGGAATGCAAGGCTGCCGACGAAATCCGAAATCTTTTCACCCGCGTAAGTGCCTTCTGTAAATCGCTGATGCTTGACCAGCAGCAAGGCAGCGCGGGCGGCTAAGTATGGGTTGACGCTGTGCTGCAAGATCATCGGGACGCGCATAGTCGGCGCGGCCACTAAGAACGGCAGAGCCGGATTGCCCGTCTCGACAATCTCCGCAGCCCCGACCAGCAGTTCCCCGTGATGCTTCTCGCGAATAAGCGCTTGCAGATGCTCCTGCACACCCCAGCCGAACACTTCCGAGTACAGCATGTCAATCCCGCCGTCCATAAAGCCGTAGGAGTTGGCCGGGCTGACCACGGCGTCGCAGGACACGTCGAAAATCGAGCCGCGATGCACGGAAACAAACGGCAAGTCCCCGCAGAACCGCTCCCAGGCATCTGCCAAAGCGTCCTCTACCGAAGTCAAGATGATATTCATGGCTCGTACTCCACCGTCAAGGCCAGAGCTTTTGCGATCTGTGCAAGAGCTTCTTCCGAAAGACCGCCCAATTTGCTGCCGAATCGTTCTAACGAAACGCCGCGTGTTTGAAACGCATCGGCGGCGGAGAGCTTTGTAAGACCGCTGGCTGGTGTCGCCTCGACATACGACATCCAAGCGAGGTCGGCATAGCCTGCGTTCAGCCCGTCAGCGGCACGACAAGGCGCAGCGGCAGACGCCCCAAACGATTCGAGCTGAGAACAACAGCAGGGCGCGTCTTTTGCATCTCGGCTCCGCGTGTCGGATCAAGACTGACCCACCAAACCTCGCCGCGCTTCGGATTAACCGGCATGGTAATTCTCCAAAATTGGGTCATCGTCCAGCGCGGTGAATGCCGTCAGTTCCCGCTCTGCGACAGGCAAGGCGAGGTCGGCTTCATAAAGCGGGGCGGCAAGAGCCGCTTGTGCCTCCATGATCTGGTCTCGCTCGGTTTTCGGCAGGGACAGCAGGTAAGCGGGATCAGCCTCGCGGGGACGTTCAATGCTCCGTGCGAGTGTGTGGCCGCCGTTTCGAGTAGCCGGCTCGTCCAAAATCCGGTTCAAGTAGTCGTTGACATCCTGGCCGCTTAGGGCGGCTTTTTCGCGAAGCTTGTGTTCAATTTCGGGCAGCAATTCAATCATTGGTTTCTCCTTCTGCGAATTACGCTTTTTCCAGTTTGGCAAAGCCCAAGTCTAGCTTTTTCATGCCGACGGCGCCCATGAACTGGACTTTGACGATGGTCGGGCTGTCGAAGCCGACGACGAAGCCGTCGCCGAAGGCCGCATGGTGGACTTTCTCGCCGAGGGCGAACGGCATCGCCTTGGGGTTTGCTGGTGCGGCGGCGGCTTTGCGGGCGGAGTCGCGGGCCAGATCGTCCCATTTTGGCGCAGTCTGGGACTCAGGGCGGCGGCTGCCTTCGGTGATCGTTGGGGTGTAGTCTTCAATGGCTCCCCGGCGCGACGATTTGGCAAGGAACAGGCCCATCGGGATTTCGGAGACGAAACGGGAGACGGGGTTTCTTTGCGTGTTGCCGAAGATCATGCGCGACCCTGCGTAGGACATAAACAATTCTTCTTTGGCGCGGGTGATGCCGACGTAGCAGAGGCGCCGCTCTTCTTCCAGCTCGGTCTGGCTGCCCATGGCCCGGAAATGCGGAAAGATGCCTTCTTCGAGGCCCGTCAGGAAGACCACGGGGAACTCCAAGCCTTTGGCGGCGTGCAGGGTCATCATGGTAACGGAGTTGGCCGTGTCTTCGAGTGAGTCAATGTCCGAGACAAGCGAGACGTTTTCAAGGAACGCCGACAGCGACGGGTTGCCGTCTTCGCCCCCCTGCTGCTGCTCAAACTCTTTGGCGACAGACAGCAGCTCGCCGACGTTCTCCACCCGCGACTCGGCTTCGGGTGTGCGGTCTTTTTTGAGGTCTTCCAAGTAGCCTGTCGTGTCCAGGACGTTTTGGATCAAGGCCGAAACGCTCTGCGTATCGCGCTTGGCCGTGAGATACTCCACAATCTTGACAAACGCATGGATGGAGTTCTTGGCCCGCGCCGGCAGGTCAATCTCATGCGCCCGGCGGCAGGCGTCCCAAAACGCGATTTCCTTGCGCCCGGCGAACGCCCCGACTTTTTCTACCGTTGTCGTGCCGATGGCCCGCGCCGGGACATTGATAATCCGACGCATCGAAAGCCCGTCATACGGGTTCATCAGCACCCGCAAGTAGGCAATCAGGTCTTTAATTTCGCGCCGCTCATAAAAGCGCACGCCGCCGACAATCTTGTACGGGATGCGGTAATTGATGAACTGTTCTTCTAGCGCTCGCGACTGACTATTAGCCCGGTACAGCACGGCAAAGTCTTTGTAGTTTCGGTCTCCGCTAATCGTCCCTTCCCGCACGACATTGACCACAGCGACGGCTTCTTCGACTTCATTGGGCGCTTCCACCAGCGCAATGCTCTCGCCTTCAATGTTCTCGGTCCACAGCCGCTTGTCCGCCCGCCCCCGGTTGTTGCGGACGACATGGTAGGCGGCGTCGAGAATGGTCCGCGTCGAGCGGTAGTTCTGCTCTAATTTGATAATCGTGGCGTCGGGGAAGTCCCGCTCAAAGTTCAGGATAATCTGGACATTCGCGCCCCGGAACGCGTAAATGGAATTGTGAACGACAATGCCGCCCGCAACATAATTGCGAAGATTGGCAACCGACAAATCATAGGTCTTGCCCGTGTATTCTTCGTCGGTGATGGACGTGATTTGGCTGGAAGCAACGCAGAGAGCGTCAGAAGCGTGGGAATGAATTCCTACGCTGTGGGGCGCAGACGCCAATTCTCCACCTGCGTGGAGAGAAGATACGCCTGTGCTGTTTTCTTGTTCCCTGCCCGCGAAGGCGGTCACTGGGCGCTTCGCCCCACAGCGTAGGAATTCATTCCCACGCGCCGCATCCTGCCCTTCGACGACCGGCAACCGGAACCACGAGCTAACACACTCTGCTGGTAAGGCCAGCATACTGACACCACCCAGCGAATATGTGATGCATAGGGGAGCCTTGATATAACTTTGCGCCTTCTTCACATTCAGCATAGCGTCATCATAGTTAGATGAACCGCCATATGAACCGCCGTCAGATGTCATCACATGGAACACAGTTTCGTCGGAAAGTTTTGTGACGGCTCCACCTGTGCTGGGGCTACTATAAGTATTCTCCTGCCAGTACATCTCAAGCATGATACTGTCTTCTAAAAGTTCCCATTCTTCATCACTGCAACAGACTTCCCAATCAATCCCTACACGATGCCATTCTTTGAGCGGCGCGTCCTTCACAGGCAACCCAAACATGACATGGTTAGGGGTGACGCGCACGGTTGCGCCTTGTTGCGTCTCGATGTTGCGGACCGGACCGGCGTAGTCGTTGATCATGACTTTCTCGACAACCGCCGGGGCGAGGTGCGGACCGCCGCAGGCGGCGAGGACCGTATCGCCTTCTTTTAATTGCTCGACCGGGACGTAGCCGGTCGGAGTTAAGATAGGAGTGCCTTCCACAACGCACTGGTCGTCGTCGCCGACGACGCAGATGTTTTTGTGCTTGCCGCTGAACAGCGTCAGCAGTTGGTACTGGGAATCGTTCACGTCCTGGAACTCGTCGCAGTGGACGTAGTGGAAGCGGTTCTGGTAATGCTCCCGCGCTTTCTCGGACTCGCGCAAAAGCTGGACCGTCTTCATAATTAGATCGTCAAAGTCCAAAGCGTTCGAGATGGTCATCTTCTGCTGGTACAGTGCATAGGCCCGGCCCACGGCCCGCTCATACGGCGAGGCGCTGAAGTCGTTTAAGATGTCGTCGGGCGTCTGCAAAGTTTCTTTGGCTTTCGAGATCGCGGACAGCACGGCGCGGGGGGCGTACTGCTTGTCGTCCAAAGACAACTCGCGGACGGCCTCTTTGACTAACGAAATCTGGTCGCCGTCGTCGTAGATGACGAAGTTTTTGTCCAGGCCGATCAGGCTCCCGCGCTCGCGCAGGCAGCGGGCGCACAGGGAATGGAAGGTCCCGGCCCACAGCTCGCGCATGGCAAGGTCACCGACAAGGTTTGCGATGCGCTCCTTCATCTCGGCGGCGGCTTTGTTGGTGAACGTGACAGCCAAAATGTTGTACGGGCGGACGTAGCGCTCCTGAATAAGATAGGCAATGCGCTTGGTCAGGGCGTTGGTCTTGCCGGAACCCGCGCCGGCGAAGATCAGCACCGGCCCCCGGTCGTGCAGGACTGCCTGCTGCTGCGGCTCGTTCAGGCTGGCGAGAAGGGGCGAACTGGGGTTGAAAGTTCGTCGGGCGGGTGTCTCAGGAGTCATGAGAAGATTATACCCGGCGGGAGGCGACCAATGAAAAGAACCCGGCCATGAATGGCTGGGCTAATAGATTACAAAGCCCCGCCGGGGCTGAATACTTTTGGCATCCTGCTTATCTTCAAGCCCGGAGGGCTTTTGTACCCTCATAGCCCGGCCATTCATGGCCGGGTTCTTTTCTGTGCATCCCGCGCAGGAACCTCGCTGGTCTGCGCCGAACTTGGGCCTATGCTTACCCCTGCCAAACGCCGATACTTTTCCTATGCCAAGCTGGCGTATGCCGTTCCCGCTACCCTTTGCCTGGCGCTGACTTCTCTGCCGGCGCACGCCGACACGCCCGACCACAAGGCCGCGCTGTTTGCGTCCGGCGACGGCAACCTTGTGTATCTTGCCGCCGGGGTCGGCCTGCCGCTGCTGTCCGATGGGCGCTACGGCACGCGCCATGCCCTGCGGGTCGCGGATGCGCTGGGGACCAGCGTTCTGCTGTCGGAAGCGATTAAACTTGCAGTGAAAGAAAAGCGGCCTGACTCCAATGCCCACGACAGCTTTCCGAGCGGCCATGCAACGGCGGCGTTTGCAGTGGCAACCATGGAAAGTGACCTGCATCCGCATCAGGCCGCGTTTTGGTACATCGGCGCGACGCTGATTTCGTACTCGCGGGTGCGTCTGCACCGGCACACGGTTGGGGACGTTGTCGCAGGGGCGGCGCTCGGAGCCGGGACGGCGCGGGTGGAAGTCGCCCAGCCGCGCGGACTGATTTTGGCACCGTTCATCATGCGCGGCGGCCTGGGGCTGATGATGTCGAAAGGCTTGTAGGGAACTTGTTCCTAATCCGGCTCGTCTGAAAAGAACCTCGCCGCGCCGCTGCGGCTTATCTTGGAGAAATCATGCGTCTCGAACTTGTTTGCTTGAAAACTCTTTGCAGCGCTGCTCTGCTTTCGGCAGTGTGTCTCGGTCCGCTGGCGGCGCAGACCGCGCCTCCCGCGTATCTCAATTTGGGCGGCTACAACATCTTCTGCCTGCGTGGGACCGCCGGCGGCTTGACCCCGGCCCAGCGGGTAGACGTCATCATGAGCCGGGTGGAACCGCTGCTCGGCAACCCGGCCATCCAGCCTTCCGATGTTGTCGTCTACCTGCCGCCCGCTGATAGCCGGGTCAACCGTTATCCCGTCATCTATGCGCTTGGGAGGCGCGTGGTCACAGTAGATCCGGCGACAGTCAAGGCCAGCGGCTCGGTCGAAACGCCGCTTCAAGCCGCGACTCTGTGGGCCAAGCGGCTTCAGCAGGTCCTGCCGCGCGTCAACTGGCGGCCATCCAATGCCCCGGAGACGAAAGTCCCCGCGAACCCGCCGCTGCTGATTACGTCGGATTTCATGAAAGTCGGCGGCGCGACCGCTTTTGTCACTCTGCGCGGCAAGACCGTGCTGGCCCTGCGCGGCCCGCAGACCGGCGGCATGACTGCCGCTGAACGCGGCGATCTGCTGACGGTTCGCCTGGAGCGCCTCGCCAATTCCCCTGCTGCACTTGCGCCGGACGCCGTTCAAGTCACGGCGCTGCCGAAGGGGGATGCAACCCTGGCGCTTGCCGGAACGCCGCTTTTGTCGGTGACGGCGGCGGACGCCAAAGCTGCCGGGGCTAAAGCGGCAGATGCGCTGGCTTTCTCCTGGGCAAAGAACCTGCGAGTCGCCCTTGCCGCCTCGCCTGCTGTCCTGCCCGCCGCTCCCGTCGGTCAGCCCCCGCCTGCGTCAGCGCTGCCGCCCACCCTGGTGCCGCCAACGGCGGCTGTGCCGTCCGCTGCACCTGCACCGCCCGCAGCAGGGGGCGCAACAGGTTTTGCGCCTTGATTGGAGAAAGCGGGGCGTGAAGGAATGAGGGCGTGATATAACGAGGGCGTGAACGCCCTCGCTGAGGGGCGAAGCGCCAAGCTGCCGCCTGCGCGGCAGAAGAAACAGACGGGTCGTGCTCTTGTCCCTTACCCTCGGGACCTCAGCGTCCGCGCTCCCAAGCGAGGACGTTTACGCCTTCGTCCCCTTTGCCCACTCCTCAGCCAGCAGTCCGTAGAGGACGCTGTCCTCAAAGATGCCGTTTTTGCAGACATGCCGGCGCTGCATCCCTTCCTGACGCATCCCAATCTTCTGCATGACCCGGCCTGATGCCAGATTACGCCCAAAGTGCGCGGCTGTGATCTTGTTTAGGTTAAGCTGGCTAAAGCCGTAGTCGACAAGTGCGTCTGCGGCTTCAGTCATGTAGCCCTGGTTCCAGAACGGGACGCCGAGCCAGTAGCCAAGCTCCGCCCGGCGGTCCCGCGCCGAAATCTCCATCAAGCTAATCGCCCCAAGCACTACGCCGTCTGTGCGCCGCGTGACGGCGTAGGCGACGCTGCTGCCGAAAGCAAGCCGATCAGCGTGACTGCTGATCCACTGCTCCGCATCGCTGACCATGTAAGGGTGCGGCAGGTTCAGCGTCGTATCGGCCACTTCCGGCGCTCCAGCCAAACGCTGCACGTCGGGCGCGTCGGTTGCGGCGAACGGACGCAGGATGAGGCGGGTTGTTTCCAGGATCGGCTGCTCCATACGTCTACCCCAATTTTTTCAAGTTATCCGGGTTCAGCGGCAGAAGCTCGTCGGGAACAAACAGGCCGTCTTTGCGGACAAGAACGTCGTCAAAGTAGATGTCGCCGCCGCCGAACTCTGGACGCTGAATGAAGACCATGTCCCAATGCACCACTGAGCGGTTGCCGTTAAACGCTTCGTCATATGCGCCGCCCGGCGTGAAGTGGAATGAGCCGGCGATTTTCTCGTCAAACAAAATGTCTTTCATGGGCTGCAAGACATACGGGTTGAAGCCGAGCGAGAACTCGCCGATGTACCGTGCGCCTTCGTCGCTGTCTAAAATGGCGTTCAGCGCGTCCGATGTGCCGCCGCTGGAAGCGGCCTCGACAATTTTGCCGTTCTCAAAGCGCAGGGTGACGCTCTCAAAAATAGTTCCCTGGTAGATGGTCGCCGTGTTAAACGCAATCGTGCCGTTGACCGAGTCACGAACAGGCGCGGTGAAAATCTCACCGTCGGGGATGTTCGCCCGGCCCGTGCAGGGGATGGTCGGGATGTCTTTAATGGAGAACCGCAAGTCGGTGCCAACGCCGGTCAGGCGCACGGTATCTGTTCTATCCATGAGTGCTTTGAGCGGCTCAATCACAGCGTCCATTTTGGAATAATCAAACGTGCAAACATCAAAGTAAAAGTCCTCAAACGCTTCCGTGCTGAGGCTTGCCATCTGGGCCATCGCTGGGGTCGGCCAGCGCAGGACGACCCATTTCGTGTGCGGGACGCGGGTCTGAGAATGCACCGGGTTCCACCAGAGCGAGCGGTACAGCTTCATGCGGTCATCAGGGACATCAGACAGCTCGGCGCTGTTGTCCGCCCCGCGCAGGCCGATGTAGGCGTCCATCTCGGACATCCGCGCTTTTTCCAGCTCGCCGGTCAGCCGCATCTGCTCTTCGGTGGCGTTTTGATATAACGCCCGCAGGACTTTGTTGCTTTTGACCGTTACAAACGGCAGGCCGCCGGCTTCCGCGATGCGGTTCACTAACGCTGTGACGACATCTTCAGGCGCATCGTAGGCTTCCACCAGGACTTTTTCGCCCGGCTGGACACGGGTGGAATGGCCGATCAAAATATCGGCAAGTTTTGCGACGCGCGGGTCTTTCATAGAAACGGTTCCTTTAGTGATTGGTAAGATTGGAGAAAGTATACCCCGCTCATGCCCTCCTGATGTGGGTATACTGCGGGCAGAGAGCCTTTAGAAAGAACTAAACTTATGCCTGATTATGAGCATTCGCTCGCGATTGAAGCGTCTCCCGACACCGTGTTTGACTTCGTTTCAAATATTGCAAACCTGCCGAAGTACCTGCCGACGACCCATGCCGCTGAGCCGCAGCCTGGCGGGCGAGTGCGGGTGCAGGGAGAAGCCGGCGGCCATGCTTACGACTCCGACGGCTACTTCCGGCTGGACACGCCGAACCGCCGTATGGAATGGGGTTCCGACGGCGAGAACCGTTACTTGGGCTGGCTGGAGATTGACGGCGCGGCGGACGAATGCGAGGTGACCGTGCATCTGACGTTCCAGCCGAAGCCGGAACAGTCCGAGCGGATGGACGCGCAGACCGGCGACCGGGACAAGACAATCATGGATGGCCTCATTTCCGCGCTGGAGTCCATTCGGAACTTCACCGAAGGCCACGGCGGCAAAGCCGAGCCGGCTGCGGCAACGTAAAGAAGCAGAATGCCGCTTGCATTATTTGGCGGCGTGTGCTAAAATAACACTGCGGACACCACCTGGCGCACTCCCCGACAAGGAGCGTTACCCAAGTGGCTGAAGGGGCGGGTTTGCTAAACCTGTAGTGGGGCTTTCGTTCCAGCGAGAGTTCAAATCTCTCACGCTCCGCCAGAAAATGCGGTGTTTGCACCCGAAGCGGCTTGGAGCAATCCAGGCCGCTTTTGCTTGCAGTAGGGGACGCTATGCATGAAGACTTGCCGGTGATGGAGCCTGTGGAGTGGCGCAAGTTTCTCCAGTTTGATGCCAAGTCTGCTGCTGTCTGGATTGGCTGTACCCTGTTTCTGATCGGCTTTCTCCTGGTCCTGCCGCACTGGCTGCGGGAGCGGCAGCAGGCCGACTTTGCAGGCGTCGCCGCGCAGACCGCTCCCGGCCGGGTGACGGCGCTGCAAATCTCGCCGGTCAGCACCGGCGGCGACAGCCTCTTCAATGCCGTCAATCTGGCGTTCGCCGGCCACGCCGCTTATTACGCCTTGCCGCCGACAAGCCACTGGAAGCCGCGCCCGAACCAGCCGGTTCTGGTCGTGTTCCGAGTCGGCAGCCGAAGCGGCAGCGTCCATATTGACTCGGTGACGCCCCAGTAGCTCGCGCCATGCTTAAAGTTTTTCTCGCGCCGCTGTTTCTGCTGGATGTCGCCGCAACGCTTTTTATGTGGGGCGTGATCTGGACTATTCAATTGGCTCAGTATCCGCTGTTTGCCCGGATTGGAGCCGCGCAGTGGGGAGACTACCACGCGGTTTATACGCGCTCCATCACGGTGGTCGTGCTTCCGGCGATGGTGACCGAACTTGGGACGTCTGTCCTGCTGGCATTGGCCCGTCCCGCTTGGCTGTCGCCGCCGCTGCTGTGGACCGGCTTCGCCTGCGCTGTTCTGACTTGGGCTGTGACCTTCTTCGTGTCCGTCCCTCTGCATGATACGCTCGGGCGCGGCTTCAGCGCCGACGCGATTTCGCGTCTCGTGGCAACCAACTGGCTCCGTACCCTCCTTTGGACCGCCCATGCCGCTATTCTGCTGGTGCAAGTGTGGCGTCTGCTGCCGAAGTCCTGACAAAAAAACACCCCCGCTTAGTGGATTAAGCGAAGGTGTTTTTAGAAGCTGCCAGACTAGGACTCGAACCTAGAACCTACACATTCAGAGTGTGCCGATCTGCCAATTGATCTATCCGGCAATTATTGATGCTTGTTAAAGCTTATTTCTTAGCGTTTCGTCCTGAGTAGCTATCAGTTTGACTGTGGCAGTTCGGACAAAGCATTTGCAGGTTTTCAAGACTGTTGTCGTCTTTGATGCCATTGATATGATGTAAGTGCATGGACAAAGGTTTGTTGTTCCATTCAGCTACACCGCATTCGGCACAACGGCTCTCAAGTATACCATCACCAATCAGGCGCCAGCGCAAATGGGAACGCGCTGTATTTCGCTGCTGTGCCGTCAACACCTCTATAGGTATGCGGTAATCCTTGCGCGTTATAACCTTGCTGTCCCTAACAGCATTATACCATGTCGTGGTACAAATACTGAAGTGTCTTCGGCATTGATTAACTCCGTTTCCTGCATCATAATACCGCTGCACTTCGGCCCAGTCATGAACTTTGCAGTTTGGCGGCGGCTTGACGCTTTTGGCGTGGTACGAGATCGTGGACTTCGCACAGCCGAGTTCCGCGACAATTTCTTTGTATGTTTTGCCGGCATCAAGCAGGGCGTGTATTCGCTGTTTCATGGCCTTCCTTAGCACGATTGAACGCAGGAACTATACCCGCCCTGTTATGGAGTTGTCAAGCTATTTGTGCCGTTACGGTGCGGGCAGAGCAGCGAGAGGCGTCAAGTGCAGAAGCAGTGTCGGCTCGTCTTCCGCTTCGATCTCGACCACTGTTTCGCCTTCCGGCGTGACATGCACCTGCAGGCTTGTCGGGCCGGCGATGAAGCGCTCCAAGCTGTCTTCGCCTTCCGTGCCGAGCATCAGCACGAGCGCCCCGGCATCGCTGCCCTTACTTTCCAGGGTCATGCCGACAAACGGCAGGTTTTCGGCGGCATATTGATCGCCGACATCCGTGCCAAGCATCTCCAGTGTCGCCGTTTCGCCGGCGTGCTGCTTCGAGAAGTCCTCGGCGAATGCGGCCCAGTCGCTGCGGTCTATTGTCTGTGTTTGGTTAGCCATGCATGTTTCCTTTGGGAACTAGTCTGCGGTCTACTTACCCAACTCAGGGGACATTGACGCCGCCTGCCGCCATCCAGAGCTTGTACCAATCCGTGCGGGCAAGCATGCTGGACGGAGGGGCGGCGGCTTCTTCAATATGTGCGGGGTCGTTGGAGCCGACCAGTGGGATAATCTTGGCCGGGTGCGCCAGCAGCCAGGCCAGCGCAAGCTGGCCGGGTGTTGCGCCGCCGTAAGCAGGTGCCATCTCGCGCAGCGCGGTCAGAGTTCGGGGGATGGCCGGGGAAGCATCCGCAGGGACCTCGCGCCGGTCCGACAGCCAGCCGCCGCCGAGCGGGCTGTACGCCAGCGGTGTGATGTTAAGCGCCAGGCACTGATCCAAAACGCCGTCCCCGGCATCCGCTCCTGCCGCCTCGCTTGTCGCTTTGCCGCCCGCCGCGCCTTCGTAGATCGGGTCCAGCCGCAGCAGCGAGATGGCGATTTGATTGGACACAATCGGGGCGTCGAGGTACTTTTGCAGGGCCAATGTCTGCTGCGGGTAGTAGTTCGAGACGCCAACGGATTTGATCAAGCCTTCCGCCATCAGCGTATCCAGCATGGCCGCGGTTTCGGCAGGATGCGTCAGCGGGTCCGGGCGATGCAGTTGGTAGAGGTCTACATAGTCAACACCCAGGCGCTTCAAAGAGCCATTGAGACTTTCGCGGATGTACGACGGCGAATGCTCGTAGTAGCCCCGGCGGATGCCGACTTTAGTTGCAATGAATATCTTCTCACGGCTGCCGGGAACGGCTTCCAAGCAGTCCTTGAAGATGGATTCACATGCAGTCCCGCCGTAGATGTCGGCATGGTCGTAAAACGTGATGCCGGCGGCAAGCGCCGCCTCAAACGCGGCGATGGCTTTACGCCGGTGCTCCGGGCCGACTTCGGCCGGGTTCCAAGTCCCTGCTAGGCCCATGCACCCGAGGGCGATGCGCGAGACGGGAACTCCCTCCGGCCCAAACGGCTGTGTCGGCATTGTCATAAAGTTTTCTTTCTGTAAGTGATACAACCGCGTCAGAAGCCCCGCCCTGAAGCCCTGCCCTGAAGGGCAGGCCTGGCGGCGCGGACGCCAATCGGTCTGCGACCGGAAGATAAGAAAGCCGCCGGACCACAGCATTTCCGCACACCGTGCGGCTGGCGTCTCGCCTCTAGACCTGCCCTTCAGGGCGGGGCTTCTAGGATTGGATTAAGCTGCCCGCGCCAGGCTGTCCATTTGCTTGCGGACCGAGTGCAGGCCGTATAAACACAGCTCGAACTCGTCCGAAATCTTTTGGAGCGTTTGCGCTTCCCGCCGGTAGTCGCCGTAGTTATGCGACGCGGCAATGGCATAGCTGTTTTTGCCCTGCTGAACGTAATCCAGCAAGTGGTCGCGGCGGGTCTGCGCCTGCAAGCGCGGCAGGCTTTCCGGGTAAACGCCCGCCCAAAAGAGCGTGAAGTCCCCGATATGCTTGTGGACTTCGCGTTCGCGGTTAAACGAAGTCGCTTCCAGCCGGACATCGGCATGAAGCAGCATTTCGGCGACTTCTTCCAGCGGCTTCCCCGACAAATCTTTGATCTTGTAGACCTGCTTCATGTGGGCAAAGTCTACTAAAACGTCGGCAAGATAATCCGCGACATGGGATTCATAAACCCCAAGCGTCTGCACAAAAGCACGTTCGACGAGTGCGCCGAACAGACGGCGCAGTGTGGGGTCGGTATCCGATGAGCTGAGTTCAAAAGACAATGATTTATTCTCCTTGCGATGTCAGACAAAATTGCATCTGTCACTGAAACAAAGAAGCACGTCATTGCGCTTGCGGACTGCCCGTGGCAAAATCTCCAAAGGCAGATTTCGACGTCGAGATCAAGTAATCATTCGGCGGGAAGGCATCGGATTCCTGCCCCCCCCGCCCCAATTCTGGGGAGCCAGAAAAAATCAAGAGAAAGATCGCCGCGTCCAATCCAAAATCATGTTCCCCCAGAATTGGGGATCAGGGGGTTCTAATGCGACTGCGGAACAACAATGCCGAGATGCACCAGAAATATCAGTGCGAACCCCAGCGCAATACGATAAATGATAAATGGCATTGTCGTGTGCTTCTCGTCGCTGAGATACCCAAGCAGCCAGCGCACGACAACATACGCAAAGATGCCCGCAACAACCGCCGCAAAGATGTATGGCCCGGCAACTTCATTTAAGCTTGGCGTTGCGATGTGGGAGACAGTGGCGGCTGCTGCGCCGTGAACCGTGTCCCCGAACTGCTTTGGGAACAGCGTCTTAATCAGCTTATACAGACCCGCCAGCGTAATCGCGGGAACCGACAGCAGGAACGAGAACCGGGCGGCTTCCTCGCGCTCCAGCCCCAGGAACAAGCCGGTCGTGATAGTCACGCCGGAGCGGGACGTGCCGGGAATGACCGCCAGCGCCTGCACGACGCCAATCCCGAGCGCTTGTCCGAGCGTCAGGCTTTCCAGCCGCCGCGTCTTCCTGCCGACAAGCTCGGCCGCCAGCAGAAACAGCGCCAGAACAATCATTGCCCCGGCGATAAAGTACAGATTGCGATACTCGCCGTCAATTTTCTTTTCCAGCGCCAGCCCGGCGACAATGATCGGCACAGTTGCAAACACGACATACCAGGCCAGCCGCGCATCTTCGTCGCCTTTCGGGAAGATTACTCCTTTTTGCAGGCTCCGTCCTAAACCCGCGAAGTACCGGGCCAAATCTTTGCGAAAGTAGGCGATAATGCCGACCATCGGCCCAAGCTGAGCAATCGCGGAGAACGCCGCGCCGGTGTCGTTCGGCCAGGACTGCGGATAAAAGTGGTTCAGCAGCGCGGGCAGGATCCGCATGTGGGCGGTGCTGGAAACGGGCAGGAACTCGGTGACGCCTTGAACAAGGCCCAAGATAAGCGCCTGAAAGTAGGAAATGTACGGCGTGTAATTATCGGTCGTCGGCGGCAAAAGCACAGTCTCCTGTAGTGATAGCGAGTGTTCGGCAGGAGAACGAGTAGTTGAAAACTACTCGCTAGGAGAAGCACTCTTCGAGTGAAAGACAAGTTCCGGACTTTGTCTCCTGTCCGCAGGACACTTAACCTAGCGAGTAGTTTTCAACTACTCGTTCCTCTTCTGTTATTGGCCTCTTCTGTTATTGGCCTCTTCTGTTATTGGCCTCTTCTGTTATTGGCCCATTTTGATTATCGGTTTACTGTGTCTTCATCAATAGCGGCGGCGTGGCCTGCGCCTCAGCGCGAGCCAAGCGGCGGGGACGCAGGACATAATGAGCAATAAGAATGCGGCCGATTGCGGCAAGCGGGGCGGCGAGGAACATGCCGAGCAGGCCGAAGAACTCTGCGCCGATCAGCAGCACGATAATCACGACGGCGGCGTGCAGGTGAATCCGGTGCCCGATGAATTTAGGCATCAGCAGCTTGCTTTCAACCAAGTGCAGCAGGCTGAAAAAAATCAAGACTTTGAGGGCCAGCTCTAAACCCCCGCCGTGGCTTGACGGCAGCACAGCCGCCAGCAGCACTATTGGGATGCCGCCAAGTATCGGGCCGATGATCGGGATCGCCCGCGTGATGCCCGCCAGCAGGCCCAGTATCAGCGCGTAGGGCATGTGAATCAGCGACAGTCCGGCATACACGACCGCGCCGGCAATGACGCAAAGCCAGAGCTGGGCGATAATATACGTCCGCATAATGCCCGACGACTCCCGCAGCAGCATCAATGTCTCGCGGACACGCGGGCGCGGAACCAGCGCCAGAAACTCGTTGCGGAGGGCATGGCCGTCCAGTACAAAGTAGAACGCCAGCACGGGAATAAGTATCAGGTCTATGATGCGGGCCAAGCCGGTTGCCGTTGCCAGCAGCGCATTTTGCAGCCAGGGCAGCGGCGAAAAGCTGTCCCCGCCGCTGCCGCCGGGCCGGTGCAGCAGCGCCTTGAGGTTGGGCGGCAGGCTGTTGTATTCGGTTTCCAGGACAGCGGCATACTGGGCGACTTTCTGCTGGTATGCCGGCAGATTGCTCGCCAGCCCGTGAAGCTGATCCGCGAACGGCGAGACCATCAGCGACGCGCCCATATACATAAGGTAACCAAGCGCGAGAAAGACAAAGAGTGTCGCCGAGAGCCGCTGCGTTCGGGGCCGCACCTTTGGAATGTGCCGGCGGCAAAGCCAGTTGACCGGACCAATCAGCGCGAACGCCAGAATGGACGCGACAATGATGTCGGTCAGAATGGTGTGGATGCGCCAGACAAAGTAGACCGTAAAGGCGATCAAGGCCAGCCGAAGCAAAAGCTTCCAGAACTGCCCAAACCAGAGTTCCGCGCTGTGGACCGGCTCACGTCTCGGAATAGGATTGCGGGGAATGACGTTCATAAACGGCTGTTCATAAAGAATTGTTCGCAAGCGCGTCGGCGATACGTTCAGCGGCAAGTCCGTCGCCGTAGGGAGACACGGCGCGGGCCATCGCGGCATAAGCGTTCGGGTCGGACAGCAGGCGGGACGCTTCCGCGACAATCAGCTCCGTGTCTGTGCCGACAAGCTTGGCGGTTCCCGCCGCGACGCCTTCAGGCCGCTCAGTCGTCTCGCGCAGCACCAAAACCGGCTTGCCGAGGCTGGGCGCTTCTTCCTGAACGCCGCCGGAGTCGGTGAGTATCAGCGTGGCCTTTTGCTCCAGCTTGACAAACGGCACATAATCCTGTGGCTCAATCAGTTTCACACGCGGATGACCGGCAAGCGTCGGTGTCAGCGCCTCGCGCACTAATGGGTTCAAGTGCCACGGCACGACGGCGACGGTGTCGGGAAACGCATCTACGATCTGCCGTACCGCCGATCCGATTCGGGCCATCGGCGCACCCCAATTCTCGCGCCGGTGCGTTGTGACCAAAATCGTGCGTCGCGGGTCGGCAAGTATCTCGCTGAGAATGGGATTGCTCGGCGTGTATGGCTTGGCAGCGACTTGGAGAAGCGCGTCAATGACGGTGTTCCCCGTGAGAATAATCGCGTCCTCCCCTACCCCATCAGCTTGAAGATTGGCGGCGGACTCCGGCGTCGGCGGGAAGTGCAGTGTTGCCAGCCGGGTTGTTAAGAGCCGGTTCATTTCTTCGGGGAACGGGTCGTACTTATTGCCCGTGCGAAGCCCCGCCTCCACATGCCCGAACTTTGCCTGATGGTAGAACGCGCCAAGCGCGGCCACAAAGGTCGTGGTCGTGTCGCCCTGCGCCAGCACCCAGTCGGGCTTTTCAGAAGCAAGTATCGGGTCCAGCCCGTTCAGCGCCCGCGTCGTCACCTGCGACAGCGTCTGCCCCTGTGTCATAATATCTAAATCGTAGTCAGGCGAAATCTCAAAGACCGACAGGACTTGGTCCAGCATCGTCCGGTGCTGCCCCGTCACTGCGACTTTGACTGCGAACTCGGCAGGCCGCCGCATCAGCTCCAGCACCACCGGCGCCATCTTGATGGCATCCGGCCGGGTTCCAAACACGCACAAAACTTTTTGCATAAA
>CAXSZN010000029.1:32354-57514 GCA_964241935.1 uncultured Armatimonadales bacterium
CGGTTTGCCGTGATAATGATGGCACGGTCTACCGTCACATCGTCGGTATAGATTGTGCCGGTTTCCAGCAGGCCATGCTCTAAATCAAACCGCCGTGTCATGGACTGGACAAACTCCGTGTCCGGGGCAACGGGAAAAGGACTTGCCAATTGAAGCCATTCGGGCGGAGAAAGAAATTCGCGCAGGCCCTCCCCAAGAAGCCGAATGCCAGCGCGGCCGGTGGTCAGCCAGGGTGCAGACGCAACAACGTCCCATTTTCCGGCAGTGGACTCGCGCTGAATCATGCTAAACAAAGCAAATCCACCGTGTTCTTCAGAAAGCTTTTTTTCTGCGGCTAAACATTTTTCCGCAAGTGCTGATGTTCCAACGAAGCTCATAATAGTATCTCCAGCAGTGTCCGCGCCGCTGCAATCATCTCTGCGGTGTCGGCCATTGTTTGCGTCCCTACTGGATTATACCGCTGTTCCGGCGTCCACTTCTTGACGATGACCCAATCATCATATTGTACGACTTTGACGCGGTTTTCCAGCCCCGTAAACACCAGCAGCGCCTCAAAATTATGCGTCTGCACACTTTTAACATTCTGGAACTCGCTTGGCGCAGATGGAAAGCCCGCCCAGCGCAGAGTTCGGCAGATACGCGCTTTCAGCGCGATTTCTACGGCATAGCCACACAAATAAGATGCGCCATCATAGCTGCCGCGCCGGTACAGGATACCTGCGTCCCGCAAATGCGCCCGCGCGGTCTTGGTTAGGTCGGCGCGTGTGATCATTGGGAATTACGCCAGCGGCTTTGCGGATGAACCGGACTGAGGTGGTACGCGAACAGGTGCGAGGACGCCTGCAGCGTCGCCTCCATCTTCTCCTAAATGACGCATCCGATATTCGACAATGAAATGAAGCAGATGATTGAAGCGCGGGAGGACTTCTTCAGCCGCTTTGTCAAGCTGCAAGGTGTAATCCATTTGTGGTGATACCTCACGCAAAGTCTCCGCCCAAGAAGTCGCAGAACGGCGGCCTAAAACAACATTGTGGCCCCACTCCCGCTCAGAGCATGTCAAGTTCGCCAATAATGCATCTAGATACTTGTCATATTCGGCCTTAGCTTGACGCAGTTTGTCTTCAGCATTCATGGTTCATCTCCCGTAAAACCGGAACAGCACCAGCGCGACGGCGCAGAAGGAGGCGGTGAGGGCGTAGATGACATAAACGGCGCGGCGCTGGGAGCCATCGTACTTTTTCAGTAAAATGTGGTGAATATGCGATGTTTTATCAGGCAGATACGCCGGTGTTCGGGCAATCGTGCGCTGGGTGACGACCCGGATGCCGTCGAAAATCGGGACGCCCAACACCAATACGGGCAGGGCGACGGAAACCGTTGCAGCAATCTTGAACGTCCCGATAATCGAGATCGCCGCCAGCGTGAAGCCGAGGAACTGCGCCCCGACAGTTCCCATAATAATGGACGCCGGGTGCTTGTTGAAGCGCAGAAAGCCGACGCAGACGCCGACCAAAGTGGCGGCAATAATGGTGACTTCATACTGCGGCGAACGCGCCGCCGCCGACATCAGCGCCAAAGTTGTCGCGCAGATGGCGCAGACCCCCGCTGCCAGTCCGTCCAGCCCGTCAATAAAGTCTACAGTCTTGGCGACCCCGAACACCCATAAAATCGTTCCCGCCGCCGAGAACCAGTAGGGAAACGGCAGCCAGTTGGACGCTGCCATGCCGGGCGCGACCGGGTGCGTCGGGACCGGCGCAAACGGATTTGTGATGCCGTCAATCCGCACGTCAAACAGTACCAAAATCCCGCCCGCCGCAATCAGCGCCAGTGCCTGCCACTTGGCTGACACTTCAAACTTGTCGTCAATCACGCCAACTATGGCGACAACTGACGCCGCCGTCAGCACCCCGACGAAATGTTCCAGTTGCAGGCTTGTCCACGGGTACTGGGCATGGAACAGTGAGTGGTAGGCATAGACAATGCCGAGCGTGACGATAAACGCGCCGAACATCGCCAGCCCGCCCCAGCGCGGCAGCGGCTTTTTATGCACGTCCCGCTCGCGCGGCACGGCCACCGCGCCGAAGCGCGTCGCCAGCCTGCCGACCACTGGCGTCAGCAGATAACTCAGGCCGACAGCCAGCAGGAACGCCAGCCAGGGCAGTCTCCAAAGAGGCATGATCTTACTTCTCTCTCCGCCAGCCAGTCGGCTCCTGTCACATAGGAAAGACGCGGCGTAATTTGTTTCATCAGCGTAGCAGAAGCGGCATGATTGTCTCATTCAGAACTGCGAGGATTTCTGTGTCCGAGCCAGGGGAACGGCTCCTATCTTCTGTCTCCTCGCAGGCTTGCTCTCCGACACTCTGATAGAGATCAAAAAGCTCCTGCGACAGCAGGCAGTCATCCGTGAGCGGCTCTTCTTCCCGTGCCTTTTCATCTTCTACAAACTGATATCAGCCGTAGGTCAGGTCTAAGAGGCGGTTCCAGGATGTTTTAACCATACAATTTGTGCAAATTCGGTTCCTAGAATGAAATTCTAGGTCTTTAGCAGCGCGATTGTCTGCCTTCGCAGACATAGGACAGGGACACGGTGCGCTGATCAATTCACAAACAGGTCGGCTTGTAGTCCAGTGCCTTGTCCACAATCTCGGCAGAAGTCAGCGCATCGGCACTATCAGGCCAGAAAATCAAATCATTCACAAAGCCATTTGGGGCAGGAACACTCCCGTCTATCGTGTCTAGCCATTCGTCAGCCTGTTCTTCTGTACCTGCGCCTTGTCTGAGTTGCTCTACTAAAAGAATTAACTGCTCGCGGTTCAGAGTTGCGGACATAGCCCCTCGCTTGCGGCTCTAGCCAGGAAACCGGTCGCAGAGGGACTTGACATCGCGGCGGACGGCGTCATAAGTCGCGGCGTCTCCGATGTGGGTCAGCGTCCGGGCGATGCAGTCGGCAATCTCGTCCATTTCGCACTCACCGAGGCCACGGCTGGTCGTGGCCGGGGTGCCGAGGCGCAGGCCGCCGGTGACCCAGGGCTTTTCGGTGTCGTAAGGGATGGCGTTCTTGTTGGTCGTCAAATTGACTTTGTCCAGCTCGACTTGCGCCGTCCGGCCCGTGAGCTTCTGGGGGCGCAGGTCCACCAGCATCAAATGGTTGTCCGTGCCGCCGGAAAACAGCGAAAAGCCGCGCGACATCAGGCCGTCGGCCAGCGCTTTGGCGTTCCGCTTGATCTGCTTCTGGTACGCGGTGAAGCCGGGCGAATGCGCTTCCAGCAGGGCGACGGCCTTGCCGGCGATGACGTGCATCAGTGGGCCGCCCTGCGTGCCGGGAAAGACCGCCGAGTCGATGGCTTTGGCATACGGCTCGTCGCACAAGATCATGCCGCCGCGCGGGCCTCGGAGTGTTTTATGAGTCGTGGTTGTGACAATGTGGGCGTGGCCGACCGGGGAAGGATGCTCGCCTGCCGCGACAAGCCCGGCGATATGGGCGATGTCGGCCAGCAGCAGCGCTCCGACTTCATCGGCAATGGCCCGGAGGCGCGGGAAGTCAATAATGCGGGGATAGGCCGACGCGCCGGACGTGATCATCTTCGGCTTGACTTCGCGGGCAATTCTTGCACACTCGTCATAGTCAATCCGGCCAGTTTCTTTGTCTACCCCGTAAAACTGGGCGTCATAGAACTTGCCGGAGAAGTTCACAGGCGAGCCGTGGGTCAGGTGCCCGCCCTGGTCCAGCCGCATTCCCAAAATGGTGTCACCGGGCGACAAGAACGCCGTGAAGACGGCGATGTTGGCCGATGCGCCGCTGTGGGGCTGGACATTGGCATGGTCTGCGCCGAAAAGCTGCTTGGCCCGGTCAATCGCAAGCTGCTCGACAATGTCCACATACTCGCAGCCGCCGTAGTAGCGCTTGCCGGGGTAGCCTTCGGCGTACTTGTTGGTCAGCACCGACCCCTGCGCTTCCATGACGGCATGGGAAGCGACATTTTCCGAGGCGATCAGTTCCAGCTTGTCGTTCTGCCGGCCTTCTTCTTGGAGAATAGCGGCATAAATGGCCGGGTCGGTCTCCGACAGCGGCGCGTCCCGCCGGATCAGATATTCATTCTCCGCCGCGATGTTGTCTAAAAAGTTGTTGTCTGAACCGTCTTGGGTCAGCTCTCGTTCAATCAGTGCCACAGGCGAGGCTCCTTGTTTCTAACGTGCTTTTGATCGGTAAGTTCGTTTTTGCAAATTTCGCATTCGCGGCTTGCCCGGAGGATCATCCGGGGGCAGTCGTCTCGGTTCTCGCTATGATACTCTATTTTGGGCCAAATGGCAAGAAAAGCACGTTTTTTGACTACTTTTATAGTTAAAAATTATAGACGCTTATTGAGCGGCCGGTAACGTCACACAAAAGACCGTTCCAGTTCCATTTGCCCCGCCACCGTCTGCAACGCCATAGAGTTTCCCGTCATTACCAAATATTGGACTGGTCGGTGCGGCTCCATCGTCGGCGCGAGGTGGGATGCCGGCAACGCCAAAGTCATGCAAGACAGCGAAATGCTGGCCCTCGCTGCTGACACGAAAGAGCGTTCCATCTCCGGCTTTTCCCCCGGCTCCGGTTAATCCATAAAGCTGCTCATCTTTCCCGAATATGACAGGATCGGCGGGCAGCGTTCCCTCGGCATTGCTTAAATTGGGATTTGGGAAACTATGTAGCACGGTAAAAGCAGCTCCCCCCGCGTTCATCTTGAAGACAGTGCCGCCGTCAAATGCTCCTCCTTGCCGGGTAGCCCCGTAGAAGAAGCTGTCCGGGCCAATGGTCAGGGTTCCATCCGGGAATGCACCGTTGTTCTGAAAATCGCTGCCTTTTCTGCTGAAGTTATGCAGCACAGCAAATTTTTTGCCATCCGCACTCATCTTGTAGATGATGCCGCTGCCCTGCGCCCCGCCGATGTTTGTCGTACCATAGAGCATACCTTCATGGTCTATGGCAACCGCCGCGCTGGGTAATGCTCCCTCGGCATTGACATTGATCAAACTATCTTTGTGGAACACAGGGTTAAAGACATGAAGCACAGTGTAGCTCGTGCCCGCTTGCGTCATCTTGAAGATAACCCCATGACCTTCTTTGCCTCCGAATATGGCGACCCCATACAAGAGCTGATCCGGTCCAACCGTCAGTCCTCTTGGACTTGCGCCATCGGCGTTGCGGCGCCCCTCACCTTTCGCTTCAAACGCATGTAAGACAGCAAAGCCGCTGCCGTCCGTGTTGAGTTTGAAGACGCTTCCGCTGCCGCCGGGGCCACCCTGATCTGTAACCCCATATAAGGCTCCGTCGCTGCCAAGAACAAGAACGCCCTGCGGCCAGCAACCATCAGTATTGGTTTCGTTACCAAACAGGGTTGTGATCGGGCCGAACGAGTGCAGAATTGTGAAGTTTGTTCCATCGTTGTTCATCTTGAAGACGACTCCGGTGCCATTAGCTCCGCCGCTTGACGTTGTGCCATACAATGTTCCGTCACGGCCTTGCAGCAGCGGCATTTGAGGCCTTGCGCCGTCAGGATTGGCATGATGAGCAGGAACCAGATCGTCCGGTCCGCCTGCGGAGAATGTGTGCAGCACGGTCAGCGTCGGCACATCGGCTTGGCAGGAAGCGGCGAGCCAGCCGGCAGGGGTCAGCATCAGGGCAAGTGTCATCAAGCAGCGTGGGAGCGGCATCGTTCTTCCTTTCTGTTAAGGCAGGCGGCGGAGGGCGAGCATGGCGACGTCGTCACGGCGGACATCGGCGGCGAAATCGGTGACGGCATCATAGAGGGTCTGAACGGCGAGGTCGGCGGAAACATCGGCGGCGGGAAGCAGGGCGGCGAGGCCGTCCAAACCAAGAAAAGAACCCCCGGCGGCGCGGGCTTCGGTGAGGCCGTCCGTATACAGCAGCAGCAGGTCGCCGGGGGCAAGGAACAGGCGGCATTCTTCGTAGAGAACATTCGGCACGCAGCCGAGCGCGAGGCCGTCGGTGAGCGGCAGCGGCTGCGCTTGTCCATTCAGCGCTGAGCGGTGCAGGGGCGGCTCATGGCCCGCGCTGGCATAGACAATCTCGGCGGTCTTGGTGTTCAGAACGCCGTAAAATACGGTGACAAAACCGTCATGGCTGCTCATGGGGCTGCACAAAACGTCGTTGACACGCGCCAGAACTGCACCGGGGCTGCCCGGCATCTCCAACGCAAAGCCGCGCAGAGTATATTTCAGCATGGCGGTCTGGACGGCGGCTTTCAGGCCCTTGCCGGAAACATCGGCCAGGACAATCCCGACTTCATGCGTGCCAAGCGAAAACAAGTCATAAAAGTCGCCTCCGATCAGCGCCTCTTCCAGGGCGGCTTGATATTTGTGCGCGAACTCAATAACGCCGGTTTGGGCGGGGATCGTCGGCAGCAGGCTCTTTTGCAGGGTCTCGGCGATGTCGCGCTGCCGGTCATAAGCGGCCTGCAGGGCAGCAAAAAGGCGGGCATTTTCCAGTGTCACCGACGCCTGTGCAGCCAGCGCCAGCGCAAAGCCCGCCGAGTCGTTTTGGCGCAGGCGCGGGCTGGCATCGAGCAGGCAGAGCAGGCCAATCGGCTTCTGGTCACGGGAGCGCAGGACAAACAGGTAGCCGGGGCTGTGCAGGAACGCGGCGGTTCGGGCATCTAAACCTAACGCGGCGGCGGCGTTCTGGACATAATAAGCCGGCGTGTCGCCGCTGCTTGCGCCGCGCGTCACTCGTCCCGGCAAGTCTTCCACGGTGCGGGACAGCGGAAAATCGTAGAAAGAATGCCGCAGGGCGCGTCCGCGCTCGCTTTCATCGCGCACGGCTTCGGCGTCATGGGCCGCCAGCGGCAGGAACTCCTTCGAGCCTTCGGCATAGCTGTAGACGGCAACCCGGCGGCAGCTTAAAATCCGGGCGGCTTCATCGGCCAAAATCTGCATCAGCAGCGGCGCATCCGAGGACGCTTCCACGGCCTCGCCGGTCCGAGCCACCAGCGCCCTGAGTATTTCATCGCGCCGCAAAGTTTCCTGATACAGCCGGGCATTCTGCACGGCGACCCCGATTGTCGCGCTGACCGCCTCCAGCAGGGCTTGATCGTTCTCGCTGAAGCCTTCCAGCGGGTTCAGCGCCCCGCCCCGGTTGCCCACCATGACCAAGCCCAGCACTGTCTCCCCCTGGCAGATGGGTACCACAATTTGGCTCCGCAGCTTCAGAAGCGCGGCCGCCCGGTCGGTCTGCCAGGACTCTTCCAAATTATGCCGGCGCTGCGTGACCCCGGTGCGCCGGGCTAGATCGGTTGCGCCCATGCCCAGCTTCTCGGTCAGCGGTGACTGCACGCCGGGCGATAAATTATAGAACGCAGCCGCGTCCGGCTTGGCTTCTTCCCCCGCCAGCAGCCAGAGTGCGCCGAACTCGCCGTCCACGGCCAGCGTCACCTCTTTGATGGCGACTCGCAGGATCGTCGGCAGGTCCATCGTGCCGGCGATGGCCCGGTCAATGACATGCAGACTCCGCAGCTCGCTGTTCTGCCGCGTCAGCGTCTGCTGCATCCCGTCGAGTCTGCGGATCAGAAACGGCGCAATGACAATCGCCAGCACCACAGCAATACCGTTGATCGCGACGGCGGCGTGGGTAAAGTGCGTGAACCGGCCCGGCAGCACCAGCGTCAGCAGCAGGTTCAGCAGCGCAAACAGCAGAATGCCCGAAAGCGCCGCCAGCCACGACCCGCCCGCCCGATTTCCGAAAAGCTGTGTCAAGAAGTTCATTCAGTGTTGTAGATGCCGCGCTTGAAACGCCTGCTCAGGAAGTGTCTGGACTTTGCCGTCTGCCGTCAGGACATTCCGGTTTGGTGCGTTGAGCCAAAAGAGTATGCTATGGTCAGGCCGTTCCCAGTGACTGTCCCAGCAGACGACATCGCCGGTGAGAGGATCTTGCAAACTCCGATAAATATAGCCTGCTCCGGTCAGTGGGCATATCAGGACGTACTTGTTTGGCAGGTTCTTCATGAGGGCCGCCAAGTTCGGCGGCATCCTGCCATGATGTACGGTGCGAAACAACGAGATAGCCGTTCCAATGCTTTGCAGATTTGTTCGGCACGCTTTGCTTCTCGAACGGTATTTGGCATTGCTGACCGCGTCGCTGAACGCCAAGAAAAGGGTCAAACCTATGCCAAAGCCGATCAGTACCTCAACTGTGCGATTGCTACGGTTTTTCTGCTTTTGCATTTGGTTTGCAGGAAGGACGAGTGAGTAAACTCACTCGCTGGAAGGTACTCAGAAGTACCACCTGTCCAGGGGACAGAAGAGCCAGATAAAATAATCTTTTGTCTCCTGGACAGGCGGCGTTTCTGAACGCCTTCCAGCAAGGACGTTTACGTCCTTGTATCTCTCCTCATAGTTCTGCTACACCTTGAAGCGGATGTTTAGGATGTCACCGTCTTTGACGGGGTACTCTTTGCCTTCCAAGCGGAACTTGCCGGCGGCTTTGGCGGCGGCTTCGGTGCCGGCGGAAATGAGATCGTCGAATGCCAAGACTTCGGCGCGGATGAAGCCGCGAGCGAGGTCCGAATGGATGCGCCCGGCGGCGGCCAGGGCGTTCGCACCGGCGGGAACGGTCCAGGCCCGGACTTCATCCTCGCCGACGGTGAAGAACGACATAACGCCGAGGGCGGAATACGCGGCGCGGATGAGGCGGGACGCGGCAGGCTCGGCGATGCCGAGGGCGTCCAAAAACTCGGTCTGGTCGGCGGCGTCAAGCTGGGCGACTTCTTCTTCGGCGGACGCGCAGAGGGTGATGAGCTGGGTGCCTTCGGACGTGCACTGTGCTCTCAGCGGGGCGAGCAGGGGCAAGTCATCCCCGGAAGCGAGATCGCCTTCGCCGACATTGGCGACGGCAATCAGCGGCTTGCCGGTCAGAAAATCAAAGTTCTTGGTGATCCGCCGCTCGTCTTCGTCCAAATCAATGGAAGACACGGGCTTGAAATCGTCTAAAACAGCTTTGATCTTCAGCAAAATCTCGCGCTCGGTGACTTCCGGGCTGGGCAAGCCCTGCTTGCGGGTCTTAAGCTGCTTGTCAATACGCTCCAGCCGGGTTTCAATGACGGTCAAATCACCTAAAAGCAGCTCCTCAGTGATGGCTTGATAGTCGCGCAGGGGGTTTAGGCCATTGGCGGGCGGCGGCAGGGACGGCGTCTCGAATGCCCGGACGACCAGCACCAGAGCGTCCACCGAGCGGATGCCGACAAAGAAGTCTGCACCGAACTTCTGCGTGGTCTTGCCGCTTTCCCCAGACAATTGGGCTGCCCCGTCGGTGAACTCAATCGTCGCCTGGGTGCGCTTCTTGGGGTGAAACAAATTGATCGCGAAATCGTAGCGTGGGTCGGGGACCGGCACGACACTGACCATTGCCGCGCTGCCGCCTCCGGCGGGGCTTGCATCGCCGCGCGTGAGCGCGTTAAAAAGCGTGGTCTTGCCCGATTGAGGCAAGCCGATCAAACCGACTTTCATAAAATACCTTTCCAAAAACACTCAAGAAACAGACGCCCACTATTGTACCTTGTTTTCGGCCTGTTCGTTTTGGGCCGGCTCGTTTTGAGCCTGCTCGCGCAAGGCGCGGGGAGAAACGCCGAGGGCGCGTCGGAGAGTCTTGTTGAACTGATGCAGGTCCGGCAGGCCCACCTGCTCGGCGATGGATTTCGGCGGCAGCGACGAATACACCAGCAGATGACGAGCGCGTTCGACCCGGCGGTTTTGCAGGCAAGCGATCACCGTGCTGCCGACTTCGGCCCGGAAAAGGCGGCTGAGATGGCTGTGGGAAAGCTGGACCGCATGGGCAAGCTCCGAAATTGAGAGCGGCTCCCCCAGGCGCATCTCGATGGTTTGCAGGGTCTGCCGGACAGCAGGATGCAGCCCGGCCGCCAGGCCGGACGGCTGGGCAGGGCCGGACAGCCGCCAAAGGATGTCCCACAAACGCACTTCCGCCCGGCGCGGGCTGAACGAAAAAAAGCCGACCGCTTCCTCAAATTCCGCGCACAACCGGCTGAATTCATCGCCGGCATCCTGCATGGCGGGAATGGCCTGAGCGCACGGAGAAATGTGCGGCAGGGAAAAATGCGCGAAGGCGTGGACGCAGCGCGGCTCGTCAAACTGATGCTCTAGGACGACATGCGGCGGGGTGACGCTGACAAAGCCGGGCCGGATCGGAAACGTCTGGCCCTGAACACGCATCCAGCCGTGATAGCGATAAAAATG
Source organism: uncultured Armatimonadales bacterium (assembly GCA_964241935.1). Lineage (GTDB taxonomy): Bacteria > Armatimonadota > Armatimonadia > Armatimonadales > Capsulimonadaceae > JANXMY01. Next base: position 42,600 of record CAXSZN010000029.1, read on the forward strand.
GACACACCAGATGCCGCCCAAAGCGTATCTTTCCTGCGGCAGCGCACCGTGGCGGCTGATGCCCATAATCAGCGCGGCCGGCTGAAGTTCCAGCGGGATCGGCCAGTGGTGCGTTTGCCAGCTCATGTCAAAAATATACCACAAAAAAAGTCGCGTGAGGCAATTGCACCGAAATCTTATGAGGCGTATACTGGGAGCAGTTCACTTCGAGTAGAAAACAAACAAAAGGAAACAAACTCATGGCACTGACCGAGGCGCAGATCGCGCAGTTCCGAGAAACCGGCTATCTGGCTGTCCCAGATTTCTGGAGCGCTCAAGAAGTCGCCGCCATGCAGGCGGAAACGGAGCGGCTGAAACAGGCGGGCCTGCTGAACAATGTCGCCACGGACGGTGACGGCAAAACGACTTCCACCGCGAAAGCAAACCTGCAAATCTGTCCGGTCTACCCGCACAGTGAGTTTTTCCGGGCGATGCCGTTTGCTCCCAAAGCCGTTGAAGCCGTCCGCGAGCTGATTGGCGATCCGGTCCGCCTGCGGCTTGACCAGATCTTTCTGAAACCCGCACACCATGGATCGGGGACCAACTGGCATCAGGACAATGCTTACTTCCAGCTTCCTGATCCTCTGCAAGGGGTCGCCCTGTGGACGGCGGTTCACGCCGCGACGGCGGCGAATGGAACCATGCGCGTCATTCCCGGCTCGTTCCGCACGAAGTACGAACATACGCGAGACCCGGAAAGCAATCATCACCTCCGCTGCTACCCGCCCGAAGCCGAATCGGTCACGGTTGAGCTGCCGGAAGGCGGAGCGCTTTTCTTCGCTTACGGGGTGGCGCACGCCACCGGCGCGAACTCCACAGATAAAGACCGGGCGGGGTTCGCCCTGCATTTCTTGAATGACGCCGCTGCCGCAAGCGCCGGGGATGGGTTTCGGCGCGAGACAGCGCCTCTGCTCAGCGGCGCGGAAGCCACCGGCGGGGTCAAGGAATATGGGGTTCAAGTGGCGGGAACTTGGGACGACCAAGTGGCGCGGCTGACTGCGTAGCAGGCTGTAAGTTTCGCAAAAACAGTGAGTTTCGCAAGCAAATCAGCCCGGCGCTCAAACGCCGGGCTGATTTGCCTGCTACTGGCGCCGAGCTGGTTTGCCTGCTACTGTGGGATGATTTTGTCTATCGTATGGGTGACAATCAGGGCCGTGGTCAGGCCCCAGAGAAGCACGTTAATCAGCATCGGCTTGTCCTCGACTAAGACCGCGTCAGGCGACTCGCCGAGCGAGTGCCGGTGCATCAGATACAAGTAGCGGAAGATGCCGTAGATGACAAAGGGGATCGTCAGCATCAAGTAGTGATGCGTTAATGCCATCGGGGAGTTGACCGTGTACAAAGAATACGACATCAGCGACACGGACGTAACAATGACAATCATCTGGTCCAGCAGCGCGGGCGAGTATTCTTCTAAAATACGCCGCGTCCCCAGCGTTCCTGAAAGCTGCACCGAGATCAGCTCGGCCCGGCGCTTGGACAGGCCCAGAAACAAAGCCAGCATCAGCGTGCATAGAACCAGCCAGGGAGAAATGCCGACGCTGATGACAAACGCACCGGCAACGGCCCGGAATACGAAGCCCGCCGCCAGCACCAGAACATCCAGGATGACAACATGCTTGAAGCGGAACGTGTACCCCAGCGTGACCACGAAATACAGCAGCGCAATCGTGCCGAACTTCGTCCCCAACAGGAACGCCCCGATCAGCCCAGCCACTCCCAGCACGGCGGCGGCGGAAAGCGCCAGCGCCGGAGACAGCTCGCCGGACGCAATGGGACGCCGCCGCTTTTTCGGGTGGCGCTTGTCGCTTTCCCGGTCCGCAAGGTCATTGATGAGATAAACAACACTGGAAAGCGCCGAGAACAAGACAAAAGCCAGTCCAACAGCCGCAAACTGCCCTGCGGTATGATGCTGATCTAGGGTGAACAGCAGCCCGGCGAACAGCAGCAGGTTCTTAACCCACTGCTTTGGGCGCAGGGAGACCAGCAGCGCTTTGACCGGACCGCGCCGGGGCGGAATCGGATCTGATGGTAGGTTTTCGGGCGATGGCATCTCAGAGATCGCCATGGTCTTGCATCTTTCTTAAGACTTTATCTGTCTTGTTCGCCGCGACCCGGAGGCTGGTTCGGCTCTTCCTGTTGCGGATTTTGCTCTCTCGGCTGTGGATTTTGCTCGCCCGGCTGGGCAAAGCCAGGTTCGCCGGCCGGCGCGGCGTCATCTTCTTCGGAAGTATCTGCTGAGGCAGGCTTCGCAAGAGCTGACGGCGCGGCGGCCAGCGGCGCAAGCTGCATTTGTCCGATATAAAAGACGCCGAATTGGTCCCCGCCGATTGTGACGCTTTGGAGCTGGGCACTGCCTCCCGCGCCAAACTTCAGCGAGGCAAGCGGGACATTGACACTGTACCAGCCGCTTCCAGCAGCCGGGTCGGCAGTTTCAGGAATGGCCTGAACAATATCTGCTTTGCGTCCATCGGTCAGCGTGAACTGCAAACGCAGCTTGGTAATCAGTGGGATCAGCGGTGCTGCTGCACCCTGCCTGCCGCCCCCGCGTCCTCCGCGTCCCCGCCCTCCACGGCCACCCGCGAAGCCACCCGGTCCGCCGAAGCCACCCGGTCCGCCTGGGCTGCCGAAGCCACCCGGTCCACCTGGGCTGCCGAAGCCGCCCGGTCCGCCTGGGCCACCAAAACTGCCTGGACCGCCGAAGCCGCCTCCACCACCGCCCCGTCTGCCGCGTCCCCCGCCCGGTGTGTTCTGCGGTGAACCGGGTGCAGCCGCGCCGGGAGTCGTCTGCGGGTCATAATGCAGCGTGACCCCGCCGCGCTGCAGCGTCACCTGGAACATGCGCCCGCTGCCGGACAGCGCCACCGGCGTCGTGAAATTGATTTTGGCTCCTTGATACAGGTCAAGCGTGGTGACTTTCAGCGAATGGCCGCCGACAAGAAACAGCTCTGTACTGGCTTCTCCCTCACCGCCGCCCCACGCCCCAATTGAAAGATTGTCCTGAGCCGGTGTTTTGCCGTCATAAAGCGTCACAGGCGGCGCGACAGGCGGAGCGGCAGAAGCTGAAACCATTCCGCCGAAAGCCGCAGCGCTCAGAAGTGCTGCCGATGCTAGAATTTTCTTCATCTTTAAATTCCTTAATAACGACAAAGTTAAACAGCAAAAACTACTGAATATCACGGATCTGAATACGTTCTATACGGGCGGCGCGGCCTGTTTTGTCGTCAACATCCGCAACAATACCGCACATCACCACCGAACCGGAGGCGACTTCAAAGCGGTTCGGCATCTGGGAAACAAATCGCTGGACGCTTTCCTGAGCACTCATACCCAAAATTGAGTGCTGCGGCCCCACCATGCCGACATCGGTAATAAAAGCCGTGCCGCGCGGCAGGATTCGCTCGTCAGCAGTCTGGATATGGGTATGCGTGCCTACTACCACGCTGGCCCGCCCGTCCAGATACCAGCCCAAAGCGTTTTTTTCGGAGGTCGCTTCCGCATGGAAGTCAAAAAACGAGACAGGAGTTTTACCCCGAAATGACTCCAAAATCGTATCGGCCAGCCGGAAAGGATCGTCAAGCGCCTCCATAAACGCCCGGCCCATCAAGTTTGCGACACCGACACGCCCGCCACCGCTTCGGCAGCGGAAGATACCGGACCCGGCGCCGGGTGTTCCCGCAGGATAATTTGCGGGGCGCAGCAGGCGCGGCTCCTGGTCCAGATAGTCTACAATGTCGCGCTTGCTCCAGGTGTGGTTGCCGAGAGTGATCACGTCTACGCCGCTGCCGAACAATCTTCGCGCGATGTCCGGCGTAATGCCGAGTCCCGCCGCCGAGTTTTCACCGTTGACGATTACAAAGTGGGGCAGGTACAGTTCGTTCAGTGTCGGCAGCATAGTGTGGACGGCGTCTCTGCCGGCTTTGCCTACAATGTCCCCGAGCATCAAAATTCGCACAATATTCAGCCATTTTTCTAACGACGGGCATTCACTGATTACTGCTCCAACATGTGCCGTCAAGATCGTAAAAATCGTAGGATAAGGAAAGCAGCAGAAACACAGTTTTCTCTGCTGCTGCCCTTATTCTATCGGCGCGTCCGCCGCTGAACACGAGGTGCTCCGCTGAACCGCAGACAAAGCACAGAAAATTTCCCTATTTTGCATAATTGACGGCGCGGGTCTCTCGGATAACCGTCACTTTGATCTGGCCGGGATAATCCATTTCTTCTTCGATCTTCTTTGCGGCGTCATATGCCAGCTTGTGCGCCGAAGCGTCGTCTACCACTTCCGGGCGGACCATCAGGCGAATCTCGCGCCCGGCTTGGACGGCGTATGTCTTCTCAACTCCGGGAAACGAGTCGGCCAGCGCTTCGAGCTTTTGCAGCCGCTTGACATAGCTTTCCAGCATCTCGCGCCGTGCGCCGGGCCGGGCGGCGGAAATGGCATCGGCAAGCTGGACAATGACGTCTTCCACCGTGTCCATCGGAATCTCTTCGTGGTGCGCCCCGGCGGCATGGGCCGCTGCCGGACTCTCGCCGTACCTGAGCATCAGCTCCTGCGACAAAAGCGCGTGCGGCACTTCCGAGTCAGGCACGACTTTGCCGAGATCGTGCAGCAGGGACGCCCGCTTGGCGATGGTGACATTCGCTCCCAGCTCGGCGGCAATGCTGGAGCCGATATGGCAGACTTCAATCGAATGGTCCAGCAGATTCTGCCCGTAAGACGTTCGGTAGCGCATCCGCCCAAGCAGCTTGACGATCTCCGGGTGCAGGCCGGTGACGCCCGACTCCATGACCGCCCGCTCGCCGGCGACCCGCAGGCTCTGCTCGACTTCTTCCTGGGCTTTCGCGACCGTTTCTTCAATGCGCCCCGGATGGATGCGCCCGTCCAAAATCAAGGCGGTCAAAGCCAGCCGTGCCACTTCGCGGCGGACCGGGTCAAACGACGACAGCACGACCGCTTCCGGCGTGTCGTCAATGATCACGTCTACCCCGGTCAGCGTCTCAAACGCCCGAATGTTCCGGCCTTCGCGGCCGATAATCCGGCCTTTGACATCTTCCGACGGCAGCGGGACAACCGAGACGGTTGTTTCCGAAACATGGTCGGCGGCGATCCGCTGAATGGCCGTCGCGATGATCGAGCGTGCCCGCTTTTCACCCTCGGCGCGGGCCTCGTTCTCGATCTGCATGACCAGACGTGCCAGATCATGCCGGGCCTGATCTTCGACTTCCTTCATCAGCACTGTCCGCGCTTCTTCGGCGCTGAGGCCGGCGATCCGGGTCAGCTCCAGCCGCTGCTGCTCTTTGAGGTTCCAGGCGTCCTGCATATGCTGCTGGGCCGCCCGCTCCTGCAGGGCCAGCGCTTCGCGCTGGTCTTCCAGCGTAGACAGCTTGTCGTCTAAAACTTCTTCTTTTTGCGCCAGTTTCCGCTCGACCCGCGACAATTCCGCGCGTTTGTCTTTGTTATCCGCCTCCACTTCGGCCCGCAGCCGAAGCGCTTCTTCGCGGGCCTCAATCAGCAGTTCTTTTTGCCGGGTCTCGGCCTGCCCTTGAAGTCCTCTTCGCTCCGTTTCGAGTTCCGCAATTTGTTTATCCAGGCGCTCGCGCTGCGGCTTGGAGTAGAAAAACAGCACCCCCGTCAGCGCGGCGAGAGCCGCGATGCCGATCAGCGCTAAAATAGTGATCATCGTTCCCTCACCCCCAAAATAAAAATGTGTTTGAGGCTGAGCGGGCGGGTTCTTGAAGACAATTCCAGTAAGTAGTCAAAGTAGTAGATGTCTTTGCGACGCTTTCCGTCAAGTTGTTGGCGTTAAAGCTAGGCTATTCGGCAGTGGGAGCAAATTTTCCTGCACAACTCTGTGAATTATTTATGAATTATTCTTCCGGGTCAAACTCGTCCGTGTCCCCGGCGGCGGGCAGGCTTTCGCGGGTAACCTGCTTGACGACTTCCCATCCGAAGCCGCGCCGCTGCAAGAAGCCCATCAGTTTTTGCCGCTCTTTTTGCAGCGCCTCGCGGTCCGCCGGCACGACGCGCACTTTCTTCGATGCCGCCGCGCGGGCCAGAGCCATCTCGTCGTCATTCGTGACCACGTCTACGGCGTCGGCGATCTGCTCTTTCGCCACGCCTTTGGCGTACAGCTCCGACGAGAGCCGCCGCCGCCCGACCGGCCGGTTCCCGCCGACACGGGTCTTGGCTTCTACCCACTGGGCAGCAAACTGAGCGTCATTGATCAGCTCCAGCTTGATCAGCTTCGCGACGACTTGGGCAATGACGCCTTCTTCGTAGCCTTTTTGTGTCAGCCGGGTCTCGATCTCACGCTTTGCCCGCGCCCGGACTTCCAGCAGCAGCAGGGCATTATCCAGCGCTTTTTGCACTTCCTCGGCCCCGGCGACTTCCAGCAGCTTTTCAGAAGTCATTTCGCGCCCGACCCGGAGGCTGAGGTCGGCGGCGACGGCTTCCCCCACCCCGATCACAAACTGCCCGTCTACAAAGATGTTCAGGCGGCCCCTGCGCTTTTGCGGCTCCATCGCGGTAATCTGCGGCATTACACCCGTTCCTTTTCAAGCGCCGCCAGTCCGGCATGTTCGCCATCGGAAACTGCCGCGATCTGCGCCGCCGCGTCCTGCATCATCTGCTCCCACTCATCCAGGGTGTCTTCCGCCGCTACAGACTCCACCACCGGCAGAAACCTCTCTCGCAGCGTCTCCAAAACAACCGCTTCCGCCGTTAAGCCGCGCTCCCGTGCCGCCTCTTCCACCGCTTGTTCCATCTCCGGCGTCAGTGTCACCGTCGTCATTGTCCGTCTTTCTCTTTAGGTTCTTTGTAGGTGGCCCACCACCAGTCGACATAATCGGTGTCTATGACTTCTCCACCAAGCTGGCTGACAAGTAAAGCAACCTGGCCCCGATGGTAGGAAGCATGACCAAACAACTGAACAATCTGCACCTCAGTCGGCAGACTGAAGCGTTCTTCCCCTTCGGCGAACTCGAACTCCTGTGCCAGCCGGTCTTCGTCCAAGCTTGCCAGGTAGTCTGTCCATTGGCTGTCAAGAGCAGTAAAGCGGGGGCGCAGCGCGGCAAACTCGTGTTTCTCATCGTACCAGTCCGTCGGAAGCACATTCCTCATCGTCATCCAGTGCAGCCAGTTTTCGCGGCAGGCCGCCAGATGACCGGCAATGGAAACCGCCTGCTGAAACCGGGTATCGCTCCGGCTCGCTGCCGGGACAGAATCGATCATGGCAAGCATCTTTTCGCTGCAGTCCTTCTCGTATTCATAGAGTTCACGATAAAGTTCAAGCCGTGACATGGTCAGCGCCTCCTAAGCGAACTCCCATTACTTTTCATCTCCTGCGCTGAAGTGGGGGTTCTCAATCACCCCCAGCACGTTCCCTGCCGGGTCAACAACGGCTCCCAGCTTGATCCCGCCGCCGACCTCCTGCACCGGCTGATAGGCGCTCGCGCCGGATGCCAGCAAATGTGCGTAAGCGGCTTCGGCATCAGGAACGCCCCAGTACGTGACGGCTTCCCGCGCCTGCCCGGCGTCGGGGTCATCACTTGGCTGCAAGCCCAGCTCGTAGCCCCCAACCTCGAAGCCAACATAGAACGGCTCGTCAAAATACGGCGGCTTGCCCAGCAATGCCGTGTACCAAGCTTTCGCCGCGTCCAAATCCGACACTTGATAGATTTGTGACCGCAGTCCTTGCAGCATAGTCTTACTCCTGCCAAAGATGTGGACGTTCTTCCGGCTCGTTTAAGTAGGTTGTGACGGGGCTGTTGACCAGGCTGCTGTCGAAGTCATCAGGATTTGACAGAAAGCTTGTATCTTTTACCCAGGGCGTAAGCGCTTCTTCAATGTCTTCTTCGCGCTCGACGAATAGACGCTTTACCCGCGTTGTTTTATCATCCAGCACATAATCATAATCAAATCCCCATGCTTCATCGGTATACTTAGCGTCGTGCTTCATCCAACGAATTTCGTACCCAGTAATCAACGATGGGTCACGCAGGCTGTGACGCGGCGCGTTTTCGCCCCTGTAGAGGTAGGCGTCAGGCTGCTCCCACTTGTCCGGCGCTTGCGGGATGACCACGACGAACGCCCGCATATTCGGTTCAGCCGCCACGACTTCCACGGCGACTTCTTTGCCGTAATGCAGACGTTCCAGGGTTTTGAGGGGGAGAGGCATCTTATTTCGCTGCGCCGACCGCCTCGGTTTCCGCCGTCTTTTCCCGCACCCATTCGTTCAGCAGAGTCTCAGCAGACGTGCCGCGCTGTTTCGCAATCGCTTTCAGTTTCGCGCGGAGTTCCGGTTCCACCTCAAAATAGAAGCGGCTCCGTGCTTGCGGGCTAATCTCAAATTGCACCTCTGGGCCGTTTTCTAATTCTTCGCTGAGATCATGCGTTTCAAAGTATTCGATTTCATCCGCATAGAGAACAAGATCAGAATTGTCTTCCTGCGGATAGGTTATTTCACTTACGCTCATATTGTTTATGCTCCGTATCCGTCATGTCTCTGGCGCTGATTATCAGCGCCCGCCAAAGAGATTGTTCCTCAAAAACTTGCTTGTAGATAAACAGTACCACAAGATACCGGCCTGCGTCTGTTTGACCGAACGCGGTGTAAGGATTTTCTCCTTTACGCTTTCCGCGCTCACGGAAGCGGATATATGGGCTACCCCACAGCACTTCTTCGGCTTCTCCTACTTCGACCTGATGCTTGACGGCTAACTTATCTGCTACTTCCAGCGAGCAGTGGATTTGGTCAATCCGCATACATCCTCCTTGAATTCACATAAGCCGGGGCAGGCGGAAACCGGCCCCGGCTGACCTGCCCTACTCTTCCGCTGCGCCGACGGTGAGGATCTCGGCGGCTTTGTCGCTGCCGCGAATGACTTTTTCAATTTCGTCCATCATCTCGGTATGTTCTTCCAGGTACGTCTTGGCGTTCTCGCGGCCCTGGCCGATGCGGGTCTCGCCGTAGGAGAAGAACGCGCCGCGCTTGGCGATCAGCTCCATCTCGACGCCGATGTCAATGATAGACCCGGAGCGCGAGATGCCTTTGCCGAACATGATGTCGAATTCGGCCTGGCGAAACGGCGGCGCGACTTTATTCTTGACAACCTTGACTTTGACACGGTTGCCGACCATGTCCGTGCCCTGCTTCAGCGTTTCAATGCGCCGGACATCGAGCATGACCGATGCATAGAACTTCAGAGCACGTCCGCCGGGCGTCGTCTCCGGGTTGCCGAACATGACGCCGATTTTCTCGCGGATCTGGTTGATAAAGATCGCCGCCGTGTTTGTCTTCGAAATAGACCCGTTCAGCTTCCGCATGGCCTGGGACATCAGCCGGGCCTGCAAACCCATGTGGCTGTCACCCATCTCGCCTTCAATCTCGGCTTTCGGCACCAATGCGGCAACGGAGTCCAGCACGACGACATCCACCGCGCCGGACCGGACCAGCGCATCCATGATTTCCAGCGCCTCTTCTCCCGTAGACGGCTGGGAAATCAAGAGCTTGTTGATGTCCACGCCCAAGTTCTTGGCGTATTCCGGGTCTACCGAATGTTCGGCATCAATAAATGCCGCGACACCGCCCGCACGCTGGGCTTCGGCGACAATATGGTAAGCGAGCGTTGTCTTGCCCGACGACTCCGCCCCATGGATTTCGGTAATCCGCCCGCGCGGCACGCCTCCCACCCCAAGCGCAATGTCAAGCGCGAGCGACCCGGTGGAGATTGTCTCCACGGCCATGCGCGGCGACTCGCCGAGGCGCATAACACTGCCTTTGCCGAACTGTTTCTCAAGCTGTGCCAGCGCCATATCGAGTGCTTTATCTTTATCCAATGGATGCTCCTTGTCGCCAGGGGGCGAATATCTTATGATACGTCCGAAATCTGCGCTCCGGCTAAGGGGAACGTGTGTACGCTATTGTACCTTGCTTTTGACCCATTTGCACGCTGCGCCGGCGGCAGTGTTTGCATGAGATGAAAGTGGCCCACAGCAAAATCATCGAACGCGCGTTCTTTCAACACGAACGGCGGCACGTCTGTTGTCGGATTGCAGCGAGCGAGCGTGATATGTGGCTTGTAAGGCCGGGGGTCACGCTTGACACCCTCTTTTTCCAAAGAGCGACTCAATCCGAACGCCAGTGAACTCAACATCTCGTTGGGAACAACCTCTACCCAAAGCACGTGCGGCTTGACAATGCCGGGAAACACGACAAAGGGCTTTTGCGAGACTGCGACGGAACTAGGATGATCAACATTACGCTGCATGGCACTTGATTTGCCATGTTTTATTGCCAGCGGCACCAAGTCCTCTGAAATGTTCCCCAAGAACTTCAAGGTGATGTGGTAATCTTCCGGCGGATACCATCGTGCCCGAAATGCCGGGTCAATCTGCTGTTCCCAGCGTTTTGCAAATGACGTGAGCTGTTCCCGTGCTTCGTCCGCCGGCTGGATGGCAAAAAAGTAGTTCATCCTTCCGTTATTCCTTCCTGAAACTGCGGGTCGTCCGGGTTCATCAGAAAGCGCCGCACTAAAGCTAGGGCGTTTTGGGACGCTCGGTAGGCGACATCCGCCCGGCTGCCGAGAATGTGATGATGCTCGGAAATCACGCCGCCGTCCCACGCCAGCCCGATATGCACTGTGCCGACAGGTTTGGCGTCCGACCCCCCGCCCGGCCCAGCAATGCCGGTCGTGCTGATGCCGATGTCGGCCTGAGCATTTCGCATAATGCCCTGCGCCATCGCTTTCGCCGTTTCTGCGCTGACGGCCCCATGCTGCATGATTGTCTGTTCCGGGACGCCGAGGAAAGTAATCTTCATGGCATTGGCATAAGCGACAATCCCTAAATCAAAGACATGAGACGCATCGGGGACATCTGTGATGCGCTTGGCAACAAGGCCGCCGGTGCAGGATTCGGCGACTGCGATATTCTGGCCGAGCATCTTCAGCATCTCGACAACCGCGCCTTCCAGTGTGTCATTGTCTACGCCGTAGACCACGTCCCCTAGTCTCTCCCGCAGAGCCGCTTCACGCGGCGCGATCAGGGCTTGGGCTTCTTCGGGTGTCGGGGCACGGGCGGTAATCCGCAGATGCACTTCACTTGTCTTAGCGTAGGGCGCGACAGTCGGGTTGTCCGACATCATCAAGTCCTTCGCTTTTTCTTCGACCACTGATTCGCCCATGCCCGCGATCCGCAGGGTCCGGGACTGAATCACGCTTCGGCTGCCGCTTGTTTTCTCGCTCAGGTACGGCTCGACAAATTGGTTTGTCATCGGGATCAGCTCGTTCGGCGGTCCCGGCAGGCAGATTGCGATCTTGCCGCCTATCTCAAACAGCGCCCCAAGCGCGGTTCCCTGCGGGTTCGGGATGCCGCGCCCATGTGCCGGAACCAGCGCCTGCTTGGCAAAACTCGGCGGCAGGCTGCCCCAGCCTCTGAGCGCTGCCCGGTCCTGGAGCCATTTTGTATGTCCGGCATCCTCCACAAACGTATCACCCAGCACTTCTGCGACCATTTCTTTGGTGAGATCATCCTGCGTTGGGCCGAGACCTCCCACAGTAATCACTAAATCCGCCCGAGTGAACGCCAGTGTCAGCGTGTCGCGCAGCCGCTCCGGGTTATCGCCGACTGTAGAGCGGTGGTAAATGCTGATGCCAAGCCCGGACAGCATCTTCGCCAAGTACACGGCATCCGTGTCTATAATCTGCCCCAGCAGCAGCTCCGTTCCCACCGACACAATTTCTGCATTCATACAAGTAGTTCTTTTCTAATTACTAATATATGACTCAAGAGTCGTAATATGCTGTAACGCAATTACCGACTCTTGAGTCTTGTGATTTTTTGTTTATCCAGCGATTTGTCTATGTTGATCTGGTACAGTAACAGCAGCACAAAGACGGAGAAGTCAGTCATGGAAGAAAAGGACATAGAGCGGTTTCATTTCAGTTATGTTGTCGCTGACGACTGCTGGCTATGGATACGCAGTAAGGTTACGGGCGGCTATGGAGGCTTCTCTGGCAATGGTCGAAACAGACGCGCCCATCGTGTGTCTTATGAACTTGCTTATGGAGTGACATTGACACCCGATCAACTCTTACACCATATCTGCAAGAACAAAGACGGTTTCAACCCTAAGCATCTTGAAATTGTCTCTCAGCTTACCCACACCGACAGCGCGATCTACGGAAATAAAGATAAAACGCACTGTCCTTACGGACATGAATATACCCCTTCTAATACTCACTGGAACAGAAACGGCAAAAGCAGAGAGCGTTATCACTGCAAACTGCATCGCCAGCAAAGGCAGTATCTTCGCCAAAAGCAGCAGGTGGCTGAGAGGCTAAAGGTACTCGCGCTGAAGTACGCGAGTTCTTCAGAGTAGTTTTTGCGATACCCGACATAAATGTCGTAATATGCTTCAACGCAATACCCGACATATATGTCGGGTATTCCTCCCCTGCATCATCCCATGATACGGTCTATTATAGTTTCCAGCTCATCCATGTTGGAGAAGTCCACGGTGACAGTGCCACGCCCCGTGCGTCCGTTGCGAATAGACACTCTGAGACCCAGCGCACTTCGGAGCTTATCTTCGATCGCGGTCAAGTGGACGTCTTCCACCGGCCCCGCGTCTTCCGCAGGCAAGGCTGCGATGGTCTGGCGGGACTTCGCCGCGACTGTCGGTTCCTCCAATGACCGGCGGCGGGATTCGGCAACATTGAGGTTCTCAGATAGCATCTGTGACCAGAGCGCGAAGCGGCGATCAGACGCCGGCACGGACAGCAGCACTTTGCCATGCTCCATCGAAAGCTGGCCGCTGGAAATGCTGTCCTGCATCTCCGACGGCAGGCGCAGGAGGCTGAGGGCATAAGCGACCGTGGACTGTGACTTGCCGAGCTGGCGGGCAAGCTCGACTTGCGTGAGGCCGAACTGGTCCAAAAGCTGCCGGTAGCCACGTGCGGCTTCCATTGCATTTAAGTCTTCGCGCTGGATGTTCTCAATTAAAGCCACTGTCAGCGACTCTTCATCCGTCATCCGGCGGACTACGGCAGGAATCTGAGTGAGGCCGGCCAAACGAGCGGCCCGGTAACGGCGCTCCCCGGCAATCAGCTCAAAGCGGTCCCCGCCGCGCGGGCGGACCATAATCGGCTGCAAGACTCCGTGGGCCAGCACCGAAGCCGTCAGCTCTTCCAGCGCGGCCTGGTCAAACTCCGAGCGCGGCTGGTAAGTATTCGCGATAATCTTGTCTACGGCAATCTGCCGGACCGATTCTTCGCTGCTGACAGTTTCGGCAACAGTTTCGGCAGCGGCAGGCGGTGGGGCCGGCGCTTCCACCACAGTCCGTGCTTCTTCTGCCGAAGCGGGTGGGGTGACAGCGGTTTTGGCGCTCGGCGGGATCAGCGACGAGAGGCCGCGACCGAGGCGGCTTTTTTCTAACGGCTTCTTTTCGGCTGTTTTCTTTCCCAGCACGTTATTCTTTTCCAAGTGCAATTAACTCCTGAGCCAGCTCGGCATACGCGACTGCTCCTTTAGATTTTGGGTCGTACAGCGCAATCGGCTGACCGAACGACGGTGCTTCGCTGAGGCGGACATTCCGAGGAACGATTGTCTTCGCCACGGCATCGCCAAAAAACTCACGCACTTCGGCGACTACCTGGCGTGAGAGGTTGATCCGCTCGTCGTGCATTGTCAGCACGACAAGCCCGATGGCAAGCTTGGGATTGAGGTGCTGCTGCACCCGCTCGACAATGTTCATAAGCTGGGAAATGCCTTCCAGTGCGTAATACTCGCACTGAATGGGGATCAACACAGCGTCTGCTGCCGTCAGGATGTTCAAAGTCAAGAGGCCCAGGGACGGCGGCCCGTCAATGAATATGTACTGGTAATCTTTATCTACAGGCTTCAGGATCTTCTTCAGGATCGTCTCGCGCGATAGCTCTTGAAACATCTCCATCTCCGCGCCGGCGAGATCCAAAGTCGCCGGTGCTAAATCTAGGCCCGGCACGGTGACATCTTTCAGGATAATCTCGGCGAGTGTCGCGCCGCCGGTGAGGGCATCGTAGATGCTGTGCTCTACCGTTTCTTTTTGACCCAGGCCGCTGGTCGCGTTGCCCTGCGGGTCGCAGTCAATCAGCAGCACCCGGCGGCCCGCCTGCGCTAAGCTTGTTGCCAGATTGACCGCCGTGGTAGTTTTGCCGACCCCGCCTTTCTGGTTGACGACTGCTAATGTCCAAGCCATGCACTCTGTTCCTTTACGCTCTTTGTTAGTTTACGCTTTCTGTTTCTTTTTAGAAGTTCCACATCGGCGGCTATTCTCCTGCGTTAAGACCGGAGCAAACGCAAAAAAGCGCAGAGGCAATTGCCTCTGCGCTTTTTTGCGTCTTGAAATCGAACAAATGTACGTCAGCTACTGAATTTTGTCGGCCTGGGCACGGCGCACGATCTGGTCGGCGATGTCGGCGCTGCTGACATGGTAGGTGCCGCTCTCAACCTGTGCCTTGAGCTTGTCTACCAGGCTGGTTCGAACGTCCGGCGCAGCGTTGACCGCCGGCAGAAAACTGGCTGCCTCTGTCTTGGCTGCCGACAAGGCTTTAGCCCGGTCAGACAGCTCGATTTGGGCTGCCGGTCCGGCTCCCGGACCGGCAGTTTTGGTTACGGGTGCCGCCGGCTGGGTTCGGAGGTTGGCTGCGGCGACAGACTCAACACTGCTGGCGCGAACGGCTTCGTCGTTTGTAATCTTCATGGTCTTTTTGCCCCCTAGGAATGGTGCGGCGGCTGGGCGATCATAACAGCGCTTCTTGTACAGAATTCACGCTGTCTTAGACCCGGTAGCTTTGCGTCCCCGTCTTTCGGCGGGTTTGCCTTGTCGTTTCTT
>CAXSZN010000030.1:0-11715 GCA_964241935.1 uncultured Armatimonadales bacterium
ATGGAGCCTTATATCCCCATAGATAAATCTAGGGGCCTTACGGCTCTTTCGGTAAGAAGCCCCTCAGCCCCAAAAATGGGGGCATGATGAGATAAAGAGCACGTCTGCACTTGCTCTGGCTCCCCCATTATTGGGGGCTGGGGGGCTTCCTCTTCAAACACAAAAACGCCGCCGGCAGCAGCCGGCGGCGTTTCTTGCTTAAGTCCTGGGCGTCCTAGAAATGAACTGCCCAAAGCAGGCGGTAGACGGAAAGAGCCGCGCAGCCGACCGCAAGGCCGATTGTGCTGAGTTCCATCCAGTCGAGGTGCAGACGAGAATGCGAACGGGGAATGGATAAGCTCTGAGAGCGCTCCTGTCCTGCGGCATTGCGGGGCAGAGAGTCGCTGAAGGGCATCTCAAGTCCGGCCGGCTGCACTGCCGGCGGAGTAACATCCTGGTCGCGTCGGAGACCGATCTCCTGATTTAAGGTGGGTGCCATAATAATCTCCTTTGATTGTGTGGCGGCGCTGCGTCATTGCGGCGGGGTGGCGAAAAATTCGCCTTCTTATTATACCCGGTCGTACCGGTTAAAAGCGCGGCATTACCTTCGGTAATTACCAGTTCTGCGGATTTTGCCGTAGATTACCAGTCGGCTCCACTTAAGGAACAGCGTTCGACGACCATTAGTTCCGGTCCAAGCCTCTTGGGCTAAGTTTCTCCGGCTTTTCCAGCACCAGAGCGTAATATCCCTGTGCCTGCGACTTGAGCGTTTCCGCGCCGAGAAGGCCGGTGACGGCGTGGCGGACCAGGTACGGCGGCAGCAAGCGGGTGACGCGGCGGGCAAGCGCCGGCCAGCGCAGGTAAAGCTGGGCGATGCGCTGCAAGTGCCGCAGGTTCGGCTGGATGGCGTCCGATAAGTCCTGCTTTTCTTGAACGCGGAAGCCGGCGCGTTGGGCAGTCTGGACGAACATGTCAATGTCCCAGAACTGCTCGACGTTCATGGACAGCTCGACCAATTGCGCGGCGACCTGCATGGCGGGTTCCAAAGTCTCTAAGCCGGGACAGCGAAAGCCGTCGGTCAGCACCAATCGCCCGCCGGGGCGCAGGACACGGTAGGCTTCGGCGAGGACTTCGCTTATATCACGGGCATAGCAAAGGCATTCAATCGCGAAGATCAGATCAAACGTGCTGTCGGTAAAGGCCAAACGCTGGTAGTCGCCGACGGCAAACGCAGTGTTTGGGCGCTGCTTGCGTGAAGCAATCTGGACATGCAGCGGGGTCCAGTCAATGGCGCAAAACTCCGTGTGCGTGTTGCGGGGTGCCAGATAGTGCGTGTTAAAGCCTTTGCCGCAGGCGACTTCCAATACGCGCTCCGCTTTCAGCGCGTTGATCTGCTTTTGGACCAGGCGCGGCTGCTCGTAAAAGCCGTCCGGGTTGTACCGGCCGTCGTAGTTCAAGGCCAGGTGGATTGCGCCTGCGGGGGAGTGCAGCAGGCCGTAGACCCAGGCGCAGTCGGTATAATACTGCCGGATCGTGCGCGGGCTGACTTCCTGCTTCAGAAAAGCGTCCACATCGAAGATCTCTCGAAGCTGTCCCAGCAATCTTTTGACGTTTGTGTCTGCCATGATGTGCCTCCAAATCACGCTGTTCGGGTATAATGAACGTGTTCATTAGTTTATATTGAAAAGATACCCAATTCCAGGCGCAATGTCAACTGTTTAGTGAACATGTTCACAAATTATTTTTTGGAGAGAACTATGACCGTCAAAGCGCCTAAAAAGTCGCAGCAGACGCGGGAGCATATCCTGGAGACGGCGCTCAAGCTGTTTACCGAGAAAGGCTACGCCGAGACCACGATGCGGGACATCGCCGGCGCTGCCGACTGCTCGCTCGGGCTGGCTTACCGCTACTTTGCCCGGAAAGAAGAGTTCATTCTGGCGCTCTACGAGCGCTTGACCAATGAGCTTGAGGAAGAAGTCAGCCGCCTGCCGCCTGCGCCCCTGGCTAAACGGTTTGCGTCGGCAATGGGGCTGCATTTGACAAGGCTTGGGGCGCACCGGGGAACAATGGGAGCGCTGTTTGCGGCGGGTCTCGCCCCGGACTCGGAAGTCGCTGTGCTGGGAGATAATGTCGCGGGCATTCGCTCGCGGATTTGGGGCGTGTTTGAGCGCGTAGTTTCCGGGGCGTCGGACGCGCCGAAGCGGGGTCAGGCGGAGCAGATGACGACGCTGCTGTATGCCGCGCATCTGCTGTTCGTGCTGTTCTGGCTGCAAGACCGGAGCTTAAATCAGGCGAAGACGCAAGAGCTGCTAGGCTTCGCGCAGGAGATGCTTGGGCGCCTGCGGCCTGTTCTGGGCTTGCCGCCGGTCGCAAGGCCCCTGACAAAGCTGGCCGGGATTATCGGCCCGATGTTCGGGCCAGTCTCCGCGCTAGGGCCGGTGGCCGTTACACCCGCGCCGAGTGATGGAAGCCGAGGTGATGCAGGTTCAGATGAGCATAGCTGAGGGATCTTAACCGGCTCCAGTGAGTAGGGTGCGCTGTCGCGCGTTTTGCCAGTGTCTTTTCGAACGGGGCGAGACCCACCAGGACCAAGGCACACAGGACAAAAGCCCGCCGCTGGCTGGAGCGGACGTGCCAGACACGTTCCGGTCTTGTCGGTGCCGGAGGCGTCAGATGCGCTTTCAGGACAGCGCCTGATGCCGATGCAAGCGCCAGCCGCCCCGGATAGGCGAGATAACGCGGTTCCCAGTGGGTCGCGAACTTAGCTTTAAACGTGTGCAAACCCTGAAAGTTGTAGGCCCGGTTCAGGCGCGTGTACAAAAATCGGCGGATGTGCGAGGTCGCGGCGGCTTCCGCAGGGTCATCGGCCCCGGCCAGCGGCGACAAGCCGAGGCTCAGCGTTTGTGCGCCCTCGGCGGCAAATTGGGACGCGGCGGACACAATGAGAAAATCCATAACCCCGTGCAGGGCATCCGCCTGACGGCGCATCAGGTCCAGTGTCCA
Organism: uncultured Armatimonadales bacterium; assembly: GCA_964241935.1. Classification (GTDB taxonomy): domain Bacteria; phylum Armatimonadota; class Armatimonadia; order Armatimonadales; family Capsulimonadaceae; genus JANXMY01. The sequence continues at coordinate 2,983 of CAXSZN010000030.1, forward strand.
GCCTTGAACCGTGCCTGCGCCAAAGATCGGCACAAAGCTGGTAAACGCCAGCATCCGGCCCGTTTGGGTGTCGCGGGCGGCAAAGTAGCGGCTTTCCGCGAACAAGCGGCTTTGGGGGTTGAACCCGCCCATCGCAAACCAGCCTTCGCCGGCGCGGTGCGCTTTGCGCCAGCCGCGCGAAATCGCGTCCATCTCCGCCGTGCATTCGGCAGTCGGCGGGGCGTCCGGGCCGTAGGTTTCCAGCACGACGCCTGCTTTTTCGATCCGGCGCAGGTCGTTCCGCACTTTGACGTACTTTTTGCCGGCCAGCGAGAAGTCGGTCAAAGAAATCTGTGCGTCTTCACCGACTTTGACCACTTGCAGCCCGTCATGCCGGTAGGTGTTCAAGTTCGCGCTCGTCGTCTGATACCAGACCGGCTTCCAGCCCTGCCCGCGGCACATTTCCGAGAAACTTGTAATCGCTTCCGGCGCGGTGCCCGAACTGCCGAATGGGTCGCCGAGCGCCAGCGCCTGACGGCCTACAACGCGATATGCCACGCCCCATTCCGGCTCGCCGGGTTTGCTCAGCAGGCAGCGCTTGTCGGGCAGCAGCGCGAAGAAGTGCAGCGGGTCCGCCCCATACTTTTCCAGCCGCCGCCGTGCTTCCTCGCCGGCAGCCCTTTCCCAAGTTTGCGCTGTTTGCGCTTGTTCTGTAAAATTGTTCACCATTGATAAGCAATTGTACCATGACTTTCAAGATATGGCAAATCGCTGACGATGGTATGAAAAAAAGATGAAAGACGCAGGAGGATTAACGAGCGCGAAGGCCGCTTAGCTGAGCATGGCGCATCCGAAACCGGGCTTTGTCTGTGTCCGATGTCCGGTCGGAACAAAAAGCGCAAGAGACGCCTTCTTCAAATTCGGCATGAGACTGGTCGGCTTCGCTGAGCGCTTCTCCGCAGGAAAAGCACATCGCGTAGCGGCCCGTCGTCAGCCCCGGACCGACGGCCATGCGGTGGTCAAAAACGTAGCATTCTCCCTGCCAGCGGCTCGCTTCCGTGGGAACTTCTTCTAAATACTTCAGTATGCCGCCTTGGAGGTGATACACTTCGGCAAAGCCTTCCCCCAAGAGGAATGCCGACGCTTTCTCGCAGCGGATGCCGCCGGTGCAGAACATCGCGATTTTGGGTGTTTGTGCCGGGTCCAGATTTTGGCGAACGTACTCCGCCAGCTCGCTGAACTGGCTGATGCCGGGATCGAGTGCATTCGAAAAGCTGCCCAGCCGCGTTTCATACGCATTGCGCGTGTCAAGCAGCAGAACTTCGGGATCGGCGATCAGCGCGTTCCAGTCCTGCGGCGCGACATAGCTTCCGGCCTGCACCGAGGGGTCCGCGCCCGGCTGACGGAACGTGATAATCTCGCGCTTTACTCGTATCTTCAGCCGGTGAAACGGTTTCTCAGTCGCCTCCGAGAACTTCACGTCTTCACGCGGCAGGCCGAATTGACCATGCAGAATATCCAGCATCGCGTTAATGGCGCTTTCGGTTCCCGCCAGTGTGCCGTTGATGCCTTCCGGGGCAAGAAGCAGCGTCCCGCATAAATCAAGCTGCGCCAGCATTTGCTTTAAGCCGCTCCGCGCTGCGGCAGTATCGCTCACGGGCGTAAAACGGTAAAACGCTGCAATCGTATAAGCCATGCTGTATTATAGCAAATTGGCGCGACTATTGGGCAGAACGTTCCGAAAACCGGCCTCGGGGGGTATGATAATTTCAATGAACGACAATTCAGTAAAAAACGACAATGCAGTAAAAAGTATCGGCGAGCCGACGAAGCGGGATCGGCAGGCACGGGAAACGCGGGCAAAGCTCATTGAAACGGCGCTGGATTTGTTTTCCCGGCAAGGCGTAGACAACACTTCCATTAAAGACATCGCCCGCGAGGCAGGCGTCGCGCAGGGGCTGCTCTACCATTACTTCGTCAGCAAAGATGACCTGCTGTGGGGAGTGCTGGAAACGCATATTTTTGCTCCTCAGTTCCAGCAGGCGCTTTTGGAGGAGGACCATCCTGCTGAAGATGTGCTGCGGGACGTCGCGCTTCAGTTTTATGCGTTTTTGGAAGCCCGGCAGCCGCTGATGCGCCTGATTCTGCGCGAGCTGCAAACAAATTTGCGGGTCCGCGAGCTGTGGGAAGAAAGCATCCGCGATGGGGCAATCCGCTTGGTGGAAGACTTTCTGCGAGTGAGAGTGGCTGCGGGTGAGCTGCGCCCGCACCGGGTGGAAGTGGCGGCGAACATGCTGATGAACGGCGTGGTCGGCCTCTACCTGCCCGGCGGCAAAACGGCAGTCAGCAGCGAAACTTCAATCGAGGAGATGGTGAGAATTTTAATCCACGGGATTCGGGCTGAGAAGCTTGACAGCCGCTGAAACTACGGGTATGATTAGAAAATTGAACGAAAGTTCAATCAGTAAAGAGCCGTGTTCCGAACGGCTCTTTTTTCAGCTTGCAGTTTGATTGTTTGTTCAGCCAACAAATGGGGATACACCATGGCAGTCGCACTTCCTACCCGCCGCCCGGAGGACCGCCTTACTCGAAACGCGCCGGAAGTCTCCACGCCGCAAAAAACGGCTGCTCCAGCAGGAGCGCAGGACAAGCACAAATGGCTCATTTTAATCGGCTTAGTTACGTCGGCAGTTCTGGAAGTCATGGACACGACCATTGTCAATGTCGCCCTGCCCCGCATGTCCGGCAACTTCGGCGCGACCCTCGACGAGATCGCCTGGGTTTCTACCGGCTACATCCTGTCCAACGTCGTAGTCTTGCCGATGACCGCCTGGCTCTCGATGCGGATCGGGCGCAAGCGCTACCTTCTTCTATCCATCGCGGCATTTGTCATCGCCAGTTTCCTGTGCGGTCTGTCGCACTCGCTGGTCGAGATCGTTTTCTTCCGTATCCTGCAAGGCGGCGCGGGGGCCGCGCTGATTTCTACGGCGCAGGCGACTTTGACCGAGATTTTCCCGGCCAGCCAGCAAAGCATGGTGCAGGGCTTGTTTGGGCTGGGCCTGGGGGCTGGCCCGGCCATCGGCCCACTGATCGGCGGCTGGCTGACCGACAACTATTCATGGAACTGGTGCTTTTTCATCAATATTCCTATCGGGATCGCCGCGCTGGCGCTGGTCGGCCTGTTTTTGCAGGACACCGAATCGGGCGGCGAAACACGCCGCCGCCCTATTGACGGCATCGGCATCGGCCTCTTGGCAATCGGACTAGGAGCGCACCAGTATGTTCTGGAAGAAGGCAAGCGGCTGGATTGGTTCGACAGTGATCTTATCAAAGAGCTTTGCGTCGTCGCTGTCATCGGGCTGGCCTTCTTTTTGTACTGGGAGCTGCGCCGGGGCAACAAGCATCCCGTGCTGGACCTGCGCGTTTACAAAGACAAGGGGCTGGCGGCCAGTGTCGCTCTGGCCTTCGCCCAGGGTTTTGCGCTTTATGGGATGCTGTTTTTGTTTCCGCAGTTCTCGCAGAACATACTTGGCTTCTCGCCGGTCGAGACCGGCCTGGTTTTGCTGCCGCAGGGGTTAGTCATTGCGGTATCGGTTGGAGTCAGCTCCACGGCGATCGAAAAAGGCGCGGACCCGCGCCCGGTGATCTTCACGGGTCTTGCCGTGGGAGCGGTCGGGCTGTGGCTTTTGGGACATCTCACGGCGGCCAGCGGCATCCCGGACTGCCGGATCGCCTTGATGACGGCGGGCTTTGGGATCGGCTGCCTGTTTATCCCGCTGACGCTGACGGCGTTCGCGGGACTTAAAGGCCCGCAGATTGCCACCGGGTCGTCGCTGCTGAACTTGGGCCGGCAGATCGGCGGCTCGGTCGGCATCGCGTTTCTGAATACCTGGGTCACGAATGCCGCCGTCACGGCGCGGGCAGGGATGGTCGCTCACCTTTCCGCCGGCTCGATGCTTGCGGAACGGCAGGCCTCGCTGGCGCATGTCTTTATGGGGCAGGGCTACGGTCCCGACGCTGCCCAGGCGGCGGCTCTCAGAACGATTGACGGCATGGTGCAAACCCAGGCCAGCGTCATCGCCTATGAAACTGCATTTCTGGCGTCCGGCGCTGTCTTTTTGCTGGCCCTGCCGTTGGTTTTCTTTTTGAAAAAGGGCGATGCGTCCCAAGCCGGTGCGGGACATTGAGGAGAGGTAGGACGAGATTATGAACAACCAAAACACTGACTGTGCGTGTCTGAGTGACTGGACGGAAACCAATGGGGCAGAAACCGAAGCGCGTTTCCAGCGTGCCAAGCAAGCTCTGCTTGACATTCAGCAGCAGCACTGCGCCGCTGCCGAAGAGTTTTTACTGGCTCGCACCCAGATGCGGCGGCTGCTGGAAGCCGCCTTTCCCGGCGCGGAGGGCGTCACCCGCTCACCGGTCTCAATGCTGCGCTTGGAAATATGTGGAGACAGCCATGTCTATTGAAGCAGCCAGCCTTCGGAAGCGGGAGCTTGCCGAGGCACGGGAAGCGCTGCGGGCCGCTGACCCGGTGCTGCGCGGCTTGATTGACGCCAATCCCGACCTGGACTTCCATTCCTGGCGGGAAGCGCTTCCGGTGGAGGGTCTTTTTGAGGCGCTTTTGTTCCAAATAGTGGGCCAGCAAATTTCCGTGTCCGCCATGAGCGCCATTCACACGCGGCTGTGTGCGCTTTTTCCCGGCGGGCGTCCCGACCCGGCGCTGCTCGCGCAGACCTCAACCGACGCGCTGCGCCGCGTTGGCCTTTCGGCCCGCAAGGCCGAGTACGCGCAGGGACTCGGGCGGCGTGCCGTCGCCGGGGAGCTGGACGGGCTGGCGCGTCTTTCTCCGGCGGAGGCGCGGGCGAGGCTGGTCCTGCTTGAAGGGATCGGCCCCTGGACTGCCGACGGTGCCCTGCTGATTGCATTTGGCTGGGCCGACGTGCTTGTTTCGGGAGATTTAGTGCTGCGGAAGGCAGTGCAGCGGGCCTACAATCTCCCTAGTTTGCCTTCAGAGAAAGACGTGGAAACCCTCGGCGAGCGGTGGCGGCCGCATCGCTCGCTGGCCGCCGGCTACTTGTTTGACTCGATGGGGCCGGTTCCGACTTCCGACACAAAAAAACCATAGAAAAAGAGCGGTCAAAGAGCCGGTGCCGGCACCGGCTCTCGCGGAGCATTCAGGAGCGCGGGCAGGAAAACCGCATCGGTCCGCCAAACTGCTTAAGCTGAGAGGAAACAATCATGATTATCGTCACCGGTGCCAACGGCCATCTTGGCCGGGCCATTGTCCAAAAACTTGTCGAGAGTGTTCCCGCAAATCAAGTGGGCGTGAGCGTGCGCAGCCCGGAAAAGGCAAGCGATCTGGCGGCGCTCGGCGTCCGCGTCCGCCGGGGCGATTTCGATGACCCGGCCAGTCTTTCGGACGCTTTCGAGGGCGCTTCGCAGGTGCTGATCGTGTCGTCGAATGCCGCCGCGTCTGGCGGTGACCCGCTGGCCCAGCACCAGACGGCCATCAACGCCGCACGCGCTGCCGGCGCGGGGCGGATTGTCTACACCAGCCACATGGCTGCAAGCCGCGCCTCGCTGTTCCCGCCGATGCGCGATCATGCCGCGACCGAGGAAATGCTGGATCAGTCGGGCCTTGCCTGGACATCGCTCCGCAACGGCTTTTATGCAAGCAGCGGCCTGATGTTCCTGGGGGATGCGCTGAAAACAGGCGTTCTTGAAGCGCCGGCGGACGGCAAGGTCTCTTGGACGGCGCACGCCGACCTGGCCGAAGCTGCCGCGATTCTTCTGGCAGACGAGGGCCGGTATGAAGGTCCCACCCCGCCGCTCACCGGAGCAGAGGCGCTGGATTTGGCTGACCTGGCTTCTGCAGTTTCGGGGCTGCAATCCCAGCCGGTCCACCGGCAAATCGTGCCGGACGAGGATTTTCAGGCGAAGATGGCCGCACGCGGTCTGCCGAGCCATGTCGCGGGCATCCTGCTGGGCTTCTACCGTGCGAGCCGGCGAGGAGAGTTCGCCGCCGTGGACCCAACACTCGCCCGCCTGCTCGGCCATCCGCCAATTCCTTTGCAGGACATCCTAACGGCTCACTGAGAATTATCCCCTGCCGCGCGTGTAGGTTCCCCGGCGACGGGAGGAGATTTGGTTGGTGACCAAATTGCGCGTCTTGGCGACATCGGCGTCCGTGGCTTCTTTGGCGGGCGCTTTAGGCGTGGGCTTGGGCCGGTCGGGCTTGGGCGCAGGCTGGTCGTCGCCGTCCAGGATGCGCTTGACGGCGGATTTGGGCGCTTCCGCTTCGATCTTAGGCGGCAAGTACTTGACCAAGACTTCCACCATTTCTTCGGCGGCTTGGAGCATCTTTGCAGGCGTGTCGGGCGCGGCGGCGAAAACGACATCGGGCAGGAACTGATGCTGCATGTAGGTCCGTGAAAGGCGCTTCATGCTGTCCTGAGTGAGGTGCGTTCCGGTAAAGCGGATCGCGAGACGCCGCTTTTCGGCGACAATCGAGGAGATGCCGACCTCGGCGCAGCGCAGGCGCAGGCGCAGGATTGCCAGCAAATTCCAGACCGGGCGCGGCGGGTCGCCGTAGCGGTCTTCCAGCTCGTCCTGAATGCGCTGAACGTCGCCGGTCTTCCGCACGGCGGTCAGCTTTTTGTACATCAAAATGCGCTCGGCTTCGCTCGGGATGTACGCGCTTGGGATGAGCGCGTCGAGCGGCAGGGAGACATGGGGCAGCTCGAACTCGCCTTCCACAGGCTGGCCGCGCATCTCGTTGATGGCCTGGGACAAAAGCTGAGTGTACAGGTCAAAGCCGACCGTGGCGACGGTTCCCGACTGGGCCGCGCCGAGCAGGTTGCCCGCGCCGCGTATCTCTAGGTCACGCAAAGCGACTTTGTAGCCGGAGCCGAGATCGGAGAACTCGCGCAGTGCGCCCAGCCGCTTTTCGGCGACATCGGAAAGGCTTTTGTCTTTGCGGTACAGCAGGTACGCATAGCCCTGGCGCTTGGAGCGTCCTACCCGCCCCCGTAGCTGGTAAAGCTGTGCCAGGCCGAGACGGTCGGCGTTGTCAACAATAATCGTGTTGACATTGGGAATATCCAAGCCGCTCTCGACAATCGTGGTGCAGACGAGAACATCAAATGCTTTCTCGGCGAAGCGCAGCATGACGTCTTCTAAATCGTCGGCGTGCATTTGCCCGTGCGCGACTTCGACGCGGGCCGTCGGCACCAGTCTTCTAATCTTCTCGGCGACATGCGAGATGCTTTCCACCCGATTATGCAGAAAGTAAATCTGGCCGCCCCGGTCAAGCTCGCGCAGAATGACTTCGCGGACTAATTCGTCGTCATATTCTTTGACAAACGTCTTAATCGCCATGCGGCCCTCCGGCGGATCGTCAATCAGCGACATGTCCCGAATGCCGGAAAGCGACATATGCAGGGTTCTTGGGATAGGAGTTGCCGTCAGGGTCAGCACGTCCACGTTCTTCTTCATCTGCTTGATGCGCTCTTTGTGCGTCACCCCGAACCGCTGCTCTTCGTCCACCACTAAAAGACCCAGCTTGTGGAACTTGACGTCTTTGGAAAGTATCTTGTGGGTGCCGACCACAATATCTACCGTGCCTTCTTCCAGCCCGCGCAGAGCCTGAGTGACATCGGCTTTCGACGCAAACCGCGACAGCAGCTCGACGCGGACCGGGTACGCGGCAAGCCGCTCCCGAAATGTCGCCAGGTGCTGCTGGGCCAGAATGGTTGTCGGACACAGCACGGCGACCTGGCGGCCCGAGTTCACGACTTTGAAGGCGGCCCGGATGGCGACTTCGGTCTTGCCGTAGCCGACATCACCGCAGATCAATCTGTCCATCGGCTTGTCGTCTTCTAAGTCGCGCTTGACATCATCAATTGCGGCCTGCTGATCCGGCGTTTCCTGGTAGGGGAACGCATCCTCCATTTCGGTCTGCCAGGGCGTGTCCGGCGGCAGGGCATGGCCGGTGGCGGCTTTGCGGGCGGCGTACAGCTTGATTAAATCCGCCGCCATCTCCTGCACCTGCTTTTTAGCCTTTTTGGTCGCCCGTGCCCAGTCGCCGCTGTTCAGGCGCGTGACCTGCGGCGGCGAGTCCGCCGCGCCGATGTACTTCTGGACCCGATCTACCTGGTCGGTCGGCACATACACTTTGTCGCCGCCGTCATATTCCAGCAAAAGGTAGTCCCGCTCCGCCCCATCCGTTCCCTTTAATCGGGAAATGCCCGCGTAGCGCCCGATGCCGTGGTGGATATGCACGACATAATCGCCCTCGCGCAGCTCCAGGTAGGACGTAATCTTCAGGCCTTCTTTGAACGTGCGCTTCGGCGGCTTCTGGTGTGCTCGGTGGCCGAAGATGTCCATGTCCGTCGCCAGCATGAGATTGGCTTCCGGCAGCTTGAAGCCGCCGAGAAGCGAGCCGGGCAGGACAAACACGCCCGCCTCGCCGCCGCTTTCTAAACGGTCCTGGGGCGAGATCGGCAGCTTGTGGTCGGCCAAAATCTGCCGCATCCGCTCCACCTGCTCGGACACGATGACGCACCGGAAGCGTGCGCCGAGCCAGCCGTCTATGGCCTCAAAGAACGCCGGCAGCCGCCCCGCGAAGTTCTCCATCGCGCCGGCCTGGGTTGGAATGGAAGTGGTGATCTTGACGCCGTCCAGCCCGCGCCCAAGCAGGGCGAGGAAGACAGCGGAGCGGCCCCCACCCCCGGCGGTTCCCGCCGACCCCTC
>CAXSZN010000030.1:11815-19157 GCA_964241935.1 uncultured Armatimonadales bacterium
ACCCCTCTCCCGGCACGGGGGAGGGGTCGGCGCTTGCGCCAGGGGTGGGGGCTGTTAACAGCGTCTTGACCGTATCGAACCCGCAGGCGTGGGGCATGTCCGGGGTCAGATACTCACCCCGCGCCGCTCGCGCGGTCATAATCTCGGCGATCTCACCTTCGCGCTGCTCCCAGCGTGCCTCAGCCTGGCTTGGCTCGTCCAAGATCAGCAGAGCGTTTTCGGGGACATAATCTAAAGCGCAAACGGCATCGGGGTACAGATACGGCAGGTAATACTCCAGCGCATCAAACGTCGTCCCGGCCTGAAGCTGGGCAATGTCGCCTGCAATCCGCTCTTCCAGCCGCTCGGCGTGCTCTGCGCCCCGGTCTTCTAAATTGGCTTTCTTCAGCGCCGCCATCCGGCCCGGCAGTTCTTTTTTTAGGCGCGAAACCGCCTCGGAAACTGCCGCGTCCTCAAACGGCACTTCGCGCACCGGGGCAATGACGACGCTGTCGGACGTGCCGACCGAGCGCTGCGTCTCGACATCAAACGGCCGGATGCTTTCAATGTCGTCGCCGAAGAAGTCCACGCGCAGAGGCAGGCGGCCGTCGCCGGGAAAAATGTCCAGAATGCCGCCGCGCCGGGTCCATTGGCCGGGCTGCTCGACGGCTTCCACCCGGTCGTAGCCGAACTCGGCCAGCGATTTTTCGAGGCTTTCAATTTCCACAGTCTCGTTGACGGCTAAAATCACGCGCCGGTCTTTCAAAAACTCCGGACGCACCGTCCTTTGCAGCCACGCGCCGATCGTGCCGACCGTGACTTTTGCGGTTCCTAAAGCTAAATGCTGCAAGGCCGCGACCCGCTGCCCGGTCTGGGCGAGATCGGGCGCACCTTCGGCAAAGATCAGCGTTTCAGTGGTGGACGGCAGCGAAATCAGGGCGTCGCCTTCAATGCCGTAGCGGGCCAAATCGGCGGCAAGACGTCCGGCTTGGTCGCTGTTGTAGGAGATGACAACGAGCGGCCGGCCTAGCTCGCGGCTAAGCTGGGCCAGCAGCCAGCCTTTCGCCGGCACCGGCACTCCTTCCATCTGGGTCACACCACCCGCTGTGATCGCTTCTTTGAGTTTTTGGTACGCCGGATAATCGTCCGTTAAGCCGGGCAGTTCACGCAGGTCCATTCGCTAATCTTTCTGTTCGTAAACTAAACACGCACAAAAGGGCTTCGGCAGAATAATTTCCGCCCAAGCCATATTTGTTTTTCGCCGGTTGATTATACCCGGTTTCCCAGAACAAGAAAAAGCTGTCGAGAGAATGTTCCCCACCCCCGCCGGGGGTGGGGGAAACAATCTACCAAATCGTTACGCTACCAAATGGTCACCCGGGCGACTTTGGGCGCTTCGCTGACCGGGCAGGGGAACGCTTGGGCGAACTCGGGCAGGTTCGTGATGGGACCCAGAACGCGGAACTTGTTGGGAGCATGGGGGTCGGTCGCAAGGCTCAGGCGCAGGGCCTCGGGGCGGACATTTTGACGCCAGATCTGGGCAAATGCCAAAAAGAACCGCTGCTCGGGCGTAAAGCCGCCAATCAGCTTGGCTTTCGGCTTGCCGACTTGGGACTTCTCGAATGCCAGATAGGCGATTTTGAGGCCGCCTAAATCGGCGATGTCTTCCCCTAAAGTCAGGTGGCCGTTGACGTGCAGATTGTCCACGGCGACGAAGCTGTCAAACTGATCGGCGACTTTGTCCGCCCGCGTTTGAAAGTTCTTTTTGTCGGCGTCGGTCCACCAGTCCTTCAAATTCCCGTCGGCATCGTACTGCCGGCCCTGGTCGTCAAAGCCGTGGGTCATCTCGTGGCCGATGACCGCGCCGATGCCGCCGTAATTCGAGGCGTCGTCGGCTTTCGGGTCAAAGAACGGCGGCTGCAAGATTCCGGCGGGGAAGACAATCTCGTTGCCGCTGGGGCTGTAATAAGCGTTCACAGTCGGCGGCGTCATGCCCCATTCGCTGCGGTCTACCGGGTGACCGAGCTTGGCAAGGTCACGGTTAAACTCAAACGTGCTGGCTTCCTCAGCATTAATTACATAGACCGGGCTGTCTACGGCGAGCTTTGTGTAGTCGCGCCAGTGGTCCGGGTAGCCGATTTTGACCCGCATCTTGGCGAGCTTGTACAAAGCTTCCTTGCGCGTGCCTTCCCCGATCCAGTCCAGTGTCAGCAGCCGGTCATGCAGGGCGCTTTTGACGTTCAGAACGAGCGCCAGAGCGCGGGCTTTCGCGGCGGGCGTGAAGGTACGCGCAACATACAACTGGCCCAGCCCTTCGCCGAGGCTGCTGTCGGTCTCGCGCAGCACCCGCTTCCAGCGCGGCTGGTTCTGGGTCGCGCCGCTGAGGACCGTGCCGCGAAACGCAAAGTTCTCGGCCACGAACTTGTCGCTGAGGTAGGGGGCCATGCTGCTGAGAAGATGCCAGCGCAGGTACGTTTTCCAGTCCGCCAGCGGCGTCGCCGTCAGCAAGCGTCCGGTTTCGGCAAAGAACTTCGGCTGGCCGACAATGATCGGGCCGGGGTTCGAAACGCCGAGCGCCGCGAAATAAGGCTGGTACGAGAAGCCGGGCGAGAGGGCATCCACTTCGGCCAGCGTCATCTTGTTGTATGTCGCGTTCGGGTTGCGCCGCTCGACCCGTGTCATGGACACGGCTGCAAGGCTGGTTTCCAGGCCCAGCACCGTCTGCGACTCAGCCGCCGCCGTAGTTGGGTCGTCCCCAAGCAGCGTCAGCATCCGTGCGACATATGCCGTATACTGCGTCCGAAGCGTGACCGACTTCGGATCAGTTTTCAAATAATAGCTCTGGTCCGGCAGGCTGAGGCCACCCTGCACAAGCTGGGCGACATCGTGCAGGCTATCCTTGTCGTCCGCCCCCACCCCGAAGCCGAACACTGCGCCCACTCCAATCGTGTGCAGATGCGCGATCTCGGTTTCCAACGACGCCGTATCGGAGATAGCCGCGATGCGGGCAAACTCCGGCGCAAGCGGTGCGGCTCCTTCGCGCTCAATTAAAGCCGTGTTCATGCCGCTGCGGTAGAAGTCGGCGATTTTGCGCTTGACGCTGCCCACCGGCGCAGGCGGGCCGGCGACGGCCTCGTTAACAATGTCGTGCAGCACGGCTTGGTTGCGGTCATACAACTCATTAAAGCCGCCGAACGACGCCCGGTCGGCTGGGATAGGATGCGTCGCCAGCCAGTGGCCGTTGGCGTACTGGTAGAAGTCCGTGCAGGGCGACGCGCTCCTGTCAATTGCGGCTAGGTCCACGCCATGCGCGGCGGACTGTGCGAGCGAGGGAACAGCGCAAAGGCCAATGAGCAGAAGCGGGACAGTAAAGCGTAAAGCAGCAAAGCGAGAAGGGAAACGGGTCATAAAGGGATGTTTCTTTCTGAAAGGGCTGTGGATGTTCGTAAAGGGGTTCAACGTCGTTGTTGGCGGGGAAACAATGTCCCGAAGGGCCGTGACATTCATGTCACGGCTCTAAACGGCTAACTCTTGACTGCTTCGGCCCGCCGAACGAGAATATCCGTGATTTTCGGCGACGTGCCGATGTAGCGGCCCATCTGGAACTGAACGTGGGGGTGCCGCGCGGCGGCTTCGTCTAACAGGGTCGGCAGGTCGTCGGCGACATGGGTTCCCGTGTGCAGAAAATACGGCACGGCGATCACTTTGTCCGCACCCGCCGCCGCGCAGGTGTCGGCGGCTTCGTCAATAGTCGGTTCGTTGCACTCCATGAACCCGACTTCCACTTGGTCAAAGACGCCCCGCGCCTTGACTTCTTCAACGACCTGGAACATGGACTGGTTCGCGACAGGCCGGGGCGACCCATGCACCATCACTAGAAGCGCTGTTTTCATTGTTTCGTTTGCTTTCTACCGGCATTGGCCGCGATAAGTTTCTGTCTTATCAGTTGTCTGTTCCGCTACTTGTATTTTTGTTCCGCTACTCATAATCTGTTTCGAGAGCATGAAGGTCAGCAGTGAGCGAGCCATCGGCTGGCGCAACATCGCAGTTGACATCTGTGTAGCCGGAATTCGTGTTGGAAGGATTTCCACAGCCTGGACCATCCACTGGGGTGTTGTGACTAAAATTCCCCCACATATTAAAGGGCAGCGCTGTCGCAGTCGGGCGTAGTGTTTTTACATGACCGTCAACAAACAAACAATTCCACTGCGTGTTGTGTGCGGCAAATCCGTTGATCACGAAGCCGCCGCCACCACCGGAAGGCCAGTCGGGAAAAGCCATGCCCAAGTTCCCGCCCCTTCCCGTCGTTTCAGAAACCAGGATTTTCTGAGACGGTTTATCAATCTGTGCCAAAGAGACCGGCGGAGCGGATGGCTCAAAGTCGTACCAGCCGCAGATGTGAAAGTTATAAGCATAGGAGATAGGAATCTGCGGCGCTCCGGTGGAAGATGGGCTGCCGCTGCTGCTCATAGTCGTAGGAGGACTTCCTGTCGCCTTTGGATTATCGGGACAAACAAAAACACCGACACTTTTCACATAGGGATAAATCTCTTGCGACCAATTGGAAGTAAATGGGTAAACCGAACCAGCGCCTTGACCTGTCGTGAACAGCGGGAACTGCTCGTCATTGTCCTGCACATACTGAGTGAAGGCCAGACCGATCTGTTTTTCATTGGAGGCACAGGAGGTTCGTCGCGCATTCTCGCGTACCTTCTGGAAAACAGGAAATAAAATCGCTGCGATAATTCCAATGATCGCGATCACGACGAGCAGCTCAATCAAGGTGAAACCGCCCAGCTTTAGGGTGCGCTTGTTCTTCATATACAACACAACGGCACAACTCGCCAAAAGGGTTCGCTTGTGCCAATTTCAAGCATCGTCACTCCACAAAAGGCCGCGCCGGGGTGTCGGGGGCGGGGACACGCGGGCAGTTGGGCGTGGCGTACAGGGGGCAGTCGGGGCGGGCGCGGCAGCCTCGCGCGGCGGCTTGAAGGTCGTCGCGCCACTGGTCGGGGCCGAGCGGGTCTAACGCGCTGGCAATCAGGGCATCGGCCAGCCCGGTGTCGTACCCGATGGCGTCGGCGACGACGAACTCTAAGTCAGGGTAATCCGCTTTGACGGCGGCAAGCTGGTCGGGCAGAGTTTTGGAAACAAAGTAGCCGGGAATCAGAAAGAACGGCAGGACGACAATTCGGGTCGCGCCCTGTGCGGCACAGTCGGCGACGGCTTCGGCAAAAGTCGGCTCCGAGTAGTTCATGTAGCCGACTGCGACCAGCGGCCACTCGCCCGACGCCCGCAGGCGCTGCGCGTGGGCATCCAGCGCTTCCCCGGCTCCGCACAGCAGCGACCCATGCGAGAACAAAATCAAAGCGTCCATGCCTGTTATTGTACCTAAAACTGGGCTGAAGTGAACGAATTTTACGTCTCATGTGTTCAAGTATGAGAAGATAAGACGAAAGCGAGCCAAGCTATGACTGAAGAGAAAGCTGTCAAGACTGAACAAGAATGGCGGGCGATTTTGACCCCGGAGCAGTATCATGTGCTGCGCGAAAAAGGCACCGAGCGTCCGTTTACCGGCAAGTATGTGGACACGAAAGACGGCGGGACCTATGTCTGCGCCGCCTGCGGCAACCAGCTCTTCGACGCCGATACTAAGTTTGACTCCCACTGCGGCTGGCCCTCCTTCTACGATGCCAAGCCCGGCACCGTAGACCTGCACGAAGACCGCTCGTTCGGCATGAAGCGGGTGGAAGTCACCTGCGCCCGCTGCGGCAGTCACTTGGGCCACGTCTTCGACGACGGCCCGAAGCCCACCGGCGAGCGCTACTGCATCAACAGCGTTTCCGTTGAATTACAGCCCTCTGCCAAGGAGTAGCCGCTGCCAGATGCGGCAGAAAGAAACAGCCCCGCCGACAAATTGGTCAGCGAGGCTGTTTTTTATGTCATCTGCTTCTGTCATCTTTTTATGACGCGGCAGGTGTCAAGCACCGGTGGTTTAAATCTTTGCATTATCTTTACAAGCAGGTCAGGTAAAATACTTTATGACTAATTTCATGTTCGCGACGGGGATTGAAAACAGCTACCCGACAATCCTGCTGCCGGACGGCACGACCAAGCGGGTGGACGAAATGGAGAAATGCGGGCATTATGCCCGCTGGCAGGAAGATTTCAATTTGGTGCAGGAACTGGGCGTTCGCTTTCTGCGTTACGGGCCGCCGCTGTACTCCACGCACACGGGGCCGGGACGCTACGATTGGGCATTTTCCGACGACACGTTCAACGCGCTCCAGCGCATGGACATCACGCCGCTGGTAGATTTATGCCACTTCGGCGTTCCCGACTGGATCGGCGGGTTCAATAATTCCGATTGGCCGCCGCTGTTTGCTGAGTATGCACGGGCGTTTGCCGCCCGGTTCCCGTGGGTGCGCTATTACACCCCAATCAACGAAATTTATATCGCGGCGACATTCTCCGGGCAGCTTGGGTGGTGGAACGAGCGCGGCCAAAGCGACCGCAGCTTTGTCCAAGCGCTCGGCAACTTGTGCCGGGCCAACACGCTGGCGATGCAGGCGATTTTGGAAGTCCGCCCGGACGCCGTGTTCATCCAAAGCGAGTCGTCGGAGTATTTTCACGCCGCGTCGCCGAATGTTCTAGCCCAGGCGAACACTTTGAACGAGAAGCGGTTTTTATCGCTGGATCTGACTTACGGCCACCCGGTCAGCGCGGTCATGTACGAGTATCTGCTGGACAACGGCATGTCGCGCGACGATTACCATTGGTTCCTGCAAAACACCGTCAAAGCAAGCTGCGTTCTCGGCACCGACTATTACTATACCAACGAGCATCTGGTCCATGAAGATGGGCGTGTTACGGGGTCCGGCGAGGTGTTCGGCTACTACGTCATTTCTTCGCAGTATTATCACCGTTACCGCCTGCCGATGATGCACACGGAGACCAATCTTTCCGACGCCGACCATTCGTGGGACTGGCTTTGGAAGCAGTGGATGAACTTGTTCCGGCTGCGCGGCGACGGCATTCCGATTATCGGGTTCACCTGGTACAGCCTGACCGACCAAGTGGATTGGGACACGGCGCTCCGCGAAGATGCCGGGCGTACCAACCCGGTCGGCTTGTACGACTTGGACCGGAATGTCCGGCGTGTCGGGCTGGAATACAAGAAGCTGATCCAGCAGTGGCAGGACATTCTGCCCACCGGCAGCGCTATCTTAGAATTGCCGTAGTCCCGAAGGGCGAACAAAGACAAAGAAGGGTGAACAAAGACAAAGAAGGGCGAACAAAGACAAAGACGGGCGAACACGGGGGTTCGCCCCTACGGGAACGCCAATGCGGCGTAGGGGCAGAC
>CAXSZN010000030.1:19257-55711 GCA_964241935.1 uncultured Armatimonadales bacterium
GGGCGAACACGGGGGTTCGCCCCTACGGGAACGCCAATGCGGCGTAGGGGCAGACCCCCGTGTCTGCCCTTCTTTATCCGTGTCTGCCATTCTTAGCCGATGTCTGCCTTTCTAATGCTTGTCTAATGCTTGCCTTTGCTAGAAACCGCACCCTATGACGCTGGAGCAAATTGACCAGGCGCTTGCCGAGTGGCAGGCGCGGCTGGCCCAGGCCGGAAGCAGCCTGCTGGAGCTGGACGACAGCGCCGCTTACCAGCGTCTGCGCGGGACGGCGGACACGCCGCCGGCGCGGCTGACAGGCGTGACGCTGGCAAAGGCCGGCCCGGCACTCGCGCTGATTGACGGCTTGTGGCAGTCCCAGCAGCAGCTTACGGACATTGCCGGCCAGGCCGAGCGCCTGCGTCCAGCCCTGAAACGGCTGTGGGCGCATGACGCTGAACAAAAGCAGATCGAGTTTCTGCTGTTTGGCGCGTCTGTTCAAACGCCCACGGCGGCCCTGCCGTTTGCCCAGCGCGGCCTGCTGGCCGGGCCGCAGTCGGCACAAGCCATTACCCCTGACCAGCTTCTTTCAGAGATGACCCGCAACTTTGCCGTTGTCAAAGGAACGGTGCTGGCGCTGCAAGCCGCCTGGAACCGTTTGGAGCCTGCGCTTGCAGCGGCGGAACAAGAAGCGGCAGATTTGTCGGTGCTGGCGGATCAGCTTGGCGTTCCCCCACCCTCAATTCTTGATACGGCCCGCCGAGAAATCGCGCTGCTGCACGACCGCGCGGCAACTGACCCGCTGGGTACGGACGCGGACACGGCCCCTCTGACTGCGCTTCTGGCGTCGGTGCGGACCCAGCTTGCCCTGCTGAAGCAGCAGCGGGACAAGCTGGACGCTGACCTGCGCCGGGCCGGCACACTGCTGTTTGAGATAAACACGCTTCAGGAAACATGTGAAGCCGTGCAAGCCGAGTGCCGCGCGAAAATCGAAGGCTTCTCGCAGGCAATTCCGCCGCTTCCTCCGGACCTGCCCCGCTGGCTGCAAAGCATCGAAGCGGCCCGGCAGAACCGGCAGTGGCCTTCCGCCCAGATCGGCCTGGAGCGCTGGCTCCAGTCGGCGGAAGACGCCCGAGCGAGGGTAAACGAGTTCCAGAAATCCAGTACGGCCCTGCTGGAGCGACGCGAAGAGCTGCGCGGCCTGCTGAGCGCCCTGCAGGCCAAAGCCGCCGCGCAGTCTCGCCGGGGCGCGGCGCTTGACCCGGCTTTGCCCGCGCTGGCAAGCGACGCCGAAAAGCTGCTGCATGGCAGGCCGACGCCGCTGGACCGCGCAGCGGCGCTGGTGACGCAATATGAGCGGCGGCTGGCGGAGCGTTAAGAGCCGGCACTGGCCTAGCCGGTTCAATCTTGGCTGGTGCAACTTTTTCGCGCGGCCCGTGTCAGAATAAGATGAGTGAGCAAATATGAGTGAAGAGCGGTGTCAGAGGCCGGGGTGCGGCGGGAAAATCGTGGATGGCGTGTGCGAGGACTGCGGACGCGCCCCGGCGGGAAAGTCGCTGGTGGCAAAAGCGGCGTCGGCAGCGCCGTCCGGCACGGCAGGATTAGGGGCGGCGTCGGCCCGGTCTTCTGTCCGTAATGCATCGGGTATCAGCGGCGTGACGAGCGGCGGCTCGGCGGGGTCGTCTATGGGTTCCGGGCGGACCGGGTCGGGACGCACCGGGCGGTCGTCGGCCCGAACCGGGCGTGTCAGCACCCGGCGTCAGCTTGGCGCGGGACTAGTCACTCTGCCGCCGGTGGTCTCGCTGGACCCGCTGCAATCTTTGATGGCCGACCCCGTGGTGCCGGACCGCAAGCGGTTCTGCAACTTCTGCGGGGCGAAGCTCAGCCATGAAAAAGGCTTCTGCCCGATGTGCGGGCATGAATACTCGTTTGTGCCGACACTGAAGCCCGGCGATATTGTGGCCGGGCAGTATGAAGTCAAAGGCGCGATGGCGTTTGGGGGTCTCGGCTGGATTTACTTGGGCTGGGACAAGATACTCTCACGCTGGGTCGTGCTGAAGGGCCTGCTGAATTCCAAAGACGAAGCGAGCGCTCAGGCGGCGATTGCCGAGCGGCAGTTCTTGGCCGCCGTCAAGAACGGCAAGATCGTCAACATCTACAACTTCGTGACCCAGGGCACCGAAGGCTACATTGTGATGGAGTATGTCGGCGGCAAGACGCTGAAGTCTATTCGCCAAGAGCGCGGGCCGCTGCCGCCGGAAGAAGCCATCGCGTATCTTTATGCCATCCTGCCGGCGTTTGCTTATATGGAGCGCATGGGCTTGGTCTACTGCGATTTCAAGCCCGACAACTTCATGCTGGAAGAAGACGATGTCAAGCTGATTGATATGGGCGGCGTCCGGCGCGTGGACGATCTGGACGGCGATATTTACGGCACCAAAGGCTACACCGCCCCGGAAGCCGACCAGGGACCGTCGTTTGTGTCCGACCTTTATACCGTAGGCCGGACACTGGCCGTGCTGCTGATGGATTTCAAGTTCCAGGGCCAGTATCTGCACTCGCTGCCGCCGCCCGCCGAGCAGCCGCTGCTTGCCCAGCACGAGTCGCTGTACCGGTTTCTCCAAAAAGCGACGCGCGAAAACCCGGATGACCGGTTCCAGACCGCCGACGAAATGGCCGACCAGCTTCTCGGTGTCCTGCGCGAGATTGTGGCGTCGCATAGCTCCCCGCGCCCTGCCGAAAGCGCTCATTTCAGCGGCGAAATGGCGTCGCTCGTGCAGGATGTAGACGACGCCGCTGCGTGGGCTGCCGCCCTGCCGACACTCAAAGTGGACCCACTGGACCAGGCTGCGAACGCGATTTTGTCCGCTGGGGCATCGGCAGGCACCGCCAAGCTGACCCTGCTGCGGTCCGCCGCCGAGAAGTTCCCGGAGTCCAGCGAAGCGCCCCTGCGCCTCGCCGAAGCCCTCACGCTGAGCGGCGCTTTAGACGAAGCGGACACCGTGCTGACTCAGCTTCAGGCGTCGGACCCGTTCGACTGGCGCATCTTCTGGTATCGGGGCCGGCTGCGGCTGGCGCAGGGGAAAGCCGCCGAGGCCGCGGCTGCGTTCAGCCAAGTGTATGCCGAAGTGCCGGGCGAGGTCGCGCCGAAGTTGGCGTCCGCACTGGCCTCCGAAATTGCCGGGAACCAGACCGCTGCAGCCGCGCTGTATGCATTGGTGTCCCAAACCGATCCCTCGTTCACGAGCGCGGCGTTCGGCCTGGCCCGCTGCCGCGCGTCGGCGGGTGATCGGGCGGGAGCCGTTGAAGCATTCGGGCGTGTCCCGCCATCGTCGGGCCTGTACACGGCGGCGCAGATGGCGCTGGCCCGGTGCCTGATCCAGTCCCAGCCGTCCAAACCGACCGCCGACGATTTGGTCCGTGCGGGCGATGCTGTCGCCGCGCTGGATTTGGACGGCTTTACCCGGCACTCGCTCGCCGCGCGTGTCCTGCTGGCGGCGGTCGCCCAGCTTGACGCCAAATCGGTTGCGCCTGCGCCGGACCGGCGCATTCTAGGCCAGCAGTTCCAGCCGGCGGCGGTGCGGTCGGGAGCCGAGCGCGAGCTTCGCGCCTGCGCCCGTTACGCGAAGACGCCGGAAGAGCGGATCGCGTTTGTGGATGAGGCTAACGAAATCCGGCCACGGACTTTGTTCTGATAGATTCTAAGATTAAGGGATCCCTGGATTAAAATCCTGGGCCGCCCATTAAGAAATTACTGGGGTCCTTTCTGAGCAAGTTGAGAGGAGTCATTGATGACCTGTCCGAAATGCGGCGCTGCTGTGGTGGAAGGAGCGCGGTTCTGCGAAGAATGCGGGGCGAACCTGACGCCGGTGCCGACTGCTGTTGTACCCGAAGAAAATTGCCGCTGCGGGGCCGGACTCGACGCGAAAGGCAGCGACGGCTACTGCATGGTGTGCGGCCTGCGCTGGCCCGAGCCGCGTAAACCCTTGCCGCGTGACCATGTGGAACTTGTGCCGGCACCGGGTTTTGCGGGCGTGACGGATCGAGGCAAACGCCATGCGATCAATGAAGACGCGCTGGCGCTGGCGAACATGCCGGGTGCTGGCTCCGTGCTGGCGGTGTCGGATGGCGTTTCCAGCGCTCAGCGGTCTGAAGAAGCGTCGGAAATCGGGGCGCAAACCGTCTGTACCGCGTTAGAAGCGGCATTGCGCGGCAAAGCTGCTGATACAGGCGCGGCTATGAGAGACGCGATTTCAGCGGCGCACGAAGCCGCCTGCACCGTGCCTTATGATCCGGACCGCCCGAAAGACCCGCCGGGCGCAACGCTTGTTGCGGCCCTAGTGCGGGATGGGTTTGCGACGCTGGGCTGGCTTGGCGACAGCCGCGCTTACTGGATCGGCACGGCCGAGTTCCGTCTGCTGACCCATGACCATTCGTGGGTCAATGCCGTGGTAGATGCCGGCGAGATGCCGGAAGAAGAAGCGCTTCGTGCGCCCGAGGCTCACGCGATCACGCGCTGTCTGGGGCCGCTGAACGGGGCCGCGCCGGAGCCGACCATCATTACGATCCCGATGACCGCACCGGGCTGGCTGCTGCTCTGCTCCGACGGCCTGTGGAACTATGCGCCGCAAACGGAGCAGCTTGCGGGTTTGGTGCGCTCCGCCCCTGCCGGGAGCGATGCGCTGGCGATTTGCCGTATTTTGGTCAATTATGCGCTGTCCAAAGGCGGGCGCGACAATATCACCGTCGCGCTGCTGGCGATTGAAGAAAGAGGCTTTGATGTCGTTTCGTGTGGAAACATTCTTTAACCCGTACCTGCCCGCCGGGACAAACCGGGTGGATGCGGTAGTGACCGTGACTGCCGACGGGGAAGGGCCTGCCGCCAAAGCGGACGCCGTCGTCGGGCTGATTTTAGATACGTCCGGCTCGATGCAGGGCGAGCGCATTGAAGCGGTCAAGTACGCGACCCGCAAAGCGATTGAGCTGATTGACCCAAGCGCGTCGTTCTTTGTCGTGCGCTTCGCGGATCGGGCTTCCCTTGTCACGGGCCTCGCTCCGGCGGCGCCGGACAACAAAGCGCTGGCGGATGCTCAGGTGCGGCGGATTGAAGCGGGCGGCACGACCAAGATGTCTACGGGACTGAGCCTCGCGCTGAACGAGTTTGCGAAGATGCCGAGCGCCATTCACTATGCCCTGTTCTTAACCGACGGCAAGAATGACGTGCCGGACGAGACAGATCTCAATGCTGCGCTGTCGCGCTGCGAAGGCGTGTTCCAGTGCGACTGCCGGGGTGTCGGCACGGACTGGCAGCCGAAGCAGCTTCAGAAGATCGCGCTCAAATTATTAGGAACCGCCCAGATTATTGCCCAGCCGTCCGGCATTGAAGCGGATTTTCGGGCGGCCATCGAGCAGGCCCAAAGCCGGGGCGTCGGCGATGTCCGCCTGCGGCTGTGGACGCCGAAAAGCGCCCGCATTGTTGCCTGCAAGCAGGTCAGCCCCGAGATCGTGCCGCTGACGGACCGTGGAACACCCGTAGATGCCCAGACAAACGACTTCCCGACAGGCGCGTGGGGTTCGGAATCACGGGACTATTATGTGGCTGTGGAGATGACGCCGGGCGATGTCGGCGACGAGATGCTGGGCTGCCGTCCAAGTATTGTCTACTCGGAGGCCGGTTTAGAGACCAAGATCACCGGTGCACCGGTTGTCGCGACTTGGACTGACGACGAAGCGCTGTCGGCGCGGATCAATGTTCAGGTCGCGCACTACACCGGCCAGGAAGAGCTGGCGTCAGCCATCCAGGAAGGGCTGGAAGCGCGGGCATCCGGGGATTTAGATGCCGCGACAAAGCATCTGGGCCGTGCGGCGAAGCTGGCGCAGGACTCCGGCAACGACGGCGCGACGCACCGGCTGTCCAAAGTCGTTGACATTGTAGATGCCGACCACGGCACGGTGCGGCTCAAAGCCAAAGTAGAGAAGGCCGACGAGATGGATTTGGATTTAGGCTCCACGCGCACGTCGCGGGCAGGCCGCAAGCGAGGAGACGCCTAATGACCTACGTTTGTCCGAAAGACCCGTCGCATTTGTCGGAAGATGCCGACTACTGCTCGGTGTGCGGCACGAAGATTGACGCCGCCCCGATCAGCGCGTCACCGCCTGCGCCCGCGCGTATTAACTTGAACGCAGTCGCCCAAAACGGAGCCGGCGCGGTCAGCGCCGATGTTTGCCCGGATTGCGGCCTGGCGCGTCATCCGGGGGCTAGATTTTGCGAAGTCTGCCGCTACGATTTTGAGGCGCACACATCCGCCGCACCCGTTGCGCCGGCGTTTGCGCCCGTGCCTGACCCGCTTCCCGCCGCTGTGCCTGGCCCTGCGCCGCTGCCGGGGGCGTTCCGGCGCTGGGAAGCTGTTGCCGTTGTGGACCCGTCGCTGTACGAGGAGCCGGACCCGGCCATCCCCTGCCCTGTCGGTGAGCCGGCCCGGACATTTCCGCTGGACCTTGCCGAAAGCCTGATCGGACGCCGCTCCGACCGCCGGGACATCCACCCGGAAGTGCCGCTGACCGACAGCGGCGTCTCTCATCGCCATGCCAAGATTACCCGTCAGCCCGACGGCAGCTTGGTCCTGCTGGATTTAGGCTCCACAAACGGCACGGAACTAAACGGCACGGCACTTTCGGCAGGCGTTCCAACGCCGCTTGGGGATGGTGACCAGATCACCCTCGGCTGCTGGACCCGCATCACGGTGCGGTCTGTTTAGGAGTATTGTATGAGCGTAACGCTAATCCCGCCGCCGGCATCGCCGGTAGGGCGGATCGGTAACGCGCCGGCATGGCGCAGGAATGCCGCAACGACGCCGGGGCGGCTGTGGCTGGCGTTCGGCGCGGTCTGTGTCAGCCTGCTCATTCTGTGGCTTGTTGCGGACGCCAGCATTGATCGCACGCGGCAGGCGATCCAGACGATTGGCAAGGACAGCGTGCCAAGCATTGTCGCCGCCCAGCAGATCCGCGCTTACATGGCGGACATGAACGCCAGCAGTGCGAATGTCTTTATCAGCACCGGAGATAATGTTCAGGTCAAGCAGCAGTATGACGCGGACCGAAGCAAGGCGAATGACAATCTCATTTCGGCGGCTCAGAACATCACTTATGGGGACGCCGAGCGGACGCCGATCCTGGCGATTACCGATGGCTTGGAGACGTACAGCGGCCTCATCAAAGCGGCCCGGACGAAAGGCCGCCCAAATGGCATCAAAGACCTTCTTGCGGCCTCGGATCTCATGCACAGTACGCTGATCCCTGCCGCCGACACGCTGGACCAAGTCAACTTTGAGCACTTGAACACGGCTTACGAGGCGGCCCGCGCCCGTGCTGCCGCAACGCAGATTGGGCTGTATGCGTCAGGTGGTCTGGTTCTCGCTGCGCTGCTCGTGACCCAAATCTATTTGATGCGCCGCACCCACCGCGTTTTTAATCTGCCGCTGGCGCTGGCGACGGTGCTGCTGGTCTGCTTCATCGGCGGTCTCAGCACTGCGCTGGCGGCGGAGAACGAAGATCTGCGGGCGACAAAAGAGGACTGCTTCGACTCGGTCCATGCGCTCTGGAAAGCGCGTTCGGTGGCGGATGATGCCAACGCCGACGAGAGTTTGTACCTGGTGAACGCGCCCGCGTCGCAAACGGCGAAGCAGTACGACGCCGCGTTCCATGACCAGGCCAAAAAGCTGGCGGATGTGACTATCACAGACGCCGTTGTCGCCGCCGCCGCGTCAGGAGCCAAGCCGACTTTCCCAGGGTCGCTGGGGGTTGAGCTGCGAAATATCACGTTTATCGGCGAGCAGGCCGCCGCGACGGAAACCCTAAGCGATTGGGGCAAATACATAACGCTGGACGCGCAGATACGCGCGTTAGACACTTCGGGCCGGCAATCGGATGCCGTCAAGCTCTGCACCGGCACCGCGCCGGGCCAGTCTGATTATGCATTCAGCCAGTTCGACGCCGCGCTGGGCAAAACGCTCGGCATCAACCAGGATCAGTTCGATCAAACCGTTGCCAAAGCGTTTTCCGGCCTGCGCCCGCTGCCCTTGCTGGCCGCCGTCAGCGTTCTTTTGATCCTCCTGCTGACCTGGCTCGGCCTCGCGCCTCGCCTGCGTGAATATCAGGGGTAGGTTAGCGTCCGAGCCGGGCGGCGAGGGTGCAGATGGTGAGGCAGAGGGAAATGGAAATGACGGTGAAGACGGCGGCGGTGTGGGTGTCGCCGGACAGAACCGCGTCGTAGATGGCAATCGGCATGGTCTGGGTCTGGCCCGGCGTGTCGCCGGCGACCATCAGCGTCGCGCCGAAGTCGCCCAGCGCACGGGCAAAGGCAAGCGTGGTTCCTGCGATGAGGCCGGGCCGGGCCAGGGGCAGGTAGATGTCTCGGGCAAGACGAGCGAAGCTCGCGCCGTCGGTGCGGGCTGCGCCGACAACGTCGGGATCCACAGCGGCGAACGCGACGCGGGCCTGGGTCACAAACAGCGGCAGGCTGGCAAGACAAGCCGCGACTGCTGCGCCCTGCCAGGTAAAGACAAGCGGGTGATGAACGCGGGTCAGCCACAGCCCAACCGGGCCGCGCGATCCGAGGCCGACCAGAAGCGCATAGCCCAGCACCGTCGGCGGCAGCACCAGCGGCAGCAGCGCAGCGCCTTCCAGCAGACCTCGCCCCCAAAACCGCGCTTTCGCCAGACTGTAAGAAATCGGCAGGCCGAACAGGACGCTGAACACGGTCGCCCACCCGGCCACTTTGAGCGAAATCCAGAGTGGGGACCAGTCCACGCTACTTGCTCACTGTTGTTTTCATCGGCGGCTGTGCCATGTCCGCCAGCGTGATGGCCGAGACGCCATGCACCCAGCGGGCAGCGCGTTTGTCGCCCGGCACGAGAAGCTGTACCGGCCCGGCGTCTTCCGGCAGCGGCTTCCCGTCCTCATCCCAGGCCACCCAAACCGCGCTCGCCCCGAAGTCCGGCGCAATCTCGCCGAGCGTGAAGTCCACTGTGTAGCCGTCATGGCCCTGCACGGCAGCCACAAATTGCAGCAGATGGCGCTTGATTTGCGGGTTAATCTGCGGCTGCACGGCCTGCACGACAGCCCAAAGTGGAACGGCATGGGCCGTGTGGGCCGTGCCTCTCAGCGTGTACGAGATCGTCCGAACCTCGGCAGGCAGCTCTTTTGGAAGCTGCGCCGCTGTCCAGGTGCGCGGCTTGCTTACGGCTCCGGCCACTTGAAAAGCCGCTGGGCTGCCGGCATAAGCGGGCGGAAGAAATGCCGGCAGGCACAGGGCCGCAATGACTGCGAAACGCTTCATCTTTTACTCGCTTTTGGCAGGGAGTAGCCGTAGCGCTTCCAGATTTTGGCGGCGTCCGGGCCGGTTAGATAATCAATAAACTGAAGCGCCTGGGTCGTCATCGTTGTCCGGCTGACCAGCCCTAAGCTTTGGGTAATCGGGTCATGCAGGCTGTCCGGCACGATAAAGTAAGGGTCGGATTTGTCTTCAATGACCAGCGACAGCGCGGTCAGGCAGACATCGGCATTGCCGCTTTGAGCAAATTGCAGGGCCTGACCGATGTTCTCCGCCTGCACCAGCTTCGGCGCAACTGCCGCCGCCTCGCCGGTCTTGTCGAACGCCTGCTGGGCAGCGAGGCCGTAAGGAGCAGTTTTGGGGTTGGCGAACGCGATCTTGGCATAAATCGGGCTGGCAAGTTCCTGTACTGTCGCCGGGTGGTGCACGGCGTCTTTCCGAGACCAAACGACAAGCTGGCCAACGGCATACGGCTGGACCGTGCCGACAGACAGAAGCTTCTCGCTCAGCAGCTTCTGCGGCGTGACGGTGTCGGCGGCGACAAACACATCAATCGGTGCGCCGTTTTCAATCTGCGTTGCCAATAACTTGGTCGCGCCAAATGTCGGAGACACAGCCACGCCGGTTTTTTTCGTAAACGCAGGAAT
This sequence comes from uncultured Armatimonadales bacterium, assembly GCA_964241935.1. Classification (GTDB taxonomy): domain Bacteria; phylum Armatimonadota; class Armatimonadia; order Armatimonadales; family Capsulimonadaceae; genus JANXMY01. The sequence goes on from CAXSZN010000030.1 coordinate 29,215, forward strand.
GAGCGCTTCGGTGAAGACTTTCTGCAGGTTCGCCGCCGCCGCCACCCGCAGCGGGTCAGCCGCATGGGCAGGGCATACGGCCGCCAACAGACCTAAGATCAACAAGAACTTAACGCGCAAGAAGCACCTCCGTAGACTTAATTAGTGCCGTTGCGGTGACGCCCGGCTTGATCCCGAGCCGCTCCGCCGACGAGCGGGTGATGACCGACACAATCTCCTGACCATTGCCGAGATCCAGCACCACTTCGCACAGGACGCCGTCGCCGCTGATTTCGCGCACGATGCCGGTCAGCGCGTTGCGGGCGCTGATCTGCACCGGTGCGGATTTTTGTCCCTCTTGCTCCGGCTCCCCAGAATTGGGGCGGGGGGGCTGACCTAAAGCGGCGCGAACGGCGGCGATGGCGGCTTCATCGTAGAGCCGCCAGCCGCGCCAGTCGCGCTCGGGTGCCGGGATGCGCCCGGACTTTTCCCACACCGCCAGTGTTTTCGGCGTGATATGCAGCATTTGCGCCACCTGGGCGCGACTCAATTTCATGGGCATAGTTGTGATAGGTAAGCAAAGTAAGTATACCTCGACTTCGCAGATATTCTATTCCCTTGCGGTCAGAAAGGAAGTGTGACATATTTCACAGAGCAGCCACACAGTAGATATGATATAATGCCTATGTGGCTCGTTCTTTAAGCCGCCCCGGTACGACCATAGCCGCCGCAATACCCGGCTGTGAATTTGATCTTCCAAGGAGAGTGATGATGAACGAAGACAATCACCTGGCTGTGTCCCGCCGGAGCCTGCTGGGCGGCATTCTGGCCGCAGCGGTTGCTCCGGCGCTGCTCACGAGAGCCTGGGCGCAGCCGGGCGCACGGCGCACCGTGCCTCGAATGCCGCTGGAGCTGCATCTGGCCGAAGAAACCAGTGCGCCGGTTCCGCGCTGCCAGCACGCCTCCGCCGCACTGCCGGACGGCCGCATTCTCGTGGTCGGCGGCTGGCGTCACAGCGGTCTGTCGTCCTATGTGCCGCCGCTGGCAAGTGCCCAAATTTATGATCCCAGTTCGAATACCTGGGTAGAAGCCGCGTCACTGAAGACGCCGCGTGCTCAGCACGCCGCCGTGACGCTGGCGGATGGGCGCGTTTTAGTGACCGGCGGCATGAACCACGCGCCGACGGCAAGCACGGAGATTTACGACCCCGCTTCCGACACCTGGGCCGGGGCGGCGTCCCTGCCGCAGGCGCTCTACGGCCATTCGGCTGCGCTTTCGGGCGAGCTGGTTGTCGTGAGCGGCGGGTTTAACCAGGGACCGCAGGCCGGCCTGCATTTGTACGACGCCGGCGCAGATGCCTGGCACACGGCACGCTCCTAGCGCCGATTTGACCGCAGCGGAACACGGGCCAAAGCCCAGAAGGAAACGATCATGGCCGTAGACATTTATCTCACTATTCCCGGCATTCCCGGCGAAAGCGTTGCCGCCGGACTCAGCGGCGCTATTCAAGTGCAGTCTTTTAGCTGGGGAATTTCCAATCAAGCCAATCCCAGCAGCAGCGGCGGGACGGGGACCGGAAAGGCGCAGTTCAGCGATGTTTCTATCGTCAAGAACTTTGACCTTGCCTCGCCGCTGCTGATGACAGCGCTGGCAGAAGGACATCATCTGACCAGGATGGTGCTGAGCTTCGTGAAGACAGGTGCGGCAAGCAAGCCCTTCCTGACTTACGAGTTCGACGAGGTCTTTGTTACCTCTCTTCAAGACAGTGCGTCTGGAGAAGTCCCGGTGGAAGCTGTCAGCTTCGCCTATGAGGAAGTGATCGTGACTTACAGCGAGCAAGGCCTGAAGGGAAGTACGGGGAAAACAGAAAGGTTTGGGTGGGATCTCAGAAAAAATGATCCGATCTAAACCGCAAAAACCTCACCCCAAGACACAGCCTCGGGGTGAGGTTTTTAATTGCGCCGTCTGCGCTAGTGCTTGAACGTCCAGTGACGATTGGCAAAGAAGTTCCAAAAAACAACCACGGCACTGGCGGCAAGCAAAGCGCCATTGAAAAGCCACGGGCCGTATTCCTGCTTGCCGGTGCTGGTCAACATTGCCGCCAGAATATGATGCAGCTCTTCCGGATCGCCGAGCAGCCCATGACCGTGGCTTTTTGCGGACGCAATGATAGCGACAACAATGGAAGTGTTCAGCAGCCAACCGACAATGTTGACAAGCGTGTACTGAACGGACTGCGTGTGCGCGGGTTTGCCCCGTGCCTCTTTGAAGGTCCAGCGCCGGTTCCAGAAAAAGCCGTTTAGGACAGACAGAAAGAATGCTGAGGTCAGCGCAGGGATCAGCGGCCAGCCCAGCTTGTAATGAAACAAGTTGGACAGGCCGAAGTTCACAAGAGAACTGCTTGAGCCGACAATAGCGAACTTGATGAGCTGGCGGAAGCCTCGTTTTTGAGTGAGCGGCGTGATTTGAGGAGCGATCATACAACTGACAACTTGCTTGCTGATGTGACGCAGGCCCAGGATTAAAATCCTGGGCCACTGCTTTCTCTGGCCGCTGATTACGCCGCGACTGCTTCCTGTTCAGAGAATTGATGGTTTGCCGACACCGAAGCCGGCTTGATGGACGGCTTGGCGGACATGCGCCCAATGCTGTGGTACTCGAAGCCCAGCCGGCGCAGGCGCTCCGGATCGTACAGGTTGCGCCCGTCTAAGATCAGCGCACGGTTCATCAGGCCCGAAATGCGCTCAAAGTTCAGGTTCTTGAACTCGTTCCACTCAGTCACGATCACTAAAGCGTCGGCATCGGCGGCGACTTCATACGCATTTGCGCCGTAGGTGATCTGCGGGAACACTTCTTTGGTATTCTCAATGGCAATCGGGTCATAAGCTTTGACGGTCGCGCCGGACGCCAGCAGGTCGGCAATGACATCGAGCGACTTGGCTTCCCGCATGTCGTCGGTGTTGGCCTTGAATGCCAGCCCGAGAATGCCGACCGTTTTGCCCTTCAGGTCATCGCCGCCGAGCGCATCATGGATTTTCTGAATGAAGCGCTTCGGCTGAAGCTCATTGGTTTCAATGGTTGCGGCCAGCAGCGGGAACTCGCAGCCGTAGGTCTGGGCCGTGTGCAGCAGGGAGCGGGTATCTTTGGGAAAGCACGAGCCGCCGTAGCCGAGGCCTGCGTTCAGGAACGCCTGGCCGATGCGGGCGTCCAGCCCCATACCTTTGACAACCTGCGTCACATCCGCGCCGGCTTCCTCGCAGATATTGGCGATGGCATTGGCGAAGGAAATCTTTGTCGCCAGGAACGCATTGGATGCATACTTGATCATCTCGGCGCTTGCGACATCGGTGACAATCATCGGGCGCTCCAGCGGGGCGTACAGCTCCAGGAGGCGCATGGCGACGATCTTGGACGGTGCGCCGATGACAATGCGGTCGGGGACAAGCGTGTCGGTGATGGCCGAGCCTTCGCGCAGGAACTCCGGGTTCGAGACAACGTCAAAGTCCACGGCGCGGCGCTTGTTGGTTTCAATCACTTCCCGCACGAAGTCTCCCGTGCCGACAGGAACGGTGCTTTTGTTGACAATCACTTTGTAGCGGTTTAAGGCACGGGCGACGCCTTTGGCGGCGTCTTCGACATAGTCCAAGTTCGTGGAGCCATCCTCACGGGGCGGGGTGCCGACGGCGATGAAGACGATTTCGGCCTTCTGCACCGCGCTGTCGAGGTCGGTGGTGAACTCCAAGCGTCCGTCGCCGACATTGCGGGCGACCATTTCTTCCAGGCCCGGCTCGTAGATCGGCATGATGCCTTGATTGAGGCCGTCAATCTTTGCCGCCAGCTTGTCCACGCAGACCACGTCGTTGCCCATGTCGGCAAAAACGACGCCCGTCACCAGCCCGACATAGCCTGTGCCAATAACGCAAATGTTCATCTGTAATCCAGCTCCTTAAACTTTCGTATCTTAAATGTGAGTTTACTCTGACTGATACCAATGCAAAGTTCGTGCCAACCCGTCCTCTAAGTTGGTTTTCGGCGAAAAATCCAGCATTTTCGCGGCGGCGCGGATGTCGGCGCGGGAGTGCCGGATGTCCCCCGTCCGGGTTTCCCGCCGGTCCAGAGCTAGCGCTTTGTCCGTGCCGGCGGCAAGTTTTTCTAAGATCTGGTTCAGCGACGTGCTGTGCCCGCTGCCGATATTAAATGATTTTCCAACAGCGTCCGGCGGAGCTTGGGCCGCAGAAAGATTAGCTTGAACAATGTCTTGAACGAACACAAAGTCTCGGGACTGCTCGCCGTCTCCGTAAACAACCGGTTTCTCGTCTTTGAGAATTGCCGTGATGAACTTTGGAATAACGGCGGCATAAGCGCCGTTCGGGTCTTGGTCCGGGCCGTACACATTAAAATAGCGCAGGCAGACTGTTTCCAGGCCATGCAGATGAAAATAATTGCGGCACAGATACTCGCCGGCAAGCTTGGAAGACGCATACGGCGAAAGCGGGTCAGCCGGTGATGCTTCCGATTTCTCCGCGCCCGGCAGGTTCCCATACACCGCGCACGAGGACGCAAACACGAAGCGCTTGACGCCGTACCGAGCCGCTTCCAGCAGATTCACTAATCCGCCTAAATTGACCGCGATACACGCCGCTGGGTCTTCCACCGACTGCGGCACGGACACTTCGGCGGCGTGATGGAACACAGACTCGGCTTCTGCCAAAGCCTGCCGGCAGACTGCCGCGTCCCGAATATCGCCTGCAACGATCTCCACGCCCGGCAATTCCGCCAGCCGCGCTGCCCGGCGCTGCGACGCTGCGCCGACAAGGCTGTCCAGAACGCGGACCTGCCGCCCGTCCCGCGCCAGCCGGGCGGCGAGATGCGACCCAATAAATCCCGCGCCGCCGGTCACGACTGAAACGCTCACAATGCGCTGCTTTCTTACTTCTGCTTCGTTATCCGCTCTTGTCCTGCTGCATTATACCATCATACCGTGCTTGCCGCCAAATCTGCTATAATCGTTTATCATGGCAACCGCGACAAAAGCAAAAGAAGACGCCCGCAAGCGCAACGTGTCGATTTTAAACCGTAAAGCACGGCATGAATACGAGATTGAAGAAACATATGTTGCCGGAATTGCGCTCACGGGAACAGAAATCAAATCGGTTCGCCTCGGGCTGGCGAACTTGCAGGACTCGTTCTGCCGCATCCAAAACGGCGAAGTCTGGGTTTACAACTTTTATATCGCTCCGTATGACCAGGGCAACCGGTACAACCCGGAGCCGCGCCGGCAGCGCAAGCTGCTTCTGCACAAATGGCAGATTACGAAGATGACCACGCGGGTCAACGAGCGCGGCCTGTCGGTCATCCCCACCAAGCTGTTCTTCGACAACGGCTTCGCCAAGCTGGAAATCGGGGTCGGACGTGGCAAAAAGCTCTGGGACAAGCGCGACTCCATCGCCGACCGCGACCGCGAGCGCGACGCCCGCCGGGAAGTCTTTGGACGGGAGTAGGACGTATGAAACACATTATCGCAATGGGCGGCGGCGGGTTCTCGATGGAACCTGACAATCCCCTGCTGGACGATTTTATCCTGAGCCTCACGGGCAAGCAAAAGCCGAAAGTCTGCTTTGTGAATACCGCATCCGGCGATCACGAAGGTTATACACAGAAGTTCTATGATGCGTTTCCTGCCGAACGCGCCGAAGCAACGCATCTAAGCTTATTCAACCGCACAGTGGAGGACTTGCGGGCGTTCCTGCTGGCGCAGGACGTGATTTATGTCGGCGGCGGCAGCACGGCGAACCTGCTGGCGGTTTGGCGGGTGCATGGATTAGATGCCATTCTGCGGGAAGCCTGGGAAGCGGGCGTGGTCTTGTGCGGGGTCAGCGCCGGAGCGCTGTGCTGGTTTGAGGGCGGCAGCACGGACTCGTTCGGCAGCGGCCTGTCACCGCTGAGGGATTGTCTTGGCTTCCTGCCCGGCTCTTTCTGCCCACACTACGACGGGGAAGCCTTGCGCCGGTCTACCTATCACCAATTTATTCAGGACGGCCTGCCGGACGGATATGCGGCGGATGACAGCGCGGCCCTGCATTTTGTCGGCACGGAACTCGTGGAAGCGATCTCATCCCAGCCGAACGCGCGGGCTTATCGCGTGGAGCGTCAGAAAGATAGCGTCATAGAAACACCACTGGCAACCCAGTTTTTAGGCTGAAATTGGAGTGGAGTCTCAGGTGACTCTTGTTTTTAGGAACCCAGCATAATAGCGGCGATGAGAACGAGCACGACGAGGAGCAGAGCGATTTTGAGCCAGGGTTCGTCAAGCTGAGGCGGATTAGGCGCGTAGAGGGTGCGTGTGCAGGCGGTAGTCATAATAATTCTATTATCGGGTAAGAATGCTGGTTTTACAAGGCCCACACGAAATATGCCATGCCGGTTTTAGACACAACAAACTTTGATTTCTCCGAGGAACACGCGCTGGGAGCGGACAAAGTCGCCCGGCGCGTGGCTATTGTCCGCAATGAGAGCGGGCGGGCGGTGCTGCATGTCGGGGTCAAGTCCCCGGTGCCGTGGCTGGATGTGTATCCCGCCGAGTTTGCGCTGGCCCCGCTCGAAACGCAGAAGGTGACGGCGGAGCTGAGGCCGGAGCGGGCGGGAAACGCGGCACTGGCGGCAACTCAGGTGTCGCTGTTCGGGCAGTATCTGGCGGCCCATGCAGCGGACGCCGTTGATCTGCCGGGGGATCTGGAGCAAAGCATTGTTGTCATGCCCCCGCTGTCGAACTGCCCGCACTGCGCCGCCGACCTGCCGGAAGGCGCGGCGGAATGCCGACGCTGCGGAGAACGTATTCGGCTGTGCCGGGTGTGTGGAACGCCCAACACATGGATTGCCAAAGTATGCCGCTTGAATGTCGCTCACCTAATAAGAACGGAGAACGACTGGCGGATGACGCCGGGCGGGGACGGCTCTCATGCGCTGAGTTCAGCGCTGACTCTGGAGACGCATCTCGCCCGGCGCTGGTCGTCCCCGTCGTTTGCGCCGACGCGAGCCGCCGATGCTTTGGAGTGGAGTGCGCCGCTGGCGGCGTTCGGCATGGTCATCGCGTCGGGCATTGACACGGCGGCCAATCGAGCGGCGATTTATGCGTTTGATCTGGCGACCGGCGCGGCCTTGTGGGATTTTGACCTGCCGGACGCTTCGGGGCTGTACCCGGACCGGGGCGGCATGGCGCTGTCGGAAGACGGAACACTGTACGCGGCAACGCTCGGCGGCTCGGTGCTGGCGATGGACGCCGTGCGCGGGACGCGCCGCTGGGAAACCAAAATCACCGGCCCGGTCTACGGCGGCGTGACCGTGTCGGATACTTTGCTGCTGGTCCCGGCGGGAGACGCGCTTGCCGTGCTGGACCGAGCCACCGGCGCGGTCCTGCGCTCGCTGCCGATGGGCGGGCAGACGGACACGGCTCCGGCGGTCTGGGGCGGCGGGGTATTTGCGGCGGGAGACGCGCAGGAAGTGCGGGCGTTTGATCTGGCGACCGGCGCGGCAGTCTGGCAAACGGAAACAGACGGTCCGTTTGACGCCGCGCCGCTGGTGCGGGACGGGGTTGTTTACGCTGCGACAATGGCAGGCACGGTGTACGCTCTGGAAACGGCAACAGGCCAAGTCCGCTGGAAGACGTCGGTATCGTCGCGCGGAATCGCGGTGACGCCCGCTTTGTCCGCCGACGGCGCTCTGCTGTTTGTGGCCTGTGACGACGGCTACCTGCATGTGGTCGCCGCGCATTCCGGCAACTTGATTCGCTCCCGGCGGGTCAGCCCGACGCCGCTGCGCTCATCGCCGGTGTGCAGCGGCACGACGGTGTTCGCCGGTGCGGACGACGGCATCTTATACTCGCTGGACGCCGAGTATGCCGTCAAACGTGCGTATGAGACTTCCCCCGGCACGCGGCTCGGCACGGCAGGGCCGGCGCTGTACGGCGACATGCTGGTCTGCGCCGCCACAAACGGCGTTTTGTATGTTTTGCAGGCAACCGCCTGAGTTATCGAACAAAGTTGGAGGATCACCATGACCGAATTATTGCCCCGGCGGCAGGATGTGCCGATTGAGAAGACTTGGAACGTGGAGAGCGTGTTCCCGTCGGTGGACGCTTGGGAAGCCGAGTTCGTGCGCGTCGGCGGGCTGCTCAACGGCTTCAGCGAATATGCCGGGCAGCTTGGCGTGTCCCCCGAGAAGCTGACAGAAGCGCTGGCGAAGCGGACCGAAGTCGGGCTGGCCGTGCGGAAGCTGGGGCTGTACGCAAGTATGCTGCGCTCCGGCGACACCGGCGATCAGGCCGCCGCCGCGCTTTCCAGCCGCGCGGGTGGGCTATCGGCCCGATTTGCGGCGGCGACGGCGTTTTACGAGCCGGAGCTGCTGGCGCTTGACCCGGCGCTCCTGACGCAGTGGGTGGCGCAGACGCCGGAGCTGACCCTTTACAGCCACTACTTCGACACGCTGGCCCGGCGGCGGGATCATGTGCGCTCGGAAGAAGTGGAGAGTCTGCTGGCCCAGGTGTCGGAGCCGCTGTCGGCGCTCGGCACGGCGTCCGGCTCATTAACCGATGCCGACCTGAAGTTCGCGCCGGTGACTGACGCCGAAGGCACGGTATATGAAGTCGCGCAGGGGACAATCGCCGACCTGCTGCGGCATCCCGACCAATTAGTGCGTAAGGCCGCGTGGGAGTCGTATGCCGACGGGCATCTTTCCGTCAAGAACACGCTCGCGGCCTGCCTCAGCGGACGGGTCAAGCAAAGCGTCTTTCAAAGCCGCGCCCGGCGCTACCCGTCCGCGCTGGAAGCCTCGCTTGCGCCGAACGCTATTCCCCGCGAAGTGTTTGACACGCTGCTGTCCACGTTTCAGGCCAATCTGCCGATCTGGCACCGCTACTGGAAGCTGTTGAAAAAGGGCCTCGGCGTTGAAACGCTGTACTGCTCGGATGTGCCTGCCGACACCGTTCCCGCCCCGATGCCGAAGTCCGAGACACCGATTTCCTTTGCTGAAGCCACGGATATTATCTGCGAAGGCATGGCTCCGCTGGGCGATGCGTATGTTCGCCCTATGCGTCAGGGCCTGGAACGCGACCGCTGGGTAGACGGCGTTCCAAATATCGGCAAAGGGAGCGGCGCGTTTTCGTCGGGAATGTCCGGCACATATCCGTTCATTATGATGAATTTCCGCGATGATTTATTCTCAGTCAGCACGCTGGCGCATGAGCTGGGCCACTCGATGCACTCGTATTTGACCTGGCAAAACCAGCCGCCGATTTACTCCGGCTACTCGCTGTTTGTCGCCGAAGTCGCCTCCAACTTTGATCAAGCCTTAGTGCGCGGCCATCTCTTAGACACCGTCACTGACCGCGATCAAACACTGGCGATTATTGAAGAAGCGATTTCCAACTTCCACCGCTATTTGTTTGTCATGCCGACCCTGGCTCGGTTCGAATTGGACTGCCACGAGAAGATCGAGCGCGGCGAAGCGCTGACCGCCGACGGTATGAGTGCGACGCTGGCCGGCTTCTTCCGCGAAGGTTACGGCGGCGAAGTGGAAGTAGACGACGCGCGGCTCGGCATCACCTGGGCCGAGTTCCGGCATCTGTACGCGCCGTTCTACGTCTACCAGTACGCCACCGGCATTTCCGCCGCCAATGCTTTAGCCGAAGATGTCCGCACCGAGGGTCAGCCTGCCGCCGAGCGCTACTTAAGCTTCCTCAAAGCCGGCGGCTCTTTGTATCCGCTGGACGCCCTGAAGCTCGCGGGCATTGACATGACCTCGCCCGAACCCATTCAGCGAGCATTCGGCGTGCTTTCCAAGATGGTAGACCGGCTGGCAGAGATTGTGGGGGAGTAAGCAATGGAGCCGCGAACGCTGACATACTGCAAACCGTGGCTGTTCCGCGCTGTTTTTCTCTTTTTCAGTCTTGTAGGGCTTAGTTTGCCGTTTCTGGCGGCAGCCGACATCGCAAGCCGCCACAACCCTGATTACAGCCCGTTGCCGATGGCTGTTTTAGTGTTTGGCGGTCCGGGCCTTGTCTTTTTCTGGCTCTCTGGCCCAGACGATCTCCATTTTGATTTGGACGAGAGAATTTACCGTCATGTTAAAGGCTGGCCGTTTTCCGCGAAGACCCGCACCGGCTCCATGAAAGATTTTTGGGGCGTTTATGTGGGGCGGACACAAGGCAAGAGCCGCTATTTCTGCGTAGGCGTGACTTGGTGGGGTGGTAGTGGTAACGTGACGTTAGAACGATTTTCCAACAAAATGCAAGCCGAGCAGTTTGCAGCGAGTCTGATGTCCAATTTGGGATTGAAGCAAGTCATGCCGCCGCGTCATCTGCGGCCATATCAATAAGGGGCGTTCGGAACCATGCGTTAAAACGCACGGCTACACGGCGCAGACGCCACGAAGTACCGCTTCGCGGGACTCGGAGCAGGAACCGAAGGAAGATGCCAGGTATCTCGCAAAGGCGTCTTGTGTGGAATAGGCGCCTTCGGCAACATCAAATATAAATGGATTATACATTAAAGTTAGGTATAATCCAATTAATTGCAACATAAGTTTCTCTCGAAAGGACCAACATCATGCCGCAGTATTCCGTCAATTTCAGCAGCGACTTTGATAAAGCACTGACCGATGCTTCCAAGAGGCAGGGGTCTACGAAAGCGGATATCATCCGCAAGGCCGTTGCCAGCTATATCTACTTGAACAAAGAGACTGCCAACACCGACCGGAAAGTCTCGATCACCGACGAAAACAACCGCATCATCAAAGATGTCATGCTGCCGTAACTATGTCATCGCTGAACGGAGAACTAAGGAGGGTACTTCATGGCTGACGCTGAAGCAAACAATACCCCGGTGCCGCAGGAAGCTCGGGAAACGGTTCCCATCAATCAAGTCTACCAGGAAGCGGAAATCGGAGCGCAGGGCGCGGTCAGCGGTCTGGAGAGGCTGACGCCGACGCAGCAGGCGGGGCTATGGCTTGCGGCGGGCGTTGGATTGACCATTATCGGAGTGCTGGTGTTTGTCGCCGTGGTCTGGTTCCAGACTGCGCCGACGCCGCCCATTCCCCTGCCGCTGCCGGCTGTCACCGATCCGGCCAAAGCGAAAGACGCGCTGGCGGGTTATCAGGCGCTGAACCAGGCGGCATTAGACAATTACAAGGCGCTGAACGCCGAAGCGATCAGCCGCGTCACCAGCTTGTTTGACCTGCTGGCGACAAAAACGCTGCTTCCCATCTTCACCGCGATCTTGGGCTACATCTTCGGCTCCCGCGCCGCTGCCGCTGCGAACAGTAAAAGTTCGGAATAGGCAAAAACGGGAGAAGACAGGGCGAACATCCAGGGCAGATGGGAAAGGCGAACACGAGGTTCGCCCCTACGGGGTCAAGAAGAAAACGTAGGGCGCGAACCTTGTGTTCGTCCTCTTTCTCGTCGTGTTCGTCCTTCTGTTGTGGCGTTCGCCCTTCTTTGTATTCGCTACTCAAACAGGGCGTCTACGAAGGCTTGGGGGTTGAAGACTTCGATGTCGCCGATTTTTTCGCCGGTGCCGATGAGCTTGATGGGGACGCCTAGCTCGTCTTTGATGGTGATGACGATGCCGCCCCGCGCTGTGCCGTCGAGCTTTGCCAGAATGAGGCCGGTAATGGAAACGGCATTCTTGAACTCGCGGGCTTGATTGACGGCGTTCTGGCCGGTAGTGGCATCCAATACGAGAAGGGTCTCGTCGGCGGAGCGTCCGCCCAGCTCGCGCTGAATGATCCGGTTGATTTTTTTCAGCTCTTCCATGAGATTGGTCTTGTTGTGCAGGCGGCCCGCCGTGTCTATGATCAAATAGTCGGCGTTTTGCGCTTTGGCGGCCTGAACGGCGTCAAAGACGACAGCGGCGGGGTCAGCGTTAGGCTTGCCTTGAATGACTTCAACGCCGACGCGCTCCCCCCACAAAGCAAGCTGCTCGGTGGCGGCGGCGCGGAACGTATCGCCGGCGGCGAGAACCACGCGCTTGTTCTGATTTTTGAGAATATACGCCAGCTTGCCGATGGAAGTGGTCTTGCCGACACCGTTGACGCCGACGACTAAATAAACCGTTGGACCGGTGTCCGAAACAGCCAGCGATGGCAGGTCGTGCTTGTCGTCGGTGAGCGTGTCCCACAAAAAGCGCTTTAAGTAGTCGGTGACGTCCTGGGCATCGTTCAGGCGCTTGTCGGCCACCATTGCTCGCAGCTCGTCCATCGCCCGCATCGTGGTATGGATGTTGAGGTCTGCGCCGATCAGGGACTCTTCCAGCTCCTCAAAGAGCGCCTCGTCAATCTTCCCCCGGCCCGTGATCATCTGATCCACTTTTTGGAAGATGCTTTTAAATAATCCGCGTTTCAGCATAAAAAAATCCTACCCGAACCGATGAGTCGTGGTCGGGATGAAATAAGTGACGACGGCGGCCAGCAGGCCGCCGAGCAGCAGATAGTTAGCACGCGGGCCGCGCCACTGGGCGACGGCGTGAAGGGTTAAATAAAGGCCGTAGACCAGCCAGGTTACCACGGAAGTCAGCACCATTGGGTCCGCGCCCCAGACGCCGGGCAGGCCGCCGGTTAAGGCTTCGACAAACCCGGCGGCGAGGCCGATAGTCAGCAGCGGGAACGCGAAAGTCACCAGCGCGAACGCCAGATGATCCAAACTTGCCAGCGGCGGCAGCTTGCCGAACAGGCCGCCGGAAAGCCGCTTGCGCTTGAGCAGCCGGTACTGGGTTAAGTACAGCGCCGCGCAGCCGAACGCCAGCACCAGCAGGCCGAAGGCAAACAAGATTGCCAGAATGTGCAGGCTGATGAGGCGCGAGTTCAGCAAAGGCATCGCGGCCGCATTGAGCGTGACAGGCGGCGCGGGATGCAGGAACGCGCCGGCAAAAAGGCACAAAAACGACGCCGGCAGGGCGACGGCTCCAAGCGCGGTTGGCTTAGGCTTTAAAGACAATTCCAGCGCAAGATAGGCCAGCGCAATGGCCCAGGCGGACGCTGACAATGTCTCGGCAGATGTCGTAAACGGTGTTTGATGGACGCGGGCGCAGTGCAGGCCGATGGCGAGCGTGTGCAGCGCGACCGCAAGCATTGTGGCCGCGCGGCCTGCCAGGGCCAGCGGCGGCTGCCGCAGCATCAAAAATGCGCCGTAAGCCACCGCGCCGAACAAGTAGCCTACGGCAGCGGCCACTAGAAAGAAGTCTTCAGTCATAGGTCTCTGTTTCCGAAGGAACGGCCCCCACCCCCGCTGCAAGCAGCGACCCCTCCCCCGCAAGCGAGAGAGGGGTAGAAGATAAGGCGGAAGCCTCCTTGCTTGTTCCAAACTCTTCTCCCGGCACGGGGGAGGGGTCGCTGCTTGCAGCGGGGGTGGGGGCATCTGCGCTTATCCCAAATGCGCGGCGAATGGTGTCCAGCGCTGCCGCGCCGTCTTCAGCTTCCGGGGCAGATTTGATGGCGAGACTTGCCGGGTGCGCGATTTTGTTGGTCAGAGAAGCAAATGCGGCTTCAATCGCCTGCCAGTCTTTTTCGGGCACATCCGGCAGGCGAGAGCGCAGCTTTTCGAGTTCCGCCGACTTCGCCGTGTCCAGCTTCCGCCGGACGGCGACCACCAGCGGCGCGACTTCCAAAGACCGCTCCCAGCGCAGGTACTCGGCGGTGGACGCTTCGACGATCTCGCGGGCGCGTATTACTTCCCCGGCTCGGCTCTGCCTTGCTCCGGCCACCAGTTCTTGAAGATGGTCTATGTTGTAGAGATAAACGTTTTCTAAATCGTCTACCGACGCTTCGACATCGCGCGGGACGGCAATGTCAACTAAATACAGCGGACGGCCCCGGCGAGTACGCATCACGGACTGCATCAGCTCGCGGGAGATAATCGGGTGCGGCGCGGCGGTGGAGCAGACGACAATATCGGCGGTCGCCAGCAGGCCCGGCAGATCGTCAAAACGCTTTGCTGTGCCGCCAAACTGCCCGGCTAATGCTTCGGCTTTTTCAAACGTACGGTTCGCGACGAGAACCGCAGGTGCGCCCCGCGCCTGCAAGTGGCGGGCGGTGACTTCGCTCATTTTGCCCGCGCCGAGAACAAGAACCGTGTGTCCTGCCAAAGACTCACCAAAAATCTGGGTTGCCAGCTCCACGGCGGCGGCACCGACCGAGAACGTCCCCCGCGCGATGCCGGTCTCGGTCCGGGTGCGCTTGCCCGTCACAAGCGCGTCTTGAAACAATCTGTTGAGGCGGGTCCCCAAGCTGTTGGCCGATTGCGCGGCTTCGAGTGCGGTTTTAACCTGACGCTGAATGTCCGGCTCGCCTAAGATCATCGAGTCCAGCCCCGACGACACCGAGAATAAGTGATTGGCGGCGGCTCCAGCCTGGTAGCAGTAGAGATGCCCGTCGAATTCATGCCGCGACAATCCGTGCCAGCCGGCGAGAAACTCCGCCAGGGCATTTTCTAATGGTCCGGCTTCCGGGGCGGCGACGGCATACGCTTCAGTCCGGTTACACGTTGACAGCAGTGCGCCCTCGCGGATGTTCGGCAGGGCGGACAGCGCGGACAGCGCCCGCGGCAGATCACGCTCCGAAAACGCCAGCTTTTCGCGCAAGGCGATGGGCGCACTGGTATGGTTTATTCCGAGGACAAGAAGAGACATTGTCGAATTCGCGCTTCCGCTTCTAAACTTTTGCCGGCCCGCAGCAGTGACTGGACTTCTGCGTCATCTAAGACACGCCGCATGGCGGCTTTGCGCTCGGCTTCACTTTTCATCGCTTTAAGCTGATCGCGCTGCCGGCTGATGAGCGCCGTCATCTCCGCCCATTCCGGCCCAAACTCGGCTTCCAGACGCTCCCGCAGGACCGCCGCCAGTGTCGGGCTGCCGCCGCTTGTGGACACGGTCAAGCTGAGATCACCCCGCGTGATCTGCGCCAGGGACACGAAGTTTCCCGTGTCCGAGTCGTCCGCGCACAAGACAAGCCGCTGCCGCGCCTGAGCGTCTTCGGTCACAGCCGCGTTGACCGCGCGGTTATCGGTGCAGGCCATCGTTAAAAACACATTGGCTGCCGCTCCGGTTCCGCCTGCCGTGTACGCTTCCCGCTTCCAGTCAATTTTGCCGTCCGCCGCCAGCGCTTGCAGCGTATCGGTCGCTTCCGGTGAGACTAAGCGTACTGCCGCGCCATTTGCCAGCAGCGACTTGATCTTGCGCTCCGCCACTTTGCCGCCGCCGACGACTAGGCACAGCCGGCCTTCGAGATTAACACTGATGGGATACGACATCTTCCGCTATTGTACCCGAATGGGTATACTCGGACTGAAACCCCGATTTGAAGATTAAGTTTGAGGAGAGTACCGAATGCCGAAACTGATTTTGGTGCGACACGGCGAGTCGCAATGGAACCTGGAAAACCGCTTTACCGGCTGGGTGGATGTCGAGCTGACCCCGCGCGGCGAGAACGAGGCCCGGATTGCCGGCGAGCATCTGCGCGACCTGCCGGTAGACAAAGTTTACACCAGTGTCCTGAAACGCGCGATTAACACATCCAAGATTGCTTTAGAAGCCGCCGGCAAAAGCGCCGACCTGCCGACGGAGCGTGATCAGGCGCTGAACGAGCGGCATTACGGCGACCTGCAAGGGCTGAACAAGGCCGAAACAGCGGAACAGTATGGCGACGCGCAGGTCAAGATCTGGCGGCGCTCATATGATGTTCCCCCGCCCGGCGAGAAAGGCGAGTCGCTGAAAGACACGGCTGCCCGGACCCTGCCTTACTTCCAGGCGCACATCCTGCCGGACATCAAAGCCGGCCTGAACGTGCTGGTCGTCGCCCACGGCAATTCCCTGCGCTCGATTGTCATGGATTTAGATCAGTTGTCCCGTGAACAAGTCCTAGAGCTGAACATCCCGACAGGCATTCCGCTGGTCTATGACCTGGACACCGACGGCAAAGTCCTGGATAAGCGCTACTTGTTCACCCGTGAGGACGAAGCCAAAGCGTAACGAATTACTTTTGAGGCACGGAGGCCGTAACTTATGATAGCAATCAGCGCTCTGAACGGCACGGCCCGTGAGTACTTGCGGGCCGTTAAGCTGCTGCATACCCGGCGCTCCTACGATGCCAGCGCTTACCTCTGCGGCTATGCCGTCGAGATCGCCTTGAAGGCCCGCATCTGCCGGACGCCGAACTGGACAACCGGATTTCCTGAAAGCAGTGCCGAGTTTAGAGCGAAAAGCGGCTTGAAGACGCACGATTTAGAAGGACTTCTTGAGTATACCGCTCTGCAAGACCGTGTGAAGCTGCGTCACTTCGCAGACTGGGCGGTTGGCAATCAATGGAAGCCGGAACAGCGCTGCAACCCTGTGGAACACAAACATCTATTCAAGCCAATGACATGATTCGAGCAACACAAGTTTTGCTGAGGGTGCTGTTATGATTACTACAGTGACAGTTGAAGAATTAGTGAAAAAATTGCAGGCGGCGGAAAAGGCTATTTCGCTAATACTTTTTGGGATGGTGTATTTGTGAGGCATGCTTTTCTCATCACAGCGGACAAATCGTCTGCTCCGGAGTTAGTCAATATGGCGGCCGCTTAGAAACTTGGGTACAGTATGCAGACGATTACGGAGATTGCGGCATTGCGAAGTGCGTTAAGCACGGCGCGGCGGGACGGCAAGACTGTCGGCCTCGTACCGACAATGGGCGCGTTCCATGAAGGCCATTTGACGCTGATGCGGCAGGCGAAGGCCGAGAACGACTTGTGTGTTGTGACACTGTTTGTCAATCCAACGCAGTTTAACGATTTAAATGACTTTGACCGCTATCCGCGTGACCCGGAGCGCGACAGCCAGTTGGCGCAAGCTGAAGGCGTGGACTTCTTTTTCCTGCCGACGCCGGAAGAAGTCTATCCGAAGGGTTTTGACACGGTGGTAGTCGTCCGGGCATTATCGGAGCGGCTGGAAGGGGCGTCGCGGCCCGGCCACTATGCAGGCGTTGCGACGGTGGTCACTAAACTGCTCAACATGGCGGGAGCCGACAACGCCTATTTCGGCGAAAAAGACTGGCAGCAGCTTCAGATTATCAAATCGCTGGCACGAGACTTGGACATCCCAACACAGATTGTGTCGGTGCCGACCGTGCGCGAAGCCGATGGCCTCGCGCTGTCGTCGCGCAATGTTCGTTTGACGCCGGAGCAGCGTGCCGCTGCGTTGGTGATCTCCTCGGCGCTGGACAACGCCCAATCCATTGCCGATACAGGCGTTCAGGATGCGTACCAGCTTGCGGCGTGGATGCGTCAAACAATCGAAGTCCAGCCGCTGGCAAAAGTGGATTACGCCGTCGTTGTCGCCCCGGACACGCTGCAGGAGATAGACACGATTGAAGAAGGCGCAGTCGCTTTGATCGCCGCCACGTTCGGCAAAGTGCGGCTGATTGATGCGCGTCTGCTGCGCCCGGCGTCAGTACCGGGAATGCGGCGGTAGAAGGCCCCCACCCCCGGCAGTACCTGCCGACCCCTACCCCCGCAAGCGAGAGAGGGGTAAAGATTAAAACAAGGGGATCTTATTTTGCTTGTGCCACCGCGTAAACCAGAGTCGCGTCGGCGGTGACGGTGATCTGCTGGCTGGCGATTGGAGTCGGTGCCGCTTGCGCCACAGCGGCAAAGGAGCGCGGGGCATACGGCACCGGGCCGGTCGGAAGAGTGAATGCGCCTTCGGTAATGGTCAGCAGCCGGCCTAAACCGACATCCGCCGCTGAGGCCACTGCCGTGGCTTTCAGCTTTGCGGAGGCGACTGCCAGCGCCAATGCCTGCGACTGAGCTTGGCTTGGGTCGGACAAGTCAAAAGAAACATCGCCGATTTCCGCGCCTCCTGCTGTTGTGACGCTGTCAATGACTAATCCGACTTTGGTAAGGTCATGGATGGTCACTTGGACGCTGTTCTGCACCTGGTAGCCTTTGCGCTTGGGCGGGCTTTGCGTGTAATCGTATTGCGGCTGAACCGTAAAAGACTGCGTTTCGATGTCTTTGCCGGCAATGCCGATCCCCTGAAGCGCCGTCAAAGCCGCTGTTGTCCGCTCGGCGTTCTGCCGCACCGCCTCCGCCGAGTCTCTGCTGCTGGTCGTGACTGTCAAAGTCACCCGTGCGATGTCCGGCTTTTCTTTGATCTCGCTATGTCCTAGCACCGTGATCCCCTGCGGCGCTTGGGCGAGCAGCACCGTCTGCGCTGTGTCCTGACTCCAGGCCGGGCCAACTACGCCGAGAGCCAGTAGGCCGAGCGTACTTGCGGCAATTGTTTTCAACTTCATCTCGTTTCTCCTTCTGCCGAACAAAAACTTACCAATACTGCCACTGGGCCGTGTGCAGGATATAGACGCCGAGCAGCAGGTTCGTGACGCCGTGGGCGAGAACGCAGGCAAAAAAGTTTCCGGTCCAGCGCAGCAGGCCGCACAGCGCCAGGGCAAAAACCCCTGCCGCCAGCCACTCCGGGTGCGACAGCGCGAACACGCCGACATTTATGAGAAGCGCCAGCGCGGAGAATGTTCCCACCGGCACTTTTTGGAAATCGTCCATGTCGGTGACAAAGCGCAGCAGAAAGCCCCGGTAGAACAGCTCTTCCACATAGGGAACGACAACAACCAATCCCAGAAACCGGACCGCGAGAAATAAAAGAACGGCAAGCGGACCCGAAAGCTCACGCGCCGGATCGTAGCCCGTGCGTGTCCCGAGAAACGCGAAATGCGGCGTGTGCGCGTCTATGAAAATCCAGAGGAAAAACAGCACGGCTCCCAGCGCGGTCGCTGCCGCCCATCCACCCCCGCCGGGCCGCGCTTCGGGAAATGCGCCGCGCAGCGCGATCAGCACTCCGCCGACCAGCGCGATTTTGACGGCATAGAACAGGGGGTAAGCCGGCAGCGGCAGGTGGCTTTCAATGGTCGTCAGCAGCAGGAACAGGCCGAACGGCAGCACATAAGGCAGCCAGGTCGGCAGGGAAGCGGGCAATCTTGTCGTCATGCCTTAGTATAAAGGACAACGGGGCGGGGCGTCAAGTAGGGGCTGCAAGCGCCCGTATTGAAACGCCGGTCGGTTCTACTCAGCTAATAGGGCATCGGGTACAATCATCCTATGTCCCATGCCATCGGCTGCTATGTCCATATCCCGTTCTGTGTTCGCAAGTGTGCCTACTGCGACTTTAATTCCTATTCCGGCTACACGGACGCGCATATCGCCCGCTATGTGGAGGCTCTTGACCGTGAAATCCGCCAAGCGCCCCCCGCCCCCAATAATGGGGGAGCCAGAGGGGAATGCGGGCTAAATCTTACTCCCCCATCATTGGGGGTGGGGGGGCTTGCCGTAGACGCCGTGTTCTTTGGCGGCGGCACGCCGACGGCGATCCCTGCTGCGGACGAAGCCGCGCTGCTGCGGGCGGTTCTAGAAACTCTGCCGGTCACGCCGGATGCCGAGATTACGACTGAGGCCAATCCCGGCACGATGGATGTCCGGCATTTGTCCGTGCTGCGGGAAGCCGGCTTCAACCGGATTTCGTTCGGTGTGCAGTCGTTTGACGCAGGTTTACTCAAGACGCTGGACCGTATCCACTCGGCAGACGAAGCCAAAGCCGCCGTCAAAGCCGCCCGCGCCGCCGGGTTCGACAACGTCTCTTTAGATTTGATGTTCGCCCTGCCGCGCCAGACTTTAGGGCAGTGGCAGGACACGCTGACGCAGGCGCTGGAGCTAGGCACGGATCATTTGTCGCTGTATTCGCTGATCGTGGAGGAAGGCACCGGCTTTTATACGCTCCAGCAGAAAGGTCGCCTGCCCTTGCCGAGCGACGACCAAGCCGCCGATATGTACGAGATGGCGGTTGAAGTGGCCCAATCGGCAGGCTACGCTCAGTATGAGATCGCCAATTTCGCCAAACCGGGCCGCGAATGCCGCCAAAACCTGCACTACTGGCGCAACAATTCCTACTACGGCTTCGGCTGCGGCGCGGCGTCGTACTTGGACGGCATACGGCGCATGACTATCAAAGCGCCTTCCAAATATGCCGACGCTGTCGAGAACGGCAGCGACCTGACGCTGTCCGCTGAAACCCTGACTGCGGACGAGACAATGGCGGAAACGCTGATGCTCGGCCTGCGCCTCACCCGCGAAGGGGTCGGCTACGAGCGCTTTCGGGAGCGCTTCGGCGTGGACCTGCGCGACAAGTTCGCCGCCGAGATCGAGACGTTCACCAAGCGCGGCCTCATCGAAGCCACTGATACCTGCCTGCGCCTCACCCCGCAAGGCGTCTTTTTAGCCAGCGAAGTCATGGTCGCGTTTGTGTGAGCGACATCTCGTGATACAAGAAAGCCCATTGTCTGGCACGTATCAGGAGCGAGGGAGTAAATTTCACTCGCTTCCTGCCTCAGAACCATGCCATGAATGGGCATGGCTACACGGCGCAGACGCCACGAAGTACCGCTTCGCGGGACTGGAAGTGGAGGCCGCAGGGTGTTTCCTGCGGCTTTTTGTTATGTCTGATGTGTCCCAATGTGTTTCTTTAATTTTGCAGAATAACAAAATAACAATTAGGGGAACTGGGAGGTCTCGACTTCTTCTCGGTAGGAGGCCAAAGCCTGCTTGATGGTCTCGCCGATTTGGGCGTACTGGCGGACGTGGCGCAGGGCGGGACGCTCGGGGCGCAGGCCTAAAAGGTCGGAGGTGACCAGCACCTGGCCGTCGCATCTTGAACCGGCTCCGATACCGATGGTAGGGATGGAGAGCGCGGCTGTCACTTCGGCGGCAAGAGCGTCCGGGATGAGTTCGAGGACAACGGCGAAGGCTCCGGCGTCCTGGACGGCGCGAGCATCGGCCAGGACCTGCGCGGCTCCGGCTTCATCTTTGCCCTGCTTGCGGACACCCAAGAGGTTGACGCTCTGAGGCGTAAAGCCGATATGGCCCATGACCGGAATGCCGGCGTCTACCACGCGCTTTAAAGTAGAAGCGATGGAAACGCCGCCTTCGAGCTTGACGGCGTTGGCTTCGCCTTCCTGCAAAAGCCGCCCGGCGTTGCGGACGGCCTCGTCGGCACTGGCCTGATATGAGAGGAACGGCAGGTCGGCGACAAGAAGCGCCCGGCGGGTGCCGCGCCGGACGGCTTTCGTGTGGTGAACCATGATGTCCATGGTCACGGGCAGCGTGGTCTCAAAGCCCAGCTCTTCCATGCCAAGCGAGTCGCCGACCAATGTCATGTCTACGCCGGAGCCGTCCACCAAGAGGGCCAGCGGGTAGTCGTAGGCGGTTAGCATGGAAATCTTTTCGCCCCGCTGCTTCTTGCGGGCGAGCGAGGCGAGCGTCACTTTCGTGCTTAAATCAGGATAGGTACTCATGGTAAGTCATTTCTTAGGCAGCGGTCTGTAGTCACAGAATAGGAGCCATGTGATAAATTCAGAGGCTGGAAAGTGCTCACCGTCGAGGCGACGGAATACAAAGCAACAAAGCCGTTCTTGTCTTTGTGTCGCCGCGACACTGGGAACTTGACAGCCTCGCATTTCAATGCGTGGCGGCATAATCCTTGCCGAAATGCGAAACAGGTTCCTCCCGCAGCAATGGCACTGATTTTGCAATTGGTTTGCTGTCGCGGACGATGATCACTTCTTCGCCGTTGCTGGCCTGCTGAACGATCTGGGCAAGCTGGCTGTCGGCGTCTTGGAGCAGAACTATTGACATGGGTTAGCCTCCTGAAGCGTATTGTACCTCTCGCGTTGACATTGTGCGCCGTGCCGGGTTACAATGCGCCTATGACGACTAGGACGAAAATCAGTGTGGCGATTGACGGGCCGGCGGGGGCGGGGAAAAGCACGGTGGCGCGGCAGGCGGCGTCGGCGCTGGGCTACACGTATGTAGATACAGGCGCGATGTACCGGGCGGTGGCGTGGGCGGTAGTCCAGGCCGGGATAGCGCCGGAAGACAGCGCGGCGGTCTGCGATCTGGCGGAGCGGCTGGAGATCGGATTGGACCGAGGCTGCGTGTTCGCGGACGGGCAGGATGTGACGGGCAAGATACGGACGCCGCAGATCAGCGATTTAACTTCGCGGCTGTCGGCCATGCCGTGCGTGCGGGGGCGTTTGGCGGCTCTGCAGCGGGAGATGGGCCGGCGCGGCGGGGTTGTCATGGAAGGCCGGGACATTGGAACGGTGGTGCTGCCTGATGCGGAAGTCAAAGTGTTTCTGACGGCGTCGCTGGCTGAGCGGGTGCGGCGGCGGCGGGAAGAACTGGGCGAGGCCGGCATCACGCTGTCTTCGGCGCAGCTTGAGAAGGACATCGCAGAGCGGGACGCGCGGGATGCGTCCCGCGATGCCGCGCCGATGGTGCCTGCCTCTGATGCGGTGCATCTCGTCAGCGACGGCTTAAGTGTAGAGGAAGTCGTTTCGCGTGTCCTGGCGCTGTGCCGCCAGGCGGAGGCGCAGCATGAGTAAAGCCGAGAGCGACGAAATCAAGACTATGCAGTACCCGCCCGAGCGCTACACACGCGCGTATGCGATCACGCGGGTCTTTGTGCGCCTGATGATGCCGCTGCTGGGCGGGATTACGGTGATCGGCGGCGAGAATATCCCGGAAACGGGGCCAATCATTTTAGCGCCGAACCACCGGGCATACATGGACCCACCCTACCTGTCTATGGTTACGAAGCGCCAGCTTCATTTGATGGCGAAGGACTCGCTGTTCAGAGTTCCTGTGTTCGGGCCGTACATCAAAGCAATGGGGGCGTTCCCGGTGAAGCGCGGGTCTGCGGACCGGGGAGCGATCAAGCAGGCCATCGCCGAGCTGAAGGCCGGACGTGTCATGGGCATCTTCCCCGAAGGAACGCGGGCCGAGCCGGGAACGCTGCTGCCGGCGGAAAAGGGCTTTGCGCTGATTGCAAAGCAGACGGGGATCCCGATTGTGCCGATTGCTTTAGAGGGAACGAACAAAGTGCTGCCGAAGCACGGCGGGCTGCACCGGGCGCATGTCACGGCAACAATCGGCAAGCCGATGACGGCCCAAGAGATGCTGGCCGCGTACCCGGACCCGTCAAAAGATGCTCTGACAATTATCAGCGAAGCGACCATGCGAGCGATTGCGGCCCTGATGTCGGAGCCGGTTGTGATGGGGGAGGCGGAGAAAGAGGAAAAGACACTTCGCCATGATGGGGAGGGTTAGGAAGCCCTGCACTGGAAGTGCAGGGCTTTTGAAGTGCAGAATGTCACTCCGTGACGTCAAGAATTGGAGCCTCTGCAGTTTGCCTAAGACACAGTGACCAGCAGCTTGCCTCGGGTACCGCCGCGCTCTAGCTGAGATTGCGCCTCGCCGACCTGCTCCAGCGCAAAGCGGCCGGAGATCGTCAGACGAAGCTGTTGATCGTCCAGCATTCTCGCGACGCGCCCCAAGTCATCGGGGGTTGACTGCGCCAGGGCGAAGCGGGATCGCTGTTCGGGCGAACGGGCGAGAGCCGGGTTCGGCTGCCCCGCCGCCAAAACAAGCATCCCATCCGGTGTCAAGGCAGCCCAAGACTCTTCCTCGCTCTTGCCGCCTGCGAGATCGAACACCAGGTCCATCTGGCCTGCAAGCTCCCCAAGCTGATCCGTGCTGTAGTCAATCGTAACGTCTGCCCCCAATTCCCGAAGAAAGTCTGTGTTCCGACCTGAAGCAGTGGCATACACGGTCGCGCCGAGCCGATGCGCGAACTGGACGGCGAAGTGGCCGACGCCGCCGGACCCTCCCTGGATCAGCACACGCTGGCCGCGCTGCATTTCTCCCTGCGTCATCAAGCCATGCCAGGCCGTCATTGCCGCCAAAGGAACCGCCCCGGCGTCGGCGAGCGGAATGGACTGAGGAGCAGCGGCGATTTCGTCGGTCCGCAGACAGATATACTCCGCGAATGTCCCCCGGCTGAACGTCATGGCGGTGCCGGGGTCTGCGCCGGGAAAGCCATAAACCGCATCTCCGATTTTCCAGTCGGTGACACCCGTGCCTAACTCTTCGATACGGCCGCTTGCATCGAAGCCGAGCAGCAGCGGCAGGCGCTCTGCCGGGAACAACGGCAGCAGTTCACCGGCGCGAGCTTTGGCATCAACAGGATTGACGCTTGTTCCTGCAATCCGAACAAGAACTTCCCCGCGTCCCGGCGAGGGCCGGCCAATTTGTTCCAAGCGGAACTGGTCGGGTCCACCAAATTGAGGCAGCATCATCGCCTTCATCGTTTTCGGCATAGTCAGCTCACTCATCAAAATCACTCCATTCGTTATGTCAGTCTATGACATTATAACCTAATGGCAGCGAATATAAACTTAGCGGTTATAATAGAAACATGCCACGAAACGGAGAAGAAGCACGCCGACGACTTCAGCAGGCCGCTCTGGAGTTGTTCAGCGAGCGCGGTTATGAGCAGACCACCACGTCTGAGATCGCCGCTCGCGCCGGGGTCACGGAGCGCACCTTTTTTCGGCACTTCCCCGACAAGCGCGAAGTTTTGTTCGACGGTCAGATCATGCTAAAGGCGGCTTTGACCGACGCGATAGCCAAAGCGCCTGAGACATTGCAGCCGCTGGAAATCTTGTACTTAGCGTTCCGGTCCGTCGAGCAGATATTGGAAGACAACCGGCCATTTTCCGTCCCCCGTCAGCAGGTGATCGCAAGCGCCCCTGCACTTCAAGAGCGCGAGCTGGCAAAGGAAGCCGCTTTGATTGAGGACATGGCTCTGGCGCTGCGCCGTCGTGGTGCCGGCGAGCGTCTGGCGGCCCTGGCGGCGCAAGTTGGATGGGCTGTGTTCCGTTATGCGGTCGAGTCATGGTTTGCAGATCCATCGCGCCGGCTGGGGACACATCTGGATCATGCTTTTGGCGAGCTATGCCGGCTGTCATTGCCGCTGACCGTGACGGACGCGCGGCGTCACCAGCAGGAGAACAGTGCCGCCCAAAAATTTTAGGGAAACTTTTCCAGAACCCCTTGACTCTTGTGGACGGCGATGTCATACTATCTCTCGTTGCCGGCAGCACCTGACGGAAACAGCCCCCAGCGAAAACAAGTAAAAAAGTTTTTGCAAAGGGGTTGACAAAGTGGAAACGCGATGTCATACTATTCTTCGTTGCCAAGCCAAAGCGCTGGTGACTGAGAGGCCTGAAAGAAAAAGCTGAAAAGATTTTTCCAAAAGCCTTGACAAAGAGCAAAACTTTCTGATATACTAACTCTTGTCGCCGGGCCAAAGAGCCAGCGATGACGCACTGCTCCAAAGCAGCCGCGAAAAAGAATTGAAAAACTTTTGATGAAGGGGTTGACAAAAGCCGCGAGGCTGATGTATACTATCCTTCGTCACTGAGCCGAAGAGCAATGACCTCCGCGCTGCAAGGGTAACCGAGTGGAGGTGACGACAAGCTGAAAAGCGTTCGCGCCGACAGTTTTCTTCACCTGACCAGACGGGCTATTCAAGCGATAGCGTGGTTTTTTATTGCTTCCTTCCGAAACGCAAATGCAGATCGGAAGCGCCGGCGATGCACATTGAAAACTAAATAGTGGAATCGTGAAACAAACCTTTGAGCATATATATCTTGCAGTTTACTCTGCAAAACAATATAAAGTAACAAAGAAGCCAAGGAAGTTTTAATCGCTTCTGTTCTGCAAAGAACAAAAGCAAAAACTGGAACTATGGACCTAGCCGGCCATAGTATCTCAGACAATTCAACAAGTTTGCTAGAAGGTCTTCGGACCGATAACAATAACACTTATGGAGAGTTTGATCCTGGCTCAGGACGAACGCTTGCGACGTGCCTAAGAAATGCAAGTCGAACGGATCAGCAGCAATGCTGGTTAGTGGCGAACGGTCGCGTAACACGTGGGCAACCTGCCCTGAAGCGGGGGACAACAACTCGAAAGAGTTGCTAATACCGCATGTGTATCGCTGTGGCATCACAGAGGATACAAAGCCGCAAGGCACTTCAGGATGGGCCCGCGGCCTATCAGCTAGTTGGTGAGGTAACGGCTCACCAAGGCTTCGACGGGTAGCTGGTCTGAGAGGACGATCAGCCGGATTGGGACTGAGATACGGCCCAGACTCCTACGGGGGGCAGCAATTAGGAATCTTGCACAATGGGCGAAAGCCTGATGCAGCGACGTCGCGTGAAGGATGAAATCTTTCGGGATGTAAACTTCTTTTACCAGGGAAGAAATAAATGACGGTACCTGGTGAATAAGCCCCGGCTAACTACGTGCCAGCAGCCGCGGTAATACGTAGGGGGCGAGCGTTGTCCGAAGTTACTGGGCGTAAAGAGCGCGTAGGCGGGTTCTTAAGTGAGGGGTGAAAGTCCGAGGCTCAACCTCGGAACTGCCTTTCATACTGGGAACCTTGAGTGTGGGAGAGGCGAGTGGAATGGTCGGTGTAGCGGTGAAATGCGTAGATATCGATCGGAACACCCATGGCGAAGGCAGCTCGCTGGCCTATAACTGACGCTGAGGCGCGAAAGCGTGGGGAGCAAACAGGATTAGATACCCTGG
>CAXSZN010000031.1:0-3731 GCA_964241935.1 uncultured Armatimonadales bacterium
GAGCGGTGGGACTCGCGGACCATGCTGGCTTTCACCTGCCGGGTGCTGCCGCCGCCGTGATGCGTCACAACCACAGTGGGAGTGTACCAGATTGGCAGGCCGTGGCCGCGCTTGGCCCGCCAGCACCAGTCCACTTCGTTGAAGAAAATCGGGAACTGCGGGTCCAGGCCGCCCACTTGGGCGTAGGCTTTATGCGAAATCCAGAGAAACGACCCCATCGGCTGGTCGGCTTGCATGGCGCTTTCGTAGTCAAACCAGGTCATGCGGTACGCCCCGAACAAGTGCGAGCGTGGGAAAAGGCGCGACGCGCCGAGATACTCCCACAGCACCGGGCCGGGGTCGGGAAACGACCGGAGCGACGGCTGTGTTTTGCCGTCCGTGCCGACAAGGCGGCAGCCGAACGCGCCGATGTCCGGGTGCCGGGCAGCAAACTCGGCGGCGCGGGTCAAGCTGTCAGGATGCACGACCACGTCCGGGTTCAGCAGCAGCAGGGCGTCGCCCGTCGCTTGTGCCAGCGCCCGGTTGTTGCCTTCGGCGTACCCGAGATTGACGCTGCTTGCGGTCAGCAAAACTTCAGGAAACTCGGCGGCGACCATGCCCGCCGAGCCGTCCGTGCTGGCATTGTCCACGACAATGACTTCCATCTTGTGTCCCGATGGCGGGTAGCTCTGAAGAGCCGTGAGGCACTCTCGAAGATAATCGCGCGTGTTCCAGTTGACGATGCAGACGGAAAGGCGCATAGGTCACTCGCCAAATGGCTGGCCGCCGAACCAGGGTGCGGCTTCTTCTAAATCTCGCGCCAGCGCCGTCGGCGGGCAGGGAGCAAACCAGCCGGTGTCGTTGCGTCCCAAAACGCCCAGTGTCGCCGCGCAGCCGGCCCGGATCCCTGCTTCTATGTCCATCCAGTGATCGCCGACCATGACCGCCTGGCTCGCCGGCTCACCCAGCAGGCGCAGGGCATCCCACAAATGCTCCGGGTTCGGCTTGGCCTTGGGAACGTCGTCGCGGGAAAGCAGAAGGTGATGAGGCAGGGCGAACCGGGCCAGAAGTCCCACGGCAACTGTGCGGCAGTTGCGGGTGACAATGCCGACTTTGACGCCGCGCCGGGTGAGTTCCGACAGCAGCTCGCGTGTTCCCGGCAGCAGCACGGGACGCGAGCATCCGGCGACCTCCAGGGCTTCCAGTTCGGCAAACGCCGTGCGGCGCAAAGCTGCGCCGTCGCCGCCGCGCTCGCTGAGGTCTCCGGCAGCCGCGTCCGCCAAGCCGAGAATGTCTTTGCCGTCGGTGACACTTTCAGGAACCGAGTTTGCCCGCGCTAAACGCTGCATGGCCGCAGTCATCGCCGGGAAATCAATGTGGGTTTCAATCAGGGTGCCGTCAAGATCAAACAGCGCGGTGCGAAGGCGCGAAAAATCAACAGCGGCAAACGGAGCAGGCATAGCCCATTATAACCCGAAGCGCGGGAGAGGTCAAGAACAAGCCCCCTGCGGACACGGCGAATACAGAAGAAGGGCGAATCTTGTGTTCGCTCTTCTCCTCGTGTTCGCCTTCACTCGTAGATACGCGCTTTGCCGGGGAAGGCAGTCTCCGGGGCGCTGACGGCTTCGTCGTGGGCCATGATTTCGTCGGGTGTTCGTCCAACGGACGCTGCTTCCTGCGCGGCCATCGCGGCCTGAGCATTCACAAGCTGCGGATTGGGGCCTTTTCGCAGATGCTCGGCAATCGCCATGTTGTTGCCCCAGACATCGGAAACGCGCTCCCCGGCGGCATTGACATTGATGTCTACCCCGGCGGCGTTGTACTTCAAAAGAAGCCGCTTGACTTCGTCATAGTGCGTTGGGTCCAGAGAAATCGTCATCAAATAGTCGCCTTCGCGCAGGCGGTCACTGACACTGGCTGCCGCCTGCTCCGGCATTCCCATGTCGCGCAGGTAGCCGGTGACGCCGCCGACCGCTGCGCCCGCCGCCGTCGTCGCCGCCGCAACACCGAACGCACCGGCCAGAATGCCGCCGCCCAGCACCAGCCCAACACCGGGAATGGTGATCGCAGCGGCTGCCGCGAGAAGTCCTGCGATCAAACCGACGCCGGTGCCGACTGCCGCACCTGCCGCCGCGTCCTGCGGCGTGGTCGTGGTCAGTCCTGAATTGCCGGTCGCCGCTACGTTTTCGGCGGTGTCCACGTCGGAGCGCGGGGTCACGGTGGATGCAATCGCCGCCGCCGGCTGTGTTCCCGGCAGGGGCGCATAAGTTGCTTCCGATGTCGTGCTGTCTTCGGTCAGCCGTATGTAGTTCTCGCGAACACGTCCGGTTTCGTCCTGCTCCGCCGGGCGGCGGCCGGCGATTCCGATGCTGCTTTCGGGAATGCCGTGATCCCGCAGTGCGCCAATTGCTCTTTCGGCGTCGGATACATCCTGAAAAAGCGCGTAAATTGTTTGCAGTGCCATTGGAAACATCCTCCTCGGTGCTGCTGTTAAATACCCGGCAGGCAGGCAGGGGTAAACCAACGCCTATTCGCTGCTAATGCTTCAGCGTCGTGTAGACCAAATAGCTGTTCAGGCCGAAGATAATCGCCGCCAGGATCCAGCCGCCGGTGCGCGTGGCCCAGCCGTTGACGAACCGGCCCATTTTCGCTTTGTCACTCGTAAATTGAATGAGTGGGATGATCGCAAACGACAACTGTACCGACAAAACGACCTGGCTGAAAATCAGCAGCTTGCCGGTGCCGGACAGGCCGTACAAGCTGACAATGATCAGCGTCGGGATAATCGCCAGCATCCGCGAGACCAGGCGCCGCAGCCAGGCCGGCATCTGGAAATTGGTGAAGCCTTCCAGAATAATCTGCCCGGCCATTGTTCCCGTCAGCGTCGAGTTCTGGCCCGACGCCAGCAGGGCAATCGCAAACAGTGGCGTCGCGATGCCGACCCCCATCAGCGGCGTCAGCAGCTTGTATGCGCCTTGAATATCTCCAATTTCGTGATGCCCGGTGCGGTAGAATACGGCGGCGGCGAGTATCAAGATAGCGGCGTTGACAAACAGCGCCAGCATCAGCGCGACAGTCGAGTCTAAATACGCGCTTTGGATCGCCCCTTTTTTTTCTTTGTAGTCGGTGCCGAAATCGCGCGTCTGGACAATGGACGAATGCAGATATAAATTATGCGGCATGACTGTTGCACCAAGAATGCCAAGCGCGATATACAGCATGTGCGGGTCACGGATAATCTCGGCGTGCGGCACGAAGCCGGCGAGAACGCCGAACCAGGCCGGGCGGGCATAGATCATTTCCACCGTAAAAATGACCATCATCGTGCCGATGAGCGTGATGACCAGCGCTTCCACATACCGAAAGCCCCGGCCTTGCAGCACCAGCACGACCAGCACGTCCAGCGCCGTGAGAGCGCAGCCGATGATCAAGGGAATATGGAACAGCAGATTGAGCGCAATGCCCGCGCCGATCACTTCCGCCACATCACACGCCACAATGCCGACCTCCGCCGACAGCCACAGAAAGATCGAGACTTGTTTCGGGTAGGCATCGCGGCAGGCCTGAGCGAGATCGCGCTGGGTCGCGATGCCGAGCTTTGCCGAGAGCGCCTGCAAAAAGATCGCCGTGAAGTTGGCGATTAAGATCACCGACAGCAGCCGGTACGAGTAGACCGACCCGCCGCTGATGTCCGTCGCCCAGTTGCCGGGGTCCATGTAGCCGACAGCGATCAAATAGCCCGGTCCGAAGAA
>CAXSZN010000031.1:3831-13017 GCA_964241935.1 uncultured Armatimonadales bacterium
GTGCTGGTTCTTGTCTTGAAGGGTCCTGCGCTAATTCCATGAACGACTGTCTGGCTTCCTAATTTGTCTTTTCTTCCAGTGAATCTTCTCGCTCGGTAACCGGCTGCACGAAGACGCTGCCGGCGAGCGCCGTGCCGATGACCTGCCGCTCGCTGCCGACCTGCACCGTCAGCAGCCCGTCAATCGCGTCCCGCTCCAATACTGTCACCACCGAGTGCAGGTGAATGACCCGCTCCGTCAGCGCCCGAAGCACGGCGGCATTCGTGTCCTTGACCCGCGCCACGGTCACGGTCTCGCCGGGAACGCATTCACTCAGCGCCCGCAGGCGCTCTTCGACAAGTGTGCCGTCGGGCGAAGGAATAGGATCACCGTGCGGGCAGGCGTGAGGATGGCCGAGCAGGGCATCAATCCGGGCTTCAAACTCTTCCGAGATGACATGCTCCAGCTTTTCCGCTTCGGCGTCCACCTGGTCCCATGAGTAGCCCATCGCCTGGGCCAGATACAGCTCCAGCAGCCGGTGATGCCGAATCACTTCCAGCGCGATCTTCTCGCCCATCTGGGTTAGCCGCACCCCGTGATAGGGGGTATAAGAAACGAGGTTTGCTTCTGCTAAGTGCTTCAGCATTTTGGTCACGGCGGCGGCGGATGTGCCGGTACGCTCTGCCAATGCCGAAGTCGAAACGGTGTCGGTCTGCGTTTGCAGCTTGTAAATTGTTTTGACGTAATCTTCCACGACGGCAGTTCGCATGGCGCCCTCACAGATGCTAATCACAGTAATTCGGAAACTTATTTTTTAACCGGGGTTAAATACTGAAGGCAGTATACCCGGAAATGCAGAAAAAGATGCTGCGAAACAAAAGCAAAAGACGAGTAGTTGAAAACTACTCGCTGGGTTAAGCGTCCTGCGGACGCAAGATAAGTCTCATCGGTTTTTCCTTAACCCAAAGGGTACTTTTCCTAGCGAGCAGTTTTCAACTACTCGTCTTTGTGCTGCCGACAATCGCCAAAAACTTAAAAAGAGCGAAAGGATAAATCCTTTCGCTCTTGATGGGCTGCTTCTTTTGCGCTGCTTTCTTTTGCGCTGCTTTCTCTTGCGCTACTTCCGCTCCCCAATCGGTGTCACTTTGAGATCGCGCGGGCCGGTGTAGATGGCGCGGGGGCGGATCAGCCGGTTGTCGCCGAGCTGCTCCAAGATGTGCGCGGTCCAGCCTGCCACGCGGGAAATGGCGAACACGGGCGTGAACTGGTCATTCGGAATGTTCAGCATGTGGTAGACCGACGCCGAGAAAAAGTCTACGTTGGCTTTGAGCGTTGTTTTGCCCTTAGCGGCCAGGGCCTTGTCGGCGGCTTCCTGGACTTTCTCGCTGATCTCGTACCACTTGGCGTCGCCCGTGGTCTCGGCTAATTGCCGGGACATCTCCCGCAAAGAAACGGCGCGGGGGTCTAAAGCACGGTAAACGCGGTGGCCGATGCCGGGGATTTTCTTGCCTTCCGCCAGCATTTGGGTGACAATCGCGTCGGCTTTGTCCGGGGTGCCGATTTGTTCCAGCAGGTTCATCACGTTGACATTCGCCCCGCCGTGCAGCGGGCCGGCCAGGGTACCGACCGCGCTGGTAACGGCGCTGTACATATCGGTCAGCGTGGCGACCGTGACCCGGGCGGCGAACGTAGACGCATTCAGCTCATGGTCGGCGTGCAAAATCAAAGCGACGTCTAAAGCGTGTGACTCGGTCTCGCTTGGCACGGTGCCGTTTAACTGATGGAGGAAGCTGGCGGCGGTGGACAAGCCGGGCTGCGGGGCGACCGGCTCCTCGCCCTTTCGCAGGCGATCTAATGTGCCGACAAGTGTTCCCATCTGTGCCGTCAGGCGCAGAGCCTTGCGCTTGTTGGCGGCTAGGCTTTCGTCGCCTAAATCGGGGTCATACATTCCCAGCAGGGAAACGGCGGTCCGCAAAGCGTCCATCGGGGGGACCGTGTGCGGGAACTGACGCAGCAGAGCCAGTGCGCCTTCGGGAATGGCCCGGTTTGCGTCCAGTTCCGACTTCAATTCCACAAGCTGGGACTCGGTCGGCAGGCTGCCGTTCCACAACAAATAAACGACCTCCTCGAAGGTCGTGTTCTGGGCCAAATCGTGAATGTCATACCCACGGTAGATCAGCTTGCCGTTGATGCCGTCTACATCACAGATGGAAGACTCGCCGGCAATGACATCTTCCAGTCCTTTTGCAAATTTATCGTCTGCCATATGTGCCAAAAACCTCTCTCGCGCGTGGCCGCGTTGGGTATTTTACCCAGTTTCGGGCGTGGCTGTCAAATTATTTTCAGGCGTCTTCTGCGCCGGCACGGGGTCCTCATCCCACTTTCCGGCAACAGACATCTTTGTTCCGCAGCAGGCGCAGGTGCCGATCATCGCCCGCCGCCCGTTCTTCATTAGTGTCCGCGTCGCAGAAAGCATTTCTTGTTTGGCCCGGCAGCGCACACAGTATCCAATCACGTTGACCTCTAAAAACAATAAGATTAGGAACGCAAAATTATAACACCGGCCAGGCGCTTTGTCAAGAAGGAAGGCAGGTGAACATTCGCCGCGATTTCACCGTCATCAAAGACAAGCATGCACACTGCAGCCTGATGTGGAATAATACAAGCAGTTATTTGATGCGTGTCTTTGCCGGAAAGTAGTTCCATGAAAATCTCACCGAAACTGATACTGCTGCTGTCTTCTGTGGCCGCCGCTGGAACAGTCGCCTTGACGGCCTCCATCAGTCCGGCGCACCCCGTCGCCGCCGACGTGCCGAAAGCCGATGCGCCGCAGGTCAAAATGCTGTACGCCGAGAAATGCTCCGCCTGCCATAACCTGCCTGTCCCGCTGGAGAAAGAGTATTCCCGTGCCGAGTGGCAGCGCACCGTCAATACCATGCTGACAAAATATCACGCCTCGGACGAGATCTCGCCGCCGGAAGCGGCCCAGATTGTTGACTATCTGGCGACGTTTGCACCGAAGCAGACTGGGAACGGGGGAGGGCGGTCAAACGATCCGTGGGCCACCGACAACACCGATGTTTGGACCGAAGTGCCGAGCGCGTCCCGCGTCTTCAATTTCGAGGCTGGGGGCTTGGCCGGCCTGTCCGCTGTCGGCTCCGGCACTGCCGGCCCGTCCCCGCTTTGCGCGATCCGGCCCGACAAGCCTGGCGCAGACGGATTAGTCGCGCACGTTTCCGGCCCGAACTTCCGGTCCGATCACTTTGCCGTGCTTCTGGACCGGGGTGACGGCGGGCGCAACATGGACATCCATGTCCGGTTCCGTATTGATTCCGGCATCCTCAGCCCCGCCGTGGGGATCGTCTTCGGCTATACCGGCCCGAACCAGTACATGGTTTTGCGCTGCAATCAAGCGTTAGGAAATCTCGCGCTGATCCAAATTGACGGGCCAACGCACACCACTTTGCAGCAGACCATGATTGTCCTGCCGCCGACACCTCCTGCCGCTCCTGCGCCTGTTTCGGCCCCGCCCGCGCCGCTCGGACCCGGCTGGCACACGCTGCGCCTCCTCGTTCGTGACGGCCAGGCACGCGGCTGGATTGACATGCAGAAGCGCATCAGCGTGAGCCTGCCAAATGCCGCCGCCGGCAAAGTTGGTCTTTGGACTCAGGGGAACACCGCCGCGTCGTTTGACGACTGGACCATTGACTGCTACGACGCCCCGGCGTCCGCTCCCGCGCCGCTGAGCTGAAAAAGCCCAAAAAGCCGGGGGTTTTGACACCCCCGGCTTTTCTCATGCGAATATCTGCTCCAAGATCACCGGGTCTTTAATCTCTTTGTCTTTGGACAGCAGCAGGACTTTGGACAGCACTTCGGCGGTGCGCGGGTCGTCATCGGCAAACGGCAGGAACACGCGGCCTCGGTGCTGGCTGTGGACCGGCATAATGCACAGGTGGCCGCCGGGCTGACGATGGACAATCGCGCTGCCGAGATGCACCGAGTACGTTCCCAAGTGGCCGTCAATGACAGCATGGCTGCCCTGCAAACGGACATTGCCGAGCTTCATCAGCCCGCAGGCTTCGCGAAGCAGCGCCGAGCGCATCTCCACCGTGCTGGCGCTGGCTTCCGGATCCACGCCGCCCTGATGGGCGACGCTGACGACCAGGTCTAAGTCCCGCATGGCTTCGCTGAAGACACGTGGCGGCACTTGTTCCAGCGGCAGCGCCTTCCACTCGCCCCGCTTTGTAAAGCAGACCCGCTCAATCGTGAGGCCCTCCACTTCCGCCGGGGTCGTGTATCCCATATCGAAGTCCAGCAGCGCCGTGATACCGGCGTCGTGGAACGTCCGCCGGACATCGCCTTCATACGGGTTGCCGACCCAGCCGCGCTTGCCGAGCAGGGCATACGCCTGGCTTTTGCCGACTTGATGGCCCGCATAGCGCTGGGAACGTGCATGGTCGTCTTGCTCCGACTGGGTCAGAACATACAGCTCCCGGAAAACCTGCTTGAACGGCTGAATGCGCTCCCGCGTAAAGCACTCGTGCTGCCACTCGTGCCAGCGCCCCGTCAAAAACAGGTCATGGGGGTGCGCCAGCCGCAGCCGCGCTTTCTTCTCCACAGCGGCCTGCACGCCGTTTAGCCCTTCCAGAGCCGCCCCGCCATTGGTGGGATAGCCCGCGAGGCCGTCGCCTCCTACTAAAACCAGCGAGCGCAGCATCGGGGCCAAGACCGGGTGTTCCAGCAGCTTGGTCAACTCGGCTCCCGAGAACTCGTCGCCCCGGCACATGGCTTCTTCCAGCGATTGGCGCATTCGGGACGCCTGCCGCTCAATCTCGGTTTTCCGGGCCACAAGCGCCGCCACAACCGGGTCTTTCTTGGCGGCAGGCGGAATAGCTTTGAGCAGCTTGTTCTTGCGCGTGACGCTCAGTTCCGGGCCGCCCCACGGATTGATCGCAAGCGTCACCGTGACCTCACCTGCCGAGGCGCAAACCGGGCCGGCGGCAAGGTCCGCCACTGACTGCGCTTCCATCGCCCATTCCAGACGCACCGGGTCCGGGTAGCCTGCCGTCCGGGCCAGGTTTTCCAGGCCAATCGCCACAGCCGTCTTTTCGCTGGCCTGCCGCATTGCGCCGAACTGGCGGCTGCCCCGCCCAAATTCCTGCATGATTTTGTAGCGGTCCAGCAGGTCAAACTCTCCTGCCTTGCCTTTTGCCAGCGGAACGAGTCCCAGGGCACGCACGGCATCCCCATTGCGCTTGTCCAAAATGCGCGGCAGGATGGTTTCTTGCGGGAGCTGCCCCAGCATGGCATCGGCAAACAACTGGGCGCGTTTGTGGCCGCTTCCGCCCGACGCATACTTGGCGGCATCGCTGACCGCGTTCCATCGCTCCGCGCCTAGCGCGGCATGGATGCGGGCAAACCAGGCCACATCTACCGCCCCATCCAAGAGGCTTTGGGCGGACAGCGGGGTGCGCTCGGCGGCCTGCGCCGTCCACAGCTCCCGTATTTCTTGATCCACCGACCACTGGGAGTCTTTGGTATGGGCGTGGAGCCACCAGACCGCTTCGGCAAACTCCGGCCAGCCAATCGCCCGCTGGACAAAGCCCGCCCACTGCGGCGCAAAGACCGCCAGCTCAATCAGCTTTTTCGCGTCAATCTTGGCTTCTTTTGTTTGCCGGGCGAACTCTTCGGCCGTGTCTGAGGCCGCCGGAAAGCTGATCCGCGCCAGGTGGCTGAAGACCGCGCTTTTTGCATGGCCGTCGGCGCTGCCTCCGTAGTAATGTCCCCGCGAGAACCCGTCCTTGCCGAGCGCCCGCAGCAGCCGGATCAGTGCTGCCGTGCCTTCGAATGAACGCAGGGCCAGCGCCGGGGCGGATGCCGCCGTCGGCAGCTCCCCGCGCATCAGCTCCACCTCTAAGATGCGGGCGCGGACTTTTTCAAGCGCTTCTTTCAGCGCCGGGTGCGCTTCCAGCAGCGGCGAGCCGCGCCGCCCGGTCAGGGTCCAAATCTCGTGGAAATCGCCCCGGCTGGAATACCCGCCGCGCAGCGGACGCGCTCCGATGAGCTGGTCCAGCAAATCAGCCTCGTTCGCTTCGCCCAGATGGACGGCCTCCAGCACTTCCGTCAAATTCGGGCGCATCCGGGACGACTTTTCTGTCGGCTGGTCCATCCAATGCACCAGCCGCCACCAGCGGCGGCGATGCTCCGGCGTCCACGCTTCCGGGTAATGCGCTTGGTGCGTTCCTGCCAGCGTCATCCACCCGCGCAGCCCGCCAAAATCGCGCCAGCCCGCTTGTCCGGTCTTGTCGCCCAGCGCTCCGGTCATCTCCGAGGCTTGCAGCAGCAGCTCAGGCGTGTTTTCCTGCGATTGCCGCCGCTGAAGCCACAGCAATACCGCCTGCAAAATGCCGCTTTGCCCCCCAAACATAACCTTTGGTCCGAACAGCGCTCCGCGCATTTCAGTAATCCACTCGCGCCCTTTGCCATCAGCTTTATCATCCGTGTCTGCGGCTCCGTCTTGATAATAAAGGCTGTGCGATGAATTGCGATGAAACAATGCCAGCGCCCGGACGATTTCCAATCCGTCGGGGTCGCGCATTTCGGCGGGCCGGGTTTCCCACCAGCTCAGCCACAGATCGGCCAGCGGCAGAGTCTCCCAGTTTTCTTCTTGTGGCTTTGTGAAGTCGGGGCTAGGAAAACCGTACTGCATATTTCCCAGCAGCGATTCGTCACGGCCCGGAAGCTGGATAATCTGCGTCCCGTTCGCCGCAATCAGCTCTTTCAAGCTTGCCAGCAGAGCGCGGGCGGCGTCGGACACAAGCGGCGTCGGCATGTCGGGGAGGGTAGGGGCGATGCGTGGATTGCAGTTGTTGGGATCAAACAAGCCCAGCCCGTTATCCAAAATCGGTTCTTCGCGCTCGATGTCCAGAAGCTGATCCAGCAGCGCCGACTCCCTCTCGGAAATCTTTGGCGCGGAAGCTTTGTACTCGGCGGCAGCCGTGCGGCACTCCGCAGAAGAGCGGTCCGTTTTGACCATCTGCCGCAGGAGTTCCAGGCCCGCCTGACGCTGCAAGGAGTCGCGCCCTGAAAGCAGGCGGGTCGCCGAAGACTGGGCCGGACTATCAGGCTGGGCCAGCAGCAGCGACAGCACGCCGCGCCGCAGATCGCCAGTTTTGCGTGTCAGCAAAAGTTCCATCCGCTCAGCTTCACCCGCCCCCAGCGGCGCTTTCGTGATTGCTTCCAGCGCTTGCCGGCGGACAAACTCGGCGGGGTCGCCGACGAGGCCAAGCAAAGCCTTACGCACTTCCGGCTCAGAGACGGCTTTCGCAAACTCTCTAACGGCATACCCCCGCCCATAGGAACTCAAATGCGGGAGATGGACAATTAAACGCTGAGGCGAGCGCTCCCCAAGCAGTGCCGGCAGCTTATCGGCTACCGAGGCTTTGTCCGCGACCTGCGTTGTCCAGTCCCACACCAGCGGGTCTAAAGCGCTGGGCTTGGCCGGCAGGCGGTTCACCAGCCGTTCCAGCCGCTCAAACAAATCGTCGCCGTGCAGCTCCGCCCGCAGGGCCAGCAGCGCGACCCGCAGGTCCGGGTCATCCGTCTGCGGCAGCAGCGCGGCGGACGCTTCCGGCAAGCCTGTTTGGACCAAGAAATACGCGGCGACAAAGCGCCGCTTGGTGTCGGGGTGCTGAAGCAGCGGCAACGCGCTTAGGACTGCCCCCGGCGCGTCGTCAAACGCCGCCGCCCAGAGGGCCAGATACGCGGCCTGCAAGTCATCGCCCATCACCGTCTCGGCGCAAAGTTCGGGATGGGCCAGCGCCGTTTCAATCTGCTGCAATGCTTTTGCCGCGAACTTGGCGCTCATCGCGTCCCACCCGAACCCCAGCCAGACATCCACGGCCCGGATCGTCGCGCTGAAGCGCGTCAAATCGTTCTCGCGAATGACGCGGAGCATCCGCCGGAACGCCTGCGGGTGCGCTTCGTCCACGGCTTCCAAGATGACCTGCCGTAGGCCTTCCTGACGCTGCGCGGCCAGCAGAAACTTCTCCATAAACTCCCAGCCCTCGGGCCGGTCTGCCGCCAGCAGGGCGCGGGACACATGGCGGCCCATCATGCTGATTTCATGCTCGCCCCGCGCCGACGCCAGCAAAATCTCATAAACTTCGTCGCCCACAGCGTCCCGCTTGTCTACCGCCGCCGCCAGCAAAATGCCCAGCGCGTCCCCGTAGTAGCTGGCAATGTACGGCGCCCAGGCGGCGAACCATCCCAAAGACTGCCCGTCATACGGACGGGCGACGGCGAGAAGGCGCTGAAACCAAGCCGCGCGGGCGGAGTCGGCCCGCACCGGATGGCTGGGAGCACGAAAGGGCCGGCGCGAGTGGCTGCTTTGGTACGGCAGCTTGCTGTGAAACTGCCAGGCGGCTTCGACATGGGGGGCAAGGGTGGGGAAGAACGTGGTGAAGACCGCCCTGCGGTCAGCGTCATTAAATGCCAGCAGCCGGACTGTCGCTTTCTCGCGGACAGTGTAACTGTTGATGTTCTGGCCGGAAAACAGCTTGCCGTCCTGGTCGCGTCCAACCAGGTTGTAGCAGACCGTGCGCGGCGCTTCGGGCAGCACGGCAGCCGCCGTCAGCAGTGCGGCTTCCTGGTCTTTGACTTGAAACTCCTTCAATCGTTCTTTGGCATGTTCGGGAGTAAGCATGAAATTATCCTCCCGCCAGCGCGACAAGGCGCAGGAATGTGACGCGGCTATCGGCAGACAGCGAAACCGTTTCGTCTAAAGCCAGCCGGTGCTCGTTGTCCACAAACACATAATACAGGCCGTCTTCAAACGCCAGCAGGGCCACCGCGACCGCCTGCTCCGGGTCGGCGTCGGGTTCTTCCTCCCGCCCGCCCATATCTACCTTGCCGCGCACCGCCGCGTCCGCGATCTGCTTTGCCGTGAGGCTATGCAAAAACCGCCGCTCGCAGCGCCGCTGCTGGAAGTTTTGGACTTCTTCGCGGACAATGCGCGTGATCAAATCCCGCAGGGTGACAGATGCGCCGGGGGCAGCCCATTCGGGCGGCAGGGGAAAAGAAAAGTCGGGAAACAAGGCGCGTCCCCGGCCAAACTGCTGACCTTCAATCGTCAGTTGGGGCAGGGGACTTTGCGTGTCCGGGGTGTCAATGGTGGGGGTCATGTTCAAGGCTCCTCTCACTAAACCA
>CAXSZN010000031.1:13117-54924 GCA_964241935.1 uncultured Armatimonadales bacterium
ATGGTGGGGGTCATGTTCAAGGCTCCTCTCACTAAACCAATGTCAAACGTAATCTATATGCCTTCCACGTTCTGAAGACAAGGACAGTATAACACCCAATCGCGCCGCGCACATCGCTTTCCAAAACTTCAAGGAAGCGATTATCCGAAATTCTCATCTCGTGAGACTTCGCCCCACCGCCGCTTCCCTGCGTCTGCCCATTCCCAGTCAAGAACTGCCTACAGAAGCTCGCGCAGCGTCAAACACTCCGTCCGAATACGCCCGCCCATGTCAACCCGGAAAAATCCCCCCGGCCCCCAATAATGGGGGAGCAATACGGACAAGAAGAAAAGCAAGAGGGCGCAGCAAGCATAAGAGGGCGCAGCAAGCAGCGCCCCTACATCTTCTCATGCTCCCCCATTATTGGGGGCTGGGGGGATTCTTACACTTCCTTAGAACTAAAATTTCTGCCTGCACAAGAGGTACACTGACAGCCAGAAAGACCATCAAGCCGCATGACCGAAGCTTACCAACTGCGCCGCCGGATACGGTTCTGGCTGGGCGCGTTCATTGTGGGACTGGCCCTGAGCGGCATTACTGCTGTTCCGCTGGGCTGGGAACTGAGCATTCTGACACGGCTGGTCGGGCACCATCTCGGCGCTTTGTCCGATTGGATTTTCCGGGTGCAGGACGGGCTGCGGGACACCGACGCGCATTACCCGTTCCTCGCTTACGGGACGGATTGGCTGGCGTTCGGGCATTTGATGATTGCCGTCGCGTTCATCGGCCCTTATCTGGACCCGGTACGGAACCGCTGGACCATTACCTTTGGCCTGATCGCCTGCGTCTGCGTCATCCCGTGGGCGTTTGTATTCGGCCCCCTGCGCGGCATTCCGTTCTTCTGGCGGCTGATTGACTGCTCCTTCGGCGTCATCGGCCTGCTGCCACTTCTGCTGGTGCGCCGCGACATAGACCGCCTCAGCCAAATTACACTTTGGTCTAGTGCCTGAGTTTACGATGACGTGCAGCCCGCAAAGCATAGATACGCTGGACATAAGGGGGCATAAGGGAGGGCAACATGAAAGCGGGTGTATGAGAATATGCTTTTAGAAAATGAATCGGCTGTGGATGAGAATTATTTGCCTGAACAGAGGCGTAGCCATTTTGCTGGATGATGTCAATACCAGAGTCTCTCAAGAAGTGTACGGGAGCAAAAGGTAGTTTGGTGGTGTCTGATGTGAAACCAGGCCGCTCGACATTTCTTACCATAGTCAGAGAGGATTGCTGTGCCAAAATGGGTGCAGTTGCTGCTGCCAGCAGAAGAGACGCAATGGTGACAAAGATATAACGCATGGCTTTTTCTCCTGTTGATATATTCTACAAGATTGCGGAGTGTATTGCATCGTAGCCATCCATCTCTGGATGGTTCCAGTCTTCTTCAAAGGTGTGAAGGCGAGCGCGTAAATCAGCAGCCTGCGCTTCATCAATGCCGTAATCGCTTAACAAACGCGCCGCCGTTTTAGGCAAAAATGTCACGATGACTTGCGCTTCTTTTATGTCATCGGAGATTTCTGCAAGCTCGACCCGCCCATTCTGATAAATACCTTCCACGGTTTTCAGCATGATGGTTTCCTCTGCCTTTATCTTACCCAACATCTCAAAAAAGCTGTGTTTCATAAAGATACGGTATAATTTGTAATCATGGCAATCTTCGCGAAACTGGTGTTATGAAACTTCTGCTGCTGTCGCTGCTGTCGGGGCTTTTGTTTGCCCTGAGCCTGCCGCCCTTCAACTGGGAATGGCTGGGGTGGGGGGCGTTTGTGCCGCTGCTGCTGGCGGCGCAGAAGCGGACGCCGCTGGAAGCTTTCGGCTTAGGAATGCTGGCGGGGGGCGCTTGCGGGGCGGTGTCGGCGGGGTGGTATCACGACACGGCGCGGCTGTTCTGGGCGTATATTCCGTTTTTGTGGATCGCGTTTTTGTTCGGCGTGGTCGCGCTGGCGTCGGCGCGTGTGCCTCAGAATTGGAACCCGCTGGCGCGGGTGCTTGTCGTTGCC
The DNA here is from genome assembly GCA_964241935.1 of uncultured Armatimonadales bacterium. Taxonomy (GTDB): domain Bacteria; phylum Armatimonadota; class Armatimonadia; order Armatimonadales; family Capsulimonadaceae; genus JANXMY01. Next base: position 15,151 of record CAXSZN010000031.1, read on the forward strand.
TCGGTGGGGGTCGGCGGCGAGTGGCTGACATCGTTTTTGCCGCTGCCGCTGAACATTGCGCTGTGCCAGTACCGGAACCTGCCGCTGATCCAGCTTTGCGCGTTCACCGGCATTTGGGGCGTTTCGTTTCTTCTGTGGTGGGTCAACGCGGCCTGCTTGGAAGCCGTGCAGGCCCGGCGGCTTGGACCGCTTGCGGCGGGCGCAGGAATGGTGGCGCTGACGCTTGGCTTCGGGACTCTCGCGCTGCGCCAAGCGCCTGCTGGGCCGGCGCTGCGCGTGGCGGCGATCCAGGACTTGACCCGCGAGGAAACCGGGGACATGGCTCCGGTGCCGCCGCAAGTGGTAGACCGGACGCAGATGACCCGCCAAGCTGCGGCGGGCGGCGCAAAGCTGATTGTCTGGTCGGAAGAGTCGCTGGGTGGCGAGTTCATGCCCGCGGACCCGAAAGACGAGACGCGGCAGCTTGCCCGGAGCCTCCAAACGGCGCTGGTGGTTGGCTACTCGGACGATGCCCGCCCGAAGCCGTTCAACTGCGCTGCGTTTCTAACGCCGGACGGCGGCGTTCTCCAGCCCGTGCATCATAAAGTGCATTTGTATCTGGCAGAGCAGCAAACCAACCAATCCGGCCATTCGGCGACGGTAGTGCAGACGCCGTCCGGGCCGATGGGCCTGGAAATTTGCTTTGATAGCTGCTACACCGGCACAACCCGCGAAACTGTCCAGCGCGGAGCGCGTCTCATCGCCATGCCGAACTACGACCCGCCGACCCCGCGCGGCGTCCTGCACCGCCTGCATGGGGCCATGCTGCCGTTCCGAGCGGTGGAAAACGGCGTGCCGTTCGTCCGTGCCGACTCAAACGGCCTGTCGCAGATTGTGGACGCGCACGGGCGCATTGTCGCCCAGTCGCCGCTGTACCGGCCCGCTATTCTGGTCGCAGACGTCCCGCTTGGCAATGGGCGCGGCACATTCTTCACCCGCTGGGGCGACTGGCTGGCGTATGCGTGTTTAACCGTAGATGCTCTTGGCCTTGCGGTCATTCTTCGAAGAAAGTAAAGTGCATGACGCGCCGCACGGCTCTTGTGCTGCTGGCCCTGGCAGTATCAACGGCATCTTGTTTTGGTTTGCTTTCGCTGACGCTGAATCGGATCGCGCGGCTTGGACCAAAATTGAATGTTCCAGTCCCGACGCTGCCCCCTGCCGCGCCGCTCACACCGGCGCAGGCACGCATCATAAGCGGGGCCAAAGCGCAGATCGGTGATGCATATGATGCGTCTTACTATATCTTGGCCTACCCGAACGGTGACCCGCCTGCCGGGCGTGGAGCCTGCTCGGATGTCGTCGTGCGCGGCCTGCGGGCGGACGGTATAGACCTTCAAACGCTGGTGCATACCGACATGACCCGGCACTGGGGCCGTTACCCGCACAAATGGGGCTTGTCCCAGCCAGATTCGAACATTGACCACCGGCGCGTCCCCAATTTGGCCGTTTTCTTCCGCACGCATGGAAAAACGCTGCCGAATGCTGTCGCGCCGCAGACGCTTTCCGCCTGGCAGCCAGGCGACATTGTCTGCTGGAAGATGCCGGGCGGCGGGGATCACACTGGCCTGATCTCCGACCGCCGCGACCTGCATGGCATTCCGCTGGTTATCCATAACATGGGCCGCTGCGAAGAACAGGACGTTCTGACGAACTGGACGATTACCGGGCATTACCGTTACCCTAAGTAAAGTTTTGATGAGACTGCGGTATAATCGGGATTATGGCGACATTGAAAGCATTGTTAGTTGGCGCAGGCGGTATGGGACAGAACTGGGGCCGCACTTTAAAAGAAAACCCCAATGTCGAAATCGGCGGCTGGGTGGATGTCAAGCCCGGCGCGGCGGCGCAGGCGGCGGACAAACTGGAGCTGTCCGGGGCACACACGGGCGAAGATTTAGGACGCGCCCTGGCGGAAGTCAAGCCGGACTTTGTGGTAGACGTGACCATTCCCGAAGCGCACCACAGCGTTACGCTTCAAGCGCTGGCGGTAGGGGTTCCGGTGCTGGGCGAAAAGCCGATGGCGGCAAACATGGCCCAGGCGCGGGAAATGGTCGCGGCGTCCGAAAAAGCAGGCAAGCTGTACATGGTCAGCCAGAGCCGCCGGTACGATGCCCGCCTGCACGCCCTGCGGCAGCTTGCCCTGGAGCAGACAGGGCCGCTCGGCATCCTAAACTCGGATTTTTATATCGGCGCTCACTTTGGCGGGTTTCGGGACGAGATGGCGAGCGTGCTTCTTCTCGACATGGCAATCCACACGTTCGACGCCGCCCGTTATGTTTCTGATGCCGATCCCATTTCGGTTTATTGTGAAGAATTCAACCCCCCGTGGAGCTGGTACACCGGGGCGTCAAGCGCGACGGCGCTGTTTGAGATGACCGGCGGGCTGCGCTACACCTACCGCGGGTCGTGGAGCAGCGAAGGCCGGGACACAAGCTGGGAAGCCGACTGGAGGGCGGTCGGCCCGCGCGGCACGGCGGTATGGGACGGACACGGCACGCCGTCCGCCAGCATTGTTGCCGGCACGGAAGGCTTCACGCGGCTGTCGGAGCCGGTGGACGGCGTAGTCCGGCACGATGCGCCGCCCGGCATCGCCGGAGCGCTGGCGGACTTTTTGAATGCGCTTGAGACCGGCGAAACCCCAATGGGTGAGTGCCACGACAACATCAAAAGTTTAGCGATGGTGTTCGCCGCGATTGAGTCGTCGGCGACCGGGCGGCGCGTCCCGGTGACGGTGTAGCATTTTTCCGATCAGCGGGAGCAAGCGAGTGGTTGAAAACGACTCGCTCGGCAAGACGTCCCAGCGGACGGCAGAAAGGCTTTTCTTCCACCCGAAGGGTGCCTCGCCTAGCGAGTAGTTTTCAACTACTCGTCGCTTTTGCCGAACTCGTGGCTCTTGCCGAACCAATCTTTGATATTCACCCATGTCCCTTTCCCCCTACTGGCTTCTGCTGCTGACACTGCTGGTTCCCCTGCCGTTTAACACGGACCGGCGCGGGCGGCGCACGCCCTGGGTCACCTACCTCCTGATCGCGCTGAATGTCCTTGCCTACTGCTTTACCGGCCCGGAAACCTATGCCCGGTGGGGACTGGTGCCTAATCACCCGCATTTCGCTGCCCTCCTGACAGGGATCTTTATTCACGTCAGCCTCGCGCACTTGTTTTGGAACATGGTCTTTTTGTGGCTGTTCGGGCCGCATGTCGAGGAAGCGCTTGGCTGGGAAGCGTTTCTCGCGCTGTATCTCGGCGGCGGCATTGCAGCGGGCCTGCTGCACATGGCGATTATTTTGCTGTTTGCCCCAAAAGTTGTCGTGCCGCTGGTGGGGGCGTCAGGCGCAATTTCGGCGATCATGGCCCCGTTTGCCATTCGGTTCCACCGGGCGCAGATCCGCTTGTTCTGGCTGCCGGGCCTTCTGCTGCGCTCTTCCTGGGGGCAGCTTGAAGTCCCGGCGGTGGCGGGCGTGTGTCTGTGGATGCTGCAAAATATCGGCGGCGGCATTTTCTTTTTGATTAACCCGCAGCCGGGCGGGACTGCCTACTGGGCGCATATCGGCGGCTTTGTGTTCGGACTGGTGGCGGCGGAGCTGACCGGGCTGCTGCGGGACGGACGCCAGGACTATCTTTTGCAGGATGCGCGATCGGCGGGAACGCGCGGGCAGGAAACGCTGGAAGTCGCGATCCGAAAATATCGCGCTTTTTTGGAGCGCGATCCAACCAACGGTCCGGTGCGGGCGGAGCTGGCCCGGCTGCTGAGCTTGCAGGACCGGCAGGAAGCCGAAAGGGAGATGCTCGGCGCGGTGCGTGATCTTCTGGGACGCGGCCAGCCCGTGCTTGCCGCCCGGTGCGTCCGGGACGCGCTGGCGCTCGGCCTGCCCCTGCCGCTGACGGCGCGGGAGCGACTGCGCCTGGCCGGGGCATTAGAAACCATGGGCGAGCCGGATGGCGCGGTGGTTCTGCTGTCCGCGCTGGTGGACGAAACGCCGGACGCGCCGGAAGACGAAATGGCCCGGCTGAAGCTCGGCCAGCTTCTGCGGGAGCGCGACCCGGCGCGGGCGAACGTCATTTTAGACGGCTTTCTCGCCAAATATCCGCATTCGGAATGGGCGCATCGTGCCAAAGAAATGCAAACAAATGTTTGATTTCTGCCTGATTTGGAAATAGGCTTCTCATAACTTCGACGAGAACGGGAGAACACGCATGGCACTGGAAGATCTGAAAAAAGATGTAATGATGGCGCACCTGCTCGACGCGCTGGACCACAAGAAAGACATCGGCCATTATGGCCGCTTGGTCTTCACCATGGTCGCCCGGCACTTTTTGACTGAGGACGAGCTTGTCGCCGAGCTTGCCAAAGACAAAGATTTCGGCGAAGACCAGGCACGTGCGCTGTATGTCCAAGTCGCGGAGCATAACTACAACCCACCCCGGCGCGACAAGATCTTGCAGTACCAGTCGGAGCAGGAGTTCCCGATTATCCCGAACCCGGACGACCCCGACGCGGGCAATGTCTACCGCGATCTGAACTTCCCGGACGAAGTCTACCAGCATATTGAAGAATACCGGCACCAGAAGACAGGCTCCTAGCCTCGGTGTGTGGCTGCTATCGTCAGGACCCGGCATTTTGATGCCGGGTTTTTTGCTGTCAGGCAAATCCATCGAATTAGCCGACAAGGCAGGCAAGAGTTGGCACGGTTTTTGCATGGTAAGGGCTGAGAGTATGGTAAAATATCAGCACTCACCTAAACTGCGCCGTATAACCCTTCGACCGATTGGAGCTTTATGGATAGCCTGACCGCCCCGAAACCCCACCTGACCATCCAGCCGACCGCAGGCTGGCAGGCCATCAATCTGCGCGAGCTGTGGCAGTTCCGCGACCTGCTGACGACGCTTGCCCAGAGGGATGTCAAGCTGCGCTACCGGCAGACCGCACTTGGCGTGGTCTGGGTCGTCCTGCAGCCGCTGATCTCCGCCGGGATTTTTTCGTTTGTGTTCGGCAAAGTCGCAAAGCTGCCTGCCCCGCATGGAGTCCCGTACTTGGTGTTCTCGTATGCCGGCCTGCTGGCCTGGAATGCGTTCAGCGCAACACTGACCAAGACCAGCGGGTGCCTGCTGCAAAACTCGAACCTGGTTTCCAAAGTTTACTTTCCCAGACTGGCCCTGCCGCTGTCTACGATTTTTTCGACGCTGATTGACTTCAGCGTGGCGCTGGTGATGATGATCGTGCTGATGACCATCAATCATGTGGTTCCCAGCCCCGCCGTGCTGCTGCTGCCGGTCTGGCTGCTGCTGGTGATCATGCTGGCGATGGGCGTCGGGCTGTATACGTCCGCGCTGATGGTTTCTTATCGGGACGTGCAGTTTATTCTGCCGGTGCTGACCCAGTTTCTGCTGTATGCGTCCCCCATTGCTTATTCCGCCGCGCTGATCCCGGCCAAGTACAAGCTGATTTTTGAGATGAACCCGCTGACCGGCCTCTTGGAAGGATTTCGGTGGTCGCTCCTGGGGACCGCCCATCCGGCCTGGGGCACGGTCGGTTATGCCGCCGCCGTTTCGCTGGTTGTTTTTGTGCTGGGGGCGTTCTCGTTTAAGAAGATGGAACGAAAATTCGCAGATATTATTTAATGCGCTGCTCTTTACTTTTTATGGCTAAAACGAATTGATGGCTGAAACGAACTCCAAGCAAGCCGGCCGCCGGAAAGCAGCGGTGATCACCGGCATCGCCGGGCAGGACGGCTGCCTGCTGGCCGAGCTTCTTCTCGCCAAAAACTATGTTGTCTACGGCACCGTCCGCAACCTGTCGTTTGACGGCCTGAGCCGCATCAGCCATTTGCGCGACCAGGTCCATCTCATTGCCGGAGATCTGCTGGACCAGACTTCGCTTGTTTTGATGCTGGAAGAAGCGAGGCCGACCGAAGTGTACAACCTGGCCGCGCATTCATTTGTCCCTGCCTCCTGGAAAGAACCCGTGCAGTCGGGGGAGTTCAGCGGCCTCGGCGTGACCCGCCTGCTGGAAGCCATCCGGCAGGTAGACCCCGCTATTCGGTTCTTTCAAGCGTGTTCATCGGAACTGTTCGGCAAGCCGCAGGAAGTGCCGCAGCGGGAAACGACCCTGCTGCACCCGCGCTCGCCCTACGGCGTCGCAAAGATGTATGCGTACTGGATTACGGTCAACTACCGGGACTTCTACGGCCTGTATGCCTGCTCCGGGATTTTGTACAACCACGAGAGCGAGCGGCGCGGCCTGGAGTTCGTCACCCGCAAAATCAGCGACGGCGCCGCCCGGATCAAACTGGGACTGGCCGCCAGCCTGACCCTGGGCAGCCTGGACGCCCGGCGCGACTGGGGCTATGCGCGGGACTATGTGGAAGCGATGTGGCTGATGCTTCAGCAGGAGACTGCCGATGATTATGTCATTGCGACCGGCGAGACGCACTCGGTGGAAGAGTTTGTCGCGGAAGCCTTTGGGTGCGTTGGGCTGGACTGGCGTGACTACGTTCAGACCGACCCGGCGTTTGTCCGGCCTCCAGAGACAGCCCAGCTTGTCGGTGACCCGTCAAAAATCTGCACTGCGCTCGGCTGGACCCCGAAAACCAGCTTTCAAGAGCTTGTGCGCCTCATGGTGCAGTCCGATTTGCGGCATCTTTCTTTGTCGCCGGATTATTTAGCTTTGCGGGCCGCGCAGCTTTGAACACTTCTCTTAAACGCATTTTGTTCACGAACACGAGAAAAGGAATGTGAATGTCATCTCAAGTTCTTGCCGCTTCGGATATCTCGACCAGCGTCTTCACCGACGCCGCTATGAGTGATGTCGCCGTCTCCGTGCGCGGCCTGGCCAAATCGTATTCCATCGCCAAAAACGCAGTTCAGCACTCTACCATTGGTGAGGCGCTGGTGCATAAGCTCAAAAACCCCCTGGTGAAAGCCGAGCGTGAGACGTTCTGGGCCTTAAATGACGTCAGCTTCGACATCCAAAAAGGCGACGTGGTCGGCATCATCGGCAGGAACGGTGCGGGCAAAAGCACGCTGCTGAAGATTTTATCGCGGATCACCGAGCCGACACGCGGCAGGATTGATCTGTACGGGCGTGTCGGCAGTCTGCTGGAAGTGGGCACCGGCTTCCACCCGGAACTGACAGGCCGCGAAAACGTCTACCTGAACGGCGCGATTCTAGGCATGAAAAAGAGCGAAATCGCCCGGCAGTTCGACGCCATTGTTGAGTTCTCCGGCACCGAGAAGTTCCTGGACACACCCGTCAAGCGCTACTCATCCGGCATGTATGTCCGGCTGGCATTTGCCGTGGCCGCGCATCTCAATCCTGAGATTCTCATCGTAGACGAAGTGCTGGCCGTAGGCGACATGGAGTTTCAAAAGAAGTGCCTCGGCAAGATGCAGGACGTGGCCGACAGCGGGCGCACCGTCCTGTTTGTCAGCCACAACATGACGGCGGTGCAGGCGCTTTGCAACCGTGCAGTCCTGCTGCAAAATGGAACGGTGAAGCTGGACGGGGACATCAACTCCGCCATTGAGCTTTACCGCGCGTCCGGCAGCACTACGGGCGTGGAAACGATGCCGGGACAGTACGACCTGACAAACCGCAAAAACAAGCATTTGCCGGAAACACTGATCATCCGCCGGGCGACGATCCGGGACGCGAGCGGAAATATCACGAACTCAATCCCAATGGGTGAGGCCATGACAGTAACAATTGATGTGGAAGGGTTTTCCGACTACCGGGGGGCCATGCTCGGCATCAAGATCCTGGACCACAACGAGCACTGGCTGGTCGGCCTCAACACGGAGATGAAGCGGCCGGAAGTCGCCGGGCCGCGCGAAACCAAAGAACAAGTCACCTTGAGTGTCTCAAGTGTTCCTTTTGTTCCCGGCAAATATTGGCTTGAGATAGACGTAGACCAAAAAAGCACCCGAACTTTGGATGGTGTCGAACGAATGGTGCAGTTTGATGTCACTGAAGCGGATGTCTATGGAACCGGCTATCAGGTCCAGCTTGGCTCCGTCTATTTGAACGCCGACTGGCGCATCAGCGGCAGCCGAAACTAGAAAAATTCGAAGTGAGAAAACAGTGCGATCTGTCAATGACGATATAAATCAATGAATGTTTTGTACGATATTTCTACATTGGGACTTGTTCACGAAAACTCAGTTTATAAAACTGGGATCCCGCGAGTCATCGAAGAACTCGCGTATCAGCTTGCGGAAGTGCGTGAATGCAGCTTAGAGCTGTGCTCAAGTAAGCATCTGCTGGGTTCTCTAGACTACACGAAAACCAACTCACGGCTCAAAGATACCTATTTCCCTTACAACAAAACGAGTGCATCTATTCTGAAAAAGCAGAAAAGCAATCAATCCGTTGTTGACACGACCTCCGGCTCGGCACGCCTCAAAGCAAAAGCAGAAAGAAAACTGCTGAATTACTTTGCGAACTTTACCAACATTACACTGAACACCCTTGATGCGAACAGCTTACGCAATGCCGACATTTACCACTCTACCTTTCTAGCGGTGCCTGAACAGGTGAAGAGCATGAAATCTCTTCAAGCGTTCTTAACCGTGTACGACTTAATTCCTTTGCTGTTCCCAGAATATTGTGATGGCTGGACTAAGCAGCGGTTCGAGACCATCGTGCCAAGCATAGGAGAAGACACATGGCTGCTGAGCATTTCAGAGGCCACGAAAATTGACATTTGCAATCATCTTAAAGTAGATCCAAGCCGCGTGTTCGTCACGCCGCTTGCTGCGGACAAAAAATTGTTTTATTCAAGCAACGACCCAGCGGATCTGGCCCGTGTCAAAGAAAAATACAAAGTTCCCGGCGGTTCTTACGTTTTGAGCCTCTGCACGATTGAGCCGCGCAAGAACATTGACCACGTCATCCGCTGCTTTGTCAAGCTCGTGCAGGAGCAGAAGCTGACCGATTTGAGCCTGGTCTTGGCCGGGGCAAAAGGCTGGGACTACGATCATATCTTCCGCGAGATTGACGGCGCGGAGGCAATCAAGGACCAGATTGTCGTCACCGGGTTTGTCGCCAACGAAGATTTAGCGGCGCTGTACAGCGGGGCGCTGGTGTTTGTTTACCCGTCCTTGTACGAAGGCTTCGGCCTGCCGCCGCTGGAAGCGATGCAGTGCGGGACGCCGGTGGTCACGTCCAACACGTCGTCCCTGCCGGAAGTAGTGGGAGACGCCGGGATCATGCTGGACCCGCATGATGTGGACGGATTGTGCCAGAGCTTGCTGTCGCTGTATCAGGACGAAAACTTGCGGACAGCGATGTCGGCGAAATCTATGGCGCGGGCGAAAGAGTTCTCGTGGAAGCGCTGCGCCGAGGACACCGTCAATGCCTACAAAACGGCGCTGGCAAGCTGAGATGGATAGTTTGCATGGCTGAGATGGATATTTTGTATGATGGGATGATCTTTGCCAACCAAAAGGCTGGCGGCATCAACCGGTACTTCGCCAACATTATTTCCAGCCTGCCCGATGACTGCTGCCCAACGCTGACGACGCGGCGCGATCTTGGAGTCAATGTTCCCGCCAATCCGCATCTGAACATCAAAGAGTTCCGCCCATTTCGTCCTTACCGAGTTTCCAACCGCCTGGAAAAAGCCTACTTTCTTTCTTTGGAGCGTCTCAAGCGCTATGATCTTGCTCACCCGACTTACTATTCGCTTCTGACGCACCGGGACTTCAGCAATTACCGCTGCCCGGTTGTGGTGACGGTGTACGACATGATCCATGAGCTGTTTGCGGATCAGTTTCAGGACGAGTGGGAACGGAACGTCTGGCAGCAAAAAAAGCAGGCGGTGGAACGGGCGGATGCGATTTTATGCATTTCTGAGAACACGAAAAAAGACTTGGTCGCGCTCTACCCGGCTGTGGAAAGCAAAATCACAATCACCCACCTGGCGACCGACATGAATATCGAACTCGCCTCAGGATCGCAGCACATTCCCGATCGGCCCTATTTTTTGTTTGTGGGAGGGCGGTACGCTTACAAGAACTTCGACGGCTTGGTGCAGGCGTTCCGCCAGGTAGTTTCCCGGCATCCAGACGCGCTGGTCTGCGTGGTGGGAGCGGCATTCACCGCTGACGAATCGAAGCGGCTGGAAGAGCTGTCGCTGAGCGATCATTTTGTTCTTTACGAGCATGTGGACGACCGCCATCTTGCCAGACTTTATCATGGCAGCCTCGCTCTGGTTTATCCCTCGCGTTATGAGGGCTTCGGTATTCCTCCCCTGGAAGCGATGGCCTGCGAGACCGTCGTGGTCGGCTCGAATGTTTCCAGCATCCCGGAGGTGGTCGGCGACGCCGGTCTGCTGTTTGACCCGGACTCGGAGGACCTCGCGGACATCCTGCTGGCGCTGCTGGACGGCATGGTGGACCGTGAGGCCCTGATCGAAAAAGGGCGGCAGCGAGCACAAAACTTTAGCTGGCAGAAAACAGCGGCGCAGACCGTAGAAGTGTATCGGCAGATAGCCAATCAAAGCAAGCCATGAAAGTATTCGTCATCTGCGTTTTTCCTCCGCTGCCGCTGCCGGAAGCCGACCATGCGTTCCACATGGTCCGGCATCTGGCCGACGCGGGAGCCGCCGTAGAGGTGCTGACTTCCACCGGCAGCGTCGGAGTGGACCAGCCGAACGTGACCCAATGGTCTGTGATGGAGCGCTGGAACTGGAGCGAAGCGCCGCGCCTTGTTCGCCGCCTCCAAAAAAGCAAGCCGGACGCGGTTCTGCTGTACTACTTTCCGCATTTTTACCACGATCATCCCATGATTACATTCTTGCCGACCCTGGCGCGGATGTTCCTGCCGTCAGTTCCGGTTGTCACGTATTTTCCGCAGTACTATGGTGCCTCGCCGTCTAAGTTTGGCGTCTGGGGAAAACTGGTTCACAAAGCGCTCCGCGCCCTGCTCGGCAAGAACACAAGCTATGGATTTGGGACTTTGCTTCGAGACAGCCGCCGGATCATTTTGATGAGCCGGCAGCATTTAGAGCGGTTTGTGGACGCCCTGCCGCAAGTGGCGGACAAGTCAACGCTGGTCCCGCCGCCGCCGATCATGCTGCTGTCCCCACCCACGCCTGAAAGCCGGAACACGGGCCGGATGCAGCTTGCCGCGGACGCCGACACGTTCCTGTTCGCGTATTTCGGGTATCTGTATCCCGGTAAGGGAATTGAAACGCTGGTGCGGGCATTCGCGCTGCTGGCCGCCGAAGACTCTGCCGTCCGCCTGGCGCTGATCGGCTCGGTCTCGCAGTTTGAAGGCGGCCCGGAATACGGCGAGAAAGTCCGGCAGCTTGTCCGGTCACTGGATTTAGAAGAAAAAATCGTGTTCACCGGCAAGTTTGACTGGGACAGTACGCAAGGCTCAGTCTACCTTCGCGCCGCTGACGCCTGCGTTCTGCCGTTCTCCGGCGGTATTCAAATGAACAACAGCTCGTTCGCGGCAGTTGTCGCGCACGGCCTGCCGGTAGTCACGACGGCAGGGCCAATGCTGGAAGATCCGTTTTTAAACGGCGAGAATGTCTTTTTGTGCCCCCCGGAAGACCCGGAAGCGATGGCGGCGGCCATGCGCCAGGTCAGGAGAGATGCGGCGCTGCGCTGCTGCCTATCTCAAGGCGCAGTGCGCTTCTCCGAAGAGTGGTTTTCCTGGAACAGCGCGACGGCGCGAACGCTGGCGGCGCTGCAATTCGCCGTTTGAATTTTTTGACCGCCCTATGACAACCGTTTCTGTGATCATCTGCACTTGCAACCGGGCGGACGACCTGCGGCAGACGCTGGATGCCATTGGTCGCCTGGCAATCCCTGCAGGCTACCAATGTGACTTGACTGTTGTAGACAACGCCTCGACAGACGCCACGGCGGACATGGTGAGATCGTTTACGCTGGGTAACATGCCGCTTTGTTACCTTCTGGAACCTCGGCGCGGCAAGGGCTACGCCTACAACGCCGGGATCGCGGCGACTTCGGGAGACATTCTGCTGTTCACCGATGATGACGTGCGCCCACCGAAGGACTGGCTTTCGGGCATGTGCGGCCCGCTTGTCTCCGGCGAAGCGGACGCTGTGGCCGGCGGTCTTAAGCTGGCCCCGTCTCTGCACCGCCCCTGGATGACCCCAACCCATGTTGGCTGGCTGGCCTCCACCGAATGCCTGGCATCCGATGCCGTCATTCCGCTGATCGGCGCGAACATGGCTTTTTCCCGCCGCGTTTTGGAGCAAGTACCGCGTTTTGATATTGAACTGGGTCCCGGTGCAAAGGGCCATGCCGACGACACGCTCTACTCGTACCAGCTTGAGAAGGCAGAGTATCGTGTTGTCATGGCGCTGGATACGGCAGCGGAGCATCACTTGCAGAAGGCTCGTTTGACGCGCAAGTCCTATGCGGCGCAGGCGAGAAAGCGCGGCGAGTTCAACGCTTATCTGGCGCGGCACTGGGCGCATTCCGAGCCGCGTCACCCGCTTGTGAGCCTCGCCCGCGCCTTTCTGGCCCTCTGGGCGCTGCGGCTGTGGAACTTCCCGGAATGGCTGACGTCACCCACCGTTCCCGCCTGGGAGCTGCCGCGCCTAGAAACGCTGCACACGACCCTGTGCTGCCTGCAGGAGCGGCAGGAGCCGCGCAAGTACGAGAAGTACGGGCTGGTGAAACTGGAACAGCCTCTGTCGTAAGAACAGAGGCTGCAAGCGGGTAGGGGGAAGACGGGCTAGGCGAAGACGACTTCGCGCAGTTCCGTGTCGTGCTGGTAAAACCAGGCGACAGTCTTGGCGATGCCCTGGCGCAGCGTGTTCGCGGCCTCAAAGCCGAATAGCTCTTTGGCCCGCGAAACGTCCAAACAGCGGCGCGGCTGGCCGTTGGGTTTGGTCGTGTCCCAGACGATCTCGCCGGCAAAGCCGACTTCTTCGGCAATCACCGTGGCAAGGTCGCGAATATGGATCTCCTGGCCGGTGCCGAGATTGACCGGCTGATCCCCATTATAGAACTCTGCCGCCAGCAGGAGGCCCTCGGCAGCGTCCTCGACATACAGAAACTCGCGGGTGGGAGTGCCGTCGCCCCACAGGACAATCTCGGAGCGGCCCGCTTTTTTCGCCTCGACGCATTTGCGGATCAGCGCCGGAATGACGTGTGATGTGTTCAGGTCAAAATTGTCGCGCGGGCCGTACAGGTTCACCGGCAGCAGATAAATGCCGTTGAAGCCGTACTGCTGGCGATAGGACTGAGTCTGAACCAGCATCATTTTCTTTGCCAGACCGTAAGGCGCATTCGTTTCTTCCGGATAGCCGTCCCAAAGCGCGTCTTCTTTGAAGGGAATAGACGCGAACTTTGGGTACGCGCAGATGGTGCCGGTAGCGACAAATTTTTTGACGCCCATCTGCCGGGCGTACTCAATGAGCTGAATGCCCATAATGGCGTTGTCGTAAAAGAACCGGCCGGGATTGCCCTGGTTCGCGCCGATGCCGCCGACCACCGCCGCCAGATGCAGGACAACGTCAGGCCGCGCTTCTTCATAAAGCCGCACGATGTCGTCCCGGTCGCGCAGGTCGTACTCCGCCGAGCGCGGGACAATGATTGTCCGGCAGCCGCGCTCCTGAAGCTTGTCCACGACAAAAGAACCCAGGAACCCAGCCCCGCCGGTAACGACGGTGCGGGTTTCCGGCCAGTTGATCTCACTGACAGAGTGGGTCATCGGCTGCCCACCATCACGTTAGGACGGCTCTGGAGCTGGCTGAGGGACGCGATTTCTTCGTCTACCATGAGCCGGACCAGGTCATGGAACGTGGTGCGCGGCTCCCAGCCGAGCTTAGCTTTGGCTTTGCTGGCATCGCCGATCAGCAGGTCTACTTCCGCCGGGCGCTCGTAGCGGGCGTCAAACTCGACATAATCTTTCCAGTTCATGCCGGCATGTGAGAAGGCTTCTTCCAGAAACTCACGGACCGTATGGGTTTCGCCGGTCGCGATCACGTAATCGTCAGGCTGCTCCTGCTGAAGCATCAGCCACATGGCTTCGACATATTCTTTGGCGTAGCCCCAGTCGCGCTTGGCGTCTAAGTTGCCCAAGTAAAGCTTGTCCTGCACCCCGGCTTTGATCTGGGCGACCGCCCGCGTGATCTTGCGGGTGACGAATGTTTCGCCGCGCCGGGGCGATTCATGGTTGAACAAGATGCCGTTGCAGGCGAACATGCCGTAGCTTTCGCGGTAATTGACCGTGATCCAGTGGGCATACATTTTCGCCGCGCCGTAGGGGGAGCGCGGGTAGAACGGCGTCGTTTCGCGCTGCGGCACTTCCTGCACTAAGCCATACATCTCGGAAGAACCAGCCTGGTAGTAGCGGGTTTTAAGGCCGACTTCGCGAATGGCCTCTAAGATACGCACGGTGCCGATGCCGGTCACGTCGCCGGTATACTCGGGGATGTCGAACGAGACGCGGACATGGCTTTGGGCGGCCAGATGATACACTTCATCGGGCTGAATCCGGTACAGCAGCTTGATGAGGTTTGTGGAGTCAGAGATGTCGCCGTAATGGAGGAACAGATGAACGCCGTTGATGTGCGGGTCTTCGTACAGGGAGTTGATGCGGCTGGTGTTGAAGGTGGATGCACGCCGGATGATCCCGTGGACCTCGTATCCTTTTGCGAGCAGCAGTTCTGCGAGATAGGAGCCGTCCTGGCCGGTGATCCCCGTAATAAGCGCCTTTTTCATACAGTAGCCTTTCCTGATTGCTTGAAAGTGAGTTTCGTGAAGTTTATTTGCGTCAGTGAGTGTTTTCGTCAAACCATTCTTGCACAGAGGCAGGATTTGCGGTACACTAAACCGGAAACAAGAGTGCCGGAAAGTGAAGCTGCAATTTGTGGAGTTTCAACGATGATACCACACTCTTAATGCAAATTTTGTGCCAAGTTTGGTCTGCCGCCACGTTCTGTGTAAAACCCTTTCTTGTTTGGAAAAACTCTTTTGCCCTTTTTCTCTTTTGCCGCCATAAATTCTTGACTTGGCATGATTTTTGTACCTATCTTATGGAATGATGGTTTTGGGTTCGATGCTGCCGAGATCCTGTTTAAGACAATTTACTGCCTAAGCCAACTCACTGCCCAAGAGCTGCAAAGCGGCAGCAAGAAAGCGAAAAGCCAAGAACTATGCGAATTTGTATCGTCAACGAGTTCTTTTATCCTGACAGCACCGGCGGTACCGGAACCGTCCTTTCCGAGCTGGTCCAATCGCTGCGGGAGATGGACTCGGACCTGGAGATAGATGTCGTCACCAGTACAAACCTGTACCGGGACACGCCGGCAAATCTGCCGGCTTACGAGGAGTGGCAGGGAGTCCGAATTTACCGGCTTGCAACCCCGCACCCGAACGGTCTGTCCCTGCCGCTGCGGCTTGGGGTAAACCTGCTGTTTTGTTCCCTGGCAGTCGCCAAGCTGGTCTCGCTGCCGCCTTATGACCTTGTCCTGATTGGCACCGCGCCGCCGATGGTGGCGATGGGCGCAGCCTTCTTGAAGCAGCTTCGGGGCACACCCTTTGTGTATATCGTCTACGACCTGGAGCCGGACCGCTCGGTCGCGATGAAAATGCTGCCTGCGAAGC
Source organism: uncultured Armatimonadales bacterium (assembly GCA_964241935.1). Lineage (GTDB taxonomy): Bacteria > Armatimonadota > Armatimonadia > Armatimonadales > Capsulimonadaceae > JANXMY01. The sequence goes on from CAXSZN010000031.1 coordinate 30,781, forward strand.
ACCCCGTCGTCAAGATTTTTCAGCACAGTCAGGGCCGGTGGCTCCGGGCCGCTGCCAAAGTGGTCGTGCTGGGTGAGTACATGGCGGAGTATCTGAGCCGGACCTACGCTGTTCCGGCGCAGAATATCGAAGCGATCCCTATCGGCTCCAATCCGGCGCAGATCGTCCCCGGCCCGAAAGCCAGCCGGTTCCGGGCAAAGCATAATCTCACCGGGTTTGTCGTCCTGTACTCCGGCAACTTCGGGCGCTACCACAATTTTGACACGATTTTAGATGCCGCCGCCCGGCTCAAAGACAGCCATCCCGGCATCAGCTTTGCGTTAGTGGGCGACGGCGCACAAAAAGGGCACATTGCCGGACGCATCCGCGAGGAAGACCTCAGCAATGTGCGCTTGTTCGACTTTGTCGCCAAAGACGCTTATGCGGACCTGCTGGCATCTGCCGATGTTTCTTTGGTGACGCTGGAACCCGGCATGGAAGGCCTCTGCGTTCCCAGCAAGTTTTACAGCATTCTGGCGTCCGGCCGGCCTGTGGTTGCCACCGTCTCGCCGAAGTCGGAAGTGGCGCGGGTGATTGACGAGGCGCAGGCGGGAGTGCATCTGGAACAGGCGGCAACGGAGCATTTGGTCTCCGCGCTCATCGCGCTGATGGAAAACCCGGCGCGAGCGGAGCAGATGGGCCGCAACGCCCGCTGCATTTTAGAAGAAAAGTATTCCGTCGCGCATGTCGCCCGCCAGTATCACACCGTCCTCTGCAACGCCGCTTCCTATCCTCACAAAGCCGCCCGTGCCGCTGCGTCTCCGCTTGCCGCTGCCGAAGTCCATTTGTCTACGGCAGACGCCGACAAGTAACCTGCATCCGAAGCACAGGAAAAGAGCCGCCCCGCGCACTGCGCGGGGCGGCTCTTTTTGGAGCAAGGCGCTTCACAGGCGTGAAGACGGCTTGGACGGCAGCTAGGCTGCGCTTTTGGCAGCAGTCTTGCGGCGCAGGACGGCGAGGCCGCCCAGGGCGAGCAGGGCGCCGAAGGACAGAACGGTGCTGGCTTCGGGAACCGGCGATGAGTTTGGTGTGCCAGGCTCTAATGCGACCGAAAAGCCGCTCGAGAATCCGGCCGGGGGCGCGAAGCCCGAGATGAAATCCGCAGAACTTCCGGGGATCGGATTCACGAAGATGTCTGACACATTCTGAGAGATCGTCGAACCCCCCGTCGTGAAGCTCAGGGTGGACCCGGTGAAGTCTGTGCCGTTTGTCGAGGTTCCCCCGGTCAGGGACAGAGTTCCCAGTTCCATGGGTCCTGTCGTCGGATTGAAGAAAGCGGCAATGCTGCTGACGCTGAATGCCGTCGGGCTGAGGCTGAACGTAAACGGCCCATCGGCGGTAAACGTCTGCGCGGAGGCCGGGACGGCGCTGGCAGCGGCCAAAACGGCCAAGCCAGCGAGGGTTGAAGTGAATTTGTTCATGCGTGTTTCCTGTGTCGGGTCATCGGGCAATGCTGCTCTTCTTAACCGCCACTAATGGGCGGCTTTGCTGTGCGCTGTGAAGAAGCAATCAACTGGAAAGCACAGCTTCTTTCCAAAGCCTAACTGCTTTGCCCCTTTCGGCACAATGCTGTTACGGCTCATGAGAGGATTAACAGCAAATTTCGTGCCAACTTATGCTTTCAGCCGCATTCTACCCGAAAACAAAAAGAAATATCAGCGAAAAAATCAAAACAATCGGCCCATAAAGATACCGGTCCCCCATTCAAGCGGCGTGTTGTTTTTTGGCTTACATCTCCGATGAGCTTTCTAGCGAACGGCGACGACATGCTGATACTGCGGCCAGAACGCCTGCAAGTTCGAGGAATGCTGGAAATCCATGAACTCCTGCTGGATGCGCTTGCTGTTAAGCGCTGTTCCTTTGACAAGCTTCGCGCCGGTCAGGCACTGGTCCTGCACCTGGGCATACGGAACAGTCGCGGCAGGCGCTTTGTCCTGGCACCGGAAAATCCACCACTGGCGGGCAAAGAAGACCGGCCCGATCTGGCTGCCGACCGTCATGCTGAAAATCCTCTTTTCGAGCACCGGGTCTGCATGAAGCGGCGAGCGGCCGAACGCGAGCGGGGCAAGCAGGCCCCCGTTGGACTTGCTGGTGTCCACGCTGTAAGTGGTCGCCGCCAGCTCAAAGGGTGTTTGAGCATTCAGCTCCGTGAGCGCCTGCTGCGCCTGGCCCTGAGTTGCGGTCGCGATAGCCCGCAGGCTGACTTCCTCCGGCCGGTAGAACTGGGCTGACGGGTTGTTCGGGTTTGACTGCGCCGCGTAGTAGCTGCGGGCATCGGCATCCGTGACGGTGACTCCCTGCGTGATGACATTTGTTTCCGCAAGCTGCACTTTCAGGTTGTACTTGAAGTCGCCCTCCAAAACACCGCTCTGGGCCAGAGCCTGCTGGAAGTTCGGACGCGCACTGAGCTTGGCATATTCGGCATCCACTTCGGCATCAGTAGGGGCCAGCCCTTTTTTCTGCGCGAACTGAAGCTGCAGAATGTTTTGGATCATCTTGTGCACCGTCTGTGCGCCGACGGCGTCCTGCATCTGATTAAACAAATCGTCACGGGTGATCGTGGTGCCGTTGACCGACACGACGATTGTCTGCGTGTGGGCACGCTGGCGCATGACGACAATGCCGATGACGAGGCCGACCACAAACGGAAGGGCAGCCAGCAGCCAGAGCGGCACCTTCGGCAGCTTCCTCTTGGCGGGCGGCTCGGGGGTGCGCGGCTGCGGAAACGGCGGCAGGGTGTCCATCTGCGGCAGTGCTTCTTTTTGCGGCGAGGCGACAGCCCTCTCCGGCAGATTCAAGGCTGTGTCGCTGCCGGCGTTGGCTAGAGCTGTGTCGCTGCCGGCGTTGGCTGATAGGCTGCCATCAGCAGCGGATGGTTCTTGCATCACTGCGAATAATTTCCTTCCTGACTTGAGAGATTAAGGGATACTTTGATTGCTTTGGAAGAGCAGAAACTTGCTCGCCCGGCTTTTTCGCGGACTCCAAAAGAGAGCGGACCGGCGGCATCACCTGTCCGGCAAGCTGGTTGATTTCTTCTTCGGCCTGCGTCCCCTGCGGCACCATCAGCCGGACAAACAGAGACACATATTCGTGGCTTGGGACAAGCTTCGCCCGCAGCGCCAGCGCTTTTCGCGCCAGAGGCGACCGAGGCGGCGGCGGCGTGAACGTGCCGGTCGTCCAGTAAAGCACTTTCATTTTCTGGTCGTCAAGCTGGGCGTCCATCACAGTCACGGCCTGTCCCTGCACCATCTCGTCATGGCTGTTGGTAAGGCGCCAGCCCTGCGACGGGAAGCAGTCTTTGGGATTGTGGATGTCGAGATTATCGCTGGCTGTCACGAGCATCACGTCCGCCGCCCGGCCGGTGCTTGCCGTGTACACCCGGTCCATGATGGACGAGGTCGGCAGCCGGGCCTGGATGTCCGCGTCCACCGGAGCGATGGCTCCGCCCTGCCAGTTGCCCAGGCGGCTTGGAAACGTCTCCACCGCCAGCCGGCGCGGCTTCGGCACCGGCAGCGGCCCGACCGCGTACTCAAGCACGGCTACGCCGAACACCATCACGCAGCAGCTAACGGCGAGGAAGCGAGTGTTTTGCATCCAATTTTCTTTCCTACCAGCACAAACAAAACAAATGAAAGACCGATGGCGACATACTCCGCCGGGTCATGCAGCGCGTGCAGGCCGGGCAGGCCGCCGTAGATCGCCGCCGCGACCAGCCCGGAAATCCGCAGCACATTCACCAGCAGGGCAATTGGAATTGCCATAAAGAGAAGCAGGGCGCGTTTAGGAAAGCTGTCCAAAAACAGATGCCCGTAGATGGCGGCAAAGGCCAGCAGGCTGATCAGCTTGTGAAACCCGCTGCAGGCGGTCGCCACTTCCAGCGTCGCGCCCGGCACTTGCAGCACATTGGCGTGCTGGATGACCGGATAGCCGAGCGTAGACATAATCAGCTCCGCGCCGGTGGTGCTGTATCCTTGAATTTGCCCCGTGACCGGCCCAAGAAACGAGTTCGGGATGGGAGCGGCGAACAGCAGAAACCAGACCGAGAACTGGACCGTTTTCCAAAGCTGCCGCCCGTGCAGGGCGAGAATGCCGCCGGCGAGGGTGGGGATCAGCGACCACATGCCGATATATTTAATTTGCAGCAAGTAGCTTGCCATGGCCCCCAGCAGGCCAATCGGGATCAGCAGCAACCCCCAGGCTTCCGGCTTGCGCGGCGCGGCCTCAATTTGGTCTTTTCGCATCCACAGCAGAAAGAGGGACACCGGGAAAATGAAAATCCCGTGTGCGTAGCTGTCATTGGTGAACCACTCATGGGCGGCGTCCAGAATGATCGGCGCATAGACCAGCGCGACACCGGCGAGAAACAGATACATCACGCCCGGCCAGGTCAGCGGCCTCATTAGAGCGCCTGGCGGCAGCCTTGCTTCTTGGCTCGCCATTTAGTGGTCCTCGCGGTTGAGCGGGATTGCCATGTCGCCTGCGTCCGGCCTGGCGTCCGCCAGCGGATCGGAGCCGTTCAAATGGCCGGGAGTATACCCCGACGTGTTGCGGAACATCATCAGCGTGTGGTCTGCCGGAAACGCGGCCCCGTTTCCGCCGGGAAGGCCGGGCTGCACCTGAGTCGCCGCAAATGACCGTGCGATTTCGTAAGCCGGCGCATTCCTCTTGCTGGTCCGGTTGATGAACAGGCCAAGCGGCGCGAGGCCGGACAGGACACTGGACGTGCTGTTGACCGCGTCTTCGTTCGCCCGCCCGAGGTCAATGACCTGCAGGACATAATCCACCGACGGGGCCAGCAGCAGCGGGTCTACCACGGTGCAGGACGGCGTGTCCAGCACGACAATGTCGGCCCGGCTGCGGATCATTTGCAGGAAATTGGTCATGTGCGGCGAGACAATGATGTCGGCGGAGTTGACGCGGGGCGAGTTGTTGAACAGCACCGAAAGATTCGGCGTTTCCGACGCTGCCAGTGCGTCATCCACTAAGACTTTCCCCGACAGCACTTCAATCAGGCCCTCTTCGGGCGCATTGTCAAACAGGGCGCTCAGCGCGGGGCGGCGCATGTCGGCATCCACCAGAATGACCCGCTTGCCCGAACGCGCTAGAGACCGGGCAAGCTCCGCTGCGGTCAGCGACTTGCCTTCCCCCACTTGGGCGCTTGTCACCATGACAATGCGTCCCTGCCCGGTCTGGGGCGCTCCCAGCACCCGCAGCAGATTCGCGCCGGCTAAACTATAGGACTCCGCGACCGGGATTGGAAGCTGCTTGCGGTCCAGAAGCGCCAGCGCCGAGCGGGACAAGCGCGGCAGAGCGCCTAAAATCGGGCCGCTGCCCAGCCGCTCGACCTGGTCTTCCGTCCGCACCCGCCGGTCTAGCTGCTCGATGATGAACACGATGGCAAGAGACGCCAGCAGGCCGAGCAGCCCGCCCATCAGCAGGTTCAGAGAAGGGTTCGGCTTGGAAGGCGCATCCGGCGCGACCGCCGACTGGGTAATCTGGATATCCCCGTTGATCTGGTTTTCCCGCAGCCGGGCCGACTGCAGCGCGGCTTCGAGGCCGGCATAGGTGGTTGTCGCTTCCTGAGCTTCCCGCGCCACCTGCTCATAGGTAGAACCGGTTTCTACTAATGGGGTCATCGCCGCCGTGGCTTCATTCTTGAGCGCGACGGCATCGGACAGCCGCTTCTGGGTCGTCGCAAGCTGGGTTTGAGCCGCTTGGTAGTTCTGGTTCAGAAGGGCCTGAGACGCAAGCGACGAATTGTTCCCGTTCAGCGTGGCTTTCACGGCAGTGTCAAGCTGACGCTGGATATCGCTGATCTGCTGGTCCAGGATCGGCAGCTTGCCCGGATAAGCGGGGGTGACACGCCGCGCCAGGTCCGCACGCTGGAGCTTAAGGTCGCTCAGGCGCTCTTTCAAAGTCGTGATGTAGTTGTCATCGCGCGGGCCGGTTGCCTGGATGCTGCTGTTTTGCTTGTCAAGCTGCGCTTTTAAAGAGTTTGCCGTCGTCTGCTCGGCATCCATCTCCGACTGAAGGCTTGCGACTTCTTCCGTCCGGGCTGCCAAGCGGTGAATGCCGATGGCGGCCTGCGATCCAGAGTCAAGGATGTTGTGGCCCTTCTGGTACGCGAGCTGCCGCGTCCTCGCGATGTCCATCTGCCGGCGTGCCGCCTCGGTGCGCGGGGTGAGCTTGCGGATTTGAGTCTGGACATCTTCGCGGGCTTGTTCGGCCTTCCACTGCACGAAAGAATGCGCGACGGCGTTGGTGAGAAGCAGAGCCTGGTCCCGGCTGGACCCTAACACGGCGATGTTGATCAGATCGGAGCCGGTCGGGTTGACCACAGTGACCGAGCTTTGCAGGCTGCCGAGGCTAACGCCGGTCGTGTCCTGCGTTTGCCCTGTTTGCAGCTCTTCGTTTTTCAGCCAGCTCAGGGCGCGGTCCGCCATTTCCGCAGTCTGCAGCATGCCGATCTGGGTCGCGACCGAGTCCTGCTCGGGGGCGATGTAAGCGTCGCTGCGCGGCCCGTCCGAGCCGGCGTCCGGTCTCTGAACCAGCAAAAGCTGGGCCTGGGCCTGCCACTGCTTCGGCAGATGCTGCGTGTAGAAATGAGCGGCCACTAAGAAAATCAGGGTCACCAGAATGATAATCCACTTACGCCGCCAGAGCGCTCGTGCGACATCGCCGAGGCTGCTCTCAACCTGATAGTTGGGCGGATAATTCGGAGACTGAAGCGGGGACTGAAGATCGTTCATGGAAATCCTTTGCTGCGGTTCGAGCGTTGCGGTTCAAGTATTTCGAGTTTTAATATTTCGATGTAAATAGTTTTGGTATGGCTTAACGATTGCGGCTCGGGTCTTCTGCTGTCAATGCAAAAAACGTGCCAAGATGAAGCACGCTTCTGAGTAAGCGCGGATGGAAAGGCGGTTCATCGCTCTTAGTTTAACCCATCTTTGGCGTTTATGCAACTGTGTTACGGCTTGCGGCTTGTCCAGGTTCCAGAAGAAACGCCACAAAACGAGTTTCCGTGTATCTCCGCACTTATACCAGTTCCTTCACTTTCGCCTTCATTTTAGGCGTTTTGGGAGAAAACCTGTATACATGCGCGGAAAAGATGTGCCGACAGTTTGGAGTGTCACTCGCTTTGAGCGGCCTTAAAAACGATTAGAACGTCAATCGGAGATTTCAAACGTGTCAACCCACACTTACCATATTAAGCATCTTGCGAACATGAAACCACTTGCAAAAGCAGGCGATCTGCGAAAAACACTGCTTTTTGCCGCGTCCTGCGCGTCCCTTCTGCTGCCCGGAGCAGCGCCGTCTCTCGCCCAAGCTGCCGGGTCCGCCGATCCAAGCACGGCGGCTATTGACTACTTATATGTCTCGCCCCAGGGCCGCGACTCGCTGTCGGGGCAGTCGCCCACGATTTCCGGCGGCAGCGGGCCGTTCCAGACCCTTTCTCATGCCCAGGACGTGGTCTCTTCTTTGACTGACGCCGGTTTTTCCCGCCCGGTCGAGGTGATTGTGGACCCCGGCGTCTGCCCGGCGCAGGATTTTCTTGGCCAGTGGTTCTCGTCCGTGCCGGACTGCCCGGTGATCTGGCACTCGGACCCGGACCGGACCGTGCTGATCTACACCCCGACGATGTCGGAGCAGATTGACGCCCTCAGCGCGGAAGATTTCGCGAACGGCCCCACCAAGCGGACAGCCCGCTTTTATGTTTCGCCGGACGGCAGCGACTTGTATGACGGTCTGGCCCCGGTTCACGACAAAGACGGCAGCGAAAACAGCGGCCCGTTCCGCACGCTCCGCCGTGCCGAGGAAGCGGTGAACGCGCTTCAAGACAGCGCTCCAGGCGCATCAGTGGAAGTTGTTCTGGAAACAGCCCTGCCGACCCCCGTTGCGGTGGAAACTTTTGGGACTGCCGGTACCGCTCCAAACGGCTCGAAATCCACGCCCGCCGGCTCTGCGGCCCGCAAGTCGCTGGAAGCCGCGCATGGAGCGGGGTCTGCGCCGTCCAACCCGCCGGTGAAGACCGTCAACCCTGCGCCGGTGGTAATCAGCACCAGAACGCCGGCAAGCCAAGCTTCCGTCGGTCCGCGCCTGGTTTTCGCGCATTACATGGTCTGCAACCGAGATTACGGCGGCTCCGTGGCCGGATACGAGCGCGATATTCAGGACGCCCAGGCGGCAGGGATTGACGGCTTCCAGCTTAATCTCGGCGGCTGGAGCGGCATCTATCAGTGGAACGTGCAGGCCATGTTCCAGGCGGCGCAGGCGCTGCACAGCGGCTTCAAGCTGTTCTTTTCTGCCGACATGACCGGGTTGTCTTTCCCGGAAGTGACCGCCATGATGAGCGCTTACGCCAACAACCCGTACTACTGGCATATCCAGCAGACCGTCAATGGACAAGCCGCTTCTCGTCCGGTTTTGACGTCCTGGGGCGGCGAAGGCGGCGGATACGCTTCCGCCCGAGCAAAGTGGGAGGCGGCCTTCCAGCCGCTGCGGGCCGCCGGCATCAACCCTTATTTCGTGCCGTTCTTCTTCACGACCACGCCGGACGGCAAGCAGTATATCAACTCCACGCCGACGGCGGTCGCCACCGAGATCAGCGGCCTGGATGTCGGCCTGGCCGATGGGGCGGCCTACAGCGGCGGCCTTTGCTCGCCGACGGAACCCGGCACGACGATGTTCACCGTGGCGAACAACTATGCGGCTCAGCTTAAAGCCGCCGGCCTGACCACCTGGGGCGGCGTCTCGCCGCAGTATTGGGGCAGCCGGCAGTTGTCCACCGGCCGCGCCTACTATGAGTATGCCGGCGGCGAAGGCGTGGAAGCGCAGTGGAACGCCATCATCGGTGTGCAGAAGCCGAACTGGGTGGGATGCTTCACTTGGAATGACTTCGACGAGGCGACCTACTGGTCTTCCATTGACGATGTCAACAAATACTGGCCGTATGCCGCGCATTCCGCGCCCCGCTTCTACAAGTGCCACGCCGGCATCCTGAAGCTCAACGCCTACTATATCCAGTGGTACAAAACCGGCCTGAAGCCGGCCCAGACTGCCGACGACCTGTGCTACTGCTACCGGACCCACCCGAAGGATGCCGTGGCGTCCCATGACCTCTTCGGCCCGGTGACCGCCTGCCACCAGGCAGAAGACTTGATCTATGTGACGACGCTGCTGACCGCTCCGGCAACGCTTGTCGTCAAGACCGGCACCCAGACGTTCACCTACCCGGTTCCGGCAGGCATCGGCAATACCCGCGTCCCGTTCCAAGTCGGCACCCAGTCCTTCCAGCTTCTTCGGAACGGCAAAACCGTTCTGTCTCAAACCGGCAGCGAGCCGATCATTGCCAATCCGGTCGAGTACAATTTCAACTACTTCACCGGATGGATCACAAGCCAGCCTGGCAGCTAAACCCGAGTGGGCAGCGGCAAAAGTGGACGGCAGCGATTTTGCTGCCGTCCATTCAGCACATTTTTTCAGGTTGGCACGTTTTTTGCATAGTCTTTGTATTGTTCTTATGCACATCGCTTTTATCAGCTACGAGTATCCGCCCGATACCGCCCTCGGCGGCATCGCTACTTATGTGAAGCAGGCCGCTTCACTGCTGTCCAGCCGGGGACACAGCGTGGAAGTCTTTGCCGGAAGTCCCTCTCGTACCGGCACGGAAAATGAAAACGGCATTTTGGTCCACCGCATCCAAGCCGTCACCTCTCACAAAGAAGACCCGCGGGGGTTTGCCGCGCAGATCGCCCTGATTTTTGCCCGGCGGCATCAAGCGTCCGCGTTTGATGTTTTAGAAGGCCCGGACTACTTGGCGGAAGCGCGCGGCGCGATCCGCGCCGTGCCGGACATCCCGCTTGTCATCAAGCTGCACACCCCCTGCTACCTGCTGCGCTCCATGAACACGTCGCACTACGGCCCGGTGCGCCAGACGCTGGCCGCCGCGAAGTCCCTGCTGAAAGGCGAAAAGCCTTTTGTCTTTTACAAGCCGGAAGACGATCTTGAGCGTGCCTGCTGCCTGGAAGCGGACGAGATCGCCGCGCCTTCCCATGCCGTCGGCGAAAAAGTCATGCACGACTGGGGCTTGGACCCAAAGAAAGTTTCTTTCTTCCCGCTGTTCTTCACGCCCAATGAAAGTCTTCTCCAAGTTCCCGTAGAAACCCACACGAACATTGTGACGTATTACGGGCGCCTGGAGATTCGCAAAGGGGTGGTGGACCTGGCGGATGCCATTCCGCTGATCCTCCGAGAATGCCCGGATGCCCGGTTTCGATTTGTCGGCAGGTCTCTTTGGGCGCCACGTCCCCGCACGGACATGAAAGCGTTTCTCGCCGAGAAGCTGGCGGCGCACGCCGACGCGGTAAAGTTTTTAGACCCGGTCCCGGCGTCCGAAATCCCGGCGCTTTTGGCGCAAACCGACCTCTGCGTTTTCCCCAGCCTCTGGGAGAGCTTCGGCTACACTTGTCTGGAGTCGATGGCTGCCGGACGCGGCGTGGTGGCGACCGACCCCAGCGGCATGGCGGAAATGCTGCGCGACGGCGGCCAAGAGTTTGGCAGGCTGGTGCCGCCTCGCTCTCCCGCCGAGATCGCGCAGGCTGTCATCCGCTTGCTGCGAAACCCCGAAGAGCGGATGCGTCTCGGGGCGGCGGCGCGGGACCGGGTGCTGGATCAGTACAGCCTCAACCGGGTCGGCACGCTTCAGGAAACCAGTTATCTTCGGGCAATGGAGCGCAGAGCTGCCGCCGGACCGCGCCCTGCAACGAGTTAACGGTCATTTAAGAGGTATACTTGAGCGTGCAGAATTTATCTTCGCTTGTTCAGATTGGGATCGCGACAAAAAACCGCTGGGCGGACCTGAAGCTGACACTGGAAAAACTTCATCTTTTTGGGCTGGGCGACATGCGGATTGTTATTTTTGACGATCATTCGGATTCGCCGGCTCCGTTTGATGTCACGGCGCTTTGCTCCGGGGCTGAGATCAAGCGGTTCGACAGCTCGCGGGGCTACATCATTCGCCGCAACGAGATCGCCGAAGCGATGGATGCTAAATACTACTTAAGTCTCGATGACGACTCGTTCCCGGTCGGCGGGTCTTTAGAAGCGGCAGTGGAATACGCCGAGTCGCTTTCCGATAACTTCTGCCTCGGGTTCCCGATCTGCGGCCCGCACAACGGCACCCTGCCCGAAGGCAAGGTGCCTGAAGACGCGCCGGCAGAATTGCCGCATCAAGTGCGCTCCTTTGTCGGCTGCGCTCATTTGTTAGACCGGCAGCGGTTTTTAGACTTGGGCGGGTATAAAGGCGAGCTGATTCATCAAGGTGAAGAAAACGAGATCGCCGTGCGGGCGTTCCAGAAAGGTCTGCTTTGCCGGCGCTTTTCCGGGTTCGAGATCGCCCACATGGCGACTAATGTCGGCCGCTCCTTTTACCGCATGGACTTTTACGGGGCGCGTAACACGCTGCTGTGGAACGACTGGTATCTGCCGCCGGAGCAGAAGCTGGTCCGGCAGGGGCGGGCCATCGCGAACCGGGCCTATTCGTTTGCTGTCAGCCGGCGTGCCGGCCACATGCGCGGCAGCCTGGCGGGGCTTCAGGATATTCGCCGGTACAAGAACTACCGCCGTCCGCTCAGCCCGAGCCAGTACCGGGAATGGCAAAAACTGCCGCCGTCGTAGAGGCAAGAAAGGCCCCGCCCGAAAGGGAAGGTCTTAGGGCCTGCGGCCAACCGGTCTGCGACCGGAAGATGAAGAAAGCAACTATTTATATCTTCCGCACACCGTGCGGTTGGCGTCCGCGCCGCAAGACCTGCCCTTCAGGGCGGGGCATCTATGCGGCTTAACAAGCGACTATGGCCCTTTCAGAAACATACCTCAGCAAAACCGCGCAGGCGGCTCTCCCGAAAGCCGTCGTCACCCATGCCGGGCGGCGCGACAGCTACCAGCTTGCGCTGGCACTGGACGAAGGCCAACTGCTGGAGTCGCTGATTACCGATTTCTACTGGAACCCGGCGATCTATTCCGTGCTGAAGACCGTGCTGCCGCACCGGGGCGTGCCGGAGCGCATTTGCCGGGATTTGGACCCGCGCCGCGTCCACCTCGCGCCGAAAGCGGTGCTGGCCGATGTCGCCATGAAGCTGATTCGCGGCAAAGACTGGCACGGCTACAAAGACGCCGCCCTCGGAGACGCGGCCCGCCGGCAGGCGATTGAGACCCATTCGGCTTTGTTTTCTTACAGCTACTATGCGCATTCCGCGTTTCGCCGAGCCGATACCGAGCTGGAATACCGATTTTTATTCCAATTACACCCGCATCCAAAATCGGTGCAGGAAGTTCTGGCGGAAGAAATGGAGCGCACCCCGCTCGCGCGGGCCAGCCTCTTGATGGAAGCGGAAATGAGCCTGCCCCCGCAAGCGTTCGAATTAATGGCGGAAGAAGCGCAGCTTGCCAACGGCTGGGTCGCCGCCAGCCGTTACACGGCGCAGACGCTGGCCGCGCATGGCGTTCCCGAGGGCAAAATTCATGTCGTGCCGTATGGAGTCAGCCTGACCCAGTTCCCGCCGCGCGTCCGGCCTCCGGCCCAAGACGAGCCGTTTACAGTGATTTATGTCGGCAGCTTGATCCAGCGCAAAGGGCTGTCGTACCTGCTGGATGCGGTCCGGGCGCTCCAAAAAACCGGCGCGAAAGTCCGGCTGATTTTGCGCGGGCGGGGCGGAGTGGATCGGAACCTGCTGGCGCATTACAGCGACATTGACTTTGACCTGAAGCTAAGTGTCCCCTTGTCGGAGCTGGTGCGGGACCTGCACCGCAGCGACGTGTTCGTGCTGCCGTCTTTGACCGAAGGCTTTGCACAGGTAATCTTAGAAGCGATGGCCTGCGGCCTGCCGGTCATCACAACCGCCAACACCTGCGCCCCGGACGTGATCACGGACGGCATGCAGGGGTTTATTCTGCCGATCCGAGACAGCGGCGCGATCACGGAAAAGCTGGTCTGGGGCATGGAGCATCGAGACGCGCTGGCTGAGATGGGCCGGCAGGCCGCCGAGCGGGCCGGCTTCTTTTCATTGGAGCGGTTCCGGTCGGGGGTTCGCGACGCCTACCGCGCAATGATTGAAAGCCGCCAATCGCCTTTTGATGAGTAACAACTAATGAGTAACAACTTATGAACGATGCTTTCGTTGCCCTGACAATTGATCTGACCGTGTTTACGCTGTGCGCGTTCTTTCTGCTGAAGGTAGGCCGCATCTCGGCGATGCACCCGGCGACGACTTACCTGTTTTTCCACCTTTGGGTTGTCACAAAGCGCTTGGTGGAGCTGTCTCTGGGCAGCCCGCTGTCGTCCATGTTCCCGCACCAGCCGATTACCCTTGTTGAGATCACGCGGGCCTCGTTGATGTTTGACGCGGTGCTGGTTGTGGTGACCACGGCATGGCTCATTACTTCCGCCGTAGATCTAAAAAATAACGGCCCACTGCCGGCTCTGGGGCATGAGAAAGCGCCTAACCTTTCCAAAACCTATGTCGTCGGCTTTGCCCAGCTTATGATCCCGCTCGGGATTTTCGGCCTCTTAAAATCGCATGGCGGCGGCACCGGAAATGCTGATTGGGATAAATCCGCCGCCAGCAACCTGACCGGCCTGTTCCTGCCGCTCAGCTTGATGCCGTTCTTTTACTGGTACGGTCCTAAAAAATGGGTGCTGGCTTACGCCGCCGGTGTAGACATTCTATGCGAGATGATGATGGGGCAGACGCGCTGGCTGCTGCTCCTGCCCACCATTTTCTGCTGCTTCGCGTACCTCTCGCGGACCGGGCAGAAGTGGCCGCCGCGCAAAGTTGTCCTTTTTCTGCTGGTGCTCGGCCTGCTCTGGCTGCCCGGCAAGCAGATCAACAAAGTGATCACTTACGGCGGCAGTGTCACCGATGTCGCCAGCACCGTGACGACGATTTGGACGAACTCCGCCACGAAAAGCAACTCGCCGGACACGCAGTTTTTGGACATGGCGGCGATGACTGTCAGCCTGCTGGATGCAAAAGGCGAGTTCTACTATGGCGAGTCCATCTGGCCCGCGCTGACCAACTTTGTCCCGCGCCCGCTCTGGCCGGATAAGCCGGTGCCCTACCAGTGGGAATATGATATCTCGACCAAAGACCGGCCGATGCAGACATATGGCATGACGCCGTCTATCATGGGCGCGGCTTATGTGGACTTCGGCTACGCAGGCATCGTGATCGAGCCGTTTTTGTTTGCTTTGTTTCTCGGCTGGGCTTACTTTAAGGCGTTCCGGTGCAGCTATTATTCGGTGGGCCGCATGGCCTATCTTGTCATGGCCTGTACCCTGTTTCAGCCACTCCGGGACGGCATTTATTCCTTCTTTATCTGCAACTTGGAATGGATGTCACCGATGGTTGTGATTGTCGTGCTGCACCTGGTCCTGCCGACGCGCCCGATGCGGCAGCGGCCACGCTACCCGATGCCGGTCCGGCTCCGGCCTGTCGGCGCGGACCCTTCGGTGCAGGCACCCCGTTCCCGTTCGTAGAGTCCCGGTTATCAAAAAGCACCGGTTATCAAAAAGCAAATGAGCAATACAAACCTGAACGTAAATGGAACCAGAACAGTCATTGGAACATGGCTGCATGCGGAGCCTAAAGGCGCGGAAAGCCGCTACCCGCAGGTCGGCGGCGCTTCCTCCTCGTCTGCCTTTCAGGACATCTACTGGCGGTGCGTCGCCCTGTTTTTCGCGTCAAGTGTCCGCCATAATCCGGACGCCGTTCACAAGCTGTTCACGACAGTGGCGAGCGTTCCCGATGTCGGCGATTTCTCGACCAGCCGATTTCTGGAAAGCTTAAACGTCGAAGTCATTCAAGTTCCGTTCACCTATCTGCCGCCTCCCGGCTACTACGGAGCGTGGCGCAACCAGTTTTACATTCTGGACATCATCCGGTATCTGGACAGCCACGGCGGGGCAGACGAGCAGTATGTGATCCTCGACTCCGACTGCGTGTTCACGGCATCCATCGAGCCGCTCAGCCGGGACTTGAGCCGCAAGGGTCTGCTGGCGCTGGACCTTAACCTGCCGCTTGACGAAGACATCAACGGCCTGACCCAGCGCGACATGAAGCAGATCTTTGAGGAGCTGGGCCAGTCCTGTCCGTCCGATGCGGCAAAGTATTACGGCGGCGAATTTTTCGCCGCCACTTCCGCAGCAATCCATCAGCTTGCCGCCGAAACAGAGCCGCTGTGGGAGACCTGCCTGGCCCGCTTTGCAGCCGGCAAGCCGAAGTTCAACGAAGAAGCGCACTTTTTAAGCTACCTGTACGCGAAGCTCGGCTACACGGATGCGCCCGCGAATCCTTATATTGGCCGCATCTGGACCGGCCTGAAGTACCGGAACGCTTCCCCGAAAGACTTTGACCTGATGATCTGGCATGTTCCCGCCGAAAAGAAGCACGGCATCAAGCGCCTGTTCGGCCAGATCATCCGGCCCGGCTCCCCGTTCTGGACAGTCGCGCCGGGCCGGGATTTTGCCCGCTACGTCGCCGGCTATCTGGGCATCCCGAACAGCAGCCCGATTAAGAAATCGCGCGATGCGTTCGACACGGTCCTTTGGCGCATCGGCGACAAGCTGACCCAGAAAACTTAGCCATGAGAAAACTTAGCCATGAGAAAACTTAGCCATGAGAAAACTTAGCCATGAGCGGTAAGCAATGAACAGACCCTTTCGTTTGGCCCTGGTCATGGACCTTGCGCTCGGCTGGCGCACGAGCTATCACAACTGGCGTGAGCATTTCCCGCAGGACCCGAGCATTGAGCCGGTCTGGATTGTGCTGTCGGATGACACGCCGCTCTGGATTGACAAAGTCCCTGGCGTCCCGAAGCGCATCAAAAACCGTTTGAGAGCCGCCCTGATGCTCCGGGAAGGATTGAAGCAGGGGCCGTTTGATGCGACGTTCATTGTCGCAAGCGCCGCCTGGACCCTTCTGCCCCGCTATATGAAGAAGCACTCGACGTTCCTGTATATTGACTCGACGCCGAAGCAGTTGTTTGATTTCGGCGATGCTTATGGCTGGTATCCAAGCCGAAACCCGCGCGTCGAGCACTGGAAACATCAAAAGCGGGAAGCGGCTTATCAGAGCGCGTCAGGCGTTTTCAGCGCTTCGCAGTGGACTTCCAGCTCTGCCGTCACTGACTACGGGGTCTCGCCGCAGAAGGCGTTTGTTCTGCCGCACAGCGTAGACCTAACTCGGTGGCATCCAGCAGAAGCGTCGTCAAAAGCGGGCAAGTCCATCTGTGACTTGCTGTTTGTCGGCGGCGACTTCGCCCGCAAAGGCGGCCCGCTGCTTCTGGACTGGGCCGCCAAAACCCAAGCGTCCGGCTGGCGTCTGCATCTGGTGACACCGGAGCCTGTTCACGTGGACGATCCGCGCGTGTGCGTCTACAACGACCTTGTGCCCAACGACCCGCGCCTGCGGGCGCTGTACGCCCAGGCCGACGTGTTCGTGCTGCCGACGCTTGCCGACTGCTCCTCTATCGCGGGCATTGAAGCGCTGGCCTCCGGCCTGCCGCTCGTGATTGCGGACATCGGCGGCACCGGCGAGATCGTTCAAGCGGGCCTTACTGGATACTTGATCCCGCAGAATGACCCCCAAACATTGGCGCGGAGCCTAGAAATGCTGATTGCCGACCCTCTGCTGCGGGCGCGGATGGGGCAGGCCGCGCGTCAAGACGCCGAAACGCGCTTTGATGCGGCCCGTCTAATCCCGGAAGCTGTGCAGACGATGAAGAACACTGTGAGCAGACCATGAAGACGTTTCGACTCGGCCTGATCATGGACACCGGCCTCGGATGGAAGACAAACTATCAAAACTGGCGGGAGCACTTCCCGACGGACCTACATGTCGAGCCGACCTGGATCGTCATGTCCGACGACATACCGCTCTGGATTGACCGAGTTCCCAAGGTGCCGAACCGGGTTAAAGCGTTTGCGCGTCATGCTCTGATGCTGCGAGAGGGTCTGCGGCACGGGCCGTTCGACGCGACATTTATTGCCGCAAGCTCCGCCCAGATGACACTGCCGCGCTATATGAAGAAGCACCCAAGCTTTTTATATATTGATGCGACGTTCAAACAGCTCTTTGACTTCGTCGGGTATTACTACAATCCCGGCCCGAACCCTCGCCTGGAAGCGCGGAAGCATCAGCGCCGGGTGGCGGCCTATCAAAGCGCTCGCGGCATCTTCTGCACGTCCCAATGGGCGGCAGGCTCCGCCGTCGCCGACTACGGAGTACGGCCTGAGAACACGCACATTCTGCCCTTCTGCGTGGATACCGTTCAATGGCACCCGCCGGCAGAAGCGTCGTCAAAAGCGGGCAAGTCCGTCTGTGACCTGCTGTTTGTCGGCGGCGACTTCGCCCGCAAAGGCGGCCCGCTGCTTCTGGACTGGGCCGCCAAAACCCAAGCGTCCGGCTGGCGTCTGCATCTGGTGACACCGGAGCCTGTTCACGTGGACGATCCGCGCGTGTGCGTCTACAACGACCTTGTGCCCAACGACCCGCGCCTGCGGGCGCTGTACGCCCAGGCCGACGTGTTCGTGCTGCCGACGCTTGCCGACTGCTACTCCATTGCGGGCATCGAAGCGCTGGCAACAGGTCTGCCCATCGTGCTGGGAGAGACCGGCGGTACCGGAGAAGTGGTTCAGCCGAACACAGGCTTTCTGGTCCCGCCGCATGATCTGTCCGCCCTTTCGCGCAGCTTAGAGCTTCTAATTGCCGACCCCGCCTTGCGGGCGCGGATGGGGCAGGCCGGACGGGTAGACGCCGTGCAGCGCTTTGACGCAGCGATGCTCGTGCGTCAAGCCGTCCAGATTATGAAGGCTCAAAGCTAACTGCGATTAAGAGCTGCTGTCAAGCAATCCGGCAAGAACGCCTACGTCGAGTGACTTTAGTCGCTCGCCATTGCGTAACATCAGTAAAGAGGGCATCGTCGTGATTTCCGTCATTATTCCTGTTTATAATGCCTCCCAGTTTCTTGCTGAGACGGTTCAAAGCGTGCAGGCCCAAACTTATGACGCTTGGCAGATTGTCCTCGTGGACGACGGCTCGACCGACGATTCGCTGGCGCTGGCCGCGAAGCTTCAGCAGCAGGACAGCCGCATTGCTGTGTTCTCGCAGCCGAACGCGGGAGTTTCAGTGGCCCGTAATCTTGGCCTGGCGGAGGCGCGTTCCGATTATCCCTACGCGCTTTTTTTAGACAGCGATGATCTGCTGGTCCCGACCGCTTTGGAAATGCTGCACACGCTGCTGGAGTCCCGGCCTGAGTCGCCTGCGGCCTGCGGGTTTTTGCAGGACATGAATGCCGATGGCAGCCCTCGCCTCGGGCCGGGCCGCCTGGAAGCGCTGACCGCCCGGCGCGGCGTGGAGGGCCTGCGCCTGGTCCGGCGAGCACCGGACGCGCCGCTTGTCTTCGGCGACGTGTGCTTTCATAACCACATTATCACGGCAGGGCAGGTGCTCATCCGAAAGTCCGCGATGCAGAAGGCCGGGGCGTTTGACACGGCGTTTTTTTATACCGCTGACTACGATCTGTGGTGGCGGCTGACCATGCAGGTCGGCCCGATTGCCGTCTGCCCGGATGTGACGCTTCGCTACCGGCATCATGCTGCCAGCATGTCGTCGAAGAGCCGTGTCAGCCGCCGCCGTGACTCTCCGGACTTCCGCTGGCGCTGGCTGACGCATCCCGAGCTTTCCCCGGAGCAGCGGCGGACCGTGCCGGTCGGCTACTTTTATCATGCGCTGGCAGGCTTCGGGTTCGGCTGGCACTACCTGCGCCGGGGGGAAGTCAAGCACGGCCTGAAACACGCCGCGATTGCGGCTCGGAACTTGCTGCAATACACCCGTGACTTGGCTCGCCTGCGAAGCCGGTCCGTGCTGGGCCGGCCTCTGGCACGGTGAGTTTCTCGGGCATCATGCAGTCACGAAGGCATCATGCAGTCACGAAGGCATCATGCAGTCACGAGGGCGTAAACGCCCTCGCTGGGGAGCGCAGACGCTGAGGTCCCACCTGCGTGGGACAAGATTGGAGTCTGTTCTTTCTGCTTCTTCCGCCACGCAGGTGGCGGCTTGGCGCTTCGCCCCCCCAGCGACGCCATTCATGGCATCGCGCTCATGGCATCGTGCTCATGGCATCGCCCATCTTTACCTGACCTTGCTTTGTAATTATTATGCGCGTTGTTTTCTGGCAGAACATTCTTTCTTTTTATCAAGTCCCGCATCTGACGGCGCTGGCCGCGCAGCCCGATACGCAGGTAACTTGGGTGGTGCAGCAGGCCATCACGCCGGACCGGATCGCCCAGGGCTGGAAGGTGCCGGAAGTCAGCGGTGTCGAAGTGGTTGTCGCCCCGGATGACGCCGAAATTCAGCGTCTAGTCGGTGAGCGTCCCGAGGGCAGCGTCCATGTCTTTTCCGGCATTCATCAGGACCCTATCGCGCACAGGGCGTTCTATCTTGCGGTGAAGACGCCGGCGCAGATTGGCCTGCTCAATGAGCCGCCTTTTCCAGGGCGCTTGCGGGACTTGATCTCGCCGCCGTTCCACTGGGGCCATCGCCTGCTTTACGGCCGGCGCATCTCGTTTGTTCTGGCGATGGGCCATATGGCGGTGGACTTCTACAAATCCGTCGGCTACCCAAGCTCCGCCGTCTTTCCTTACGGCTACTTCCCGCCCGCGCCTGCTGCCGCCGCACTGCCGTCGTCTGCCGGGCCGGTGCAGATCTTCTATTTAGGCCAGCTCATTGAGCGCAAAGGCGTGGACATTCTGCTGCGAGCGCTTGGGGCGGTTACAGATTTAGACTGGGCGCTCACTGTTGTTGGCAGCGGCGACGGAAAAGACGCACTCGAAGCGCTGACGCAGGAGCTTCATCTGCAAGACCGCGTCACGTTCCAGAGTGCTCTCGAAAACGAAGCCGCGATGCAGAAGATGGCCGAAAGCGATGTGTTCGTGCTGCCGAGCCGGCATGACGGCTGGGGCGTTGTCGTGAACGAGAGCTTGCTGCGCGGCGTCCCGGCGATTTGCAGCGACCACTGCGGTGCATCCGATTTGTTAGGCGCGTCCTGGCGCGGCGAAACATTTGAGGCCGGCTCTGTTGCCGGCCTGGAAGCGGCTCTGCGCCGCTGGATTGGGCGCGGCAAGCGGACAATGGACGAGAGCCGGCGTATTCAAGAGTGGTCGGAGTGTATCACGGGAGCCGCCGCCGCTGATTATCTGCGGCGCGTGATTGAGTGGACGCGGACACCGGCAGGCAAAACGCAGGAAGCGCGGCCATTGCCGCCCTGGCAGAACACCAGTCGCACAGAAACTCAGGAGTCAGCCCATTGAAGAACGGAAAGCTGAAAATTTGCTTTGTGGCGGATGGGCGCAGCGTAATCGCCAAAAACTGGATCCGCTACTTTGTGGAGCAAGGGCATGACGTTCACCTGATCTCGACATTTCCCTGCGATCCGACCAACCCGCCGGTGGCGTCGCTTCATGTCGCGCCGCTGGACTTTTCCGCCCGCGCTCGGGCGGCAGGCGGCAATGCCGGCGGGCTGACGACGCACGGCAACCCGTTCTTCGCCCGCCTGCGCGGCTCGCTGCTTTGGAAAACACTGGCGAAGCTGCGCGACCTGCTGAACCCATTCGCCGTTGCGCTCCAGCAGCGCAAAGTTCGGCAGATTATCCGGCAGCTTCAGCCCGATCTCGTTCATGCCATGCGGATTCCGTTTGAAGGTATTCTGGCGGCGCGGGCGCTGGAAGGCGAGCCGTTCCCGCTGCTGGTCTCGGTCTGGGGCAACGACTTCACGCTGTTTGCCCAAGATTCGCCGGAAATCGCCCGGCTGACCCGCCGGGCGATGGGCCGAGCGGACGCGCTGCACCCGGACTGCGAGCGCGATTTGCTTTTGGCCCGCAAGTACGGGCTGGACGCGACAAAGCCGTTTGCGGTGCTGCCCGGCAACGGCGGCGTCCGCACGGATGTCTTCAATCCGGGGCCGGTGGACCCGGATTTGCGCCGCCGCTGGAATATCCCGCCTGACGCGCCGGTGGTCATCAACCCGCGCGGCGTCAAGCCGTACATCCGCACCGACACGTTCTTTCAGGCCATTCCACTGATTCTCGCCGAGCGCCCCGATGTCTTTTTTGTCGGCGCGATGATGGAAGGCAACAGCGTCGCCGACAACTGGATCAGCCGCCTGCAAATCGAGAAGTCCATCACCTGCCTGCCGTTTGTGTCCCATGATGAAATGGCTCAGTTTTTTCGCCTGGCGACAATCACCGTATCGCCGGCGGACCATGACGGCACCCCGAACACGCTGCTGGAAGCGATGTCCTGCGGGACATTCCCGGTCGCCGGCAATATCGAATCGGTGCGCGAGTGGATTAAGAGCGGCGAAAACGGCCTGCTGTTCGACCAGTCCGATCCTGCGGCGCTGGCCCAAGCCGTGCTGCAAGCGCTTCGCGATGCGCCGCTGCGGGAGCGGGCCGTGCCGCTGAACCAGAAGCTCATTCAGGACCGGGCCGATTACGGCGTGTCTATGAGAAAAGCCGAAGCGTTTTACCATCAACTTGTGCGTTCCCAAGAAGACCTCAAACAAAGCCATGAACAATCAAACGCTGCCGCCCGCTGACCCGCTGACCTTTGAAACGCTGGCTGTTGACTTGTCCCGTTACCGCAACCCGCCCTGGCACGACAAAGGGCGCGGGATTGCTGTCCGCGTCGCCTGGCACTTCGTCAATGCGTTGTTCTTTGAGAATTCACTCAATCCCTCGTCCGGCCTCAAGATCGCGCTGCTGAAGCTGTTCGGCGCAAAAGTCGGACGCGGCGTGATTATCAAGCCCGGCGTGAATATCAAGCACCCGTGGTTTTTGACGCTCGGGGACAATACTTGGATCGGCGAGCGGGCCTGGCTGGACAACACGTTCGCGCCGATTACCATCGGCTCTCACGTCTGCATTTCCCAGGGCGTGTATCTTTGCACCGGGAACCATGATTGGACTGATCCGGCGTTTGGCCTTCTAGAGCGCCCGCTGACCATTGAAGCCGGTGCGTGGGTTGGGGCGGGTGCAAAGGTCCTGCCCGGCGCACAGGTCGCCAGTCACAGCGTTGTGTCCGGCGGCGCGGTTTTGTCCAAGCCGACGGTGCCGTACATGATTTACGCGGGGAACCCGGCGGTCGCCGTGAAGAAGCGGATAATGCGGGCGGGAGAGCGCGAGCAGAGAACCCACCCCGGCACAAGTGCCGACCCTCCCAAAGCGGGAAGGTGAAGAGTTTCAGACAGGACGTAAGGACGTTGCCTGCCACGCCTTCTTGCTCTTTGCCTAGCTTCTTCACCTTCCCGCTTCGGGAGGGTCGGCACTTGTGCCGGGGTGGGTTCCTAAAAAAGCCCGCGCCGGAAGGCGCGGGCTTTTTCCTGATCATCACTCCAAGCACTGTTACTTGATGGCGTTGTATCCATACGCCGCTGTGCCGATGCCGCTCAATGTGCCGACGACCTGATCAAAGGAAAGCGGCCGCTTCTTGTCAGGAATATAAAGCGAATCGCCAGGCTGAATAAGCGGGTTGCCGCTGGCATCACCGTTCAGCAGGAACTTTTTGAAGTCTACCCGAACCATCTGCGTTCCGTGTATTTTGTCGGTGCGAACAATGTTTATCTTGCCGAGGTCTGCCTGTCCCGTCGGGCCGGAAACGCTGCTTAACGCATCCGAAATCCGGTAGCCGGGTTCCCAGATGAACGCGCCGGGCCGGGCAACGTCGCCGAAAACGACGGTGCGATAAGCCACTTTTGGGATCGAAAGCTGGTCACCTGGCGATAAGGTGATGTTCGCGGACATGTCGCCGTGGCGCAGCATGGGGTCTAAATTGATGGGAATAGTCCTCCCATTGTGGATCAACGTCGCCTGAGTGAGATCCGCTGAACCGTCGTTAAAGCCGTCGCTGTCAGAAATCGCGTCAAAGATCGTCAGGTTGTCCCGGTAGGGGATGACGCCAGGACGATGGACTTCGCCGACGACATTGATCTTGCCGAGCTGGGCGGGGACATATACCGAGTCGCCCGGCTCCAGCAGAATATCGCTGGAAGAGCCGGCCAGCGTTTCCAGGTGGGTAAGATTAAAGACCTGCTGGGTTTCGTCCCGATGAGTCACGGTGACATGGCTGGGGTCTGCGACCGTCGTTTGCAGGCCGACCGTCGTCGTGCTGCCTGCACTCGGACTCCCCGTAATCACAAAGCCGCCGACTTCCGCCAGCGCTTCCACCAGCCGCAGCCCCGGCCGGTATTCCAGCCCGCCGGGCCGGGCTACCGAGCCGCTGAAGACCACAAACTCCGCGTGCTTCTGCACCAGCGTAATTGTCACCGAAGGGTCAACAATATACTTCTTCCATTGGGTTGTCAGCATCTTCGTCGTCTGGGAAACGCTCTGCCCGGCTACGGTCAACTGGCCTACATACCGCATGGAGATGGTGCCGTCAGGTGCAACAGTGGTCTGGGTGCTGTCTTCGGGAAAGTCCGCGATGGTGACGCTGATGACATCGCCGGGGGCGATCACATACGTCGGCGTCACCGCCGGGGCGGAGGAAAGCGGGGCTGCTGGCGCAGGCGGCAGGCCGTTCGGCATCGGCGTTGTCTGCGCCGGCAGGGGCAGTGTTCCGCAGCTTGCGAGAAGCGCGAAGCTGATAATTTGCGATGTTTTGAGGGGAGACTTCATTCTTGTCAATCCTTCCGATCAATCTTCCGAGAAGCCAAGCAGCATAAAAGAGAATATGAAAGGCTAAACTGCAAAATTCGTGCCAACACAAACTGCCGGCCTTATGATGCGTCGCTGTTACACGGGTTATACTGCTTTTGAGGCCGCAATGTTCCCGGCAGTTTGCACTTCCACAAACAGCGACAAGCGCAAAAAAACCCGAATAATTTCCCGCAATCGTCAACAATTCGCCGGCTTGGCATGATTTGTGCACAGTAGAAATGCAGGAAAAGCGCACTCTGGGTGATGTCCCTGAAAAAGACTTCCCCCGGACCATACGTCAGAAAAAACCATGAGCGTCTCCAATCCAACTGCAAACCAGACCGACTTCCCCGCCC
>CAXSZN010000032.1:0-13258 GCA_964241935.1 uncultured Armatimonadales bacterium
CACCTGAAGGGTGCTTCTCCTAGCGCGTAGTTTTCAACTACTCGGCATCTTCTCGTCATTTTTACAAGCGCACGGCAGGCCGGGCCGGGTCAGGTGCGCCTTCTTCAATCGGCAGGGATAGGTCGCGGGACCATTCGTTCCAGGACGCGAAGTATATCTTCACATCCTTAATGCCCGCTTCATTGAGCGCGACAAACGTGTTGGAAGCCCGTGCGCCTTTGAAGCAGTAGATATTGACCGTGGAGTCCGGCGTGATCCCGACTTTGGCGGCGATGTCCTTGATTTCTTCCGGGGACTTGAACATCGGCGCACCGCCGCCGCTTGGCTTCATCAAAGTATACCATTCGATCAGCACTGCGTCAGGAATGCGGCCTTTGCGCGGCGTGAAATCTTTGCCGTAGGGAGAGGAGCTTTCGGCGGCCCATTCGTCCCAGTCGCGCACGTCCAGCTTGACGATGGACGGGTCTTTGAGTGACTCCAGCATCTCCGGAGTTGTAACCATCAGCGACGAGTCGACATGGAGTGGGAAGGTTTTCTTTTCGGGCGTGGGAACATCAGTCGTCAGCGGCAGGCCGGCATCGGTCCAGGCTTTCAGCCCCCCGTGCAGGATGGAGACGTTGGGGTAGCCGAGATAATTCAGCAGGAAGTAGCCCCGGCAGGACTGGCCGTAGCCGTTGTTCATAGCGTCTTCGTAGATGACGGCATGTTCCGGGCCGGACAAGCCCGCCGCGCCGAGCAGGTCGGCGAATGTCTGGTGCAGGGCGGTCAGGCCATCGGGGGTAGAGGTCGCAAGATAGCTGAAAATCTCGCGGATATTGACTGCGCCGGGGATGTGCCCGGCAGCGTACTCTTCGGGGGCGCGGGTATCAATGACAACGACCGGGCTGGTTTCCATCAAGGCCGTCATTTGGGCCGGGTCAAGCAGCGTCTTTTCCATAGTGTTCTCCAGCAGTGTGAACGCGGCGCGGCAATGCGGCGCGGGAGAGCATAAGGAAGGTCGGCAGTGACCGGGGACAGATGTCCCTCCAGCCCTCAACAATGGGGGAGCAGGAGGGAGTAGAGGCTATTCTGGTTCCCCCATTATTGGGGGCTAGGGTGTCTTAATCTGCGAGTACGGCAGAAACCTGGACATTGTTGCGGAGCGTGGACGCAACCGGGGACCATTTGTTGGCGTTCTGGACGATGTCGTCCAAAACCTCGCGGGAGGCATCGCCGGTCAGGTGCGCTTTGATGCGGATCGCCGTGAACCCGGCGACTTTGTCTTCGGGAACATCGCCGAGGCCCCAAACGGCGGACACATCAATGTCGCCTTCCATCTCCACCTTGATCTCGCTGAGCGTAATGCCATGATCGCTGGCATTCGCCATGTAACCCACTGCCAGGCACGCGCCGAGGGCGGCTAAGACAGCTTCCGACGGGTTCGGAGCGGTGTTCTCGCCCAGCAGGTGCGGCGGCTCGTCAATAATGACTGGGGCCAGGTCACGGATGTAAGTCAGGTTCCGCATCTGGCCTTCGGTGACGGTGGTGGCCCGCAGGGTCACTTTGCCGCCGGCAGGGTTGGCTTTGTTCTTGTCCACCAGGCCGGTCAGGCCCATGCAGTCAATCGGGCGCAGCGCTTCATTAGGTTTAAGATCGGCGACAGTAGTTGTCGCTTCCAGGGTTGGCATAAGAGAACCTCCGCGAGTATAAGCTTAAATGTTACCTAAAAGGCCGCAGCGTTGCGTGTTCTCTCAAGTAAAAGCAGTATAGCATGGCTGCGAAAAATTGTCAACCTACTGGTAGGTAGATTATCGTTTCTGCGGTGTATTTCGTGTCTGTGTGTGGTATCCTGAAGAAGACGCTTCCAGGAGACAAAGACATGGCAGAGGCAAGTATTGGAAATCAGATAAGTATTGGAAATCAGATTTTAGATTCGGCTCAGGAGATGATACAAACGCGCGGCTACAATGGCTTCAGCTACGCCGACGTGTCCGCGGAAGTAGGACTTCGGAAAGCGAGCATTCACTATCATTATCCAAGCAAAACGGACCTTTGTTTAGCACTTGTCACCCGCTACCGGGCGGAAGCCGAAGGCAAGCGGGCGTGGATTGACGGCTACGCGGAAGGCGCGGACCACAAGCTGCTGCTGTACGCGCACGTCAAGCGCGATATGCTGCGCGATGGAGGCAAAATCTGTCTTTGCGGCGCATTGACACTCGATCTGCTCACGCTGCCGGAGTCTGTCCACACGGCAGTCCGCGCCTACTTTGTCGAAAGCGAAGCTTGGCTTGCAGGGGTACTTTCCGAAGGCCGCGCCGCCGGTGTGATGCATTTTGACGGCAGTGCCGAGATCCAAGCTCAGGCCCTCCAGTCGGCTCTGGCCGGCGCGATGCTGATGGCCCGCGCCCACCAAGATGTAGACCGCTACTGCGCCGCCGCTCATCAGCATTTGGCCCAACTTGGCCTGGATGCGCCGGTTGATTTGGAAGCGTAGGGGCGCTGCGAGACGTGCCCTTTTATGCTTGCTTATAACCCGCCGGTCAAATCCGAAAGAATTGCCATTGCCTGCTCGCCCTTTGGCTGCCCGAAATCCCCTGCAATTTCTAAAGACAGTGCCGTGACCGATGTTGTTGTCCCACCCGCTTGCAAAATGCGGTGGAATGCCGCTTCTTCCGTGCGCTCACTGAACCCGCGAACCGCTTCCGCCATGACGAAAACGCGGTAGCCGAGCGCGACGCCGGAAAGCGCGGGCATTTGCACGGCAATTTCCGTAATGGCCCCGGAAATCAAAAGCGTTTTTCGTCCTGTCGCCTCAATCGCCGCTTTGAGAGACGGGTTCTCAAAACAATCCGCCGCCGTCCGGTAGTGGATGGAATACTCTCCCAGCACTTGCCCGATTTCCGGCATGATTTTCGCCTCACTGCCGGGAGAAGGGTGCAGAGCGGAAACTACGACTGGAAGATCAAACAGCTTGGCGATCTTGGCGAGGGCCGTTACGCCCTTCCGCAAGTCGCCATAAGAGCTGGTAGAAGCCTTGTCGGCAATTCCCTCTTGCAGGTCAATAAACAGCACTAAGGCGTCGTTTGGGTCAATTTTGGCAGACATTTTGTGTTCTCCTTTTAGGTTGGCAGTCCCAATGTACCCCTTTTCGTATTGCCTCTGCTTTATTCGCAGAAAAGAGGAAAACGAAGCGGGGGCGGCGAAAAGAAGCGCATCTTCCGCTTAACAGCAAGCACATGAAAGAAACCTATGCCCATCAATTTTGACCTGCTCAAGAAGCTTTGTGAGACGCCCGGCATTTCCAGCCGCGAAGATCTCGTCCGTGATCTCGTCATTGAAGAACTCCGCCCCCTGACCGACGAGATCCAGGTAGACACAATGGGCAACGTCATTGCCACTAAAAAAGGCAGCGGCGGCGGGCCGCGCGTCATGCTGGCCGCGCACACCGACGAGATCGGGTTTTTAGTCAAGTATGTCGAAGACAAAGGCTTTCTGCGCTTGCAGCCCGTCGGCGGCTGGGACCCGCGCACGATGGTCGCCCAGCGCGTCCATGTCCACGGCTTTGCCGGGCAGACGCTGCTCGGAACGCTGATGCCTGCCGCGAAGCCCATTCACCTGCTGACGCCGGACGAGCTGGGCAAGCCGATGAAGATCGAAGAGTTCTTTGTAGACGTCGGCCTGCCCGGAGACGAAGTCAAGAAGCTGGTCGAGATGGGCGACATGGTGACGATGGCCCGGACCACCGAGATGGTCGGTGGCAACGTCATTTCTAAATCTTTAGATGACCGCCTGAGCGTCTTTGTTATGATTGAGAGCTTGCGGGCCGTCGGGCCGCACGCCGCCGACATCATTGCCGTCGCCACGACTCAGGAAGAAGTTGGCCTGCGCGGCGCGACCGTCGCCGCCTACGCGCTGGAGCCTCAGATCGGCATTGCTTTAGATGTCACGCTCGCCAACGACTTCCCCGGCACAAGTGACGCCGACCAGATCACGCGCCTGGGCGAAGGTGCGGCGCTCAAGATCATGGATGGCTCGACGCTTTCCAATCCCAAGCTGCTCCGCCATTTCCGGGATTTAGCCGAAAAGCATGGCATCAAGCACCAATTAGAGATACTCTCGCGTGGCGGCACCGACGCCGGGGCCATCCAGCGCTCCCGCGCCGGCGTCCCAACCTTTACGCTTTCCCTGCCGACCCGCTACATCCACACCGTCAACGAAATGGCAAGCGTCGCCGACATCGAAGCCGCCACCGCGCTTCTGGCTCGTTACTTAGAAGACGCCCACAACGGCCAGTATTAGTTTAATCATAGTAGTTGTGACGTGACACCAAGTTAGGCCGCTCTGCGTAGGCAAGATAATCTCGTGAAGGTGTTTGCAGATGAAACTGTCCAATCTCACTAACCCGTGGCTGGGTTCCCCGCATGGCTACTTGTCGGATTGGCTGACACAACGCTGGGTTCAGCTTACGGGACGGTGCATTGATCCTAAGCAAGAAGCGTGGCTCATGGGACCAATGGGCAATCCCGCTAAGATCGGCAAAAGCTTCTTTCAGGAACTCGCTGATGAGGCGAACTTGGAGGTTGACGTTTCCTCTCCTCATTGCGGGCTTGTTCAGGATTTTCACGCCCTATCGGGTCCCGATTTCGACGCAAATAATGTTAATGTAAGTGTTATCGAATTTTATGAGCACACTTCCGATTATGATCTGGATGTATGGGCGGAGTGGCAGGCAGCATTTCGCCCATTTGGCTCACTGATTGCCTGTATCTTTAGCTGCCGTCTTCAGCAGTTAAATGTGCCTTTGTCGGCTTTAGATGTTAGTCACGGCATGACGAGTGACATTATCCAGCTTGCTGACAAGACAACAAAGGAAGTTCTATATACGGCTTGGGTTCGAGAACTGAGAGGTAACAGAAATGTTCTTTATGCTGGAAGCTACTCGTTCTGCCAACCACCTCAGTCTCATGGGCCTTGTGTCAAAGTCGTGTTTCCTCTGCCAAACGGAAACGCTGTCGTGATTATGAAGCCGGAAGTTCATCCCGATGGTTCCTTCTCCCTAATTTCTGCCGGTCACAAATTTGGTGAACCCGGCTTTTATTTTGTTGCGCGGAATGCAGACAGCAGTATCTCATCTCGCTATGTTCGTGCATTCCGTGAAGTCATTCAGGTTTACTCTGCCGAAGATAATGGGGTGCGGGCTGATCACGTTCTGAAACTTTGGGGGATTACCTTCCTGCGTCTTCACTACCGATTGCGGAAGAAGGCCGTTCCGTCTCTGGTGAAATAGGG
Organism: uncultured Armatimonadales bacterium; assembly: GCA_964241935.1. Taxonomy (GTDB): domain Bacteria; phylum Armatimonadota; class Armatimonadia; order Armatimonadales; family Capsulimonadaceae; genus JANXMY01. The sequence continues at coordinate 5,269 of CAXSZN010000032.1, forward strand.
TACTGCGTTAGAACTGACTGCAAGAAAAAATAGGGAAGCTTCAACAATGAGCGTGACACGGGAAATCGGGCCGAGCGAGCGGACCGGCATTTATTCGGTGCCGGACAACGAGCTTGCCATCGGCAGCACGCTGGGTGGGCCGAGGGTGGCCTGTATTATCAAAGCAACGGGGGCGCTGCAAACTGCCTACTCCATTGACATCGGGCAGGCGCTGTTTGGGACGGTCGTGCTGCGGCACTATGACGCGGCTTCAGGGATGCATCTGGCGCAGGACCAGCCGGGGACGTTTTTGATCCACCCGGAGCATCAGCAGCACCGGTTCGGACTGCCGCCGGGACTGTCCGTGCAGGAGAGCATTTTTATCCTGAACGGTGCCCCGGCGGACAACGGCGACGTGGACCCGCCGGGCGTGTACCTGGCCATGGAGCTTCGCAATGACGGAGCAAGCACAGCGCAGATCGCGACTTACGCGTATGCCGATCTGCGCGGCAATACCGGGCATGATGTCGTGGCTGAGTATGACAGTGCACTTGGCGCACTGGTGGCGTGGAACGTGTCGCAGCCGGACTGGGTGCGCGTCTTCGGCTGCTCGAACACGCCGGACTCGTATGAAACCACGCTGGATTATGGCCGGGCGGTCAGCGCTGTCTGTCCCGGCACATTGTCTAACAAGACCGACGCGCCGACGGACCCGCTGGGTGTTCTGCATCATGTCCGCACTGTCAAGCCGGGCGAGACGGCGTCTTTTTATTACCTGCTGTCGTTCGGCACTGGACGCAGAGAGGCCGTCAAGAATTATGCCGCCTGCCCGCCGGCGGGGGACGCACTCGAAAAGACGCAGGCATACTACAAAGAAATGCTGGGCCGGTCCATGCTGATGACCCCGAACCCGGAAGTCAACCGGGGCGTTCTGTGGTCCAAAGCCAACATGATGCGGACCATGGTGAAAGCCCCGACCGGCTGGTGCTTTGTCAATGACCCGACGCGGTCGAACAACAGTGTCGGACGCGACACCGCCTGGTTCGCCCACGGCGGCGATTATTTCCACCCCGAGTTTGTCCGCGAGTCCCTGCTGGCCTATGTCCATAATCAGGAAGACAGCGGCAAAATCGTCGAGTATTACGATATTCGCAACGGCAAGACCGCCGATTACGACTTAAACGTCAACGACAACACGCCGCTGTTAGTGTATGCGCTCTGGCACCACTATAATACTACTGGGGACGAAGCGTTTCTGCGCGAGGTGTACCCCGCCGCCGTCCAAGCCGTGCGCTACCTGCTGTCGCAGCGCAACGACCAGGGGCTGGTTTGGTGCACGGCCACGGGAACCTCCGACTGGGGCATTATCGGCTGGCGCAACGTCATTACGAATTACCGGATCTCCGGGGCGTCCACGGAAGTCAACTCGGAGTGCTACATCGCGCTTTTGACGGCGTCGCACATGGCCCGCATTTTAGGGAACCACGATGAAAGCCTGGAGTTCCTGAACGCCGCGGAAGCACTGAAAACCGCCATCAACACCCATCTCAAGAACCCGGACAACGGCTTGTACTATCTCAACATTGACGTTGACGGTTACCCGCGCTCCAATGTGACTTCAGACCTGGTGTTCCCCGTCATGTTCGGCGTCGCCGACGAGCAGACGTCGGCGCAGATCATCAGCCGCCTCAGCGCCGCCGACTTTTGGACCGCCGCCGGCATCCGCACGACCCCGCGCGATGCGCCGGATTACGACCCGGACGGCACCAACAACGGCCCCTACGGCCTGCTCGGCGGGGTCTGGCTCGGCTGCACGTTCTGGTTTGCGTTTGCCGCCGCCCGCTACAACCCGGAGTTTATGGACCGGGCGCTGTCCGATTCGTTCAAGAATTTTTCGATGGACCCGCGCCGCAACAACACCGTGCCGGGCCAGTTTTCCGAGTGGCTCCACGGCGAAACACTCACGAATGAAGGCATGATGCTCTCGCCCTGGGACCCCCCGCGCTACCTTTGGGCGGCGATTGAAGGCGTCGCCGGTCTGGACCCGTCAGGTGACGGCGTCGCGCTGCATCCCCGGCTGTCGAGCGACTGGAAATGGCTGGCGGTCCAGAACGTGCCGTACCGGCAGCGCCGCTTGTCGTACTTCGTGGCACGCAATCCAGATCTGCAAATTTATGCCAATTTCCAGCCGCACGGCCCGCTGGCGGCGCAAAGCTACGACGACGACATCAGCGGCCAGGTTCATGCCGGCACCGACGGCGTCTGTGCGCTGGGTCTCAGAACCGGCGAGCGCCTGATGCTGTTTGCAGGCAACACCAGCGAGCAGACCGTCAACACGTCGCTGCAAATTGGCGTTCCGCTGTCCGGCCAGTACCGGACGCGCCTCTACGAGAGCCTGCTGGGCCAATGGGTAGACCGGGGCCTGCTGTCGGCCGAACAGTTTCAATCGGGCCATGTGCTGCAAATCGAGCGCAAGGGCTTTTGTTTGCTGGAGCTGACGCAGGAAGTATAGCCGCATGGAAACGACGCAATGCGAACTCGAACAAGACATCCAAACTCGTGAAGCGGCGCTTTATGAAGAGTGGAAGCGGAAAGGGCCGCACCTGGAAGAATATGCTTCCGAGTGCATTGGAACGGCGTTTCTGCTGGTCTGCGTTGTCGGCGCGGTCGTGCTGATGTTTAGCCCGAGTTCGCCGATGCTGCACTGGCTGCCGTCTTTGCCTCTGCGCCTCGCGATGGTTGGCCTGCTGCTGGGCGCGGCAAGCTGGCTGGTTGCGCTGTCGCCGCCGGGACGCCTCAGCGGAGCGCACCTGGACCCGGCGGTCTCGGCGGGCTTCTGGCTGCTGGGCAAGATGCACGGGCGCGATTTGCTCGGCTATATCACTGGTCAGGTGGCGGGGGCTGTCGCCGGAACCTTCTGCGGCGGCTTGATTTTTGGCAAGCTTGCGCGGTCGGTCCAGATGGGTTCACTGAATCCGGGGCCACATGTGTCTTTTTGGGAAACAGTGGGCGGCGAGCTGGCTGCGACGTTCGTGCTGACGCTGACAATCTACACGTCGGTGTCATTTCCCAAAGTGATGCGCTGGACGCCTGGCATTGCCATGATCGTACTGACTTTTCTGATTGGCGTGGACGGCAGCTACTCGGGCGCAGGCATGAACCCCGCCCGCTGGTTTGGCCCGGCGCTGGCGGCAGGGGCTTGGCGGGATGCCGCCGCGTATGCGCTTGCACCAATTGCCGCCGCCCTGACCGCCGCCGGCCTGCGGCGGCTGATTTCACGTCAGCCTGCCCATACCGCCAAGCTGTTCCATGACCCGCGCTACCGCTCCCTCTTCAAGAACGACGGTGTGCCTACCCAGGCTCCCGCGCACATTCGCGCCCAGGCCCGGCGAGGAGAGTAATCTCTATGCTTCTCGAAAACAAAGTCGCTCTGGTGACGGGTGCAGGCCGGGGGATTGGTTCCGCCATCGCCCGCCGGCTGGCGGGGGAGGGAGCCAAAGTAGTGGTGCATTACCGGGAAAGCCGGGAAACTGCCGAGGCGTTGGCACTGGAGATCGGCGGGCTGGCGCTCGGGTGTGATCTCACAGACGCGCTGGCGACGGAAGCGATGGTGGCTGATGCGCTGTCGCATTTTGGGCGTGTTGACATTCTGGTCAACAACGCGGCGTCCTTCGCTGCCGATCTAGACTTCGAGACAGCAACCTGGGACGACTTCCGTGCGGAGTTTAACGGCGTCGTGGGCGTGACGGTCAATCCAATCAAAGCCGTGCTGCCGGTGATGAAGGTGCAAAAAAGCGGGCGCATCATCAACTTCCTGGCAACATTAGTGCAGCGTCCCGCACCGGAGTATGTCGTGCATACGACGGCAAAAAGCGCATTGATCGGCCTCTCCCGAACGCTTGCCCGTGACCTCGGCCAATACGGGATCACCGTGAATATGGTCTCGCCGGGTATGACCCTGACCGACTATTCTCAAAATCTGCCGGACGACCAGAAAGCGCGAGTCGCCGGCCTGACCCCCCTGCGCCGCCTCGCGACGCCTGACGATGTCGTGGGCGTTGTTTTATTTTACGCTTCCCCGCTGGCCGATTTCCTCACCGGCGCGACGCTTGCTCCCGACGGCGGCCTGACGATCTTGTGACTGATACCCCAGCCGATCACTGTTCCCAGGAACGCGCCCCACAGCACCTGGTACGGGAAATGCGCGTGTCCTTCCACCCGTGACCAGCCGATACTGATCGCCACGGCAAACCAGAGCGGGGCAAGGCGCGGATAGCTTTGCATCAGCAGCCAGGCCAGCGCGAACGCGAACGTCGTATGCCCGGAAGGAAAGCCCGATGGGTCTCCGTCCGGACGAGGCAGCCGCGTTGCCCGCTTGAGTCCCTCCACGCAGAGCGGCGTCAGTACGGCAACGAGCAGCGGCCACCAGAGCAGCCGTTTTGGCCCCCGCGCCCCGCGCCAGAGCAGCAGAACCAAAGCCAGCCCCATAAACGACTGATACAGCGTGTGGCTGAGAAAGTCTCCGGTAAGCTGTGCGGACCGAACCGTCCAAAGCGGGTGGGAGACGGCTGCCGCCAGCACTAAACCGCTCCCAAGCGGCCAAAGCCAGAGCGAACGAAAAGTAAGTATCACTCCCAAGCTACGCCCAAGCAGTTGGCGGCTGTTCCCGAAACGGCGCGTTCCTGCTATAATAGGGCATGACTGACACACAAAGCAGCAGAATTGCCCCGCCGGAGCCGTACTCGGCGCTGATCTTTGACTGCGACGGCACGCTGGCCGATACGATGCCGGGGCATTTCGTGGCCTGGACAGCCGCGCTGCGGGCAGGCGGCGGGGACATCTCCGAGGAGCGGTTTTATGCGAATGCAGGCGTCACTTCGGCAGCGATTATTGATGCGCTGAACGAAGACTTCGGCTACGGGCTGGACATTCCCAAAACTGTGGAAGCCAAAGAGCGTCTGTATGTGGAAGGGCTGCACGAAGTCGCAGAAATCACAGCCGTCGCCGACATCGCCCGCGCCCATGCCGGCAAAGTCCCGATGGCGGTCGCGTCCGGGGGCCTGCGCTCGGTCGTTCATGCCACGCTGGACGCCGTTGGTCTGCGCCCGCTGTTTGACGCCGTCGTCACCGCCGAAGACGTGACGCATGGCAAGCCCGCCCCCGACATCTTTTTGCGGGCTGCGGAACTGCTCGGCGTCGCTCCCGCAGACTGCATCGTTTACGAAGACGGCGACCCCGGCATTGTCGCCGCCAACGCCGCCGGAATGCGCGTCGTAGATGTCCGCGTGCTGTGGAGGTAGGAACCCCTCGGCATTAGGAACCCCTTTTTTACTTCCCGCCGACCGCACTGGCCGGAATGACCAGCGGCGGGCCGCCGGGGACGAACTTCGGCAGATGGCTTTTTGTTGCGCCGTCAATCCGCACCGTGAGGCCCTGGCCGGTGTCCGGCTCATTCCACAGCACGTCTACCTGGTGGCCCCGGTACGGAGCGCCGCGCAGGGCGAAGTGAGTCAGCCCCAGCGGCAGCGGGTCAATCACCAGGCTGCCGTCGTCCTGCGGCGTCATGCCGGCGGCCTGGCGGATAATCGAGTCAATCCACCACGAGTGCATATAATCCCGGAACCCGCTTTCCGGCTCCCCGGTCAGCGAATTGTAGTGCTCGTAAAAGTCCGCTCGCGGGCGAAGCTGCAAGGCTTCGACGCGGCGGAACAGCTCCGCCGCCTGGGGCAGGTGGCTGCGGTCCAGCCGCTTGGCAGTCTCGGCAAATCCTTCCACGACATGCGAATTGGTCGCCGGCCAGGTCGGCCCGGCCCAGTAGCGGTGAACGGGGTCAAACTCGGGGTCGGACTGAGACAGCGCCGGAACGGGGTAGGCCGTATAGTATTCTTTCGGGTTCAGCAGGTAGCGCGAAATCTCGCCGAGCTGCGCTTTCGTCATGGCATCGGCGAACATCGGATAAAAAATCGTGAGCGCGTTGTAGGAACTCAGCTCCCCGGTGTCCGGGCTGCGGTCGCGGTAGCGCTGAAGCGCCGGGTCCCACAGCACGGTGTTCAGGGCATGAATGGATTTCGCGGCGTAAGCCGAGTAGTAGCCGGCGTCTTTGGCATTGCCGAGAACCCGTGCCATGCTGGCGACGGCTTTTAAGTTCAGAATAGCATATGAAGTCGCGTCAATCGCCTGATAACGGGCCGGCGCCGGCCCTTTCCAGCGGCGATGCAGGTCGTCCATGCCGGTTTCAAGCTGGTCGTCAATCTCAAACAAGCCGCTGCGCTTGGGGTCTCGATCGGAAATCCACCAGTCCATGTTTTTCTTCATGCCGGGATAAATCTGCGAGATTAAGTCCTTGCGGCCATGGATCTGGTAAAACTTCCAGGCCGCCCACGGCATCAGCGACTGGCCGGTCAATGAAGCGTGGCTGACAGGAACGCGGTTGGTTTGCGGGGTCGTGTACCACGGGAACCGCCCGTCATCGTAAGCCACGAAGGGCAGGTTGGCGATCTGCCCAAACCCGGCCTTCGGATCAACCTGCCAGTTGAGATCAAAGGCCATAAACGGCGCACTATAACAGCAGTAGGTTTGGAACGCCTGCCGGCCTTCCATGTCCACGGGGTACTTGAAGTAGCCTAAATCGCCGCCCGCCCGCGAGAACAGCAGCAGGAACCAGCGGAACGCATACAGCTCGCTCAGGCCACGGTCGGAGCAGGTAAACGCCGGCACCTGGGTGGCATAGAACTTCCGCCACGCCTCACGATTCGCTTTGAGTGGATCGGCCAGCGCCAGCGCGGCCTTTAAATGCGCCGCCGCCGGGGCTGCATCCGGGTCAAACGCGCAGGCGAAGACGGCCGACCGCGTCTGGCCCGGCGGCACGGTCAAGTCATAGTCCAGCGTGTACGCGCCCGGCGTGTCTGTGTCGGCATGGGCGACGGGCAGGCTGCCGCCGATCGCCATGGTGAGGCCGTCGGGGAGCTTGCCGGGAAAGACGTTATGATCGGTCAGCAGCACCATGTCGCCGCTGCGCGTGGTCTGCTTGTTTCCACCCGGCCCGGCCCGAAAGTCCGCCGACTGCCGGCAGTCGCCCTGCACGTGGATCTGGTGCGTGACGGCGGCGTGGGTCAGATTGGTGACAAAAACGCGCGAGACGACCACATCGCTGGTCGTGACGCAGACTTGGCGCTGCTCGAAAACGCCGCCGCCATCGCTCGCCGCTGCCGCCGCTGGGGCTGTGCCTGCCGCGATGGTCAGCGAGTCCACCGTGACATTGCCGGCGTCTGAGTCCGTGCTGCCTTGCGGGGTCACGAGGACATAGTCCGGGAACCACTTCAGGGTCCGGCCATCGGCGGCGCTGAACACATCGGTCATGTTCTGGGTGGCATAAAAGAAGAGTGACGGCGAGCCGGTATAAAGCGCGACATTCCTGCCATGCCCGACCGTGTTCTTGTCGGTGCGGCTGCCGACCAAATCCAGCACGGGGACCGGAGGCAGAAGCTGCGCCGCCGCTTGGGCCGGAACCTGAGCCGCCGCCGGGGCGGGAACTGTCAGCCGCAGGGTATGCGGGCCGGTGGCGAGATCGGGCAGGGCAACGGAGACGGTCGTAAACTGGGCCGCCGTATCGCCCCAGCCGCCGGTTGAAGCGATTGCTGCGGTCCCGGCGGACTTGCCGTCAACGCTCACTGCGATGCGGCTTGTTCCGGCAATCTGGCGCCCATAGCGAATGGTCAGCCGCGCGGGCGCGACGGGCGCGGCTTCGGTAAAGCTGTACTCCGCATAATCGCCGGCGTGCCCGCCCCAGTTCATGCCGAGAACATGTCCATACGCGGAGCCTGCCTTTTTGTCCTCGCCTGTCGAGCCATGCTGCTGAGTGGGCGTCGCCGCTTCAATCACCACCGTCTGCGGCGTCTGTGCCTGAGCCGTGTGCGTCTGCGCCGTGCAGCCGGACAGCAGAAAAGTTAAACACCCGAGCACGGTCAGTGTTTTAGAAAAGTAATGCATGGTTTGTGTCTCGAACATATCA
>CAXSZN010000032.1:13358-53795 GCA_964241935.1 uncultured Armatimonadales bacterium
AGTAGTCAGTAGATTCAAGTAGTCAGTAGATTCAAGTAGTCAGTAGATTCAAGTAGTCAGTAGATTCAAGTAATTGAGCAGATAAAGCGGGCAAGTGGATTAAGCGGCATGGGGCGGCAGCCCATTGTAGCGGCTGACATAAGCCGTCTCGACTTGAAGCGAAAATTTCTCAAACCGCAGAAGTGACGCTGGGGCAGGGATTTCGCTGCTGATGCTGCCGTCATAAAGTCTGAGTCTTCAACCCTTTGGCGTCTTGCCAGCCTCTCCAGCGTTTCGACCATCGCGGACCGCCGCGGCTCTCCCAAACACGGTTCCGGGACAACGGCTAGGAAGGCAACAACCGCATATGGAAAACGGCTATGAACCCCCGGCAATTCCCCAAGCCTGATCCTCGCCGGAGAAAAAGTCGGAGACTGTCACCATGCCGCCGCTGGAAACGCCCAGGTTTTCCAGGCGGCAGCGGGCGAGATCCGCTTCGGATTCGTACAGCTCAGTCGCTCGGACCTGCCGATTAATCTGCGTTGTAGACGCTCCAAGCTGAAGCAGCCGCACTGCTGCCGCCTCAAGAAGCGAGCCATCCCCGCAGCTTGGCTCTAAAACTTCCTCAGACAGTGAACAAATAGCCCAATTTGCGAGAAAATGAGCGATGACTTTAGGGGTATAGTAGCCGCCGCGCAGCTTCTGGTTGCTGGCATCTGCCGTCAAAGGCGTCATAAGTCGAAGTTCTGCCATCGCCGCATCCTCCTTGCTGCATCCTCCTGGAGAGCGGAAGATCCGCTCTTTGAGAAAGCGGCTTATTTTACATCACGGCATTTGTATTATAGCTTCTTTCCCAGCGGTTTACAAGTCAAATATCGCCGCAGAGGCTGACTTCGAGGCCGAGGGCGTGGAAGGCGGCGGCTTTGGCGTAGAGGCCGTGACGGGCGGCTTCGGCGCTTGGAGCGTAGACGACTTGAATATGGTTTGCTTTATGGCGGGCCATCATCTGGTTCTGCGAGATGCCCTTGAGAACCGCGTGCATGATCGGCCACTGGGGCGTGGTCTGTGCCCACCGGTCTTCAGTCTCTGCGTCCGGCAGGGCAACAGACTCAGCCAAGCCCAAATCCACTTTAAGTGCGCCGCCGGCAACAAAGACGCGGCTCCAGACGATCCACCCAGGCTTTGAGACGCCTTTGAGGGTGCCGCCGCCCATTCGAAAGTACATCGGAGGCTGGCGCTCGCTGCTCGCCCCCAAATACCCGCCGGTGAAATGTGCGGGAGGCGCAGCCCCGGAAATCTCGAAGACCCAGACAAACTCGTCGCGCCCCTCGCCGGTGTACTGCCGGCCCCAGCGCAGGTCGTGAAGCGTGGTCTCCGGCGGCCAGCCCAGCTTGCGCCACAGCCGGTTTGTGACCAATGCGTCCAGGCCGGCGCACTCATCCACTTCGTTGAAGCACGGCAGCGCCCGGCCCGCATACAGCACGTCGCCAGTAGTCTCATGCGTGACCGGCGGGCGCTCGACGTTATTGAGCAGCCCTTCGGCTAAATCAGACGCCGGGGCTAGGTCTTTCAAGCCCTGCTGATATTGAATGCCGATGCCCGCGCAGCCGAACTCGTCGGCCAGGCGCACGGCGGCGACATACATTCTGCACTGGTCTAAGACTTGTGCTTCGGTCAAATCAACCGCGGCGTCCGGGCCGAAGTGGAACGTCATGCCCGCGCTTACCAGCCACTGATAGACTGCCTGCGCCTCGGCGTCGGCGATTGTCTGCATCTTGGCGTACAGCGTAGACTGGCTGAGACGCTCTTTGTAGACGCCGACCGCGTGGAGCAGCTCATCGGGAATGATCGCATTGTACATGCCCATGCAGCCTTCGTCAAAGATGCCCAAGATTGCCTTGCGGTGCAGCAGCGCCGCTGCAAACTCCTGGCCAACCGTGACGCTGTCCCCAGGCGCTTCGGCTTCATCGTAAGGGCAGACATGGCTCTTGTTGTGCCGGACAATTCCGTCCCGCAGCCACGCCCGCAGGCCGTTGACAAAGAATGAGTCGGTGAAGTCCTCGCTCCAAAGCGTGGAATACTTGACTCCGGCTTTCGTGAGCGAGCCGTTTAGGTTCAGCATCCCGACCAGCCCCGGCCACTGCCCGCTCCAGTTAGCGAGCGTCAGGATCGGCCCCTGATGGGTGATCAGCCCGGCCAGCACATGATGCGAATACTGCCAGACGGCTTCGGCGACAATCACCGGCGCGTGCGGGTCAATCCCCAGGAAGACCTCCATGCCGTACTTTTGCCCGTCAATAAAGCCATGCTTCTTGATGGGGTCATACGGATGCCCCCGCTTCAGCGTCCAGCCTTCGCGGGCCACTGCCGCCGCAATCTGCCCCTCCATCGCCGCCTGCGCGTCTTCGCACGTCTGGTTTGCAGCGAGGCGCAGGTCGCCGCTTGCTACCAGTATGACTTCTTTCGGGGTCGGGTTCATCGGAGTGTCCTTTGCGTCAATAGTGAGATAAGTGCAAGGATAGTATAAGGCACAGGTGGGGGAATGTCAAGAAGATGGCGGACACAAACAAAAAGGGCGAACACAAGGTTCGCCCCTACAAGGTTGGGATTAAGAACGAAATCAGAATGTAGGGCGCGAAGCTTGTCTTCGCCCTCTTCATTCTTAATCCGCTCCCTCTTTTCTGCCTTGTCAACGAGCCGGCGGCGGGGGCCAAACCCCGTCCGTCGGCAGCGTAGCCTTCCGCAAAGCCTCCTGCTCTGCTGCAAGCTGTTCACGCCGGTAGTCATGGACGCGCATCCAAAGTTTAGCTATAGCAAAAGGGAAAAGCACGAGGCTGAAAATGTTAACCCAAATAGAACCCCAGAACGGAACGAACGCGAAAGGATAATGCAATAAGTGAGGCCACTGCGCCCGCTTGACGAAAATCCGTAAAACAGACTCCAACATAACAAACGCATATAAGCCTGTATAGGCCCAGCGGTTTTTGACTTGCGCTTCCAAAAATCGCTGTTGCCGTTTCTGCTGCTTTTCTGTCGCTATTCGCATGAGTGCCGCCAATCGACAAAGAGCCACGGAATGAATTCCGAGGCTCAGAGAAAACAGCGTCGAGGCGACGCGGGAAGTTAGAAGATACGCGCAGTTAGTAGGTGAACGAGGCCAGGCCAACGGACACGCCGGCGCTGCCGATGACGATTAACGTTTTGTCGCCCCGGCGCAGGCGGCCTTCTTTTTGGGCGAGACTCATGCCGAGCGGAACCGATGCGGAGACGCAGTTGCCGTAGCGGGGATGGACGCTGTAATAGACGCCCTGGGGCAGACCGATGTGCTTGACCAGAACTTCGCTGGCCTTCTGGCTGGCTTCATGGCCGAAGGCGATGTCATAGCAGCCGGAACGGAAGTGGGGGTCGTTGGAGTAGGTCTCAGCGATCTTCTTGACAGTGGTGACGACCAAATCACGCGAAAGCGAGAAAAATTGGAACTCGGCGTAGCGGGCGTCAGGCGTGGACGGCATGAAGTCGGCCATGTTGGACAGCGGGATCATGCAGAGCTTGTAATGCTCGCCGAAGTTCTTAAACAAAAATTTGAAGTCGTCGTTTGGGTTTTCGTCGGTAATAATAGTCGCCGTAGACGCTTCGCCGATGGTGAATTGGGCGACGCGGTGTTTCAGGTCGTTGGAGTCTTTGATTTCGGAGGACCAGAAGGAGCGGACTAAGCTGCTTTCACAGTTGACGATCATGCCGCACTTGTAGGTTTTGTTCTGGATCAAGCTGTGGCCGATCTGCATCCCGCGCAGCCAGCTCGCGCAGGCGTCCAGCATGTCAAAACAAGTCGCGTTCGGCATCCCAAGCTCGCTCTGGATGACGTTTGCCATCGCCGGCTCCAGCCAGCCGCGCCCGACTCCGGTGTAGATCAGAAAATCAATGTCGCCGGGCGCGATTTTGGCGTCGGCAAGCGCCTGCCGACCGGCGGCCAGGACAAAATCAATGGCCTTTTCGCCTGCGTTGAGCTTGTAGCGCACTTCCGTTCCGGCTGTGGCGAGTGTTTCGCGCACCTGCTTTTCCAGCTTGTCAATCTCGGACTTTGAGAGGCGTCCTTCGCTTTCGCGGCGGAATGTCTCCAAAATATCGTCATTGGTGACTTTTTTAGAGGGAACGGCGTGCTGAATCGTGCGAATTTGCATGCGTGAGACTATCCTTGCGATACGGGCGGCGGTGAAGAAAGCGAGTGAAGTATCTGGTAGAGTATAATACAGGATACCTCAGATTTTACCGAAATCATTCCCGCAGGACGCAAAAGAGCCTGAGATTGTTTCCAGCCGTTTATCTGCGCTGGTCACCGCCGCGCCCGCCGCACCACAAACACCAGCGCCAGCGCGGCCAGACCGCCAAACAGCGCCAGGCCGGCTCCCGCCCCGAATAGGCGGCGAAAGGGCAGCGCGAACAGGCCGACCCAAAGCAAAACAAGCAGCGCAAAGGTCCAATCGTCTACGAATAGGCCCACCATCTCATTAATGATTGTGCGGATCACTTTCACGCCCGCGTCTCCCGCCGCGCGGATTTCGCTAAGACGACGCCGAGCGCGGCGACTCCTGAATAGCCTGCGGACAGCAGCAGCGGCGTCCAGACCCCGCCCGGCCAGACCAGTCCCAGCCCTTCGCCGGTCAAAAGTGTGCCAAAGGCCGAAACTAGGACGCCGACGATCAGTTTCAGCGCATTCTCAGGAACCAACGACAACGGCTTCCGGGCAATCAGCCCCAGCCCCACGACAAGCGCTGACGCCGCACCCGCGCCGAGCATCGCCGGAAGGAGCTGATGACTGGCCGCGCCCATCGTGATGACAATAAACACGACTTCAATGCCTTCCACAAACACGCCGTTGAACGCCGTCAATGCCGCCCCGGCGTCAAAGCCTTGTCCTGCCGCCCGGTTCTGCAAATCCGCTTCCGTTTCCGCGTACTTTTTGTCCTCGTCATGCAGGGCAATCACGCCCGCCGCCCGCAGGATCGCTTTTCGGAGCCAGCGCAGCCCGAACAGCAGCAGCAAAACGCCGACGATTAGCTGAAACACATGCGCGTCCAAGCGTCCCAAATGCGGGCCGAAGCCAGCAATCAAAACCGCCAGCAGCGCCGCTGCCGCGCCTGCTCCAGCAAGCGCCGGACGCCAGCCGCGCACGGCCCCGACGGCCAGCACAATGGTCAGCGCCTCGACAAACTCTACCAGCGACGCCAAAAACGCCGCCAAAACCGTCGGCCACTGGATTAAAAGCATTGTCTTGAATCACGCCGGATTGTAGTCATTCTGGTACTTTGTAACCTGCCACTTGCCGTCGGTGCAGACCAACGACACCAAAAACAACCCCTTCTCATTTTGGTAGGTGTTGTCGAAAAGGAATCTGGCGCTCTTGAGACCTTCGTCTACTGCATATTCGTCAATCGCGTACCGACGGGTCGGCTTCCCGTACTTCTTTTCCGCCTGTTCTTCGGCCTTCCGAATTACACTGACCGAACCAACAGCCCATTTTCGTTGCTTCTTCATGGTAGTTGTGTGACGGAGTGCGTGATAGACGAGGACATAAATGTCCTCGCTGGGGGCGCAGACGCCAAGCCGCCACCTGCGTGGCGGAAGACTCCAGATATGACTATCTTGTTCTTGTCCCGCGCAGGCGGGAGCTTAGCGTCCTCGCTCCCCAGCGACGGCGTTCACGCCATCGTTTCATTCACGCCCTCGTCCACGATGCTCTCAGTTCCACGTTTCTTGGCCCACTCCATGCCTCCAAGACCCAGGACATATGGGCTGGGAACACCGGTTTCAAAAGTTTCTGTATTACAAAATGGCTTCAAGCGGAACCATTGTACCCGAACGAAACGCTTCCCGTTTAGGACACTCGCCAACAGGATAAACTCATACAGCCGAATAGGCTCACAGGACTGATGAAAACACGAAACATAACCCAATTTGCTTTAGCCGGACTGATAGCGTTGACACCGCAGGGCAGTCAGGCCCAAACGCCGGCGCCGCCTGCCAAGCCGGCCCCAATCAAGGTCGTGCTGAATGGGACGCCGCTGACGTTTACGGGAACGCCGCCGATGCAGGTCAAAGGCTCGACCCTGGTGCCGATGCGCGGCATTTTTGAGGCGCTGGGCGCGACCGTCAAGTTTGACAAAGCTTCTCAAACCGTTTACGGCCAAAAAGGCGCGACGGCAGTTGTTCTGCCGGTCGGAGCGCTGACGGCAACGGTAAACGGCCAGCCGCAGACCCTGCCGGTGCCGGCGGAGCTGATCAGCGGAACCACTTTAGTACCGCTGCGCTTTATCTCCGAGTCGCTTGGCGCAACGGTTGTCTGGGACCCGATCCTCAGCACAGTCTCTATTCAGACCGTAGACCAGCATGTCGCCGAGTTGCCGGTCGTGCCGGGGAACACGACTATCCACGGCGAAGTGACCGGCCTGTATACCAACACGACGCCGACCCAGCTTACCGTGCGTGTCGGCGGCCAGAATACAACAGTCCCACTTTCTAACTCGACTATTATTCTGCGGTCTGTAACCGATAAAGCCGCTATTGAAGTGCCGCTGGCCGACATCAAGCCCGGCGACCAGGTGACGGTTCAGCGCGGCGACGGCGGCGTTGCGACCATTGTCACGGCGACATTCGGGCAGGTCAAAGGCACGATTGTCAGCATCGGCCACCAGCCAAACGGCAATGCGGCGCTGACCCTGGACAGCGGGCGCGTCGTCGAGCTGGTGCCGGGCACGCCGATTACGTTTGACGGCAGTGCAGTTGCCTTGAGCGACCTCAAGCCTTACGAGGTTGTCGTCATTCGCACCAACAACGCGGACAGCCTGGGCTACGGCGTCGCCGTCTCCACCGCAAACAACCCGAACCCGACCCCTCCCGGCGCGGCGCCGGCTCCTGCGGTTCCCGCGCCGGCTCCGGCACCGGGCGCAAGCATCCTGAGCGGCAGCGTGTCGTCGGTGGAAGTCACGTCGCTGACCAAGAACCCGCAGCGGCCGCTGCGAGCCGGGGACGTGCTGAAAGTGACCCTCAGCGGCACGCCCGGCGGCCGGGGGATATTCGCCATTCCCGGCGTCGTGGACACCGTGCCGATGCGGGAAGCGTCCGCAGGCGTTTATGTCGGCTCGTATCCGATCTCGAAAAACGCGACCGCCCGCAATGCTGCCGTGCTGGGGCGGCTTCTTGTCGGCGGCGTTCAAAGCGTGCTGGTCCAGGCGCCGGGGACGCTGACAATTGACACCCAGCCGCCGAAGCTCACCGATTTCGGGCCGCCGCCGGGCGCAGTCAGCGAGAGTGCACAGCCTTTCATCTACGCTACGCTCTCCGACGGGGCCGGAACCGGGGTGAACCAGGCGGCAACACGGCTGCTTGTGGATGGCCGGGATGTCACGGCAAACGCGAACGTGACCGGCGCTTTCGTCACTTACCTGCCTCCGGCCGCGCTCGCAGGCGGCATGCATACGGCTACGGTCAGCGCCAGTGACCGGGCCGGCAACTCTGCCGCCGCAAGCTGGAGTTTTCAGACCGCACCCAGCCGGCTGATCCGCTCGTTTGCATCCAACGAGCCGGAAGGCAGCACGGTCAGCGCCGGCTCGATCATTGTTTTCGTGCTGACGGCTGCGCCGGGCGGCAAAGCGCAGGCAAGCATTGGCGGCTTAGGCAGAAAGATTCCGCTCAAAGAAACGGAAACTTCGGGTCAGTATATCGGCGAGTATACGGTGAAAGCCGGCGACGCCATTGAGGATGCGCCGGTTGCGGCTCGATTTGTCGCTTCTGACGGCACGGTAATCACTAAAAATCTTTCGGCAGGCTTGACCCTTACCGCCGGCCCGCCGCCTGCGCCCCGGATTGCTTTCCCAAAGGATGCCGATTATGTGGATGAGACCGCGCCTCTAGCCGTGCGGGGACGCGCTCAGTCCGGCAGCACGGTCCGGGTCACGCTCAGTTATGTCAGCCAGGCACCCGGCGGCATCCTGCCGGTTCAGGGCGAAAGCGGCACTAAAGATGTCACCGCAGACAAAAATGGAGAATGGGAAGTCACCGACCTGCCGCTCCTGATGAAGACGCTGATCGGAAAAGACCGCGATACGGCCTTTACGATCACTGCTGTTCAGCTCGACGCCGGTGGGAACCCCGCGTCTGCCACGTCTACCGTTCATGTCCGTCCCGGTTAGCATGTTTATTATGATTAACTTTTTTAAGACAACTTTGGCCCGCTTGCAGCGTATCTTCCTGGTGAAGTTCACGATGGATGTTTTTGCCCGGTTTGGCCGTGACAACGGCGGCCTGCTGGCGGCGGGCCTGGCGTTCTTCCTCGTGCTGGCGCTTGTTCCGCTGCTGCTGGTCGGCTTGTGGGGCCTCGGGCTGGTCTACGCCCATAACCCCAACGAAGCCGTTGTGCAGATCAAAACTCTGCTGGCGACCCGCGTTTTGCCGGGTGCGGCGAACATTGAAGTTGTTCATTTCATGCAGCAGGCGAACATCTCAGACGCTCAAGGGCATGCCGGACCAACATTGATGAACATCATTAACGGTCATGGGATTGCCGGCTTGGTCGGCTTCCTCGGCGTTGTGTGGGCGGCAATCCAGATTTTCATCAACGGCTCGACCGCCATGAACGCGGCCTGGGAAACAAAAGAAAAACGGAACTGGTTTGTCCTGCGCGGCGTTGCGCTGGGCCTTTTAGTCGGCGCGGGCCTGCTTCTCGTATTGTCGCTCGGGGTCACGGCCCTTTCCACAGCAATTTCCGCAAGTTCTTTCGCGCACTCGATCCCTTTTGAGGGCGCGATCTCAGCCGGGGCAGTCGAACTGGGCGCGGTAGTTGTCAGCGGCCTGATGTACGCCGTCATTTACAAGTATCTGCCGTCGCCGTCTGCGAACATTTCCTGGAAGTCGGCTCTGGTGGGCGGCGCGGCGGCGGCGGTTGCCTTCGAGATCGCCAAGAAAGGCTTGTCTGTTCTGCTGCTTAAGCCGAAAGCTTCAGTGTATGGAGATTTGGGGAACCTAATCGCGTTTGTTCTCTGGATTTACTACTCGATGATGATCCTGCTGCTCGGCGCGGAAGTTTCCGCCGTTTATGCCGGTGAAATCGAGCAAAAAACTCACGCCCGGCTGAGACGCGCCGCGCTTTCCACTCCTTCCGTCGAGTCATCGTCTAATTCCGGGTCGCCCCTGGCACGGTCTAAGCAGCGGGACCGGGCGCAGCGCGTCCGCAAGACGGGTCAGAAAATCGGGCAGAAAGAGGGCCAGTCCGCGCGGAAGTACGATACATCCCAAGCTAACGAAGAAGCAAGAACAAAAAGATAGGACGCCGCGTGGCTAACTTTTCGTCCGAAGGACGACCCTGGGCGGCGAGACGGATTTGTTCGCTTGCACTCTTTCTTTGCTTTCTTCTTCCGCTTGCTGCTTATGCCGATGTGCGCCCGCCGGTCGTCACGCCGCAGATGAAGCGGTACTCGGAGATCGGCTACACGCTCTATTTCGCCGGCACGGCCTACGGCCTTGTTGCACTGTGGCTCGTGCTGGCTTCCGGCCTGTCCGCACGTCTGCGGCAGCTCGTGCAGCCTTTGCGGTTCTCGCTTCTGCGCCTGCTCGGCTACTACACGCTTCTGACACTTGCGCTGCTGCTGCTTCATGCTCCGCTGACTTATTACAGCGGCTACTGGCTGCCTCATGCCTACCATCTTTCCGGCCAAAGTCTCGGCGGCTGGCTCCTCGACCTGCTGAAAGGCGTCGGCGTCAATCTTGCCACCACCGTGCCGGTCTTATGGCTGCTGTTCTGGCTGATTAAGCGCTTCCCGCGCCGGTGGGCACTTGGGTTCTGGGCCGCACTTATCCCGCTCATCGCGTTCGGCATCTTCGCTGCGCCGCTTGTGGTAGACCCGCTGTTCAACCATTTCACGCCCCTGCCGCCCGGCCCGCTGCGAACTCAAATTGAAGCGCTTGCCGCCAAAGCCGGCATCCCGGACGCGCCGATTTATGTTGCAGACAAAAGCAAGCAAACCAATGAAACCAATGCTTACGTCACCGGCATCGGCTCTTCCGCCCGGATTGTTCTGTGGGATACCCTGCTGCCGCCGCGAATGCCCCAGGACCAAGTCTTGGCGATTGTCGGCCATGAGATGGGCCACTACGTTCTGAAGCATCTTTATTGGGGCTTTCTTTTGACTGTTTTGGGCCTGCTCGCCGTTCTGCCGCTGGCCCAGAAGTTCGCGGAGCGCCTCCTTCTTCGCTTTGGCCGCCGCTGGCACATTGACGGCCTTTCTGACTATGCCGCGACGCCGGCCCTGCTCCTGACCGTCTCCTTGTTCTCTTTTCTGCTCGCGCCGATTACCAACGGTGTGTCGCGCGAAGTGGAGCATCAGGCCGATGCCTACGGCCTCCAAGTCACCGGCAACGGCCCGGCGATGGCTCGCGCCTTCGTCACGATCTCCGAGCAAAACCTCAGCGACCCCAACCCGCCGCCGTTTATCACGTTCTGGCTGTTCACCCATCCCCCGCTGCAGGAGCGAATAAACTTTGCGCTGGGCAGAAACTTGGGGGCATCCAGGGCTGATGTGACTTATTTGCGGCGCGGGCGCAGTGCAAACAAAGCAGCGGCGAGCAGGAGCAGGATTGGCACGAGGAGCCAGCGGCGGGCAATCCCTTCGGAGAGGATCACCGGAGAGGCTTCGGTGCCGGGGTTCAGCGCGGGAGCATCGGCAGGAAGCAGCACGGAAACGGCACGGGGAATGATCTCGACGGTCAGCTCTTTGGTGCGGCCGCCATCCTCACCGTCAAACTGGACCGGCTGCTCCCGGCGCGGCCTGAGCGTGACGCGCCGGGCCTGATGCACTTCCAGCGCGGCGTCCCGGTGGGCGCGTCCCAAAAGGGCGCTGCCCATCAGGTGCGCCCAGTGCCCAAGCGTTTTCGCTTTCACGATGCCGACATCCAGCAGGCCGTCATTGGGGGATGCATCCGGCAGAACTGCCAGCCCTCCGGTGATCTTGCCCATGTTCGCCAGCAGCACGGTCTTAGCCCGGCGGCGCAGCGGCGGATGGTCGTCAAGATAGATGTCTATGTATGCCCGGCGGCGGGCTAAGTTTTTGAGCGCCGCCCGGAAGTATGCCCACTTGCCAAACTTGTCTTTGGCCTCGCGGCCCGTATCGGCGATCATCTGAGCGTCCATGCCCATCCCGCCCATGATTGCAAAATAGCGGCCTTCTTCGGTGCGGGCGAGGTCCAGCGCATACGGCTTCCCCGAAAGCACCACATGGACCGCATCCGGAACAGTGATGGGAATGCCGAGGTTGATGGACAGCAGGTTGCCGGTGCCGGCAGGCAGCACGGCGAGAGGGACATTGGTACCGGCCAGGGCCGACATCGCTTCCATGACCGTGCCGTCGCCGCCGGAGACCGCCAGCAGGTCCGCGCCGTTCTTGAGCGCTTGTTCGGCCAGCGCCTTTGCGCCCGTTTCCGGGGTCGTCGCGAGAAACTGGCAGGTGTAGCCGTCTCCAGTGAGGGCATCCGAGATAAGCTTTTTGCGCTCTTCGGGATTGCTTTGACCGGAAACGGGGTTGAAAATGATGTAAACGGACTTTGGGCGGTTGGATTCAAGCGAGGCAGGTTCGGGCATGATGCCGTGAGTGTACCCGCAATCAGAGAAATTGTCATGCGGCAAGCCGAAGAAGCGGAGCGCCCAGGGCCGGCAGATAACGGCCTCGGAGGATCGAAACGCACTGCGGGTCCAGCGAGTCGCTGTCCAAAATCGAAAATACTTTTTCCATCGGCATCGCGGCCCGGTAAGGCCGGTCGGCGGACAAAGCATCAAACACATCGGCGACCGCAATGGCCCGCATGTCCATGTCCAGGACCGTGCTGTCCAGCCCTCGGAAGTAACCTTTGCCGTCCAGCCGCTCATGGTGAGCGCTGGCGACTGCGGTCAGCCGCTCAAACCCTTTGATGCGGCTGAGAATCTGCTGCGTGTGGTATGGGTGCCGCCGGATGCAGCTCCACTCGTCCTCGGTCGGCTTGCCGTTCTTGTCCAAAATCGTGTTCGGCACCGCCAGCTTGCCGATATCGTGCAGCAGCGCTGCCCGCCGCAAGGTCGTCCGGCGCGAGCCGGTAATGCCGAGGCCGTCGGCGATCTCCAGCGTGATCTCACAGACGCGGGACGAATGCTCGCCGGTGAAGTGGGATTTCGCGTCCACAATCTGGGAGAACGCCTCGCAGACGGAGTCCAAACGCTCTTCCGTCGCCGGAGTCACTGCCGCTTTGATCTCAAGTTCCTGCAGCGTCTCATGAGGTGTTTCCTGAACCGACCGCCAGAACGTGTCGTCCTGCCGCAGTGAGTGCGCGGCCTGGACTAAAGTTGGGTCAAACCAGCGTCCCTTGCGCGTCCGCAGCATCTCGTAAGCCGGTCCGAGGCCGAACGTCTTGGCGAACACTTCCAGCGTCTGCGCGAGGCCGGCGATCCGGGCCAGCAGCGGGATCTGCTCGCCGGCCAAATGATGCGGCGCTCCGTGCCCGTCCCAATGCTCGTCCAGGTATTTGATGCAGTCCGCCGCTTCCGCGCTGAGGCCCAGGCCGAGCGCGATTTGTGCGCCGCGCGAGCAGCGGGCCTCCATGAGCTGGTCTGCAACGCCGCTTATGCCGGCGATTTGGACCATGCGCTGCGCCCGCGCCAGCAGGGTGCCTCCCGGCAGCGCTTGTCCGGCCGCGTATTTGACGGCCTGGATCAGATTGCTCCAGTCTATAATCTTGGAGGCATACTTGGCTGCAATGTCGTCGCCGCCGTAAATCTCGAACATGCGGGCGGCATTGGAGGAGCACCCGGAGTCTTTCAGCAGCATCGCTTGGCGCAGACTTTGGAGCATGTCGCCGGACAGACCCAGCGCCACCCCGAGGCGCAGCGCAATCAGGCAGCTTCGCTCGGTATGTCCCGGCACCTGCCCGCTGGTCAGGTCCAGGGCGTAGCTCAGCGAAGACAAGACTTCTTCCAAGCTAAGTATCGGCGGTGCGTCGTCATCGTCAAGCAGCAGGCTGATCATTGGCTGAATTATCGGCAAAAATCAGAAAAAAGCGAGGGGGCGGACGAATTCATCTGGGAGCAGGGGGGTATGACGAGGACTGCTTGACAGCCTGCAGCTCACGCTTCAGGCGGCTGCATTCAAGCTGGCTCATCGCCAGATGGCTGAGGGAGCGCAGCGCTTCTCGCTGCTCTGCATGAAGAGAACGCGGAACATAATCCACAACGCACAGCGTTCCCAGGGCGTAGCCGTCGGCGGTCACCAGGGGAGCGCCCGCATAAAAGCGGACAAACGGCTCGCCGGTCACCAGAGGATTGCGTGAAAAGCGGGCGTCCATCTGTGTGTCTTCCACTAAAAGCATCTCCGGCCCAACCAGCGCGTGGGCGCAGAACGACACTTCGCGGGATGTTTCGCAGAAATCCAGGCCGGTCTTTGCGAGAAACCACTGCCGGTTGCTGTCAACAAGGCTGATCATGGACACAGGCGTTTGACAGATAAAAGCCGCCAAACGCGCGATATCGTCAAAAACAATGCTGCGAAGCAGCCCAAACGCGCCGTAGCGCCGGAGTGCTTCCAGCCGCTCCGGCTCGTCTCCCAGCACGGGAGGACGGCCAAAAATATCTGTGTCTTCGGGAATCAACGGCGTCTCCTGGCAGAACCTGCTTACCCAGCCTCCGCAAAATTGCGGTGCAAAAGCAGTTAATAGGAGACAATGCACAATTCGTGCCAAGTGCCGAGCCACACCGAGAAACAGTAAAGAGCGTTTGATAAGAATTGGGTATGAAGCGCAGAGAAGTTTGAGAAAAGCCGCCTGGGGGGGACTCGAACCCTCGACCTAGAATTTAGAAGATTCTTGCTCTATCCAGCTGAGCTACCAGGCGACGAGGCGGGACAACACAAACGGGGCAAAAAGAGGAAAGCGGGGTAAGAGAATCGAACTCTCGACATCAGTTTGGAAAACTGGGGTTTTACCATTAAACTAACCCCGCGCTGAGTTATATTATACGCAGTCGCCCGAAAAATGTCAAGAGAACAAAAAGAAAAAGCAAGCCCCGGATAAAAGCAATGGATGAAATTGAAGCCTGGATCCGCCAGCTCCAGAACGCCGAAAATGAAGAAGCCCGCGCCGATGCGGCGGAAGAACTCGGCGAATTCGGCGGCGCACCCGCTCTCGCCGCACTCGCAGACGCCCTTGCAGACCCGTCAGATGCTGTCCGTGTCAGCGCCGCGCTTGCGCTCGGCGAGCTGCGGGCAGCCGGCGCGGCCGGCGTCCTGCAAAGCTTTCTGTCGGACCCGCAGCCGAATCTGCGCGGCGCGGCGGCTGTCGCGCTCGGCCAGATCGGCGAGCCGAACACGGCGATGCTCCTGCTGCCGCTGGAACACGACCCCAGTGCCGCCGTGCGCGGTGCGGCTGCCTGGGCGCTGGGAACACTCGCGGACTCGTCCGCGTATGATGCGCTGACCCGCCTGCAAAGCGATCCTGATTTAGACGTTGCCGAAGCCGCCCAGGAAGCTTTAGTCCGTCTCCGAAAAAGCCTGCGTCAACGATGATTAACGTCAAAAATCTTGTCAAAACTTATAAAACCGGCGCGATGGATTTGACCGTGCTGAAGGGAATTTCGCTGCATGTCGCCGCCGGGGAGATGGTAGCGATTATGGGGCCGTCCGGGTCCGGCAAATCTACTTTGATGAACATTATCGGCTGCCTGGATAAGCCGACTTCCGGGTCGTATGCCCTTGACGGCGAGGAAGTGGCCCGGCTGGACGAAAACGCGCTGGCGCGGATTCGGAACCGCAAGATCGGCTTTGTTTTTCAGCAGTTTAATCTTCTGTCGCGAACGACTGCCCTCAGAAATGTCGAGCTGCCGATGGTCTACTCAGGAGTGCGGGGGCGGGAAGACCGAGCCAAACAATCGCTCATCCGGGTCGGGCTGGGTGACCGAATGGACCATCGGCCCAATCAGTTGTCCGGCGGGCAGCAGCAGCGGGTCGCGATTGCGCGGGCGCTGGTCAACAATCCTGTGATCCTGATGGCCGACGAGCCGACGGGAGCGCTGGACACAAAGACTGGCGAGGAGATCATGGCCCTGTTTCAAGACCTGCACCGGGAAGGCAAGACGCTGGTGGTCGTGACACATGAAGAGGAAGTCGCTCGCCACTGCGAGCGCATCGTGCGCTTCAAGGACGGCGAGATCGTCAGCGACGAAGCTGTTCGGGAACGGGTGCTGGCTACTTGACGCATTCCCTTCCTGCCGGGTATAGTCCTTTTGCATAGAACATAATGTCCTGTAAATCGCTAAACAAAGTCAACAAAGAAAAATTATGAGTACCACCGACGCTGATAACATACAAAAAGTGCGGCTGAATCTGACGTTCCCTGTAGACCGGGTGGACCAGCCTCTGCTGGCGCAGGCGATCAAGAACTTCGGTGTCAGCGCCGACATTCGCCGGGCACAGGTTGAGCCTCAAACCGGCGGCTATATCATGCTGGAGCTTTCCGGCACCGACAAGCAGATTGACGACAGCATTGCTTTTTGGAAAGCGTTCGGGGTCGGTGTCGGGTTTATTGGATCAGACGAAGTACAGGGATACTAACCGCGAATCAAAGGAGAACCGTGACGATGGCAGACAGCAATTATGCACATCCTGAAGTTTTGATCGAAACCGACCAAGTCGCCGCCGAAATCACATCCGGCGCATTCAAGCTCATTGAGATTGATGTAGACACCGATGCCTACGCGCAGGGGCATATTCCGGGAGCGCTCGGCTTCAACTGGCAGACGGAGCTGGAAGACACGCTGCGGCGCGACGTTCCCGACAAATCACAGTGGGAAGCGCTTTTGTCGAAGTCCGGCATCTCGAATAGCGACACGCTGGTGCTGTACGGCGACAACAACAACTGGTTTGCCACCTTTGGCTACTGGCTTTTTCTGATCTACGGCCATGACCGAACCAAGCTGAAGCTGCTGAACGGCGGGCGCAAGAAGTGGATCGCGGAGGGGCGCGAGCTGACCACCGAAGTTCCGGCTCCAGAGGCTTCGACTTACACCGCATCGGAGCCGAACTGGGAGCTGCGGGCGTTCCGGGACGAAGTCCTGCAAAAGCTCGGCGACCCCGGCGTGACGCTGATTGATGTCCGCTCGCCCGATGAGTTTTCCGGCAAAGTCATCGCGCCTCCCGGCATGAGCGAGTCGGCCCAGCGCGGCGGCCACATTCCCGGCGCCCAGTCCGCGCCCTGGCTGAACGCGGTCAAAGAAGACGGCACGTTCAAATCGGCGGAAGAGCTAAAAGCGTTCTACGCGGGCAAAGGCGTCACGGAAGGCAAAGACGTGATTGCCTACTGCCGGATTGGGGAGCGGTCGTCGCACACCTGGTTCGCGCTGTATAACCTGCTTGGCTTCGAGAGCGCCAAGAACTACGACGGCTCCTGGACCGAATGGGGTTCGATTATCGGTGCGCCGATTGAGCGTGAAGTCACGACAGTTCCCGGCACGGATAGCGGCGGCAAAGTCTGTCCTCCGTAGAGCTTTTCCGAGAAGAAGAAAGAAAAGGGCGGGGATAAACCCCGCCCCTGCGTTTGTCAGACCAATTTTATGCGACTTACTACAAAGAGCCAATACGGCCTGCGCGTTCTCGGCGACTTGATCCAGAACTGGCGTGAGAACGGCAACGGCTACATGCAGGTCGGCGAGCTTGCCGTGCGCTGCGAGACATCCCAAAAATACCTCGAACAAGTACTCCTGCCGCTGTCCCATGCCGGCATTCTGGAAAGCAAGCGCGGCCAGCACGGCGGCTACCGCCTGAACCGCGCCCCGCAGGACGTGTCTCTGGCCGAAGCCCTGCGCCATCTGGAAGGTCTGCTCATGCCTATCCCAAAGTGGGCCGACGACAGCACCCTCGACTCGTCGGAGCTTGCCCGCGTCCTGCGCCGTGTGCGCGACTCCATTCGGGACATCTTAGAAAGCACTTCGATTGAAGTGCTGGCCGAAGGTCAAGCGGCAGACCCCAAGCGCACCGATGAAGCCGTCGAAGCCCTCATGTACTACATCTGACACTGGCTCTATCTGACACTTACTTCTGAATTCGTGTGAGCGCCTGTTCCGCCGCTTCCCGTATTTTGGGGTCGCTGTCCTGCTGCAAAACAAGCAGCGCCGGGAGGCTGGCCCGATCTCCGAGATGCCCGAGCAGCCGGGCGCTTTCCAGGCGCACCATCGGACCGGGATTGTGCTGAAGGACCGAAATCGTCGCAAGACCGGCCTGCCGTGCCTGCGCCGGGGAAAGCGCGTGCGCTCGCTGGGCCAAGCCTAAGACATCCAGCGCCTCGCTTTGGTCTTGCTCGTCGGCCGGACCGGTGACCGCCGCAACCAGCGCGGCGCTTTGAAGTGTGCTGAGCTTGACTGAGGAATGCAGCAGCAGAGAGTGCCGGATGATCAGCGAGGAGTCCATCGAGCGGTTCGGCCCTGTCTCGCCTGCCGCCTCGCCTCGGAACTCCTGCAGGGACTTCTGCAAGCGGTGCGGCTGGTAGGTGGCTACGCCGACCCACACAAGCAAAGCTAGAGCCGGCAGCACAATCAGCCGGAGCTTTTTTTGGGATACCGGCACGGGAGGACGCTCGTCGAAAACTGTCATCTGGTAATCTCCAAGACCTACCCGCCCCATCTACATATTGAGTGCAGCCACTCTAAATAGTTAGTGCAGCCACTGTGAGCCGACCGCCGCCATGTAGACTCCTAAATAAAGAAGCACCGTACCGCGCAGGGATACGGCGATCAGGCGAGGGCGCCGGGCGCGGTAGTACGCCGCAAACGCCAGCAGCGGCAGGAAGCTGAACATCTTGACCGCACAGAAAGCCGCATCTCCATGCTGCAGGCAAAAAGCCATCCACGGGTTCGCCTCAGTAGCGGTGCCGGAATGAACCCAGTACAAAGTCGAACTCATGTCCAGCGTGCAAATGAAAAATAAGAGCAGGCTGTCCCAGGCGATCCAAGCGCGTGTCGTGGTCATGGAAAACTCCTTTGGATTTAGTTTATCCAAAAACCAAGCCATCTCCCCAAATCTTCCCTGCAAGAAGTACCGGTATTTACAGCGCTTCGGCAAACTCCGGTACTTTTGCGGGTAAAGCCGAGGAAGCGTCACTGCTCGCTGGGCGTCTTCGGCTCGACCATCTTGACCAGGCCGATAGACCCAAAGAACAGCACCGTGAGCGGGATCGCAAGCGCCAGCATGGTGCCGGGATCATTCGACGGGGCGACAACCATTGCCATTGTGAAAAGGCCGACCGCGATCTGACGCCAATACTGGACCATCAGCCGAGAGTTGATGATGCCGACTTTGCCGAGAAACATCAGCACGACCGGAAGCTGAAACAGCAGGCCGAAGACCAGCAGCAGCTTGATGACGAACACCGTGTAAGTCAAAGGGTTTTGCAGCAATATGGTGTTCGGGAAGTTCGATAAATAGCTCAGAAACCAGGTCACGGCTCTCGGCAGAATGAGATAAGCGCACGCCACGCCGAGTATGAACAGCAGCACCGACAGCGGCGCGACAAAATGTACGCCCTTCTTCTCCTGCGGCGTCAGCGCCGGCGCGACGAAGCCCCAAAGCTCCAGGACTACCAGCGGCGCGGCCAGCAGCAAGCCCCCGACCGTAGCGATCTGAAGCTGCAAAAAGAACGGCTCGGTAAAGCTGCTGAAGCGGAAAGAGCTGCCGGGATTGAGCTTCAGGATCGGCGCAATCGGCGCTTCCAGGATGGTATAAATCGGCTTGAACAGCGCATACATCACGATCATGCCCACCACAATGTAAAGCGTGGCCCGGATAAGGCGTGTCCGCAGCTCGGCCAGATGCTCGGTGAGTTCGGCTTTGCGCTCCTCGTCGCGCCTGCGATTGTCTTCAGAATTGGGGCCGGTAAGTTTCAGTGCCATAATTGTTCTGAGTGCGGTCCAAGCGGTTTAAGCCAGAACAACGGCCGTTTCTGTGTAAGTCAGCTTCACAGGTGCGCCGCTCTGCCCTGCCGCGCCCGGATAGCTCCCCGGTGCGCCGAACCCGCCGGGCGAAACGCTGCCCGGATAACCCCCACCGGGATACCCACCCCCAGGTCCGCCCGGATAACCGCCGGGTGCGCCGAACCCGCCTTGATTGTCCCCACGCTCGCCTGTAGGATCCTGTTCGGGTGAATAGCCGCCACCGGGTCCGCCGGGGTAGCCGCCTGGAGGAACGGGATAGCCGCTGGGAGGAGTCGGGTAGCTTCTCGGCGGGGTTGGGTAGCTGCCGGGTCTTCCCGGAAAGCCGCCGGGTCTCCCCGGAAAGCCGCCGGGACCAGCGGGGAAGCCGCCAGGGCCGCCGGGACCAAGCTGGCCGGGCGCGGACAGCAGGCCCGGCTCGGTCGAAGTCAAAGAAATTGTTGTCTGGGTCCGTACAACGCGCCCGGCGTTGTAAGCAAAGTAGATGATGCGCTCAAACTTGATCTCGCGGCTGGCAATCGCGGGCAGCGCCGAGCCGGCGCCAGGGTAGAATGTCGCCGGGCCTGCATACGTCTCCCTGATTTTCGCGGTCGGATAACGATCCTGCCACTCAAAGTCTTCCAAAGTGCTGGTTGCCGTCACGGTTGCCGGAGTGGGGGAGTTCCAGTCCAGCGTGATCTGCACCGGAGACTCCCAATGTGCGCCGACCGAGACCCGGCGGGGCGGCAGGACGGGAATGGAAAAACCGATGGACTCCGGCGTGTTCTCGGAGGCTAGTTTCAGCAGGACACGCCCGCGTGTATCCACGTCCCGGTACTCGGCATGGACGCCCGTAGTGAGGGTTTGGGGCGGGCCGCCGTGGGTCGAGACATACGAAACAAAAGGCTTGGGCCGGGCGGAAGGATCAACGCCGATAACGTTGTCCCGCAGGAGCGAGACCCCGCCGCTGGTGTTTTCAACGCTGCGCTCGTACCGCAGCAGTGACTCCTGCAGGACTTGCGGCGGCGCTGTCGCCGCTTCTTCAGTCGAAGCCGCAGTCAGTGTCGTGCGCCGCTGGTAACGCAGGGTCAGGCCGGTCTTCCACGGGTAGACCATCTTGATCCCCTGAGATGCCGGCAGATTGATCTTGTTTGCGACTTGCACGGAGACCGAGTCCTGACCCACCAGCTTGTTTTGAGCATTGTAAACGGCAAGGGTGATTGCGTGCGGGCCGTCGCCGTAGGTTTTCGGCGTGTCTGGGCTGTTGGGGTCCGTGTAAGACGCTTTGGTGTCCCAGACATAGACGGGCAGGCTCCGGTTCTTCGGCAGCGGCTGGGCCATGATAAACTGGCCGTCAATGCTGACCGAAACGTAGCCGCGTGCCGGGAAGTCACGCAGCTTGACCGGAACCGACTCGCGCACAACCGCTTTGTTGTACGGCTGGGCAATCTGGATCGCTCCTGCTGGCGCGACGGCCGCCGGAGCGTCCGGAGCAGGCGCATCCTGGGCCTGCGCCCGGCTGCTCCATGCCGCCCCGCCCATCACTAAAACCGAGAGCATCACTGCTGCTGCTGTTCGCATAAATAGCCTCTTAAAACTAGCCTTCCAAAACTCACTCTGAAATGCTGCTGTCCTCGCCTGACAGTTCAGCCGTTTGGGTCGCCTCGGTGATCGCCGTCTGCGCGGCTTCGGCGTCCGAAGGAGCCACTAAGATATCGCCCCACCGTGTTTCGTCGGGCTGGAAAATGCCGCCCAGCGCTACTCCCGAGAGGCTGCTAATGACCGCCGGAATGCCTGACGCTTCCAGCAGCCCACGCACGATATTTGCCTCAGATTCACTCTGCGCGGAAAAGATCGGTGTCAGCGGCTCGCCTTCGACGCCCGGTTCCAGCGCGACGTCGCCGGGAACGCCTTCCAGCGGATCGGTCGGGATTTGCCAAGCTTCCAAAGCACGTTCGGCGGCAGGAAGAGACGCTGGATCCGTCTGGGCCACATACTGGTCAATGTCCGCGACCAGAACATCGGCTTCGTGCTCATCGCGCCGGGTCTGCGCTCCGGGAGTTTCTTCCTGTGCTTCTGTTCGCGCGGCGATCTCCAGCGGCGTTTCCGGCTCGCTTTCTAGCTGTTCATTATAATACGCGGGCTGCGGCTGTGCTGGTTCCACTTGAATCTACTCCCTTGCCGGCTTGGTGCCGGCCCGCATCATTTTCGCTGTGCCGGACGCAATCATTGTATCATTGGCTTCGGTCCGCACTTCGCCGGCGCAGACGATCAGCCGGGACCGCACAGACACAATCCGCGCTGTCACCCGCAGCGGCTCGCCGATTGCCGCCGGAGCGTGCAGCCGCGTTGTCAGCTCAGCGGTGACCCAGTGCAGCCCCTGTTTTTCCAATGCCGCCCGCGACAGCGCTTCATCCAGCACCAATGCCAGCAGTCCGCCATGCACCCGGTCCGCCCAGCCTTGATGCTCTTTCCGAGGCGTCCATACTGACGTATAAACTTCGCCGTCCCAGTCAAACGTCAGCCCCAGCCCAATCGGGTTCTGCGGCCCGCACCCAAAGCAGCAGCCGTCATCAACTAACTTGGTCATGCTGGGGCCGGCGCCCACGCTTGCTGCCCATAAAAATCGCAGTCGGCCTGCAAGGGGCAAATCCCGCACTCGGGCCTCTGTGAATGGCACACGCGCCGTCCATGCTCAATAAAATGCACATGGAGCGAATACGCCTGGCCTTCGTCCAGCAGCTCCGGCAGCAGCTCATGGGCCAGATCTGCGCTCGCTTTCGCCGGGATCAGCCCCAGGCGCTTCGAGACCCGATGCACATGCGTATCCACCGCCAGCACGGAGCGCCCTAAGTTAAACATCAGCAGACACGCCGCCGTCTTGGCCCCGACCCCGTGAAAGCCGCGTAAATAAAGCAGCGTCTTGGCATCGTCCCAGCTTCGGATATGCTCCAAGCTTGTTTGGCCCTGGCTATCGTAAATGTCCTGCAAGATCGCCTGAATGCGCGGCGCTTTCATGTTCGCCATGCCGCCCGAGCGTATCGCATCCGCCACCTCCGTCACCGACGCCGTCCGCACATCATCCCACCCGCCGGGAAACGCTTTCTTCAGCGACCCATATGCTCGCCCGGAATTGATGTCGCTGGTATTCTGCGACAGCACCGTCGCCACTAAAGCCCCGACCAAATCCGGCGAATGCGCGTCCGCCCGCCAGACCCGCACCCCATACGCCGTATCCAGCTTTTCTTCCACCTGCGCGAGTTTCGCCCTCAGCCGCTCCCGCTCCGCCGGTTCATACAATTCAGCCACGCGCAATTATAGCATATCGCCCTGTTGTTGGCAAGCAAACTGACGGTAAGGGGGAATAAGCCGCTGATTTGTCCTGTTAGTCCCACCGGAAGTAAAGGTATTCTTGCCCCGTGTCGGTGGGTACATCCCACGTGCGACGCCCAAACGTGCTGACCCACTGCTTCAATAACTCGGTCCTGGCCTGCGGGTCTGCAGGGAGTTCGACGATCAACTCATCGGTGGCCTCAACAACTTCGGTTTCCGGCAGGCCGTGTGTGGCAGACACGAGGCGAACCCAATCCGCTCTGTCACGCTGAACCTCAATGGCTGTCACTCGAACTGCGCCTTTCTGATAAAGGCGCTTGATGTAATCTTTTGCCCGTTTCCCTGAGTATCCTTTGCGAATGCCATTGCCGCCGAAGGTGCGGAACACGTCCTCACTTGACTGGAGCCAGGTTAGGGCTTCGACCGAGTTAGGCTGTGCTATCTTGTTTTCGTGGAAGCTCGTCGCCGAGACTTCCGGCACGGTGTACCAAGTCATAGCCTCTTGATTTAGCGCACCCCGTGCAAGTTCCTTTGCTTCTTCCATTGTCAGGCTCTTCCATTGCTCCATTGTGAGGTTAAAGCCTGATGGCATTGACTGCCATTCCTCGGTACAAAACACCGGAACATAGCTTGATCCTCCTTCAATGCTGCAAATCGCCACGTTTTGAACAGGCCTCATCAAATGCTGAAGTGTCGAAGGAACAGAAACTAAGACCGGATTGGCGAGATGACAATACTCAACTACTTTGAGCACCTTGTTGATTTTTGCTGGGACTCTCATTACAGTAGTATAACCTTTACGTCTAACGCATAAGACCAATTTACCTGCTCACAGACATCTGTCCAAAGGGCGGCATCTTCGGAAGATGCGACTGCTGGAACGAAGCCAAGTTTCAAGTAGGTCTTGATTGCGGGCAGGCGGTAATGCTCGGTGTGCAATTGAATTTTTGTGTAGTCGGCGTCCAGAAAACGCTGGGTCACGCGGGCGCACAATGCTAGGCCTAAACCGCTGCCCCGGTGGTCAGGGTGACAGAAGACCCAGCCGACATCACCGGTAAAGGGCGATAATCCGGAGTAATTATGCTGTCCCATTGCTGTGGCGACGACTTGGCCTGCACTGTCTACGGCGAAGAACCAGCCGCCGGGAATTATCTTGTTGATGTTGTCCGACAGCTTCGCATCGTCCCAGGGGTCAAAGTCAGACAGGGACATGAGGTGCAAGAACGCCTGCTCGTCACCGTCCTGATAGGGGCGGATTGCGTAGCCGGGCGCAGGGGCGACAGCGGGACACGAAGGGCGCTCGGCGGTGGGCCAGATCATGTGGAGCTGCGGCTTTTCTTGTTTGATAACATTCATTGCAAGTGTTCAAGATAGCCACGCAATAAATTGCATGGCTGAGGAGCCTTCGACTGATTGCCCTGCGGACAAAAAGAATATCAAACGCATCCCCTGTCCGCAGGACAGCCGGCGCGGAGCGCCCTTCAGCCA
Source organism: uncultured Armatimonadales bacterium (assembly GCA_964241935.1). Lineage (GTDB taxonomy): Bacteria > Armatimonadota > Armatimonadia > Armatimonadales > Capsulimonadaceae > JANXMY01. Next base: position 37,123 of record CAXSZN010000032.1, read on the forward strand.
CGGAATTCATTCCGTGGCAAATCCCCGTATCCCCCAAATGCCCTTCGCGTATTCGGCGATGGTGCGATCGCTTGAGAACTTGCCGGTACGGGCGACGTTTAAGATGGCTTTGCGGGTCCACAGCGGCGCGTTTTGGTACTCGGTTCCCGCCTGACGCTGGGCTTTCAGGTAGGAAGGGAAGTCGGCAAGGTGAAAATACTCGTCGCCGCCGTTTAAGAGAGACTCGAAAATCCACCGGAAGAGGCCCGGCTCGCCGGGGCAGAAGCGGTCGGAGTTCAGGGCGTCCAGAACGCGCTTGGTGGCCGGGTCACTGTAGTAGTCCCAGGGATGATAAGTGCCGCGCGAGCGCATGGTCTGGATTTGGTCGGCGGTGAGGCCGAAGATAAAGATGTTGTCGTCGCCGACTTCTTCTTTGATCTCGATGTTCGCGCCGTCCAGCGTTCCCATTGTCAGCGCCCCGTTCATTGCCAGCTTCATGCAGCCGGTGCCGGACGCTTCCTTGCCCGCCGTGGAAATCTGCTCGCTGAGGTTTGCGGCGGGGATGATCTTCTCGGCGACCGAGACCCGGTAGTCGGGAACGAACACAACGGCCAGCTTGCCGAGCGTGCGCGGGTCGCCGTTCACGGTCGCCGCCACGCTGTTGATGAGCTTGATGATCTGCTTCGCGGCCCAATAGCCCGGCGCGGCCTTGCCGGCGAAGACATAAGTGCGCGGCACCATCGGCTCTGTCCCCTCATCTACAAGGCTCAGATATTCGTGGATGACGTGCATGACGCTTAGTAGCTGCCGTTTGTACTCGTGGATGCGCTTCACCTGCACATCAAACAGCGAGTCGGGGTTCAGGGTCAAGCCCTGTGTGTCCTGAACAAACGCGGACAGACTTGCTTTATTGGCAGCCTTGACTTTATTGAACTCGGCTTGAAACGCGGCATCTTCGGCATAGGGTTCTAAGCCGCGCAGCGCGTCTAAATCGGTAATCCAGCCGTCGCCAATGGTCTCGGTGATAAGCGCGGCGAGGCCAGGGTTGGCTTTCAGCAGCCAGCGGCGGGGAGTGACACCATTGGTCTTGTTGTTGAACTTTTCGGGCGAAAATTGGTAGAAATCGGGAACCAGATCGTCTTTGATTAGCTCCGAATGCAGGGCCGAGACGCCGTTGACCGAGTGACTGCCGACAATCGCGAGGTGCGCCATGCGGACCTTTTTGTCCGTGCCTTCTTCCACAATGGACATGCGGATTTGACGCCCGCCGTCGTTCGGCCATTTTCTGGCGACTTCTTCTAAAAACCGACGGTTGATCTCATAAATGATCTGCAAGTGGCGCGGCAGCACATACTCAAACAGGCCAACCGACCATTTTTCTAAAGCTTCCGACAGCAGTGTGTGGTTCGTGTAGCCCAGCGTCCCTGTCGTCATCTTCCACGCCTGATCCCACTCCAAGGCGTGAACGTCCACAAAGACACGCATCAACTCGGCCACCGAAATGGCTGGATGCGTGTCGTTCATCTGCATCGCCACTTGATTGGGGAACTCGTCCCAGGTGCTGAACTCCAAGCGGTAACGGCGCACAATATCATGCACGGCGCAGGCCACCAAGAAATACTCCTGCAAGAGCCGAAGCTCCTTGCCCGCCGCCTGAATATCCGACGGGTACAGGACTTTGGAGATCGTCTCGGTCGCGATCTGGTCTTCCACCGCCGACTGGTAATCGCCGGCGTTAAAGACCTGCATGTTGAACTCGGACGCCGACCGGGCCGAATACAGCCGCAGGTAGTTGACCGTCCTGCCGCCATAGCCAGGCACCGGCATATCGTGCGGGACGCCAATCAGCGGCTTCGTATCCAGCCAAACCGGCGTCCACTTGCCGCCCACTTCGTGGATTTCTACTCGCCCGTACACCGGCACGAGAACGGCCTGGTCAGGCCGCTCAATCTCCCAGGGCGTCCCGTAGGACAGCCAGTTGTCGGGTTTCTCGACTTGATAGCCGAACTGTATCTCTTGCTTGAACAGTCCGTACTCATAATTGATGCCGTAGCCGAAGCCGGGCATCCCCAGCGCCGCCAGCGAGTCCAGAAAGCACGCCGCCAGCCGGCCGAGGCCGCCGTTGCCGAGCGCCGCATCCGGCTCCGTTTCCCGCACCTCGTCAATGTCCACGCCCCGCTTTTCCAGCGCTTCTTTGCACGAGTCCCACAGACCCAAGTTGATCAGCGTATTGCCGAGCGTCCGGCCCATCAAAAACTCCATCGATAAATAGTACAGCCGCTTGGCCTTTGCATCGGCGTACTTCTTTTCCGTGGCAAACATCCCATCCACCATTTTGTCCCGCGCCGCCAGCGCGAGTGTCCAAAACAGCTCCCGCTGCGACAGCGTTTCCCCGTCTCGTCCCAGCGCATAGCGCGAATGGCGACGTATCTCCGCGTCAACCTCGTCAGGGGATAAGATCGGCTGGTTTGTAGTCGGCGGTGTGAGTGTTTCAACGGGCATAAGTGGTTCTTTCTAAATGGCGGTAAAAGTGCGTAGAACTCTAGTTCCACGCTTCTTGATTTTGCGCGATTATCATATGCTTGAAGATTTTACACATATTGTGTGTGCCGGGTCGGTCTTCTCTCGGCCCTAAGTCTGCCCAGCCATGCTTTTCATAAAAGCGAATGGCGCGGTAGTTTTGTGCCGCCACACTTAAATAAGCAGACTGAAAACCGTGTGCCTGAAGAGAGGCACATGCATATTCTTCAATCGCGGCGGCGACGCCAGTACCTCTCCATCTAGGGCTTACATAAAGCATGTTGATGTAGCCAATGGTCGGATCAACAAAACGGCCTAAATGAAGCTGGCCGATGATTTCCTCACCCTGCCAAACATGAATGCAGCTTCCCGGCTCTTCGACAAGCTTTATGCGGATACGCTCGATAAAGCGCTCTTCGCCACGGCCGCTGCTGTCAACAAAGCCCTCCATAGAGCCGAAGCTGCACAAATGAGTATCGCGGATGAAATCGAGAAACACCTTCATATGGTGATCTAAATCAATTGGTTTAAATTGCAGCTCAGGAATACTCATTAAGAGCCTCCACTTTGTCTAAAGCCTGGCTGTACTGGCCGGCCCAACAACCTCTTTTGCATAGCGAGCAAGTTTCTCACTTGGAAAAGTCGTCAATTCTACGCCGCCATATTTTGGGGTTGCGGCTGGCTTGGATGCAGGCGATGACGACAATTTTCATGTCGTCGGCAAAATAAAACACGCAGTAAGGAAAGCGGCGCAGGACGGCGCGGCGAACCTGCTTCCGCACGACCGGATAGGATTGCGGATAACGCTCAATGACAGCAAAACTGGCTTCCACCATACGCAGGAACTCAGAGCCAAGACCTTCGTCTTTATCCTCGTACCAACGGAACGCTTCGGAAATGTCTGTTTCCGCTTCCGGCTGAACAATAAAAGTAGGTGTCATTTCTGCGACAGTATCCTCTTTTTTACGTCCTGCCAGGAAGACCCGGAGTTGGGGCTTTGATGATAGTTTTCAACCCGTCGGTCCAGTTCTTCGCCAAGTTCGTCCGAAACTTCAAGCGCGTCGGGATTTGCCGCAATCGTATCCCAAATATCTTCCACAAGCTGAATTCGCTCGGCGACACTTAGTTGTTCAATGTCAGCAGTTGAGATCATGTCATCTTCTCCAAGTCATTTTTTCCATTCTGTTGCTGATTATACCGTGCTTCACGCTTAAAGCGTCTGGCCGATGCCGGTGTCTAACGCCTGGCCGTACTGGCCGGTGGCGAAGGGTTCGTAGGCGGGGAAGGCTTTGAGGCGGAAGTTCAGGGTGAACGTGCTGCCGGGGCGCAGCCCTTCGGGGGTGTCCTGGTAAATTAAGTTGAACTCGTAGTCGTGCCAGGAGCGGGTCAGTTCGAGGCCCTTGTAGTCGAACTTACTGGTGATGCCGTTGTAGCCGCCGATGGCCCGGACCCGGTAGCCGGCATCTTCATGGCGGTCCCGGAAAAACGGGAAATTGGCGTCGCCGTTGAGCGTGGTGTAGCGCTTCAAGACAGGGTCGTAGCGGCCTGAAAGATCAAAGGCGAGCTGGTCGCCGCCTTTGATGGTCAGGGCGTTAGTCAAATCTTGCAGGCGGCTGTTGTTTAGGTCATAGGACGCCGTGGTGCGGAATCTGAGAAACTGGACCGGCGTGTACAATATCTGAGCGGCCACCGACTGGAACGGCGTCGCGCGGTAGCCGTACTGGGAATGCTCGCGGTTGAAATCGTAGCCGGTGCCGACCGTAAGCTGAACCTGCCGTGAGTCTTGCAGCGCGAGATTGAGGCCGGCCAGGTTGGAATTGCCGGCGTAGTCGAACTGGAACGGCGTGTAGCCGTAAGGGCGCAGGTAGGTGTAGGTCGCGGTGACTGTAGACTTCGCCCCAATCCGCAGAATATAGCCGGTCCGGCCATTCAAGACATACTGGGCGGTGTTGTCGCCGTAAAAGCCCTGGTCGAACTCGCCGCCGTACTGGAAATCGCTGCGGGCATTGATGCGCTGGGTGGTCGTGCCTAAGTTCAGGTCAAACCTGGCCCGCTGCGAATTGGTCATAGACGCCGGCTCGTCAAATGCGCCAAGCGAAAGATTGACTGTCGTGGCCTTCGGCAGAAACTTTTGCAGCAGCTTGAAGCGCTTGGCATCGGTGGCGACCCGAAACTCCGGCAGGCGCTGCAAGCCGCCGAAGAACTGGGAGCCGCCGGAATTGTGGAGCGAGTTGTATTTGGTCGCAAGCAGCTCGTAATCAAACACTTTGCCCCGCGCCGTGTAGTCTAAATTGGAATCAAGCTGCTGCGTGTCCTGCCCGCCGAAGCCGGCAAAACCGGGCGTGTTCACCTGCGAGAAGTCAAAGCGAGTGTGAAGCTGCTGGGTCGAAGTCGGCGAAAATGTCTGGTCATACGACGACGTTAAGTTTTGGGACGTTCCCTCCCCGTAGGAGTTCTGAGTCAGCGTGGTTTGCAGAGTTGAGCTGAGATTGCCGACCGTGCGGGTCAAATTAAGAGTCGTATTCTGGGACTGGCTTTTGTCCAGTCCCGCATAGTACGAGTTCTGCTGGAACTGGGAGGTGAGGTTGGCCGTAACCGTGCCGAACTTCTGGGTGTCGTTGAGGCTGCCGTTCAAGTCTTCCACCTGCCGGCTCTGGTCGTACAGGCTGTAAAGCGTAAAAATGCCGTAGCCGCGCGTAGGCCGGCTGGACGAGCCGAAGTCCTGGTCGAAGCCCAGGCCGGTGCCTTTCTTTTGGAATTCTTCGACGCGCAGAATGCCCGGCAGGGCGTCGGTCAAAGCATAGCCGAACGCGAACTTGATAAAGTAGCCTTCGTCGGGCGTCTCGCCGACCTGCGGGAACAAGGTCTGCCGGGCCAGCCGATCAGTCAGCGGCACGACTAGATAGGGAACACTGAAAACCCGGTGTCCTTTGCGGTACAGGGACACATAGCGGCCCACCAGGCGCTTGCCGGGAATGATATACAGCTCGTGAGCGCCGAACGAATAATGCGGCTCGATAAAGTCGCAGGTCGTGAACTGCCCGCCCCGCGCATCAATAAAGCCGGGTCGGCCCCGGATCGTGCCGCCGTAGACGAAGACCGGCAAAATCAGCCCGATCTGCGACTGCTCCGGCGTGATAACCGACCGCGCCCCGGCGATCTGATACGTCCCGCGCCGCAGGTTGATCTGAAGCACGCTGTTCGGCCCCGCTTCCGCGGTCTCGCCGTTCGGAGCCAGCAGATGCACGTTGCCGGTGAACAGCGCGATGCCCTTGTCCGTGTCCACGTCCACTTGGTCTCCGGTCAACAAGTAACCTTGATAGCGGACCCGGACATGGCCGCGTGCCGTGAACTTGTCCGGCTCGGTCTGCTCAAATGTATCGGCGTTGTCTAAAATGACCGAGCGGTTCACGTCTACGGTTGGGTCGTCGGAATACGCGGGCCTGTCTGCATCGCCGGCTTGGCTGCCTGGGCTTTGACTTCCTGGAAGCGGCTGCTCCTGCCCGGCGCTCTGCACCGTGCCGGTCGAGTTCGGCACCGGCGGCGTAATCGGAGTGGCAGTCGTGGGCGCAGGCAGGATAGACGCCGGAACAGTCGGTGGCGGAGCCGCCAAAGAGGGAGTGTCAGATGCGGAGTTCGCAGGAACAGAAGTCGTCGGCGCGGAGTTCGCAGGAACAGAAGTCGTCGGCGCGGAGTTCGCAGGAACAGAAGTCGTCGGAGTCTGCGCCTGCCCCGGCGTGAGTGTCGCCAGAATCAAGCCGCAGGCAAGTAGGGACAGCCGGGCGGAGTGCATTTCTCATTATAACATGAGAAAGCCCCCCCGCCCCAATTCTGGGGAGCCATACGGAGAAAGGAGTGGCCCTCAGCCCCAAAATGGCTTTTCCCTTCTTACTCCGGCTCCCCAGAATTGGGGCGGGGGGGCTTGTTCCAAAGCGGGGACAGCGCGAAGCCCAGCGCAATCCCTGCATAAGCCGCTAAAACCGCATTATGGCTGACGCGCTTTTCAATCCCCGGCGTGAACTGCGGCGGCACGAGTTTGTAGTCTATGAAGTAAGCCACTGTTGTTCCCAGCAGGGCCGTCAGCAGATTGCTGCGCGTCTTTGTCACCAGCAGCGCTCCTTCATAAATGACGCCCCAGGCGCACATCGCCGTGCCGTTGACGCCGATGCCAAGCCAGGACTCGCGCGGCGAATAGGCCGTCGGCTGCACTTTTTCGTCGCCGTCAATGATATGCGCCACGCAGTTCAGCGCCGCCCACGGCGCGTTGTTTTCTTTATCCGACGCCAGCATAATCGCGGCATTGGTCGCCGCCGCCAGCACAAAGCCGGTCTTGAAGCCGCGCGAGAGGCTTTGGGTGATCAATTCTTGGAGCTTCATAAGCAGAGTGTACCCGAAGATGCACTCGCCACCGTGTCCTGCACCCGGCACTGCGAGGTCTCGGTCACGCAGTGACTTTCTCTGCGTAGCCTGGTAATCCATTACCGGGTACAATTGCTTTTGTGATGCAAGCCAGTTCGTCCCCTGAAACTGAAGAAGTTCTCGAAACCCTGCGGGGTGCCGTGCGCGGCACCGAGTACGCCGGGCGGCTGTTTCTGGTCGGCGGCTTTGTGCGTGACAAGGTCATGGGCCTGGCGTCGGCCAAAGATGACATTGACATTGTGCTGGAAGGGGATGCTCTTGCGCTGGCCCATTTTTTGCGGCAGAGGGGCGCGGCGGACTTTGAGCCGGTCGTGTACCCCAAGTTCGGCACGGCGATGGTGGTTATTCAAGGCCGCGCTGTCGAGATTGTCACGGCCCGCATTGAGTCGTATGCACCCGACAGCCGCAAGCCGGATACTGTTGAGCCGGGAACGCTGGCCGATGACGCCAAGCGGCGCGACTTTACTATCAACACGCTGCTGCAAAACCTAGAAACGGGCGAGATCACAGACCCACTCGGAAAAGCGTTTGCGGACATTGACGCGCAGACTATTCGGACGCCGACCGACCCGCTGCTGACGTTTCAAGATGACCCCCTGCGAATGCTGCGGGCGGTGCGCTTTGCCGCCCGGTTCGGCTTCACGATTGAGCCGTTCACCTGGAAGGCGATCCGTCAGTCCGCCCCGCGCCTGTCCATCATCTCGGCGGAGCGCATCCGGGAAGAGTTTTGCAAAACGCTGATGACCACTCGCGCCCCAATGGGACTGGAGTTGTTGAAAGACAGCGGCCTGCTGGCACAGTTCGCGCCGGAGCTGATGGCAATGGTCGGGGTGACTCAGAACGAGTTCCACGCTTACCCTGTCTGGGAGCATACGCTGATCGCGCTTGGCAACCTGCCGCCCGACGCCTCGCTTCCCCTGCGCCTGGCGACGCTCTGTCACGATGTCGGCAAGCCGCCGACTAAAGCGACGGGCGAGGATGGCCGGGTCCACTTCTACGGCCATGCCGAGACCGGCGCTGCCGTCACGCGCCGCTTGATGACCCGCCTGAAGTTCTCCAATGACGAGATTGCCGCCGTCACGAAGCTTGTCGCCCAGCACATGCGGATCGGCGAATATAAGCCGCTCTGGACCGATGCCGCCGTGCGGCGTTTGATGCGCGATCTTGGGCCGCAACTAGATGACCTGTTTGAGATTCATCGCGTTGACGTGTCCGCGCTCGCCCCCGGCCACACCGACATTTCCCGTGCTCACGAGCTGCGTGTCCGCATGGCCCCCATCCAAGCCACCCAAGACATCAGCTCGCTCACGTCTCCGCTGGACGGTCAGGAGCTGATGGCCCGTCTTAATCTGCGGCCTGGAAAGCAATTAGGCGCAGTCAAAGAGTATCTCGTGAATGAAGTGGTGGAAGGCAGGCTTGCGCCGGACGATAAAGGGCAGGCCGAGCGGCTGGCACGGGAATACCTTATTGAAAGCATGACGAGTAGTTGAAAGCTACTCGCTAAGTCAGGCGTCCTGCGGACATAGGAGAAGCTCTTTGGGCTTCTCTTTCACCCAAAGGGTGCTTCTCCTAGCAAGTAGTTTTCAACTACTCGTATTCTGCAGCTCGTATTCTGCAGCCAAGCTAAGTCAACTGCACGGTTTCCGGCAGCAGCAAATAATCCGCTGTGCCGACGCCGTCCAGATGCACGGCCATTAGTGCGGGAACATCAGCGGCAGTCAGCCCGGCGTACCAGACGCCTTCCGGATAGACCACGACATTCGGGCCATGATTGCAGGGTGTCAAGCAGCCCGCCGCCGTCACTTTGACCCCGTGCGGATAGCCGCGCTTGGCGAGTTCCTGCGCGAATGCCGCAAAGACCTCCTTGCCGCCGCGCGGCGTGCACGAGGGCAAGGGATGGCCGTCGGGCCGTTCGTTGGTGCAGACGAAAAAGTGATGCGTGATGCGGGTGTCTTGAGTCATAATAGAGCTTCTAGTTTACCCGAATTGCGCGAGGAACCCCGCCCAGCGAGTAGTTGAAAACTACGCGCTAGGCGAAGCGTCCTGCGGACGGTGGGGAAGAAAATCTCCCCTATCTTCTACCCGAAGGGTACTGCACCTAGCGCGTAGCTTTCAACTACTCGTCAGCCTATACTTCGCAGACTTACACCGCCAAAAACAATCAAGGAACCTGCACTATGTCCACAGAACTGCGCTTTGACAAATACCTGACCTATGCCGAGATCACTGCCGCTTTGCACCAGATCGCCGAGACGCATCCCGAGCTAGTCCAGCTTCATAGCCTCGGCAAATCCTATGAAGGCCGCGACATCTGGCTTGTGGCCGTGACGCGCTTCTCAACAGGAGCCGCCGAAGAAAAGCCGGCGTTCTGGGTGGACGCCAACATCCATGCCACTGAGCTGTCGCCGTCAAGCGCCGCTCTTTATCTGCTGAATAAGCTCGTGACCGAAGACGGCGCGAACGCCGATGTCACGCGGACTCTCGACACCCGCGCGTTCTACATTGTCCCGCGCGTCAACCCCGACGGCGCGGAGCTTGCGATGCAAAGCCCGCCGCGCTGGCTGCGGTCTTCCGCCCGGCCCTACCCGTTTGACGAAGAGCCGGTTGAAGGGCTGAAGCGCGAGGACATTGACGGCAACGGCAAGCTGCTGTCCATGCGGATCGCCGACCCGAACGGTCCCTGGAAGTCTCACCCGGATGAGCCGCGCCTGCTGGTGCGCCGTGATCCGACCGAAACCGGCGGCCAGTATTACCGGCAGTTGCCTGAAGGCCGGCTGACCAACTTCGATGGTGTTCAGGTCAAGATGCAGAAACAGAAAGAGGGACTCGACTTAAACCGCAACTTCCCGTCGGAGTGGCGGCCTGAAGGCGAGCAGGGCGGGGCAGGGGAGTATCCGACTTCTGAACCCGAAGTCCGGGCGATTGTAGACTTCATCGTCAAGCACCCGAACATCTGCGGCGCGGTGACGTTCCACACCCTGAGCGGCGTGATTTTACGCCCTTACGGCGTCAAGCCTGACTCGGACATGATCCCCGAGGACCTCTGGACCTTCGGCAAGATCGGCGACAAGGGCACCGAGATCACCGGCTACCCCAACGTCTCCGTGTTCCACGATTTCAAGTACCATCCGAAAGAAGTCATCACCGGCGTCTTCGACGACTGGATGTATGACCATCTCGGCGTCTACGCCTGGACCACCGAGCTGTGGTCCCCCCAGCGTCAGGCCGGCATCACGGACTACAAGTTCATTGAGTGGTTCCGCGAGCATCCCATTGAAGATGATTTGAAGCTCATCCGATGGAACGACGAAAAGCTGAACGGCCTCGGCTTTGTCCCGTGGCAGCCTTTTGACCATCCAGATTTAGGCCCTATCGAGATCGGCGGCTGGGACTACGCTTATTGCTTCCGCAACCCGCCCCCGCACCTGCTGGAAGCCGAGATCGCCCCGCATTCCGACTGGCTCATTTGGCAGGCGTTGATTTCGCCCAAACTGGAACTCCTGTCCGCCGAATCTACGGCGCTCGGCGACGGCGTCTACCGCGTCCGGCTGGTCGTCCAGAACACCGGCTGGCTGCCGACCTACGTTTCCAAGCGGGCGCTGGAGCGCAAAAGCGTCCGCCCCGTGCTGGCCGAGATCGCACTACCCGAAGGCGCGGCCCTGCATGTCGGACGCCTCCGCGAAGAACTCGGCCAATTGGAAGGCCGCTGCTACAAAGCCGCCAGCGGCTTCAGTCCCGTCGCCGACCCAACCGATGACCGCGCCCACTTCGACTGGATCATCCACGCCCCCACCGGCGGCACGGTGAAACTCGTCGCGAGGCATCAACGCGCAGGAGTCGTCCGCACCGAAGTAGAATTAGGCTAAAGGCACTGTTGTATTGTCTTTGAACCATGTGCTGAAGCACACGGCTATTGGGTGAGGACGCCGTCAACTACGCCTTCGGCGCACTCGGAATTCCTTGTCGGAAATCTTAGCCCCGCGAAGCGGTGGGTTCGCGGCGTCTGCGCCCAATAGCCGTGTGTTTCAGCACATGGTTCTTAAGCTTCCTAAGTCACAAAGTTATTATGAATTCAACCAAGTATGCAGTTCACTTCTATAATGTTTCTACCATTTACGGTCAGCAGCATCTTGAACTAACACGGGAATTTCAGGTGCATCGGTTAATTAATGCCGCGATACTTTTGTCAATGGTGGCATCGGAAATAACATCAGAGGCTAATCCCCAAATCGCCAAGTTCTTTATCAAAGAACGCGGCACATATCGTGAGGTACGGCCAAGTGATTGGGTCAAAGAAGTTCACGACAAGGCAAGAATAGGCGAATTAGGCTTGCCGTAATTTCTCAAAGGTATATTATGACCACTCAAGAAATACAATCTGCCATCGCCGAACTGCCGCACGACGAGTTTTGGCAGTTAATGGACAGGCCGAACGAACTCCAAAACGAACGCGGGGACGAAGAAATTGCGGGTGATGTGGAATCCGGGCGGTTTGACGAAATCATTGCGCGGGGCAAACAGGACATCGCGGAAGGGCGGATCAGGCCGATATGACGCAGGCAGCAGCGGAACTCGATTATACGCAGCGGATGAATGCGGACATCCACTGGGCGCTCTGGCAGGGCAGCCTGTTTTTCCAGAACGAGTGCGAAGTGCAGCACTCGTTGCGTCGTCTTGCCTTGCGCCTGAACGCACTTGGAACAAACTATGCGGTGGTTGGCGGCATGGCCCTGTTTCTGCACGGCTTCCGGCGTTACACAGAAAACATAAACATCTTGGTCACGCGCGAAGGCTTGCCGGAAGTGCATCACGCGCTGCTGGGCAACGGCTACCGGCTTTCGCGGGTCAACAGCAGCAATCTACACGACATGGAAAACGGCGTTTACATCAAGTTCATGGTCTCCGGCGACGTTCCCGACCCACAGCGTTCGGCGGCGAAGCGGGACGGCGTCTGGCTGCTGAACCTGGCCCCGCTCTTGAACCTCAAGCTGATTTCCGGGATGAAGAGCATCGCTCGGTTGAAAGACGTATCGGACGTGCAGGAGATGATCAAGCGGCTTCATCTGCCGCAGGATTTCGCCGAACAGCTTAGTCCGAGCGTCCGGGACAAATACGAGGAACTTTGGCAGAGTTCCCAGCCTGACCCGAACAGCCTGTGGAATGAAGATAAATGGCCGGAAGAAAGTCTGCAAGGATAAACACACATGGCACAAAGCGCAGTGGATACGGAGCTGGAAACGCTGATACGGGCGCGATACCCAATCATTTATGTGGTCTCGTGGGAAGAAAAGCGGGTGGAAGATGCCCTGCGGGCGATCACCAAAGCGCGAGGCAAGAAGATGTACCAGTGGACAGTCACGCAGGGCATGGTGCTGAACCCGGCTAACAGAGACGAAGTCACCCGCGACCCGCTGGCGGCGCTGGATTTCGTGCTGGAGTCGCGGGACCAGGCCGTGTTTCTCCTCAAAGACTTCCACCCGTTCCTGAATGACACGGCATTGGTCCGGCGTCTGCGCGACCTGACTTATGCACTCAAAACGTCGTACAAGACTCTGGTGCTGCTGTCTCCCGTGCTGAAGCTGCCGCCGGAGCTGGAAAAAGAGATCACGGTGGTCGACTACGAGCTGCCGTCGCTGGAAGACTTGGGCCGGCTTTTAGACAGCATCATTGAGTCGGTGCGGGCGAACCCGCAGGTGCAGACGACGCTCACGAAAGAAGAGCGCGAGCAGGTCTTAAGCGCCGCGCAGGGGCTGACCGCGATGGAAGCGGAAAATGTGTTCGCCAAGTCGCTGGTGGAGCGGCGCAAGTTCGACGTCGACGTGGTGCTGTCCGAAAAGGAGCAGATTATCCGCAAGTCCGCCATTTTGGAATACTATCGGGCGTCCGAAGCCTTCGCCGATGTCGGCGGCCTGGATTTACTCAAAGACTGGATGGACAAGCGCACCGTCGCGTTCACCGAAAAGGCCCGCGATTACGGCCTGCCCGCCCCCAAAGGCATCCTCATTTTAGGTGTTCAAGGCTGCGGAAAAAGCTTAAGCGCCAAATCTATCGCGTCGCTTTGGCGTCTGCCGCTGCTGCGGATGGACGTGGGAAAGATTTTTGGGGGCATTGTCGGGCAGAGCGAGGAGAACATTCGCAAGGCCATTCGGGTGGCGGAAAGCACCGCGCCGAACATTGTCTGGATTGATGAACTCGAAAAAGGCTTCTCAGGAACGCAGTCGTCGGGCATCAGCGACGGCGGCACGACGGCGCGTGTGTTCGGGACGTTTCTGGCCTGGCTTCAGGACAAGACTGCGCCGTGCTTTGTGGTCGCCACGGCAAACGACGTGTCCGCCCTGCCGCCGGAGCTTCTGCGGAAAGGCCGCTTCGACGAGATTTTCTTTGTGGACCTGCCCGGCGAGCCGGAGCGTGCCGAGATTTTTACCATTCACCTGAAAAAGCGCAGGCGTGACCCGGCATTGTTTGATCTAAATGCACTGGCCGAAGCGACTGAAGGCTATTCGGGCGCGGAGATCGAGCAGGCGGTCATCTCGGCCATGTACGATGCGTTCAACCTGGACCGGGACATCACGACGGAAGATATTCTCAAAGTCGCCAAGCAGTCGGTTCCGCTGTCCCTGACCATGAAAGAAAAGATTGATATGCTGCGCTACTGGGCCGGGACCCGCGCCCGCCCGGCCTCGTCCCTCGCGCCGCCCGAGACCGGCGAAGACGGCTGGCAGGAAGACGAAACCCAGTATGTGGAAGACCCCATGCCCGAAGGCGGCGAGCCGCGCGAATTCACGCAAAAGGACTTAACGGAAGCGGCGTAGCCAAATCAGACCGGCGTTGTTCGGAAGGGCGAACAGGGAAGAAGGGCGAACAGGGAAGAAGGGCGAACACAAGGTTCGCGCCCTACATCCTGTCTTGATTGCCGGGCGCGGCCCCGTAGGGGCGAACCTTGTGTTCGCCCTTCCTCTGTCGTGTTCGCCCTTCCTCTGTCGTGTTCGCCTTCTTTGCTTTTCGGCCTTCCTGTTCCCCTGCAAAACACCATGACGCATCACTTAGAAGCCTATCTTGCCAATCTCTCCGCCGAGCGGGGCGTCTCGGAGAACACGCTGACGGCCTACCGCTATCACCTGACACAGTTTATAGACTTTCTGCGCCGCCAGAATGTTTTGTCTGCCGGCAGCATTCGGCCCGGCCATGTTTATGAGTTTCTGGCCCACCTGCGCCGGACCGGATTGTCTCCCGCAAGCCTCACCTGCAAGACAATCTCGCTGAAGCTGTGGATGCAGTATCTGTGCCGCGAAGAGCTGATCGACACCGATCCGTCGCTGGCTGTGGACCCGCCGAAGACCTCCCTGCGCCTGCCGACTACGCTGTCCCTGCCGGAAATCGAGCGCCTGCTGACCGCGCCGCCGACCAGCACCCCGGAAGGGCTGCGGGACCGGGCCATGCTGGAAACCATGTACGGCTGCGGCCTGCGCGTTTCCGAGCTGGTGTCGCTTCAAACCGCAAGCGTAGACCTGCGAGCGAGGCTCGTGCGCCCGTTCGGCAAAGGAAAAAAAGAGCGGCTGGTGCCGCTCGGCGACGGCGCGGGCGAGACTTTGTCGGCTTACCTGAAGTCAGCCCGGCCTCTGCTGATGGCAAAGAAGCCGCCGACGCCGTTTTTGTTTGTCACGAAGCGCGGCGGCCCGATGACCCGCCATCACTTTCTGGTGCTGGTCAAGCAGTACGCCCGGCAGGCGGGCATCGCTCGGACTATCTCGCCCCATGCTCTGCGCCATTCGTTTGCGACGCACCTCCTATCCGGCGGGGCTGATTTGCGGGCCATTCAGGAAATGCTCGGCCATGTCAGCGTCCAGACTACCCAGCGCTACACGCAAGTAGACGTCGCCCGCCTGCGCGAAGTCTACGACAAGACGCACCCGAGGGCCTAGATGACCAAGCGCCGCGTAATCTTGATTGTAATGGACGGCTGTGGGGTGGGGGCTTTGCCTGATGCCGCGGCTTATGGGGCAGCGGACCCGCAAAGCGCGACGCTGCCCCATGTCGCGGACGCTGTGGGCGGGCTGTATCTGCCGACTTTGGAGCGTTTGGGCCTCGGCAATATTGTCCCAATTCTCGGCGTCGTGCCCAATCCAAACGCGGCTGGCGGCTGGGGGCGGCTGGCGGAAGCGTCGGCAGGCAAAGACAGCGTCACAGGCCATTGGGAAATGATGGGGATTGTCACCAAAATACCGTTCCCAACTTATCCCCACGGCTTCCCCGTAGAACTCATCGCGGCGTTTGAAGCGAAAATCGGACGCGGCACGCTTGGTAACATTGCGTCCTCCGGCACGGCGATCTTGACGCATCTTGGACAAGAACACATGGCGACAGGCAAGCTGATTGTCTACACGTCGGCGGACAGCGTGTTTCAAGTCGCTGCCCATTTTCAAGTCGCTGCCCATGAAAGCGTCGTACCGCTTGAAAACTTGTACGGGTTCTGCGAAGCCGCACGGGAGATGCTGACTGCCCCGAACAATGTCCAGCGCGTCATCGCCCGGCCCTTCACGGGAACTGCTCCCAGCTTCCGCCGCACGGAAAACCGGCGCGACTATCCGCTGCCGCCGCCGGAGCCGAACTTCTTGACCCAATTAGCAGACGCCGGCAAAACCGCGCAGGCTATCGGCGTCGTCGCCGACTTGTTTCCTCGGGCTTATTTTGCCCGCACCGAGCGCACACAAAGCAACGCCGCCAGCCTCGCCGCCATTTTGGATGCTGTCCAAAACGGCTCCGAAGATTTCGTGTTCGCCAACTGCGAAGACTTCGACATGCTCTACGGTCACCGCAACGATCCATCCGGCTTCGCCCATGCGTTAGAGGCATTTGATGCTGCACTGGCCGGTATTATGGATAATCTGCGCCCGAATGACCTGCTCCTTCTTACTGCCGACCACGGCAACGATCCGACCACGCCGTCCACCGACCATTCCCGCGAATACGTCCCGCTGCTCGTCTACGGCGGCGGCATCACCGGCGACTTGGGGACGCTGCCTACTTTTGCGGTCGTGTCACAGATTGCGGGAGATTGGCTGGAGACGAGGCTTGAAACCGGGCATTGAAATACCCGTCTGAAAAGCCTTCGACTGACCGTCCAGGGGACGGAAGGGCAATTCGTGCGGGCGAACTTGTATTTCGTCCCTTAGACGTTCGGCGTCTTCGCCTCCCAGACGGGTATTTCAATGCCCGGATTTGCTGGGCTGTTGCGAATAAACCCAAGCCAGAAACACACGCAAAACGGCTTTTAACTGCTCTGGACCACCAGCACCTTGAAACTTTCTGTCAACTTTGCGGCAAACGAACCATTCTGGATCGTCCCTATCGTTGTCTGCTATCTCATTGTGCCGAACTTCTGTGAAAAGGACATGTTCGAGTTCTGTGTCTGTCAAATCAATAGAAACCTGCCAGCCTGGATTATCTAAAGTCCCAATCTCGATGCCGTAACTATGTTCCCAATCGCCATCGCTTTGCGCGTAATACCAGCGCTGAATTTCAGCAAGAACAGAGCCATCCATCTGTTACTTCTCCCGTAACACACCAATTTAGTGATGCTATTGATCAGGAGCCATCTGCTCCTCGCCTTCTGGGGCGCTGCCGGTGGAAGCAAGCGAGCGTGGCTTCGATGAAACCGTGTTAGGCTGCCTCTTCAGCGTCTGATTTACTAAGAGCCTCATACCAAATGTCCACGCGCCAGCTTGCCCACCAGGCTGCTGCTCCTGCAAGGGGAA
>CAXSZN010000033.1:0-32158 GCA_964241935.1 uncultured Armatimonadales bacterium
GCGGCGGTTCCAACAACTGCGGCGGTTCCAACAACTGCGGCTGTTGCGGCGCAGCGGCTGCCGACCGGCCAGCTCCTCCGTCCGACCGGCTTGTCGGTTCCTCTAGGCGGCACGCTGCCGATGGCGGTGCAGACCGTTCCCGGCACAGACAAGGCCGTCACCGTGTGCAGCGGCGCACGGCAGGCTCTCACGGTGGTAGATACGAAAACAGCGAAAATGCTGTCGGTGCTGCCGTATCAGACGCTCGACCCGGACCGAGGCTACACGCCGACCGGAAGCGTCTTCTTCGGCCTGGCGCTGGCCCCGGGTGGCGCGACACTCTACGCGGCACGGGGCAGCGAGGACAAGATCGGCATCTACCACTTGAATGCCGCTGGGCAGATCGCTGAGACGGGAACGCTGGACGAGCCGACAGGCGACCCAACAAACTTCAACTTTCCGGCAGGGATCGCCTTGAACGGGCCGGGAACCCGCCTGTATGCGGCGGGCAACATGGCCGACACGCTGGCCGTCTTCGATGTGCCGGGCCGTAAGCTGCTCGGCAGCGTCCCGGTCGGCAGCTATCCGCTGGCGGTCGCTGCTCTGCCGGACGGCTCCAAAGTTTATGTTTCTTCCGAGCGGGATGGTGAGGTCACGGTTGTTGACCCTCGGCATCTGGTCCGGCGCAAGGACATCCCGACCGGGGCGCACCCGGATGCGCTGCTGCTTTCGCCCGACCATGGGCGGCTCTATGTTGCAAACGGCGACGGCGACACGGTTTCCGTGATTGCTACGGCGACCGACACGGTCCTGCACACCATTGTCCTGCGGCCCACGGGCGCACGCGGCCTGCCCGGCGCGACCCCGACCGGGCTGGCCCTGTCGCCGGATGGCCGGACGCTGTATGTTTCTCTCGCGGACATGAACGCCGTCGCCGTAGTCGGCCTGACTGCCGGCGGGGCGGACGGCACCGTGCACGGCTACATTCCTACCGGCTGGTATCCGACCGGAGTCGCCGTCTCGCCGGACGGCGGTCGTCTGCTGGTCACCAACGGTAAGGGCGCCACGGCGAAGGTCGCCAACCCGAAAGGCCCCGGACCGTTTCAGCCGAATTCCACTTACAAGGACCATAATCTTCTGGAAGGAACACTGTCGGTCATCCCCGTGCCGGAGCCGAAGACGACTTTAGCCGCGCTCACCCGGCAGGTGCTGGCGGACAACAGTGTCGGCGCTCCTGTGGATTCGGACTCGGCGGCGGTCGGGAAAAAGTTAAAAGCGCTGCCGATCACGCATGTTATCTACATCATCAAAGAGAACCGCACTTATGATCAAGTGCTCGGCGACCTGAAAGAAGGAAACGGCGACCCCGCGCTGACTTTGTTCGGACAGTCCGTAACGCCGAACCTGCACGCGCTGGCGCAAAACTTCGTGCTGCTGGACAATTTCTACGACTGTGCCGAAGTCAGCCCCGACGGCTGGAATTGGAGCACGTCCGGCCTCGCCGAAGAATACACGCAGCGCACCGTGCCGGAAAACTACGGCGAGCGCCGCCGGTCGGCCCGGCCTTCGGCCCGCACCTACGATTACGAAGGCGAAAATCGCGGCGTCGCCGTGTCTCTTGCCGGAAAGCCCGATGTCGCCGAGTCGCCCGGCGGCTACATTTGGGACGCCGTCGCCCGGCGCGGCTTGTCGTACCGCAACTATGGGTCGTTTCTGACCTTCGAGGGCGACCGGCCGACCAAGCCGGCCCTTGCCGGTCATACCTGCCCGGATTTTGCACCGTTCAACATGAAATACGCCGACAGCGACGCCTGGGTCACGCTCGGCCTGCCGTCGCCGGGCCTTGACAGTTACGGCCCGGACAAGCGACCGAGCCGGTACACCGCCTGGAAGCAGGAGTTTGACGGGTTCGTGAAGAACGGGGGCCTGCCTGCCTTTGAGCTGGTGCGAATGCCGCGAGACCACACGGCAGGCACGGCTCCCGGCAGCGATTCGCCCCTTGCGATGGCCGCCGACAACGATTACGGAGTAGGGGAGATCGTGCAAGCCGTCTCGCATTCACCCTACTGGAAGAACACGGCGATTTTTGTTGTCGAGGACGACGCGCAGAACGGCCCCGACCATGTGGACTGCCACCGGTCAACAGCCTACGTTCTGTCCGCGTACACGCAGCGCCGAGGCGTTGACCACCACTTTTACAACACGGACAGCTTGCTGCGGACAATGGAGATTTTGCTTCGTGTTCCGCCGATGACCCGGCTGGATGCGGTTGCCCCGCCGCTCCGCGCCTTCAGCCCCGTTGCCGACTTGACTCCTTTTACAGTCCTCGCGCCCGACAAAGCGATCCTGGCCCAGAAGAACAACAGCGGCTCTTACGGAGCCGAGCGCAGCCGCCGCATGAACTTTGCAAAGGCCGACGATGCCCCGGATGACGCGCTGAACGAGATTTTGTGGCGCTCCATCAAAGGCGCTCATGCCGCCCTGCCGCCGATCCGTCGCGGAGCCTTGTCCCGCTGATTGAATCGGGAATTAGCATCAAAAACTTGACAACGAACCTAGAGACGGGTACACTCGGGAAATATTTATATAAAGTCGCGCAGTGCTGCCGGCCAGAAAGTTCCAGTATCCCATGCCGTCCCTGAAGTCTGTTACGCTGAAAGATGTCGCAGAGCGGGCCAAAGTTTCCCAATCGGTTGTGTCTACAGTTCTTAATGACCGCCAAAATGGGATCTTTGTTTCTGAAGGCACCCGCCTGAATGTGCTGGCGGCGGCGGCGCATCTCGGATACACCGCGCGGCCTCGGGCGCTGCCGCCTGTCCGCAAGCCCAGCCGGCAGGCAGGCGCAGAAGCGCAGTCGCATCTGGTCGGTGTTCTGCTCGGGCGGCGCTTCGGCGGCTCGCTGTTTACAGACACGTTCTACGGCATCAACGAAACGCTTGCCGCGCAGGAGTATCACCCGCTGGTGCTGGATACCTACGCCGACACTTACAAAAAAGCCGCCGAAAAAGAAGCGGACTGCCTGCGTTACGCGCGGGACAGCGGGTTCGCCGGTGTGGTGCTGTGGCACGAAGGCGGCCATGCCAACGTGAACCTGATTGAAGGCCTGCGCGGGGAAATGCCGGTCGTCGCGATTGACCGGCGCGTTCCCGGTGTCGAGCTTGACTTTGCCGGCACGGACAACTTCGACGGCGCGTACCAAGCCACGCAGCATTTGATCGCCCAGGGCCACACGCGAATCGCACATCTCACCCAAATGGAAACCACTGAAGCGGCTGCCGACCGGCTGCGCGGTTACGAGCAGGCGCTCCGGGACAGCGGCCTGGAATTCAATCCCCGAAATCTCATTCTGCTGCGCGACGGCGGGCGGCGTCTGGACCCGGACCAGATGCTTTCGCTGTTTTCGGGCCGCGAAGCCCCGACTGCCGTGTTCCTGCTCGCGGACTACTGGGCGCCGTCCCTTGTTGCCGAGCTGCGGCAGCTTACCCTGCATGTGCCGGAAGACGTGGCCCTGGTCGGCTTTGACGATGTGGTTCCGCCGGGCCTCGACGATCTCGGCCTGACCACGATGGCTCAGGACTTCAGCGGCATCGGCAAGACCGCTGGAGAGCTGATCCTGCGCCGCCTTGCCGACCCGCAGGCAGAGTATGTGAGTCAGGTCTTTCCCGCGCGTCTGGTCGTCCGTCATTCCTCGCTTGGCTTCTCTCAAAGCGCCGCGCTGCCTTCCCTGCAAAGCCGCCCGGCCCGTACCAAGCGAACGCTCGCCGGTGCCGCTTCCTGAACTTGACTTCCGCCCCTCGATCTTGATTCCAGCCTCTTGAACCTGGTATTTCTGCGGTCTCTCTTTGTTCGCCGTCACTGCCGACAATTTGTTCTAACCCTGCTGGGGCTAGTATATTTCTCAGCAGTATATTTGTTGGGAGAACCCGCCATGCCCGTTCGCCTTTTTCTTGGCTATTTTGTCGCCCTTGCCGTGTGTGCGACGTTCGCCTTTGCCTCGTTTGGCAGCGGCGATGCGGACGCGCCGGACAGTCTTGCCTCCGAGCAGGCAGTCCCCTGGCAGCCTCTGCCTGCTTCGGCTTTTTATGTCCACCCGCCCAAAGTCCTGCCGAAGCATCTTCAGTACGCCCAAGCGAACTAAGTCTTGCCGTCCGTTCATGGGCGAGGCCGGGGCTGAAACAAATTTCGTGTTTTGCTGTCTACTCAGGTATAATGGGAGGTCTTACTTCCCAAGCCTGCACGCTCGCGAAGACAAGTAAACACGAGGATTCTTATGCCCCCCGACGGATGGACTCGCCTGAGATCGAAATTCGCCCCGAACCCCGCCGCTCAAAGCGCGGCACTGGTGCCGGACGGCGTCGCCACGAAATGCGCCAAATGCGGCGAAATCTTATTTACCAAAGACTTTGAGAAAAACCTGAAAGTCTGTCCCCTCTGCGGCTTTCACCACAAGCTGACTGCCGAGGAGCGCGTTGCATTCACTGCCGACGAAGGCTCCTGGACTGAGCTGTTCACCGAGATCCGCTCAACAAATCCGCTGCCGTTTCCGGACTATGAAGCCAAGCTGACAAAAGCCGTCGGCGCGACCGGCACCAACGATAGCTTCCGGGTCGGCCTGGCCTCCATTCAGGAAATTCCCGTGGTGCTGGGCGTCGCCGATTTCCACTTCATGGCCGGCTCCATGGGGTCCGTTCACGGCGAGAAAGTCGCGCGGGCGATGGAAGAAGGCATTGCCCGGCGTCTGCCGGTGGTCATCTTCACGGCGACCGGCGGCGGCGCACGGATGCAGGAAGGCCTGCTGTCGCTGATGCAGATGGCGAAAACTTCCGCCGCCGCCGCACGTCTCGCCGAAGCCAAGCTGCCGTACATCGTCGTGATGACCGACTCGACCATGGCGGGCGTTCTGGCGTCCTATGCATCGCTCGGTGACGTGCATCTCGCGGAACCCGGTGCACTCATCGGCTTTGCGGGGGCACGTGTCGTGGCCCAAGCGACGGTGCAGAAGCCGCCGGAAGATTACCAGACTTCCGAGTGGCAGATGGCCCATGGCCATATCGACTCGGTGGTGCCCCGCCGTGACCTGCCCCAAACTCTCGCTACCTTGCTTTCCCTCTTCAGCGGCGTCTGCACCGCTCTTGTCCCGGTGCACGCGCCCGCTCATTCTCAGAACGGCAACGGCGTCCATCCGGCGCTGGCCTTTGCCGCACCCGGCTCGGAGGACACGCATGGCTAACATGAACGTGCTGGACTTCGAGAAGTCTATTGAAGAGCTGAACCAAGACCTGTCCAAGCTGCGCCGGATTGTCGAAGACCGGGCGAACCCGCAGAACACGCCGGAGCTTCCTAGTCAGATTGCCGAATATGAAGAGCATCGCGCGGCAATCATCAAGCATTTTTTCTCAGAGCTGGAACCCTGGGATAAAGTGCTGCTGGCCCGCCATGTCAAGCGGCCTTACACGCTGGACTATGTCGCCGCCATCTTCGAGGACTGGACAGAGCTGCACGGGGACCGTTTGGGAGCCGACGACGGCGCGATTGTCGCCGGTTTCGCTAAATTAAACGGCCTGCCGGTGGCAGTCATCGGCCATCAAAAAGGGCGTGACTTGAAGCAGCGCCAGTTCCGAAACTTCGGCTCGGCCCGGCCTGAAGGCTTCCGCAAAGCGGGGAGGATTATGTCTTTGGCCGCGAAGTTCGGCCTGCCGGTCATCACATTCGTGGACACAGCCGCCGCCGCTGCCGACATTGCCGCCGATGAAGGAGGCATCTCCGAAGCCATTGCCCGCTCTATGTTTGACATGGCGACTTTGCCGGTGCCGATAGTCTCAGTCATCATTGGCGAAGGCGGCAGCGGCGGCGCGTTAGGCATTGCCGTCGCCGACCGTGTTTTAATGCTCGAACACGCCGTCTACTCGGTCATTCCCCCCGAAGGCTTCGCCGCGATTTTGTGGCGTGACCCGACACGCGGCTCCGATGCGGCCGCCGCGCTGAACCTCACGGCCCAAAGAGCATCCGAGCTTGGCATCATTGACGGCATTATCCCCGAGCCGCTCGGCGGAGCGCATCGCGACTGGGCCGAGGCCGCCGGCAGCGTCAAAGACGCGCTGCTCCGCGAGCTGACCCCGCTGCTGCCGGTTCCCGCGCCGACGCTTGTCGCCCGCCGCTACGACAAATTCCGGCACATGGGCCAGTATTTGGAACCTGGGGATGAGGAAGCAAGAGCGTGAATGCGATGCCGTGACTGCGATGCCGTGACTGCGATGCCGTGACTGCGATGCCGTAAACGGCGTCGCTGGGTAGCGCAGACGCTAGGGTCCCGCCTGCGCGGGACAAGAAGGTAGATTCTGTTCGTTAGCTCTTCTGCCGCGCAGGCGGCAGCTTGGCGCTTCGCCCCCCAGCGACGCCGTTTACGGCATCGCAGTCACGGCATCGCAGTCACGGCATCGTTCTGCACATTCAACACTATGGCCCTCAAATACCAACGACCACGCGGCACCCACGATTTTGTCCCGGACGCCCCGAAATGGGTGGACGACAGCGGCCGCCGCCAATATCTTGAAGACCAATTTCGCGGCCTGTGCCGACTGTATGGCTATGGCGAGGTGCGAACCCCTATCTTCGAGAACACTCAGCTTATCACGCGCTCTGTTGGTGAGGAAACCGACATCGTCTCGAAAGAAATGTACACGTTTGAGACCAAAGGCGGCGACTCGCTGACGCTGCGCCCCGAAAGCACGGCTCCAGTCCTGCGTGCTTATTTGGAGAACTCGCTGCACACGCGGGGCGGCGTGGTCAAGCTTTACTACTGCGCTCAGCACTTCCGGTACGAACGCCCGCAGGAAGGCCGCTACCGGCAGCATGAGCAGCTTGGCGTGGAAGCGCTCGGCACCGACGACCCCGCGCTCGACGCCGAAGTCATCCAGCTTGCCCTGGCGTTCTTCCGAAACATTGGCATTTCCAGCTTGACGCTGAAGCTGAACTCGGTCGGCTCCCAAGAGTCCCGCGCGGCCTATTTAGTCGCACTGAAAGCCTATGTCGAGCCATACCTGCCGGAGTTCAGCGCCGAAGGCCAGAGCCGCTTCGAAAAGAACCCGCTGCGCCTGCTGGACACAAAGAACGCCCGTGAGCTGGAGATACTTGCTGATGCACCGCATTTGTCCGCCTATTTGACTGAAGAAGAACGCGCCCACCACGCCGCCGTCATGGGCTATCTTTCCGATGCCGGCGTTGCTTACGAAAATGATCCGTTTCTGGTGCGCGGCTTTGACTACTACACTAAAACGGCCTTTGAGATCCAGTCGCCGGATCTCGGCGCACAAAACGCGCTGGGCGGCGGGGGGCGCTACAACCAGCTTGTCGAGACCATCGGCGGCCCGGCCACGCCAGGTATTGGATTCGGGTTAGGGGTCGAGCGGGCGCTCATCGCGCTGCAGGCGCTTGGGGTCGAGATGCCGACGCTGCCGACGCCGACGGCCTATGTCATCACCCTGGGAGACGCCGCCAAGCCGATTGGGATCAAGCTGCTGTCTGACCTGCGCCGGAGCGGTATCTCCGCCGAGACCGAATACGGCGCACGCAGCATGAAAGCCCAGATGCGGGCTGCCGACAAAGCCAAAGCACGCTACGCTGTGATCTTGGGTGATGACGAGATCGCTGCCGGCATGGTCCAGCTTAAAAGCCTGCACGACGGCTGGCAGCACAAAGTTCCCGTTTCCGAAGTCGCGGAATGGCTGTCCGGCGAATCCCGCCGCCTGCCTGCCCCGCCCCCGCTGCCGCCCTCTTCCGCCGGCTGACAAGAGCCGAATTGACAAGAAAAAGCCCTGCCGGGACGTCTTCGGGTGGGGCTTCTTGTTTGAGCCGCCTGCGCGATTGGAACAAACAAATCAGCGAAAGCGTTATAGTACATGTGAGATGCTGAGACGGAGATTTTCGAACATGAACAACTTTTCGCGTAACCCGAACCAAGTTTATAATCCCTACGCCGCCGGGCAGTCGGTGGGGGCGGCGAATGCGCTGATCCAGCGGGTCTCTTACCTGCTTGTGACGGCGCTCCTTGTGACAGCCGGCGCGGCCTGGTGGGCTGCCTCGGTGCATCTGTCGCCGGCGCTGTTCCTGCCGCTGATGCTCGGCACATTCGCCTGCGTCTTCGGCCTGTCGTTTGCCCGAAACAACCCCAGCCTGAGCCTCGTGCTTTTGTACGGCCTCAGCGTTCTGGAAGGCCTCTTGATGGGGCCGCTGCTCGGCATGATCGCGCGAGGTTATGCCTACGGCGCGGCGGTCATCGGGGAAGCTTCTATTTTGTCGGCAGTCATTGTCGCTGGCCTCGGCACCTATGTTTGGGTTTCCGGCAAGGACTTTGGTGGGATCGGGAAGTTCCTGATCTTCGCGCTGATTGCTTTAATAGTTGTCGGCTTGATCCGGTTCTTCGTGCCGTTTAGCCCCGGCCTGACACTGGTTTATGCCATCGGCGGCGCACTGATCTTCGGCGGCTTCACGCTGTACGATTTTTCGAATATCAAGTTCCGCTACGGCCCAAACGACTATGTCTTAGCGACTGTCGCACTGTATTTGGACTTTATCAACTTGTTCTGGTTCCTGGTGCAGATTCTGCTGTCGCTGAGCGGCGGCGGTTCCTCGCGCCGAAATTAAGCACAAGACAAAAAAAGCCTGGTCATTGCTGACCAGGCTTTTTTTGTTTTAGGGTGAGTGGCAGCATAAGCGACGAGGAGTTGAAAACTCCTCGCTAGGTAAAGCGTCCTGCGGACGTAAGAGTTGGGCGCGATAGGAGCTTTTCTTTCACTCGCAGAGTGCCTCTCCTAGCGAGGAGTTTTCAACTCCTCGTCTTTCGCCCTGATCTTCGGCAGCGTGACAATTGAGCAGGAACCTGGCCCCATCTTGCCGAACCTAACTTTATGAATGTGCAAAGTAAAACGCTGGTCGCGCTGGACGCTGACACAACCGCCAAAGCGCTGGATTTAGCGGCAAAACTGCGCGGGCAAGTGGTGGGTTATAAGGTCGGGCTGGAGCTGATCAACGCGGCAGGCATGGGACTCTTTGAGGACCTGAAGGCGCAGGCCGGACCAGATGCAAAAATCTTCTACGACTGCAAGTTCCACGATATTCCGAACACCGTGTTAGGGGCGACGCGGGCAGCCGCAAAACGCGGCGTGTGGATGCTGAACGTCCACGCCTCCGGCGGCAGCGCCATGATGCAGGCGGCAGTCAAAGGCGCGTCTGAAGGGGCGGATCTGGCAGGTGTCCCAAAGCCTCTGGTCATCGCCGTTTCTATCTTAACCAGCATCAGCGCGGAAGTCCTGCGCGATGAGCTGGGCGTGACCCGGCCCCTCACGGAACAAGTTGTCCATCTGGCGCGTCTTGCACAGGACGCCGGCTGCGACGGCCTTGTGGCGTCGCCGCACGAGATCCAAGCTGTTCGAGACGCCTGCGGGCCGGATTTTGTGCTGGTTGTTCCCGGTGTTCGCCCGGCGGGTGCAGACTTGGGCGATCAAAAGCGGGTGATGACGCCCGGCGAGGCCGTTCAAGCCGGCGCAGATTACCTTGTTGTCGGTCGCCCGATTACGGCAGCGCCTGACCCCGTGCTGGCCGCCGCTGCGGTCAATGAAGAAATCAGTCATGCAGCGTAATCTCGCAGCTTTCGTGCTGCTCTTCTGTCTGGGCAGCTTGGGGGATGGTACGGCGGCGCAGACCGTGCCGCTGCCGATTAGCGGGCAGCATCTCACGCTGGCCGGCACGCTGAAGCGTGTCGAGCCTGGCCCCCACGCCGCGCTGTTCGCCGCTGATGATGGCCAGCAGTATGTGCTGGATTTGTCGCAGGCCAAGATAGTCCTGCCCAATGGTGTCAAAGCGCCACTGGCCGCCGGGACACGGGGGCTTGTCTCGGGGCTGGGAAACGCGGACGGCAGCATCACGGTCAGCCGGTTTCAGGCGGTTCCCGTAGTTGCCCCGCCAATCCCAAGCGTCCCCGAGCCGCTGGATTTCACCGTGCGCGGCACGGTTGAAGCGATAAACTTAGAGCGTGGGGCATTTGTCCTGCGCATCAACACGCACACGCGAACGGTCTTTGTGACGCCTGATACGGATGTTTCGGGACTCCCCGGCGCGGGGGCCGGCTTCCCGGTGCTGGCCGGTCAGCGCGTGACTGTCGGCGGCTCGCTCCAGCCGGAAGGAACTGTCCTCGCCGGGCTGCTGACCACTAAAGAAGATGTGGATTACCACACACCCGCGACCGTGCCGAACCGCATACTGTTTGGGACGGTCTCGTCCCCGGCCAACAAGCTCGGGCGCCGGGACATCAAAATCCGGCTCGCTGACGGCGGCACGGAAGCGAAAATTGTCGTGCCGCGCGGCATTCCCATCCGCCGCTCGGGTATCCAGATTTCCGCCTATGACCTCAGCCGCCGCGACACCGTTCGGGTCACAGGCCGTTTGGCGGGCACGGAGTTCCATGCCGCCAGGATTGATGTGCTGGCTGCCGCCGACGCAGTCCCGGCAGAAACGCCGCCTCTGCCTGCTGCAAGACCGGGGCTATGACGCCAGCCAGTCTGCCAAAGACGCCGACGGTAGGCCGAAATGCTCGGAGATCTCGGGCAAAAAGAACTTGCCGCCTGCCGCGTTCAGGCCATTCGCCAAACTCGGATCCTCGCGCAGCGCCTGCTTGATGCCTTTGTTTGCCAGCGCCAGCAGGTAGGGGAATGTCGCATTGGTCAGGCCATACGTCGAAGTCGCCGGCACCGCACCGGGGATGTTCGCAACGCCGTAATGAATGACATCATCTACCGTAAACACCGGCACGGCATGGGTTGTCGGGTGCATCGTTTCAATGCAGCCGCCCTGGTCCACCGCAACGTCCACAATCACCGCGCCCGGCTTCATGCGCTTGAGATCCGCCTGCGAGACCAAAATCGGAGCGCGTGCGCCTTTGATCAGAACCGCTCCGATCACGACATCCGCCGTCGGCAAGATCTCCCGGATATGCAGAGCATTGGAGAAATACGTCGTCACGTTCGCCGGCAGCACGTCGTCTAAATAGCGCAGACGCTCTAGATTGACGTCCATCATCGTCACTGTTGCGCCCATGCCTGCTGCGACTTTTGCGGCGTTGATGCCGACCACGCCGCCGCCTAAAATGACCACATGCGCCGCCGGAACACCCGGAATGCCGCCGAGCAGGATGCCGCGCCCGCCCTGCGGCTTTTCCAGATACTTGGCCGCTTCCTGCATCGCCATCTTGCCTGCGATCTCGGACATCGGGGTCAAAAGCGGCAGCGTGTGGTCGGGCGCTTCGACCGTTTCATACGCAATGCAGGTCGAGCCGCAGTCTCGCACCGCTTCCGACAATGCCCGCGACGCCGCAAAGTGGAAATAAGTGAAGAGGGTTTGGTCAGGCCGCATATGCGCGATCTCGTCCGGCTGCGGTTCTTTCACCTTGCAGACAATCTCCGCCTGCTCCCATACCTCCGCCGCCGTCTGGACAATCGTGCCGCCCGCCGCGACATACGCCTCATCCGGCAGGGAAGTCCCGACCCCTGCGCCCGTCTCCACAAATACCGTATGCCCGGCCTTCGTCAGCGTTTCCACGCCCGACGGCACCACGGCCACCCGGTTCTCGTTATTCTTGATTTCTTTCAAAACCCCGATATTCATGCGTGCTTCTTCCCCTTATTTGTCTTAAGTGTCGTCATGCCGCCTGAGCCGCGATCTTCACAATCTGCCCCGGCAAGACCGACGGCAGCGCCGCCAAAACCTGCGGCATCAGCGGCAGCAAAGTTTCGATTGTGTTGTCCTGTGCAACCAAAACAATCAGTGCAAACGACCGGCCCGCCATCTTCTGCTGATACCGCATATTACCGTCAATCATCACAAACGCCTCAAACTGAGACTCAATCAGCGGCAGCAAATCGCCGTTCTCAGTTCCGGCCCA
The DNA here is from genome assembly GCA_964241935.1 of uncultured Armatimonadales bacterium. Lineage (GTDB taxonomy): Bacteria > Armatimonadota > Armatimonadia > Armatimonadales > Capsulimonadaceae > JANXMY01. The sequence goes on from CAXSZN010000033.1 coordinate 11,915, forward strand.
TCCCATCTGCGGCACTGTCTTGACTTCATGGCCCGACAGCCCGCTCTTGAGCTTACGCGGCAGGCATTCATCAAGCAGCAATCTCATACACAGCCTCACCGCCCGGCTCCTGCCATTGCCGCTGCGCTGCTTCTAATACCTGCTGCGCTTGCCCCCGCTCCACTGTCGGAAAGTCATCCAAGAAGTCGTCCAACGGGTGATTGGCCTTCAAGTAGTCAAACAAAGTTTTGACAGGAACGCGCGTCTCGGTAAAAACTGGAATGCCGCCCAGGATATTTTGGTTGTGCGTGACTAGTTGTGGCATGATGCGGCTCCTTCAGGCATAATTATACCCCGCTCAGGCGTCAGGCGGCTTAGTTTGAGGATGCCACGCCGAGGCCAGCACTCGATTTAGGCCACCGCTGTCGGGGCTGTAAGAATAGTAGGCATTCGTATGAGCCGATTGCTGCAACCAGAGCCGCCCGCAGTTCTCGCACTCAAAAATCTGGGATGTAAGCTGCTCATCAAGTCCAGAAAGATAATCTGAGATCATCCCCTCGTGAGACACATCGTGAGGGTATCCCGGCAGGAAATGCCGGTTGATCCATTCGTCGCGCTGACCGGCGGCGACCGCGTCTACGAGCAGGGCAAGCTCGCGGGTAATCGTCTCGAAGTAAGGTTCGAGGTCTTGATCCCGGCGAACATCACCCTTGCACGGTAAATCGAAATGCGTATCACGAATGACGAAGCCGCAGGTGCATTAGAGTTTGCCCATAGCGAGTCCTCTCTAAATATCTGATGTTACGCAGTCGCCACGGATTAAATTCCGAGGCAGAAACAAAGCAGTGTCGCGGCGACACAAGAACCGCACAGCCAGCGGGATTGGTCTTCCGTCGCCGCGACGGTGTTTTATCCTAGCCTCGGAATTTATTCCGTGGCTCCTTATTCCGTGGCGGCTTATGTGTCTCAGTTTACCCGATTTGGGACACGCACTTCAGGGGCGACGAGCGGGTATAATAACGGCGCTTATGAGCAGCGCTTTTGAAAACAAGCGCATTAGAAATGGAATTACGGCCATCGCACGCCCTTTGAACCCGATTACTTACTTCCGCCGCAACTTAGGGCGCACCCTGCCGCTGGCGTTTGTCATTGTGCTGTCGGTGTTTCTCATTGCCTCGGTCGTCACTATTGTCAACTCGATTGACCTGACGGTGCTGACGATCTACAATTACACCAAAGTCTTTACGCCGGTCATTCCCCGCATCGCCGCCGCCGTGCCGGGAGAAAGCGTGATCCGTGTCCCTGCCGACATTAAGACCCAAATCCAGAAGACGCCGGGAGTGGAGCGGACGATTGAAACGTCCGGCTTCTTTTTCAACATCAACACGGTCTTTGGGCCGTTTCCCTTTGTCTGCTTCGGCGTGACCGACGGTGACCGGGATTATCTGCTGCGCCGGGCCGGAGACACGCTGATGCCCGGCGGGCGGATGCCGGCGCCGGGCCAGCCGGAAGCAGTCATCTCGGAAGGGCTGGCCCGGAACAAGAAAGTTCATATCGGGGACATTATCGCGTCGCCGCTGGACACCGGAACATTTGTCGCCGCCCCGGCGAAGATCAAGCTGGTCGGCATCCTGCGCGGGCCGACCTGGATGGCGTTCACGTCGCAGCAGTTCACCGATGCGAGCTTGTCTCAGGTGCCGCGCTCGCTGCTGGTGACGACGACGAACCCCGGCGATCAGGGGCGGGTGGGGGATACGCTGTTCGGGTCCCTGGATAAGTTCCAGGTGCAGGTGCTGTCGTTCAACAACTTAGTGAAGACGCTGCGAAGCTCGCTGGCCTCGATGTACCTGATCATGCACCTGGTCAACGGCACGGTCATCTTTGTGGTCGCGCTGATGGCGGGAATGCTGTCTAACATCTATTTTACTCAGCGCATCTCCGAGTTCGCGGTGCTGGCGGCTATCGGCATCCGGCGCTCCACGCTGGTCTGGCACGCGGTCTCCGAGACGGCCATCTTGACTTCGCTCGGCTGGATACTTGGCGTTTTGGTCAATTGGAGCATTTTAAGTTTGATGCGCGGCAGCGTCTTTGAGCCGCGCGGGATGCTGATTAACCCAAGCGATCCGCTGTCGTACTGGAACACGCTGCCGATCCCGGTCTGCATCACGCTGTTCGCCGTCGCCACGATTTCTTACCGCTTGTCCCACCTGGACCCGGTCACGATTATAGAAAGACGTTAAGCTTGTCCGACTCCATTCTCTCCACTGATAAGATTTCCCTGGTTTACACTGACGGTCAGCGCAGCACTCATGCCCTGCGGGAAGTTTCCATTCAAATACCCAACAAGCGCTTTGTCGGCATCATGGGGCCGTCGGGGTCAGGGAAGTCGTCGCTGCTGTATATTCTCAGCGGCCTCAAGCGCCCGACATCAGGCGATGTGGTGCTGGATAATTACCGCTTTGGAGCGCACTCCGACCTAGACCTGATTGACCTGCGCCGGCAGCGCTTCGGGTTTGTCTTCCAGCAGCCCTATCTGCTGGTCTGGCAGACGGCGATGGAAAACGTCTTAATGGGTGCGCCGGTCTTGGACGACGCCGCTCGGCGTAAGGCATTGGGGTACTTTGAGCAGCTCGGGATCACGGGGATGGCGGACAAGCTGCCGTCGCAGTTGTCCGGCGGCGAGAAGCAGCGGGTGTGCGTCGCGCGGGCCATGATGAACGATCCGGATGTCATTTTCGCCGACGAGCCGACGGCGTCGCTGGACCACGCCAACGGGCATCTGGTCGTAGACCTGCTTTCGGCGTACCGGGAGCGCGGCACGGTGGTCGTCGTGACCCACGACCCGGAAATGCTTACGGGGGCTGATTCCGTCCTGCTGATGCGCGACGGCGAAAGCTTAGGCTGGCGCGATCCCGCCGAAGTCCTCAATGCCGCCGGCCCCAGCAAAACAGTGGCGCTGTAGAAACCTGCGCGGAATGTAGATGCAAGAAGGGCGAACACAAGAAGGGCGAACACAAGGTTCGCGCCCTACATCGTCCTTGCCCGGCATTGTCCGAACAAACCCCGTAGGGGCGAACCTTGTGTTCGCCCTTCTTGTGTTCGCCCTTCTCCGTACTGCTCTCTTATTAGGGGACTGCTCCCCCATTATTGGGGGCTTCCTACAGCCGCCCTTCCCGGATGATTGCCGGCAGCATGTTGGCTTCGATGACTTTGACGTGGTGGTCGGCCATGACGACGCACCTGTGAACGACATTTTCTAATTCGCGAACATTGCCGGGCCAAGCGTAGCTTTGCAGGTGCATCAGGGCTTCCGGCGAGAAGCTGTCTACCGAAGCGTCGTTCTCGGCGTTGAACTTCTGCAAAAACAGCATCGCCAGGAGCGGAATGTCTTCCACGCGCTCTTTAAGACGCGGCATGGTGATCTCCAGCACCTTCAAGCGGTAATACAAATCTTCACGGAACTTGCCGTCTTTAAGCTGCTGCTCCAAATCGGCGTTTGTTGCCGCGACGACCCGCACATCCACTTTAATTGTTTTCGTGCCACCGACACGCTCAAACTCGCGCTGCTGCAAGACGCGCAGGAGCTTCACCTGCACGGCCCCTGAAACGTCCCCAATCTCGTCCAGAAACAGAGTTCCGCCATGCGCCAGCTCAAAGCGGCCCTTGCGCTCCGCCGCCGCGCCGGTGAAAGCATTCTTTTCGTGGCCGAACAGCTCGCTTTCCAGCAGCGTCTCGGACAGCGCGGCGCAGGAAATCGGAATGAATGGGCCGGAAGCCCGGTCGGACTGCTCGTGCAGAGCACGGGCGACAAGCTCTTTGCCGGTGCCGCTCTCGCCCCGGATGAGGACGGTCGCACGGGAAGACGCCGCCCGGCCAATCGTCGTCACCACTTCCTGCATCGCCGGGCTGACGGCATTCGCGAGGATGGACGGCGGTTTATTGGCGGACTTTGCGGAAGAGCCGGATGGCGAATGCGCTTCGGCGGCGCGGGCAACGGCGCGTTTGACGACGGCGCGGATTTCATCCATGTCGAACGGCTTTGTGATGTAATCCGACGCGCCGTAGCGCATCGCGTCTACACAAGTCTTGATGGTCGCGTAAGCCGTGATCACAATCGCCACTGAGTCCGGGTGCTTCTGCTTGACTTTCTGGATCAGCTCGACGCCGTTCATGTCCGGCATGATCAGATCGGTAATCAAGAGGCTGACAGGGTTGGCCGACGCCCACTCTAAAGCTTTGACGCCGTTCTCTGCGACCTGCACTTCGTAGCCGTCTTTAACGAAAATCGCCTGCAGGACGCGCCGGATATTCGGCTCGTCGTCCGCGATGAGCAGTGTTTTTGGTGCAGTCTTGGCGCTTGCGGCGGGTACTTCTGCAGGCATAAAGTGTGTTATCTTTCTCTGAGACGCTCCAGGATCGTGCCGGATAAACGGCTTGTCTCGATAAACGCTTATCGAGATAAGCGCTTATCTTTCGTAGCCCCGGTCGGCCCGGTCATGGCGCTGGTCGGTAATCTCGGTTCGGGACGCCGGGATCATGCCGGTCGGGACCGGCTGGATCGGAAGCTGCACGGTAAATGTCGAGCCTTCGCCCGGCGTGCTGCGGATCACCAGCCTGCCGCCGTGCGTCTCCACAATTTTGCGGACAATCGCAAGGCCGAGACCGGTGCCTTTTGTTTTTGTCGTAAAGAACGGCGTGCAGATCTTGTCAATCTTGGCGGCGGAAATGCCGACACCGGTATCCGTGAAATCAATGTTTAAAATGTCCTGCTCCGGCTGGCAGTGCGCGGCAACCGTTAGGGTTCCCCCATGCGGCATCGCCTGGACAGCGTTAATGACGATGTTTTTGACGACTTGTTCCATTTGGGCGCGGTCCAGCCACAGCTCCGGCAGATCGTCCGGCAGGGTTTGAATAACTTGAACGTCCTGGTCTGCCAAATAGGCGCTCATAAACTGCAGCAGCCGAGACAGCAGCGCCGCAATACTCACCGGACGCATCTCCGGCGGCGTCACCCGCGAAAACTCCAGAAACTCGGTGGCAATTCTGTCAAGACCATTGACTTCCTGCACGATCATGTCCAAAAATTCGCCGTGCTCGGCCATCAAGTCCGCCGGCAGCTCTTTTCGCAAAAGCTGGGCCGCGCCTTTAATAGACGACAGCGGGTTTCGCAGCTCATGGGCGATGTTTGCGGCAAGCTGCCCGGTCTCGGCAAGCTTGGAGATGCGCTCGACTTCTTCTTTCATCTGAACTTCGTTGGTCACGTCCTCGAACACCACAACAACGCCCAGATAATCCCCCGCCTCGCTGACAAGCTGGGACGCGCTTAAGTTTAAATACGTTTCATCCCCCTGCGGGCTTTGGTAACAAAGCTGGTTGCGCGTAAACACTTTGCCGGTCTGGGCGGTCATCTGGACCATTCGCAGGGTTTCTTCCCGCACCGGCAGATTAATTTGCAGCAGGTCAATAAAGGACGTGTAGTGCATTCCGATAAACTGGGAAGCACGCAGATTGACGATCTCTTCCGCACGCTTGTTCCAGGTGACGATGTAGCCGTTCTTGTCAATGGTGATGACGCCGGCGGCAATAGAGCGCAGAATGTTATCGGTATAGTTCGTGAGGTTCCGCAGGGACGTGATCTCGCGGTAGATGGTTGCGGCCTGAGACGCGACCAAATGCAGCATCATCACGCTTTCTTCCGTATACAGATCCGGGGTACGGCTTTCCATCATCAAAACGCCGATCAGCTCATTGGCAACGACTAAAGGAAGGGCAAGACGCGAGCGCATCGCGGCATTGTCGGTGACGGCGGCCGGCTCCGGGCCGATCATCGCCGTGCGGGCACGCAAAGCGCGGGCGGCAACACTGTCGCCGCTCAGGGCCAGCGTCTCGATGCCGATGATCTCCTCGGCCCGCTCTCCTCGCGCCGCCCGGACCGTCATGGTCGCGCCGTCCTCGTCCACAGTCATCAGCGATGACTCATCACTCCAAACCAGGCTCGCGACAATATCTAAGATCGAAGACAGCGCTTCTTCCAAAGTCGTCGCCGCACGCACTTTCTGCATCAGCTCATAAACCGCCGACAGCTCCAAATCCCGCTGCCCGATCCGGCGCTCATACGAGGCCGCGCTTTGCAGAACAGTCGCGGCCTGAGAAGACGCCACCGCAATCAGCTTCAGCTCCTGGTCGCCGTACTCCGTGCCGTGCTTGCCTAAAATGAGAAAGCCGACTGCCGCGTCATCTACCACTAAAGGCACCAATGCCGCCGCCCGGTGCCGGTCCAAAAACGCTTCACAGATCGGCTGCCAGTCCGGGCCAAAGACCGCCGCCGCGTCGCCTGCCGTTAAAATGCGCGGCGCCCGCAGCGTCCGCGACTGCGCCGAGACCGGAACAGGCGTGATAAACGAGCGCAGGCGCTTGCCGAGCGCATCGGAAACGCCGCGCCAGTGTACGGCGCTCAAGGCTTCGTGCGAAGCGTCGAACATCAAAAGCAGCCCGGCATCACTGTCGGTGATCTGCGTCGCCAGATCGTTGACTGTCTGCGCCGCTTTTTGCACCCCCGATGTCGCCGCCAGTGTTTTGCTGACCTCGTACAGCGTCGTCAGCTCCGCATAACGTTTTTCCTGGCCGGCGATAATCCGCGCGTTTTCAATCGCGATCCCCGCCTGATGCACAAATGTAGACAAAAGCTCGATGTCGGCTCGGATTATGCCGCGCTGCGGCCCGGTGTTGGACACGACCACGACGCCGATGCAGCGGCCCCGCGCGACAATCGGCTGTGCATAAAACGCTTCCATATCCAGCGCCTGGGCATACTCGCGGACCATCGGCAGGGCTTCCTGGATATTTTCCACAAAAAGCGGCATCTGGCGCTGGGCGATCATGCCGATGACACCAACGCCCATGCCGACTTGCACTTCCACGTCCACCAAGCCCTTGCTTCCCAGCGGTGCCCGGTGGTAGCCGCGCACGATGCGCGGCGAGAACCGGCCGGTTTCAATGTCGAGCAGGTAAATCCGGCAGCGATCAAAATGCACCACATCCACAATGTTGTCCGCGACTTGATTGAGCACCTGGTCCAAATCCAGTACGGACGTGATCGTTTCCGTCAAAGCCGCCAGTGTGGACAGCTCCTGCAGCTTGTGGTTCAGCCGCGCATAAAGCTGCGCGTTGTTGATCGCAAGCCCCGCCTGCGTCGCAAAGATGGAAAACAGCCGCAGGTCCTCGTCGCTGAACAGCGGCCCGGCCGCTCGGCGGCGAATGCACAAAACGCCCTGCACCACGCCGTTTTCATCCTTCATCGGCATGCAAATCGAAGACGACACATCAGCAGCGCTGCCGATGCCTGAGCCTTGAAACCGGGGGTCGTCCTCCAGCGAGTTCAGCAGAAGCGCTTCTCCTGTCTCCACAACCCGGCCTGCGATGCTGCTGCCGACAAAAATGCGCGAGTTCTCCACAATGTCGCTCGGCAGTCCAAATGATGCTGCGATGACTAAAGAGTCCGTGTCCGGCAGGCGAAGCAGAAGCGAGCAGGCCTGCGCCTCCATCACCGCCGCCGCTTTCTCGGTAATCATATCAAGCAGCCGGTCAATCTCGACCCGGTCCATCGCCTGCCCGATTTCGTAAACCGTTGCGACCTCCCGGATGCGCCGCTCGACCTGCGCCTGCGCCGCCGTGATCTCGTCCTGCCAGCGTGTCTGGCGCAGGGCGATCACAAAAAACGGCGCAAGCGCGTCCTGCACCGCCTGCAGGCGCAGCCGCGACTCTTCGGACAGAACCGCCGTCCAAAGGCCGAGCAGATTGCCGCTGCTGTCCTTGACCAGCGCGGAGTCCGCGCAGTCGCACCTCGCCGCAAGGCAGTCCTCCGCCTGGCCGCGCAGGGCAGCCGTGTCCTGCCCGGCGAGAAAGCACAGCGTCTCGTCCGGCCCAAGCCGGTACAGCGCGAACGCTTGGGTGCCCAGCGCTTCGCCGGCCAGCGCCAGCAGGCCCGGCAGCGCCGCCGGGGCGTCCGCCGCAGCAACCCCCGCCGCTTGGCGCAGAAGCGTATCTGTTTTGACGTTTGCAGCTTTCATAATCATCCCTTGTCGGGTCATCGCTTTTTGTATTATCCGTCACTTCTCCGCCGATGTCAAGGCAGCTTTCCCGGTCCGATCATCACTCGTTTACGCCGGCGGCAGACCGGGGACAATAGCAGAAAGAATACTTCAAGAAAGAAGGCAATTCATGGCAATTGAAACCAAGCCCCGCGACACCCGCATCCCGCTGAGCGATGCTCCCGATCAGCCTGCTTTTCGGGACGGCGCGGATGAGATCGCGGACCGAGCCGTTCTTGCGGGGGCACCGATAGACCACACTTTGGGCAACCGCAACGCCGCGCTGACTGAAACGCCGTTTGAGAAAGAAATTGACGCCGCTAACGGCCTGCGCGGCTCTGGCGGACGCAAGCCGACGGACGAAGATTTCGACGGCCTGCTCACCCCGGCCGGCGTCAGCCATGACACCGTCGGCACGGATGTTTCCGACAGCACTCTCGTGTTCGGCAATGACGGCAGCCTTTGATTACCCCCGCTTGGAACACTCTTCGCAAAAAACGTGTTATAAGACTATCGGGCGCTATGAGGCTTTGCATTACTTTGAAGCGTTCCGCTTTCAGCCGATTGCAATAACACCGGCAGATATGCTACAATCCTATATCAGTTTCAGAGAACACAGACTTCTGAAAGAGCGGGCATCGCGCCCGCTCTTTCTGTCTGTTTAAGCCGCCTGAACTTTAAGCGAAACAAGCTGCGGGTGCAGTGTGACATGCGGCGTTAGATGCGGGTGTACTAGGGGAGCATGGACAGTCTATGAACGGCGATTTTATTGAAGCCCTGCGGCAGATCGAAAAAGAAAAAGAAATTCCATTTGCCACACTTTTGAAGACGCTGGAAGTGGCTTTAGGGAAGGCCTACAAAAAGCATTACAACATCAACGGCGACGTTGCGGTTCATATTGACACGACCAAAAACGCTTTCAAGTTCTCCGCCGAAAAAACCGTTGTTGCGGTGGTTGATAATGAGCATTCGGAAATGACTCTGGAAACCGCGCGTAAGATTGACCCGAGCGCCGCGCTTGGTGCCTTAATCCCGGTGCTGGTAACCCCGGAGAATTTCGGGCGCATCGCCGCGCAGACCGCCCGGCAGGTAATGATGCAGGAGTTCCGGGAAACCGAGCGCGAAAAAGTCTTTGACGAGTACAACGCCAAAATCGGCGAAGTGGCGACCGGAATTGTCCAGCGCACGGAGATGGGCAATGTTTACATCAACATCGGCAAGCTGGAAGCGCTGCTGCCGAAGCAGGAGCAAGTTCCGACCGAGCCGTACCGCTTTAACGACCGGATTAAGGTATACTTGCTGGAAGTCAAGCGCTCCACGCGCGGCCCGCAGGTAATTGTGTCGCGCTCGCACCCGAGTCTCATCCGGCGGCTGTTTGAGCTGGAAGTGCCGGAGATTGCCGACGGCTCGGTACAAATCAAAAGTGTGGCCCGCGAGGCCGGGGCGCGTTCCAAAATCGCGGTCGCATCGGAAGACGACAAGATTGATCCCGTCGGCGCGTGTGTCGGACACCGGGGGGCACGGGTGCAGGCGGTTGTGTCGGAGCTGTACGACGAAAAGATTGACATCGTTCGCTGGAGCGCGGATGTCAAGCAGTTTGTCGCCGAGAGCTTATCGCCCGCCAAGAGCGTACAGGTCAAAGTCAACGAAGACAAGAAATCGTGCTTTGTGCTTGTTCCCGATAACATGCTTTCTCTTGCCATCGGCAAGTCCGGCCAGAACGTCCGCCTGGCCGCCCGCCTGACCGGCTGGCGTATTGACATCCGCTCCGAGTCGCAGGAAGCCAAAGCGGCGTTTACCCGCGCCGCCGAGGAAGTGGAAGCCGAAGAGCGTGGCACCGGGCAGACAGCTCGCGCTTCTTTTACGGAAGACGATGCGTTTGTTCTGCCGACTTCTGAGAATGATGATGCTGTTGCCTACGGCGACGAAGTCACTATCACCGCCGACATGCTGAAAATGCTCGACGACGAGGATGAAGATTAGATTGGATACAACAGGGCAGGGAGGCTTAGGTGGCACCTTTACCCGCGAAGCTAAAGAATGCCGCTGAAGATGCCTTTCACGACAACTCTTTGCTGTCATTAATTCCGCCGCAGGAACGCGAACAGGCAGCCCAATGGTACACAGAGCGTGCCGCGCATTTTGTAGGCACCCGTGTGGAATTAGCCCGCTTGTACAATTTGGAGAGGGCTAAGTTCCTGCGAGGACAGGTTGTCAGGATTGCAGGCACCGCACCGGACTTCGCCAGAGAAATTAGTCAGCAAGCAGGAGACAAAAGATAATGTTTCGCTTTCAAGAAGATGACGAAGTTGTTCTCAAAGATGGCAAAGACTACTCGCAGTTTTTGCGAGCTGGCAGCCGTGGTGTTATCTTCTGCCAGTACGCAACAACGCCGCCTGCATATGAAGTTACCTTTGAAGGTGTGGACGGTAAGCCATTCGGCGGCATATTTTACGAAGGCGAAATTGAAGCGCTGCAAAAGGTGCAGCCTTCAGTGGAGCGCGAAACTGCTGCCGTCAACTGAGTGAGGGATAAGCCATGAACGATCCTCTGGTCAAAAAGTCTTTTTTGCGTAAGGCAGCGCCTCAAGCTGTTTTTTGCCTGATTTACTTTGGGCTGCTCGCTCCGGCACAGCATTATGCACCGCATACGTTTGGGACAAGAATTGACTGGCGTGTGACCGGGCCATTTTTAATAGTACAGGTAACGATAATGACTTGGGCAGCGCGGCGCAGGGAGCAGCGGCTTTACGCGGCAGCTCAGGCAGCAACAAGGAAAATCTTATGAAGCCGCGTCGTGTTCCCATCCGAAGCTGCGTGGTTTGCCGGCAGACTTCGGACAAGAAAAGTTTGCTGCGGGTGGTTCGTGCGCCGGAGAAAGACGGCGGCACAGTCGCGGCTGACCCGACCGGACGAGCGAACGGACGCGGAGCGTATATCTGCGCGTCTTTGGAGTGCATTGAAAAGGCCGCCAAGCAAAAGCGGTTTGAGCGGTCTTTGTCGGCCCCGGTACCGGCCTCGCTCCCAGAAGAATTGAAAGCGCTGGCGCTGAAAGAGACAGACCGGAATATCAGTCAAGAGACAGGCCGAAACACAGGAGCGACCGCGCTATGATTTAAGAAATAAAGAAGCAAGAGGTGTATTGAGTTTATGTCAGGTGTGCGTATTTACGATTTAGCAAAAGAATTAAGCGTTTCCAATAACGAGATATTGGACCTGCTGAAGCAGATGGGCGAACCTGCCCGAACCGCTTCCAGCACACTGCCCGATGCGGTTGTGACAACTGTCCGGCAGCGCCTCGGAACAGGAGGTGGAGTGGCTGTCGCCGCTACGCCCGGCTCTGCCGTGCCGGCTGCCGCTAATGGAAACGGAGCAGCGAAGCCCGTTTCTTCCGGCAACGGTACTGCGGCGAACGGCGCGGCTGGCAATAGCACGGCTGCCAATGGCGCTGCTGCCAATGGTGCCTCTGTGCCTCCTGCTGCTCCTGTTATCCCGGCGAACCCGGTAGACGTGCCGGAAGTCATCACGCTCAAAGATTTCGCCCAGCTCATCGGTGTCCCCGCCCCGGACATCCAGAAGAAGCTGATGGGCCTCGGAGTTTTAGCCTCGCTGAACCAGCGGCTTGACTCCAATGTCACCACCCGGCTGGCGAAGAGCTACAAAGTCCCAATCACGATCATCACGGCCGCGAAGCCTGCTGCCGCAAACAGCGCTGCGCCTGCCGCTGCGCCGGAAGCGCCCAAAGTCGCTGTCGTCGCGCCAAAAGTGCGTCAGAAGCCGGCCGGGCCGGTGACGCGCCCGCCGGTCGTGACCATCATGGGCCATGTTGACCACGGCAAAACGTCGCTTCTGGACGCCATCCGCTCGGCCAAAGTGGCATCAGGCGAGTTCGGCGGTATCACCCAGCATATCGGCGCATATCAAGTCGAAGTGGATGACCCTGAGAATAAAGGTCAGAGACGCAAAATTACGTTTTTAGACACGCCCGGCCATGAAGCCTTTACGGCCATGCGGGCGAGGGGCGCACAGGTCACGGACATTGCCGTTCTGGTCGTCGCCGCCGATGACGGCGTCATGCCCCAGACCATTGAAGCCATCAATCATGCCAAAGCCGCCGGGGTGCCGATCATCGTCGCCGTCAACAAGATTGACAAAGAAGGCGCGAACCCAACCAACGTCCTGACCCAGCTCACGCAGTATGATGTCATGCCCGAAGCCTATGGCGGCAACGTGCAGACGGTCGAAGTTTCCGCCAAAGAACAGCTTGGCCTGGACGATCTGCTGGAGCAGATCCTGCTCGTGACCGACGCCGAGATCGAGCCGAAGGCCGACCCAAGCGCACCGGCGACCGGAACTGTCATTGAAGCCGAGCTGGACAAAGGCCGGGGCGCAGTCGCAACAATTCTGGTGGACCAGGGGACGCTCAAGATGGGCGACTCGATTGTCGCCGGCGGGACGTTCGGGCGCATCAAAGCCATGCTGAACGACATGGGCAAGCGCGTCACCACCGCAGGCCCGGCAACGCCGGTGGTCGTACTGGGGCTAGGCAGTGTTCCATCAGCAGGCGACCGGATGGAAGTCGTCAAAGACGAAAAAGCCGCCCGCCAGCTTGCCGAAGGCCGCGCCTCCGTGACCCGCGACGAGAAGCTGAACACGCGCCGCCCGGTGACGCTGGAAGACTTGCAGCAGTCTTTCAAGTCCGGCGCAAACAAAGAGCTGAACCTGATTATCAAGGGCGACGTGCAGGGATCGGTGGAAGCCATCCGGCAGTCTTTGGAGAAAATCCAGCACCCGGAAGTCAAAGTCCGCTTTATCTCGTCAGGAGTCGGCGCAGTTTCCGACTCGGACGTTTTGCTGGCATCGGCGTCTTCCGCGCTGATTGTCGGGTTCAACACCCGCGCCGAACCCGCCGCCCAGCGTCTGGCCGAAGCCGAGCATGTCGAGATCCGCGAGTACCGGGTCATTTACGACCTGATTGACGATGTCAAGCGGGCGATGGCGGGCCTGCTCGACCCGATATATGAGGAGATTCCGCTGGGGACTGCCGAAGTCCGCGCCGTCTTCAAGCTGCCCCGTTCGGGCGGCTCCATCGCCGGCTCGTACATCCTGTCCGGCAAAGTCGTTCGCGGCGGCCTGGTCCGTGTCCGGCGCGGCGGCAAGCTTGTCGCCGAAGGCAAGATTGATACGCTGAAGCGCGAGAAAGATGATGTCCGCGAAGTCGCGCAGGGCTTCGAGTGCGGCATTTTGATTCCCGGCTACGACCCGATGGAACCGGTCAACGACCGCCCGCAGGACACGATTGAGTGCTACGAGATGAAGCGCACCGAGCGGACTCTTTAGGAGACACCAATTTAGGTGGGCGAACACAAGGTTCGCCCTTCCGCTGACTTCCAGTTATGACAATCGGCCTTTTGACTGTTGAACTGCACATTGAAGAAGCGAACTCGCTGAAAGACAAGCGGCAGGTTTTGAAGAGCCTGCTGGCGCATCTTCGCAGCGAGTTCAATATCTCGGCCACGGAAGTCGGCGACCATGATGTCTGGCGCACGGCCACTGTCGGCATCGCCGTTGTCGCTACCGACGGCGCGTATGCCAACGAAGTCCTGGACAAAGTTCTAGATCATATCGAAAGCAATCCGCGTGCCGATGTGACGCACTCGGAAATTGAACTGCTTTAAAGCGACGAGTAGTTGAAAACTACTCGCGAAGGGGAGCGCTCTCCGAGCGAAAGAAAAGCCGCACTGGCTTTTTCCATCGTCCGCAGGACGCTTAACCTAGCGAGTAGTTTTCAACTACTCGTCTTCGCCTGCTCAAATTGGATTTATTATGCCCGCCACACGAAAACAGCGCTTGCAGGACCAGTTGCGCGAAGTGCTTTCTGAAGTTATCCGGCGCGAGATGCGCGACCCGCGCTTTACCGACGGCCTGCTGACCATCACCGACGTGGAAGTCACTACCGACTACAAAAACGCGACGGTTTATATCAGCGTTCTGGGAAGCGAAGAAGCCAAGCGCGATAAGCTGAACTTATTGCGCGGCGCGAATGGCGTTCTTCGCGAAGAGCTGAAGCGCTCCAAAGCGTTTATCAATGTCCCCTCGCTGACGTTCAAATACGACGACACCATTGACCGCGGCAGCCATATGTTTGAGGTGCTGGAACAAGTCAAGCGTGAAGACGCCGCCCGCCCCAAGCCGCTTGTGGACGATGCGGAAACGCTGATCGAGATGGAAACCGATGCTCAGGAACGGTCTCAATGAGTGTCCCTGTTCCGGCTGACCTTGCCAAGCCGCTGGCGGATGCGGCGGCAGCCATCCGCCAAAGCCGGACCATTGTTCTGGCCTGCCATGTCAACCCGGACGGTGACGCGCTCGGCTCACTGCTCGGCCTCGCGCTGGCGCTGCTCCCGCTCGGCAAAACCCTCACCTGCCTGTCGGAAGACGGCGTCCCGGACATTCTCAAATTCCTGCCGTCCGCCGATCTCATCCAGCGAACGACTGACACGGCTGGGTTTGATTTGGCTTTAGTGGTAGACAGCGGCGACCTGCCTCGTGTCGGCAGTACCATTCAGCCGATTATCGCTCGGGCGCGTCAAGTCGTAGACATTGACCATCATGTCACGACCGGCGCATTCGGCGACATCCGCATTCTGGATGCCCGCGCTGCGTCCACCGCCGAAATTGTTTACGCCCTGCTTCTCGCTCTTCAAACTCCCATCACGCCTGAGATCGCAACTTGCCTGTTTACGGGGATTATCACCGACACCGGCTCGTTTCGCTTTCAGAACGTCACGCCCAACACGCTGCAAGTCGCCGCCGCTTTGCTGGAAGCCGGTGCGCCGCCTGCGTTCATCTCCGAACATGTTTTTGAGAACCGCACGTTTGCCGCCACGCGCCTTTTAGGCCATGCCCTGTCGTCTCTGCAGCAGACGCCGGATGGCCGGATCGTCTGGGCGCACATCATGGCTTCTGACTTTGCCGAACTTGGCGCAACTGATCAGGACACCGAAGGGATTGTCAGCTATGTGCGCGGAGTGCGCGACGCCGAAGTCGGCATCCTGTTCCGGGAAGTGGCCGGCGGCGGTATCCGCGTCTCCCTGCGCTCCCGCGAGACAGTCAACGTTGCGGCGGTTGCGGAGAAGTTCGGCGGTGGTGGGCATCGCATGGCCTCCGGCTGCACGGCCAGCCTTCCTCTGGCCGAAGCCGAAGCTGCCGTGATTGCGGCAGTACAGAGTTCCAGCACCGGCACGGGAAGTGCCAGTCTACGGTTGAGTGGAAGTCGCGGCGACTAAGAGACTCACAAGAACAAAATCTTGTAGTCAGTTCCTCAGTCGCTTCGACTTTCATGCAAAAGTAGACCGGCACTTCCAGTGCCGGGTTCTCTTATGTGCCCATCAGCCCCCGCGTCGCTGCCCCAATGTCATCCGCACGCATCAGCGTTTCACCCACCAAGATTGCTTTCGCTCCGGCCTCGGCGACGCGCTTTACATCGGCAGGCGTCTTCAGGCCGCTTTCCGCTACCAGCGTTATGCCGCTTGGAACCATTGCCGCAAGCCGCTCTACTGTCCCTAAATCCGTGACAAACGTGTTCAAGTCGCGGCTATTGATGCCGATGAGCATAGCGTTTGCCCCAAGCGCGACTTCCATTTCCGCTTCCGTATGCACCTCCACCAGCGCCGCCATGCCGAGTTCGTGCGCGATTGCCTGATAATCTGCAATCTGCGTTGGCGTCAGCGCTGCAACAATCAGCAGCACGGCGTCCGCGCCGAGCGCCCGCGACTCGTATATCTGCCAATCGCTGACAACAAAGTCTTTGCGAATGACTGGCAGAGACACAGCCTCACGCACGGCTTTCAAGTAGTCGTCATGGCCTTGAAAGAACTTTTCATCGGTCAGGACTGAAAGGCACGATGCGCCAGCATCTTCATATTCTTTTGCTACCGCAACGGGGTTAAAATCGGCCCGAATAATTCCTGCCGACGGCGATGCTTTCTTGACTTCGGCAACAAGCGTCACTGGCCCAATTTTCGGCGTCTGCAATGCGGCGAGAAAGCTGCGGGATGGGGAAGTATTCTTGGCTCGGGCGGTTAGCTCTGCAAGCGGTAGTTTCGCCTGCCGCTCCTGAAGCTCCCGATGCTTGTAGGCAATAATCGTGTTTAAGATGGCCCCCCCTGCCCCCAATAATGGGGGAGCATAAGAGGTAGGAGTCGCTTCTTGTTGCAGTATGGTTCCCCCATTATTGGGGGCTAGGGGGTCTCTAGGCATTTGTAAACTCTTTCAACTTTTCCAAAGCCTCCAGCGCCGCGCCGCTGTCAATCAGCGCCGCCGCGCGTTCCATGCCGTCATCTAGGCTTTCTTCGATGCCCGCCGCCCGCAGGACCCCGGCGGCGTTCAGGCAGACAATATCCCGATGCGGCCCCCGGTCTTTGCCGCGCAGGATATGCAGCAAAATCTCGGCGTTCTCCGCCACGCTTTCGCCGCCCGCCAGGTGCTCGATTGTGGCACGCGCCAGTCCTAAATCCCATTCCGGGTCCAGCGTGTACGACGACACTTGGCCGTCTTTCAGCTCGCTCACCGCCGTTTCGCCGAGCGTTGACAGCTCATCCAGCCCGTCCACCCCGTGCACTAAGAGCGCCCGCTCACTGCCCAAGTTTTTCAGGACGTGCGCTAAAGTCTCGCACAGTGCCGCGTCATAGACCCCAATCAACTGCACTTTCGCTCCGGCAGGATTAGTTAGCGGCCCCAGCATGTTAAAGATCGTCCGTATGCCGATTTCTTTACGCGGCCCGGCGGCGTACTTGAACGACGGGTGCATGGACGGCGCAAACAAAAATCCGATGCCGACCTCGTCAATGCACTGGCCCAGCCGCTCCGGCGGCAGGTCCAGCTTGACCCCCAGCGCTTCCAGAACGTCCGCGCTGCCGCATTTGCTGGTGGCCGCCCGGTTGCCGTGCTTCGCGACTGCCAGCCGCCCATCCGCCGCGACCACCAGCGCCGCCGCCGTCGAGATGTTAAACGTCTTCAGCGCGTCGCCGCCCGTGCCGCAGGTATCCACCACGACTTTATCTGTCTGCACCGGCACTTGAACGGCGTACTGGCGCATGACTTTGGCAAACCCGGTGATCTCTTCCACCGTTTCGCCCTTCATGCGGAGCGCAACCGCCAGCGCGGCAATCTGCGCGTCCGTCGCCAGCCCTTCCATAATCTGCCGCATCACATCCGCCGCCTCGTCCTCGGCCAAATGCCTGCCTTCAATCAACTGCTGTATTGCGTGTTTCATTGTGTGTTCATAGGATTGAGCCAAACGAGCAGTTGAAAACTACTCGCTAGGCGAAGCACCTTTAGGTGAAAGAAGATATGCTGCGGTGCTCTTTCGTCCGCAGGACGATTGACCTAGTGAGTAGTTTTCAACTGCTCGTTCACATCTTTCACGACGTAATCAATCCTCGTACTAGCTCGGCGCGTTCGGCTTCGCCCTGCGCGTCTAATGCTTCGGCGTCTAATCGAAGCTGACCGGCCAGCGGCGGGTCAATGCCGTTCTGGATGTCGGCGTAGAGCGTCATCAGTGTTGTCGTGTTCACGGAAGCTTCTAATGGCGGCTTGGCGGGCATGTTCTGGTAGAAGAACGACGACAGCGGCTCGGGGAGGGCTTCTAAATGGCCGTCGTCGTGCTGCAACGACAGGGACACGACGCGGGGGTCCAGCACAATCGGATGCACTTCCGGCTGGGAAAAGCGCCAGCGGTAAGCGTTCAGGAAGCGGCGCAAAATCTCCTGACCGGTGGCAAGCGCGGCGGCCCGCAGGCTTTCCGTGTCGTAGTCATCCGTGAGCGGCATCTCCAGCACCAGCCGCAGGGTCTTCCCGGTCCACCAGGCCCATTCGCCGAAAATGCCCTGGCCGTCGGTGCCTTCGCTGAGGGACGGCGGAAAAAAGAGCGTGGCATCCATCCCGTTCAAGGCACACGTCAGCGGCTCGACATCCGGGCCTTTAGCGCAGAAGTCGAGAGTGAAAGGCAGGGAGATCAGCGCGTCGGCGATAAGTTTCATAGGTTGGTTTCTAAAGGACGCCCGCCGTCAAGCCCCGCCGTAAACGGCAGGTCTAGAGGCGCAGACGCCAACCGCACGGTGTGCGAAAGAGCCAGAACATTACAAACATTGGTATTACCGGTCGCAGACCGGTTGGCGTCTGCGCCTCTAGACCTGCCGTTTACGGCGGGGCTTGACGGCGGGGCTACAGCACCATAATCTCCGGCGAAATGGCTTCATTCAGGACATGCGCCGTGCCGTCTTCCGACACCGTGACGATGTTTTCCAGGCGCACGCCAAACTTGCCGGGCAGGTAAATGCCCGGCTCAATCGAGAAGCAGTGGCCCGGCTGCAAGAGCGTTTCGCTGCCTGCTAGAATATATGGCGTCTCGTGGTCGTCGAGGCCAATGCCGTGGCCGGTGCGATGAATAAAGTACTCGCCGTAGCCGGCATCGGTGATGACTTTGCGGGCGGCCGCATCTACGTCCTGCGCCGCTGCACCGGGCTGAACGGCGGCGACGCCTGCCGAATACGCACGGTAAACAACATCGTAGACATACTTGGCTTCGTCCGAAGCCGTGCCGACGGCGACGGTGCGGGTAATATCCCCGTGGTAACCGCCTGTCATTGCGCCGAAGTCTAGAATCACGACATCACCGGCCTTAATCAGCGTCGCGCCCGTGTTATGATGCGGCGATGCGCCGTTGACGCCCGCGCCGACAATCGGAGCAAACGAGTCTTCGCTGCCGCCCCGCGCGATTGCTTGCTGAATCGCCAGTGCGATCTCCATTTCGCTTGCGCCAGCCTGACACGCAGCGTAAGCTGCTGGAATGAGCGCATCGGTAGCAGCCGCAGCCTGCTGAAGCGCGGCGGCCTCTCCGGCATCTTTGCGAGAGCGCAGCGGCGCAAGCACGGCTCCGGCAAGTGTCAGCCGGGCAGTTGGCATTATCTCTTTCAGCGTGAGGACGAACCGGGCGGGCATGTCGTCGTCCAGCCCGATACTGCCGCCGTCCGGCCCCAATCCTTCCGCAAGCGGCTTGATTGTATGCTCCCATCCGGCAGCATCTTCCCAGGCGCGGACATCCGTGATGCCCGCCGGGTTCAGACGCGCCTGCCCCGCATTCAGCGCCGGAACCACAAACAGACACGGCTTCTCATCTGGGACAATCAATGCCAGAAAGCGCGACCCCGGCTCTGAAAAGCCGGTCAAGTACCGCATTGCCGCGCCGGGCGTGATTACCAGCGCATTCAGCCCATTTTTGTGCATGGCGGCCCGCACCGCGCTGAGGCGTGTCTCATAGAGGTTCACAGGCCCTCACCCCTTCCGCTGCGCTCCCTCCCCTCTCCCAAATTTGGGAGAGGGGCTAGGGGTGAGGGGCGCTCCAAAAACGTCTTCAGCATCTGCTTGCCGTGCTCGGTCAAAACCGCTTCCGGGTGGAACTGCACGGCTTCCAGCGGCCATTCCCGGTGCTTTAGCCCCATAATCTCGCCGTCTTCGGACTCCGCCGTGACTTCCAAACACTTCGGCAGCGACGACCGCTCAACAATCAGCGAATGGTAGCGGGTCGCCTCAAACGGGCTGGGAAGGCCAGCGAAGACGCCCTGCCCCCGATGCGTCACCGAAGACGTTTTGCCGTGCATCAGCTTGTCGGCCCGGACAACCCGCCCGCCCATCGCCTGCCCCATCGCCTGCAAACCTAAGCAGACGCCGAAGATCGGGATCGTCCGCCCAAACTCTTTGATCAAATCCAGCGTCACGCCCGCATCGTCCGGCGTTCCCGGCCCCGGCGAAATCACAATCTTCTCCGGCTTCATCTCGGCAATGTCCGCAAGCGTGACGGCGTCATTGCGCCGCACGTCCATCTCCGCACCCATCTCGCCCAAGTATTGAACCAGATTATAAGTAAACGAATCGTAGTTGTCAATCACGAGAATTTGAGACATTAAAAATCTGCTTTCAATCGCTCATCCGGTTCCGGGTCTACATCAAACTGCACGACCTCAATTGTCTCCAGGCCAAGCAGCCAGGCTTTTGCGACCCGGTGCATTCCGTCCATGACATGGCCTTGAGCGGACAAAATGACAGGATGCGTAAACTCTGCATCCATGATCTTCCGCGCATGTTCCGCCACTGCCCGGCAGGTCGGAACATGC
>CAXSZN010000033.1:32168-49559 GCA_964241935.1 uncultured Armatimonadales bacterium
CTGCTTACCGTCAAACCAGCATACCAGATCAAAATCGTTGATGGCGTTCAGCGGGACATACTTGCGCGGGTAGTCTTTTGTCATCTCCCACAGCCGCTCGACTTCCCAGGCCAGCAGTGTCCCGTCTTCCTGAACATCAGAATAAGTGCGCTGTCCCATATCACCTTACGAGAAGCTCACTCACCGCCGCGTAAGTCTTAAAACTGCTTGGCCAGTAAAGAAACTCTTTCGCTTCACTGAACGACACCCACTGCCACCCGACATGCTCCTCAGAAATCTGCACTTGCTGATTTGGCACGACCGCTAGAAACAGCGTTTTATGAAGCGTCATATGCTCGTTTATTTGTATGTCAAAAGTCCTGCCGGTCGGTCTTAAAGCTGCCGCTTCCAGAACAATGCCGGTTTCTTCCCAAACTTCGCGCCGGCAGGCCTGCTCAGGTGTTTCGCCGGACTCAATCCCGCCGGTAACCGGCTGCCAGTATGCAGGGTGTTTCTGGGTTGGCCCGGCTTCAAGGAGCAGGACCGAGGCGTTCACGCTCGGCTCCTCGGCAAACAGCCAGCATTCGATGCTTTGCTTAATTTTGCCCGGCATAATATCGTTCCAATGCCGTAACGAAGCCGCCCATTGTCGGTTCGGCGGCAAGGATGTCCGGGGCGCGGCCCAGCACTTCTTCGGCGGTTTTTGCTGTGCTGGGGCCGATGCAGGCGACCAGCACGGATGCCGGCAGAGCCGCACCGAGCGCAGAAGCGAAGTTCTTGACGGTAGACGAAGAGGTAAATGTCACGCAGTCTATCGTGCCGTCCAAAAGCCGTCGTCGGATAGCGTCAGCGTCGGCGGCGTCCAAAATGTTCTCGTAAGCGGCCACGGCGTCTACCGTGCCTTCGCGGGCAAGAAGCGCGTCTATCAAACCATTGTCGGCGTCTTCGGCGCGAGGGACTAGAAAATTTCTGCCGAACGGCTCTTCCGGCAGCTCGGTTCCGAGACCCGCACCGGTCATCATCAGCGGCTGAAAATCTATGCAAAGGCCGTGCGATTTGAGCGCGTCGGCAGTCGCGGGGCCGACGGCGGCAATCTTCGCTGTCGCAAACGCACGAGCATCTTTGCCGGCTGTCGCCAAACGCTCGCAGAACGCATGAACGGCAGGAGCGCTGGCAAAACACAGCCAGTCATACGTGCCGATCTTGATGATCGCGTCGTCGAGCGCGGCATAGCTGTCGGACGGCGGGACAAGCTTGATGACGGGAAAGACAACGGCCTCTGCGCCTCGTGCTTCCAGCTTTTCGGCAAACTCCGACGCCTGCTCTCTGGCCCGCGTCACGACCATCCGTTTGCCGGACAGCGGCCCGAGATCAAACCAGCGCAGTTTTTCGCGCAGCCGCACGACTTCTCCGACAATTGTCACTGCGGGCGCTTTGAAGTTCGCCGCGCGAACTTTCTCGGCAATGTCGCCAAGCGTCCCGACCAGTGTCTCCTGGCTGCCGGCCCATGTCCCCCAGCGTACCAGCGCGACGGGCGTTTCTGCCGCGCGTCCGTTGGCCTGAAGCTGCGATGCAATTTCTTCTAAGTTCTCAACACCCATCAAAAACAGCAGCGTGTCGCCCGCGCCGGCGATTTTGTCCCAGCGCCGCCGCCCTTCCGCCTCGCCTGCGGTCCGGGTTCCCGACTCGCGGCTGTCGTCCCGCTCATGGCCGGTGATGACCGCAAACGACGAAGCCGCGTCCCGATGGGTCACCGGAATGCCGGCATACGCCGGCGCGGCAATCGCCGAAGTCACGCCCGGCAGCACAGCAAACGGCACATTTCGCGCCCGCAGATATTCGGCTTCCTCGCCGCCGCGCCCGAACACAAACGGGTCGCCGCCTTTCAGCCGTGCCACGGTCTTGCCTGCGGACGCCCGCTCCGCCAGCAAAGCATTGATGTCTTCCTGGCGCATCGCGTGTTTATCTGCCTGCTTGCCGACATAGACCCGCTCGGCACCAGCCGGCGCGTAGTCCAGCAGCTTCGGGTGCGCCAGCCGATCATAAACCACCACATCAGCGATTTTCAGCGCGTCCGCCCCGCCGACCGTAATCAGCTTTGGGTCGCCCGGCCCCGCCCCGATGAGATATACTGTGCCGACTGTCATAGCACTGATTGTACCCGATGAACCCCTGCGTGCGGGAAGGCAGGCGGTGCATCGGGTAAAATAAAGCTTATGCAAACATTGGAAACGTTGGTAGACACGACTTTGAAAGACCACACCCTGATTTCGCTGACGCTGAGCGATGCGACACGCAAAGCCGAAGACGCCGCCCGAAAAGTGACGGTGAGACCAATCCAGCTTCGCAGCCAGCGACTGTATCAGTTCGAGCATCAGTACGCGCAGAAAGTTCGGCACGAGAACCTGAAAGCGGGAGAAGCCAAGAACCGAGTTCTAGAGCTGCTTGGGCCGGCATTCCGGCAAGGCCACTTTGTCACCCAAAACGGCAACTTTCAGGCGTCCGCCGCCGCGTCCGGCCGCGTCACCATCCGGGCGAAAGAAGCTGCACCGAAAGACGCTGCGCCGGCAGTCGCCCTGCCACTCGCCCACGACCGGTCCAAGAATTACTTGCTGCCGGAAGATGCGCCGGTTGACTTTCTGGTGCGGCTCGGGGTCATGTCCCCCGCCGGCAAAATCCTCGCCGCGAAGCGCGACAAGTTCAAGCAGATCAACCGGTTTTTAGAGATGGTGGACGATGTCGCGGGCAGCCTGCCGCCCACCGGCCCGCTGCGAGTGCTGGATTTCGGCTGCGGCAAAGCGTATCTGACTTTCGCGCTGTATTACTACCTCGCGGTCGTCAAGAATCGGGAAATTAATCTTGTCGGTCTGGACCTCAAACAAGACGTGGTCGAGTTCTGCCGCTCGGTCGCGCAGGATCTCGGCTACACCGGCCTGAGCTTTGCTGTCGGCGACATTCAGGGCTACACCGAGGCAGAGCCGGTAGACATGGTCGTCACCCTGCACGCCTGCGACACGGCCACCGACGACGCCCTGGTCAAAGCGGTAGAGTGGGGGGCACGGGTCATCCTCTCCGTGCCCTGCTGCCAGCATGAGCTGTTCGGACAGATGCAGTCGGAGGTGATGCGCCCGCTCTTAAAGCACGGCATTCTTAAAGAGCGCCTGAGCGCCCTCGTCACCGACGCCGTCCGGGCCAGCCTGCTGGAAAGCGCCGGCTACTCCGTGCAGATTCTAGAGTTCATCGCGCTGGAACACACGGCCAAGAACCTGCTCATCCGCGCCGTCAAGCGCCCCGGCCAGCGCTTCATTCAGCCGCCCTCCGCCGCCTACGGAGCGTTTCGGGACGCCTGGCAGATCCGTCCCAGTTTAGAAGTCGCCTTAAGAGCCCTCGCTGAGCGTCAGAGCAGCCCAAGTCAAGACCGGCAGCAAGAAGACCGGCAGCAAGAAGACCGGCAGGAAGAAGACCGGCAGGAAGAAGACCGGCAGGAAGAAGACCGGCAGGAAGAAGACCGGCAGGAAGAGAACGGGCAAAAGAACCTGTAAGGCTTTCAGAAGGAAATCCTGGCGCGATGCTTCTCGTGCAGTGTTCATGGTTTAGCAAGTGGGCTTCCGCTGCATTAGAAAACCAGCACCATCGCTATTTGGTGCGCTTGATCATCCATCCGTTGTGAACTGGCTGGAGGCCGATCTTGGGATAGTAGTCCATTGCCTCGGGAGCAGACAAGAGCAGCAGGGTCACTTCCTCGCTTTCAATCTGTGACTGGATTTGACGCAGCATCTCGCGCCCAATACCTTGATGCTGGTACTCTTTGTTCACGGCAAGGTCCGACACGTAGCAGCACCAGACGTAGTCGGTCAGCGCACGGGCCACGCCGACAAGCTTCTCCCCATCCCATGCGGTTACAGTGAGGTTGGCATTGTCAATCATGCGCTGAAGGCGGGTGAGATCCGTTGTTGGCCGCTGAATGCCGGATTTCTCAAAGACAGCCGCTAAATGCTCTGCATGGATGCTCTCGTTTATGCGGTAGTCAATAAGCATAGTGGGATAAACTTGTTACGAACTGCTTTTGTCCAGCACGTTTGCGTAGAGCGCGGCTTGGCGGGCGCGTGCTTTGGCGTAGATGTCGTGGCGGGCGGAATCGGGCGCATAGGTTTTAGATAGAAACGCGGGGACTTCAGACAGGTCTTTGATGTGGCCCAGCGCCGCCAGCGCCAGCAGCCCTGCGCCCCGGCTGGTGGCTTCACCGACACGGCTGGCAATGATGGGAACACCCATCGCGTCCGCCATGATTTGCGCCCAGTCCGGATCACCGACCAGCGCCCCGCCGGACGCCACAATCTGGGTGGCCGATGGGTACTGCTGGATCAAAATATCGTAAACATCGGCGAACTGATACGCGACGGCCTCAAGCGACGCCCGCAGCATTTCGGCGGGTGTCGTGTGCAGATTCATTCCCAAAATGGCGGCCCTGGCCCCCGCGTGCCAGCCCGGCGAGCGCTCGCCGGCCCAGAACGGCAGGACGGTCAGGCCGTGGCCGTCCGGCGGCAGCCCGGCAACCGCTTTACCGGCGGCCTTACGCTCTCCGACTTGCAGCGTCCGCTGCGCCCACGCATAAACATTGCCGCCGTTTGCGAACGCCCCGCCGACCAGAAACCGCTGGTCGTCTACCCGGTAGCAGAACAGCTTGTCCGGGATGTCCAGTGAGTCCGCCTTGACGGCAACCCGCATCGCGCCCGACGTGCCGACATTGATGGCGATCCGCGAAGCGTCCACCGCGCCGCTGCCGGCATTGGAACACGCCCCGTCGCCCGAGGCCGGGAACCAGGGCAGACCCTTCAGCGGCGCAAGCGCTCTCGCCCATTCTTCGGTCAGCGCGGTGACCGGCTCGGTTTTACTTTCCAGGGTGCTGAGCTGACGTAAAGCAATCGGCAGCTCGGTCAATGTTTGTGCGTCCCATTCTTTGGTGTTCTGATTAAGAAGACCCGTTCCCGACGCCATGGACAGGCTGCACGAGACCGAGCCGAACAGGCGCATCTGAAGATACTCGCCGAACGACATCCACAAGCTTGCTTTGCCGAACTGCTCCGGCTCGGTCTCCTGAAGCCAGCGCAGCTTGGCGGGCCAGTAACAGGGATGCAGAACGCAGCCGGTGCGCTGATGATAGGCGGCGGCGTCCATCTCCGACTTCAGCTTTTCGGCCTGGCCCAGCGCCCGCGTGTCGGCCCACGAAAACAGCGGCGTCACAGCCCTGCCGTCTTCGCCGACACCGACCAGGCTATGCCAGAAGCACGAAATGCCGACGCCCGCCACCCGCCCCAGCGTGTCTTTGCCGATTTTGCGGAGGAGCTGACGCAGGCTGTCTACCGTCAGCGCCAGCAGCTTTTCCGCGTCGGTCTGCACCCCGCCGTCGGACGTTGTCGTCTGAACATACGCGCTCTGCACTTCCGCGCCGGGCAGTGCGCGGCCGCGGGTGTCGAAGAGCATCGCCCGGACCGACGATGTCCCCATGTCCAGTGTCAGTATAAGTGCTTTTTTCATAGAAGCTCGTGCGTAGGGTATAAAAAGAAGTATGTATGCTGGAAGAAGTATGTATGCTCTTGCGGGCCGAAGCTGGCCTTTTTTGTTCGCCCTGCTGATTTTCGCCGGCTGCACTCAGCCTGCCCCGCCGAAGCCGTCTTTCAAGGCGGCAGACACAAGAACTCCCGGCGTGACCACAAACTCCGGCGGCGATACGCGCGGGACAGTTCTGTTTCAGCCCGGCCCGTCCCTCTCCACCCCGCCGGACCCGTATGCCGCCGTCAGCAGCAAGTTCGTCCTGCCGCAGCGCCAAAAATTTGCGTATGCACTTGCTGAAATTGACCTGCACGCACACCAGCAGGCCGCGGACGCCTACCCCGTTCCCGCGCCGGGCAGTCCGGGCTATACCAAGCAAACAGCGCAAGCCGCCGCCGAGCGACAGGCGCTCTTCAACGCCTACTTACTCGAAAAGTACCATGCCCGCTTCTGCAACCAGTTCCATGTCACCTACGACCAGCTCGCGCTGATCATCCAGGAAGGACGGGACAAAAACTGGCCGATGCCGACAGACGATAACTGACTTGGAAGCGTGTGACATCTTTCATAGCTTGCGTGTGACCGGCTTCCGCCTCGGGCGTGTTCTCCTGCGATATACTACAGTCATCAACCGAGCCGACGAGGGCTAAACAGGAAAAACACCATGAACACCACACTGACACTCACCAGCACCACTCGCACCGCCGGCATCCCCGCTCGAAACCGCGCCGCCGCCCGGCTGCCTCGCTTTCTTGTCTGCAAGTGGGACATGCTCGCTGTCCTCGGCTTGATGGCTTCCAGCGCCGTTTATGGCGTCTATGCCCTAACCCAGATGACCGGGTTCTAGGCCGGCTAACGGGCGTAGAACGTAAAGCTCCGTGCTGCCGGAAGCGAGCTTGTCATGCTGCCCGAGACAGCCGCGTCACCGGCGGGAGCGCTTTGGAATGTCACCAGCGGCGGGATCGGCGGATTATGCTCGCTTTCCTCCAGAGTCATCTGGGCCGACGCATCGGCGCGACGCGGCGCGTACACAAACGAAACAGTGTTGACGCCCCGGCGCAGCTTCATGGTGATGTCCTGATCCACGACCCCGGTGTATTCGCCCTGACGAACGCCGTTCAGCAGCACCGTCAAACGCGCATCGCGCACCCGGCCCCGCAGCCAGTGCGAATGGTCCGTCGGCATAATCGGCCCGTGCAGCGGATTGCCGGAATCGAGCGGATTGTCCTGCATCAGCGGATTGCCGTGGGATGACGAAAGCAGGGGGTTGTCCGCCGGCCCATCGGTAGAAAGCAGAGGGTTCCCCGCCTGCGCCGCCGGTGGCGTGGCGGACGCTAAGGGCGGCGGAGTGGGGGAAGGCTGCGCCGCTTCGCCGCTGTCCGGTGGCGGCCCGGAATAAGGCCGGTCGTTGTCGCAGCCGCTCAGCAGAAGCCCGCCGAGAACCGCCAGAACCGCCATTGTTATCTGCGCTGGTATCACTGGATCATCCCCGCGCCAACCGTCGCGTTGGTCGCTTCATCAATCAAGATGACGCTGCCGGTCGCGCGGTTGCGCCGGTACGAATCAAAAAACAGAGGCTGCGTGGTTCGCAAAGTCAAACGCGCGATCTCGTTCAGGCTCACGGTCTTGTCCCGCGTGTTCTGGTCCAGCGTACTGATGTCGAGCTTATACTGGACGTCTTTGACAATCGCCCGCACTTCGCGCGTCGTGTGCTTCAGCGTGTACTTGCCGCCGATGACCAAACTCTTCTCGCCCAGCCAGCAGACCATCATATCTACATCCTGAGACACGGTTGGTTGGTCGTCCTCCGCAACAATCATGTCGCCCCGGCTGATGTCAATCTCATCTTCTAAAGTCAGCGTCACCGACAGCGGCGCAAACGCTTCCGCAAGGCTGCCGTCCATCGTGTCCACCGACTGCACGCGCGACGTGAACCCCGACGGCAGCACGGCCACGGCGTCGCCGGGCCGGAACACGCCGCCGGCAATCCGCCCGGCATAGCCCCGGTAGTCCGGGAACTCGGCGGACTGCGGCCGGATCACATACTGCACCGGAAAACGCGCGTCGGTCAAGTTCGTGTCCGTGTCAATCGGCACCGTTTCTAGAAGCGGCAGCAGCGCCGGCCCGCCGTACCAGTCCATAGACTGCGACCCCTCCACCACATTATCGCCTAAAAGGGCGCTGATTGGGATAAAATGCACATCCCCAACTTCCAGCCCCGACGCAAAATCCTCAAAGTCCCGCTTGATTCCCTCAAACACGGCTTGGTCAAAGTCTACTAAATCCATCTTATTGACGCAGACAACAATGTGCGGGATGCCCAGCAGCGACGCGATAATGGCATGGCGTCGCGTCTGCTCAATCACGCCTTTACGGGCGTCTATCAGAATAATCGCCAGGTTCGCCGTAGACGCCCCCGTCACCATGTTGCGCGTGTACTGGATATGGCCCGGCGTGTCCGCAATAATAAACTTGCGCTTCGGGGTCGCAAAATAGCGGTACGCCACATCAATCGTGATGCCCTGCTCCCGCTCCGCCCGCAGCCCGTCCGTCAGCAGCGCCAGATTGACCCCTTCTTCCCCGCGCCGCTCGCTCGACTCCCGGATGGCCTCATACTGGTCATCGAAGATCGCCTTGCTGTCGTACAGTAAACGCCCAATCAGCGTGCTTTTCCCATCATCCACACTCCCCGCCGTCGTAAACCGCAGCAGGTCCATGTCCAAATAACCCGTCGTCGAAAAATCATCAGTAGTGTCGGTATTCATTGTTAAACCATGATTAGCAGCCAGTGACGAGTAGTTGAAAACTACTCGCTAGGCTAAGAGTCCTGCGGACAAAGGATTAGGCCTGTTGCATATCCTCCACTCGCAGAGTGCCTCCCCTAGCGAGTAGTTTTCAACTACTCGTTCCACTCGCCTCACCCTTCCCATCTGCCTCTCGCAAATAGCCCTTTGCCGCCGCGTCGTCAATCAGCGCCTTTGCGTACTCCCAAAGCGTCTGTGAGCCATCCGCCATGTGCCGATTTAGGTTTATCACTTGGTCTTTAGTGATACCGTGTTCCTGCCAGCTTCGACCCTGCGTATGATAATTGTGCAGCAGCGGCATCAATCGGTCCAGCGCGGCGGCGAACTTGGCTTCCGGGGTTTCCCGCGCCTCAAATTCCTGCCATAACTGCGTTAGCTCACGCCGGTGGTCTTCGGGCAGCAGGCCGAAGATGCGCCGGGCGGCGGCGTTTTCACGCTCGGCTTTCGTATCGTTCCCGGCGGCGTCATAGATATACGTGTCGCCGGAGTCGATCTCGACAATGTCATGCACCAGCAGCATCTTGAGAACCCGCAGCGTGTCCACTTCGGCGTTTGCATGTTCCGCCAGCACCAGCGCCATGACGGACAAGTTCCACGAATGCTCCGCCGTGTTCTCGTGGCGCGTCTCGTTTAAAAGATACGAGCGCCGCAGAACGCTTTTGAGCTTGTCTATTTCGAGAATAAAGCTAATCTGCTGTTCAAGCCGCTGTGAGTTCAATCGCCGCTCCCAAAATAGCGCCATCCGCTCAACCAAATACGCTCAGGCATCTTGCCGAAATAAAGATAGGCCGAGTGCCGAGGTTTAAGCTCTACCGCACGTTCATAAACGGCATCGCGGTCTCTACCGTGAGCAATCACCTGCCCGCTCAGCACATCTAGGTTCTTGTCCACTTCCGGGTCAGCGACAGTGACTCACTCGCGATCGAATTGCACTTCCATCTTGGCACGTGTCAGCACTTCTGTCATAGATTCGCGTCCTTTCCTTCTCTCGCATTCTTCACCAACGCGTCGCATTCGTTGGGATGCACCTGCCGCAGACGCCGCCAATCGGCAATGTTTTGGTCATCAAGCAATACATCAGGTTTGGGCAGGAACACGAGGAAACAATCTGCGATGCGGAACTCCTCAGCGCTTTCCCGTGCATAGACGGCTCCGCCGGAACTCCAGCAGTAGAGTCCTGCACCCAATTCAAACAGCGACCGAATGTGGTCCAGAATGGCAGGAATGGGAATGCGCTTCGTGCCGTAGCTGCGGACAAACGTGTCATCTACGTCCACATAAACAACCATCAGAAGTAGCCTTCTTTTTTGCGGTCTTCCATCGCAGCTTCGGAGCGCTTGTCGTCGGCGCGGGTGCCGCGCTCGGTTTGGCGGGACGCGGCGACTTCCTGGATGATCTCTTCCAGCGAATTGGCGGGGGACAGGACTGCGCCGGTGCAGGTCATGTCGCCGATGGTCCGAAAGCGCACCTGGCGCACTTCGGGCTGCTCGGTTGGGCGCTTGTTCAAATAGTCGGAGTCAGCCAGCAGGTTGCCGTCACGGTCCACGACCTCGCGCTGGTGCGTGAAATAGAGGCTCGGCAGCGGAATTCGCTCCTGCAAAACATACTGCCAGACATCCATCTCCGTCCAATTGGAGATGGGAAAGACCCGGAAATGCTCGCCGATCTGCTTGTGGCCGTTGAACAGGTTCCACAGCTCAGGACGCTGGTTTTTTGGGTCCCACTGACCGAACTCGTCCCGGTGCGAGAAGAACCGCTCTTTGGCACGCGCTTTTTCTTCGTCCCGCCGTGCCCCCCCAAGCGCGGCGTCCACTTTCAGCTCTTCAATCGCGTCAAGCAGGGTCACGGTCTGAAGCAAGTTGCGGCTGGCATTGTAGCCTTTTTCCTCGGTTGCCCGGCCCGCGTCAATCGAGTCTTGAACCGAGCGGACAATCAGCTTCGCGCCGAGTGTCTCCATCCATTCGTCACGATACGACAGCGTTTCTGGGAAATTATGCCCCGTGTCAATATGGAGCAGAGGGAAGGGAATACGCGCCGGCCAGAAGGCTTTGCGGGCAAGATGACTTAAGATGATCGAGTCTTTGCCGCCGGAAAACAGCAGCACGGGCCGCTCAAACTGGGCAGCCACTTCACGAATAATAAAGATGGACTCGGCTTCCAGTTCTTGTAAATGGGAGACTCGAAGCCGCGCATCCGCACTTGGATCAGTTTCTTTGGGGTTCAGCATGACAGTCATAGCCTTTATTCTACCACAACGCAGTGGTAAAGAAAAAAGGCTTCGGCCAGCCGAAAAGTTCCCTCGCTGAACAGACTTCCTTTAATGCGTTTGGAACATATATGACGGGTAGCCGTCACGCTGCAAAAGCTGTATCTGCTTCTGAGCATCGGCGCGGCGGACAAAATCGCCGGTTTCCACCCGGTACTGCCCGCTTGCATTCGGCCGGACAAACGCATGGAACCCGCGCTGCCGCAGCGCTCCGGCCAATGTGTCGGCAATCCGCTTGATCCGAAAAGAAGCCGCCGCGACATGGTACGGCTGAACATGGTACGGCTGGGGAGGCGTCTGGGGCTGGGAACGCGGCTTCGATGCGGCAGCCGCCCTGAGAAGCGGCTTCGGCGCACTTCGCTTCGCAGTCGTCCGGCTCAACGCGGGTGGCTCGACTGCCGCAATCTCCGCCGGTGCTTGCTTGGCCGGGGCGGGAACCGGCAGTGCTACTGCGGTGAAAGTGAGATGATGGGAAAACGCGCCGTTTTTATGGCTGTCCAGCACGCTTGCCGTGAACCGGTAGCGACCCGGCGCGGCGGGAACCCACGCCGCGCTGGTCAGCGTGCCCTGTGCCAGCGCCAGCAGCGTCTTCGGCTCATCATCTTTGCTGTAAGAAATGGCAAGGGTCGCGCTCTGGCCGGGCGGCAGGGACGCATACGCCGAAATCATCACCGGTGTCCCGACCGGAACATGTCTTCTGTCGCTGGCGGTGGAAAGCACGACGGTCAAAGGAACCTCGGCAGGAGTGATCGGAACCGGCGCAGAGACAGCGGCAGGCGCGGCAACGGCAGGCGCGGTGTGCCGCTGCGAGGCGGCAGCCCCCCCCTGGCTGCTGCGAAGCAGGTGCGGCAGGAAAAACAGCGCCGCCGCCGCCAGCAGTGTCCAGGGCAGGATTGTCCAGAATGGGAACCGGCGGTCACGTTCCGCTTGCAGGTCTTGAAAAGAACTCTCGGTTCGCGGCTGACCACAGTGCGGACACTGCACACTGTCATCAGCCATTTCGGTATTGCAATGGGGGCAGAAGTGAGGCATATGATATTTTTCCCTGCTTGCTGGCAGTTATAACCTCACCCGCTGCCCGAGCGTTGCTCTGTAACTTGCGGTTTATGCAGCAGTGCCTTTGGTGGTGACTTCACAAAATCCATACGGCAGCCGCAAGCAGCAGCAGGTCAGGACTGCACTTAATCCGCTGGAGCCAGCTCGGACACGCAGTTCATTTCTAACGTGCGGACATAGCGCTCGAAGTCGGCTTCGAGTTCGTGCTTGAATCGGCGGGAGAAGCCGAGCGCTTCCGCGATGTCGGGCAGGAAGCCGGGCGGGTCGTAGGCGACAGTCAAAGTCAGCTCCATCCCATTGCCCTTTTTAGGCTTTTCCAGGCGCAGGGACAGGACGTACAGAAACAAAGAACCGACGGACTGCCAGCAGAGCGTTTGGCCCGCGCACATGGTCCGCTCGGCGGCGAACCCGACTTTGCGGCCTTCCAGCAGCACGGTGAAACCAGCCCTGTCGTCGTCTATGGCCCTGGTGTCGCAGACATGGGACAGGAGATGAGGCAGGCGGTCCACCGTGGTCCATTCGGCCCAAACGGTGCGCCAGGGGGCGTCGGCAGTCAGCGTGATTTCGTGCGTGAATTGCATATTAGCCGCGGCTTAAAACCGTCAATCCGCCCAAATAGGGACGCAGCGGCTCGGGAACAAGCACGCTGCCGTCGGGCTGCTGGTACGTTTCCAGAAGCGTCGCCATCAGGCGGGGCAGGGCGGTCCCGCTGCCATTCAAAAGGTGCGGGAACTCCGGCTTCGCGCCCGGCTCGCGCCGGAACCGGATGTTGCCCCGGCGGCTTTGGAAGTCTTCGCAGTTGGAGCATGACGACACTTCCAGCCACAAGTCCGCGCCGGGCGCGTAAATCTCGACATCATAGCACTTGGAGGCCGCAAACGAAATGTCGCCCGCCGCCAGCAGCTTCACCCGGTAGGGCAGGCCCAGCGCTTCCAGAACGTCGGTCGCGTCGGTCAAGAGCGTTTCGAGTTCGGCATACGACGTTTCCGGCAGGGTGTACTTGACCATCTCCACTTTGTCGAACTGATGCACCCGCAAAAGCCCCCGCGTGTCCTTGCCCGCCGCGCCGGCTTCCCGCCGCCAGCAGGGGGAATAGGCCATATAATTTAAGGGCAGCTCGCGCCCGTCCAAAATCTCGTCCCGGTGAATGTTGACCAATGCTGGCTCGGCAGTCGGCAGGGCAAACAAATCCGCCTCGGCATCATGGTACATCTCCGGCTGGAACTTCGGCAGGTGCGCCGAAGCCGCAACACTGTCCCGCGACAGAAAGAACGGCGTCGCCCATTCGGTGTAGCCGTGGCGGTCCCGGTGCAAATCCAGCATGAACTGGATCAGCCCCCGCTCCAGCCGTGCGCCCAAGTTTTTGTACAGCACAAACCCGCTTCCCGAAAGCTTGGCCCCGCGCACAAAGTCGATCAGCCCCAAGTCAGTCGCCAGATCCCAGTGGGCTTTCGGCGCGAAGTCAAAGGTCTTAATTTCGCCGTGCGTTTTGACAATTTGAAAGTTTTCTTCCGGGCCGGGCGGCGTCGTCGGCGACGGCAGGTTCGGGAGGTAAAACAGCAGCCGGTCCCGCTCTCCTTCCAGCCGCTTGGCTTCCTCTCCCAATGCCGCTTTACGGTCTCCTAAATCGCGCAAAGATGCCTTCAGCGCTTCGGCTTCCTCTCGCTTGCCGTCCTTCATCAACTGCGGGATAGACTTGCTGCCCCGCCCCAGCTCCGCCTGAAGCTCCTCCGCTTCGGCAGTTGCCGCCCGCCACTTGGCATCTACTTCCAGCACGGCGTCAATCTGCGACGCCTCCGCCAGCCGGTCTTGAAGCCGCGCTTTTACCGCGTCCGGCTCGGCTCGTATCTGTCTGATATCCAGCATAATTTTTTCTTTCGGAACCCCTCCCGTCCAACAAGTTGTCCACCCTCCCCTGTTAGGGGAGGGCTTAGGAGAAGCGCGGACAGCGTGGTGTCTTTCCGCTCTTTACTTTCTGTGGCCCTCCCCTAACAGGGGAGGGTGGACAACTTGTTGGACGGGAGGGGTTCACTCAGCCCATTCACTAAATACGCCAGCATTGCCGCCATCCCCTGCAAATCGCTGATTTCTACGCTCTCACAAGACGTGTGCGGGTCCTTTTCGGGAGCGCCGATAAATACCCAGTCCATTGGGACGCCGCTGCGGTCAATCCCGGAGCCGTCGGAGCCGCCGCTGGATTCGACTTCGCGCTGGAACGGCAGGCCGCTGGCTTCGGCAAGCGCCAGAACTTGGTCCAAGTAACGCTGACGCGGAAGGCTGCTGTCTCGGAGCGACACGGCAACGCCGCGTCCGCACTTGATATGTTTGGTGTGCCAGGTCAAGTCGGCAATCAGGGCTTTGGAGATGCCGCGCGACTCAAACAAATGCCGGGCACAGATCTGTGCGCCCCTGCCGCCGGTTTCTTCCTGCACCGTGAACGCCACGGCGATCTCGGAGCAGGACCTTAGGGCGTGCAGCGCCGCCCACGGCCCGGCCCGGTTGTCCAGGTACGGCGAAGTGATTTTGCTGCCGGAAACTTGCGGAAGAGCGGCATAAACCCAGCGCGAGCCGGGCTGGGCCGCCGTCTTACCGCGCACTTTCCAGGACCCGTCTTTGCGCCGGCCCAGCGTGTTTCCGGTGTCCGGCTGCCCGGCCGGGCGAATTGGGTCGCCCGGCCTGCCGTCGGGACCGCCGATGCGTATGAGCTGCTTCTCGTAGCCCAGTGTCCAGCCGGTCGTGTCCAGATGCGCGAAAATAGCCACCGAAGGCTTCGCGCCGCGCGTCACCACCAGCGAGTCGCCGAGGCGCTCCACGGCGGCGTCCGGCTGGGCGCGTGCCAGCCATTCTTCCAGCCAGTCCGCCAGCGCCCCTTCATCGCTCGCCGGGCTGTCATGTTTCAGCAGTTCCCAAAGCAGGTCCAGTGAGTATTCAAGAGCCATAAGCAAGCCATATTGTATCTCAAATGCCGCCGGGTTGTCAAACGGCAAGAACCTGCTCGTCACTTGTCGCGGGCAGGTTCCGACGGTTCCAGCGCTTCTTATCAGGTACAATAGCGGCATTATGCCTCTTCTCCAAGTCGAAAACCTTTCCAAGCGCTTTCCCATCACCCGCCAGACCGGGCCGTTTTCCCGAGTGACCGACCAGGTCCGCGCGGTGGACGGCGTAGACCTGACACTGGACGCCGGCGAAACGCTTGGGCTGGTCGGCGAGTCCGGCTGCGGCAAATCTACACTCGGCCGCTGCATCCTGCGCCTCATCGAACCGACCGGCGGCACGGTCCTGTTTGACGACCAGGACCTGCTGGCCCTGCCGCCGGAAGCGCTGCGGCGGCAGCGGCGCGAAATGCAGATCGTGTTCCAGGACCCGTTTGCGTCGCTGAACCCGCGCATGAGCGTCGGTGCGATTTTAGAAGAGCCGCTGCGAGTGCATGAGATAGTGCCGGCGGGGGAAGTCCGGGCCGAAGTCGCCCGGCTTTTAGACCAGGTCGGTCTGCCCCAAACCGCCGCCGGTCGTTACCCGCACGAGTTCTCCGGCGGCCAGCGGCAGCGGGTCGGCATCGCCCGCGCCCTGTCCCTGCGCCCCAAGCTGATTGTCGCCGACGAACCCGTGTCGGCGCTCGACGTTTCCATCCGCGCCCAGATCTTGAACTTGTTCCGGCGCTTGCAGTCCGAAACCGGCGTCGCGCTCTTGTTTGTCGCCCACGACCTCGGTGCGGTCCGCTCCATTTCCCACCGCGTCGCCGTGATGTACCTCGGAAAGATTGTCGAGCTTGCGGGGGCCGACGAGCTGTACGACAACCCGCGTCACCCCTACACCCGCGCCCTGCTGGCCGCCGTGCCGAGCCTCGACGGCGTCAAGATCGCCGCCGAGAAAGTGGAAGGCGATGTGCCGTCCCCGATTGACATCCCCTCCGGCTGCCGCTTCCGCACCCGCTGCCCGTTTGCCCAGGAGATTTGCGCCGAACAAGAACCGCCCCTCGCCGAGTTCGACGGCGGCCCTTCCCGCCACTTTTCCGCCTGCCACTTCGCCGCATCTCTGCCCGTATTAAGCGCCGAATAAGCCCTGCCGCAGAAAGCTTCAACGCAAAAAGTCCTGCCGTTTACGGCGGGTGTCAGAATACGGCGGTAACAATCCCTGCCATGCCGGGCTGCCCGTTCTTGTCGTCAACAATCTTGCTGCCCTGCCGCTGACCGCACGTTTTGATCTCACCAAAGCTCTGCGCGCCTTTATCGTGCGCGGGTAGAAGCAGATTACGCATTGGTCATCATGGTGGACAACGCGGCTGCGAAACGATCCAAACGCGACCTTGCCCGCGTTTTTCAGATTTTAGGATTGGAATATGAAGGAGAACGCTGACATGGCAACAATGACCGTCAAAATCGAGCCGGAAAGTCTCGTTCAAGAGATTGTGTGGCGTGTCCGCCCCTATCTGGAGCGACATCCCCTCTAAAATGTCGTGCCGCAGATTATCGAGGACGCTTTGCACTTAGAAGAAGGCTGGTGGTATGTCCCGGTACGCTTCAATTCCCAAGAGCCGCGCACTTACGAATACTACGACACGCTGACGGACATTGAAGATGAGATTGCGGCGAAAGAGCATCTTCAAGTGCTGTTCGTTCCCGCCGGCTAGATGCAAACATAAAACAGCGCAGGCCATCCGGCTTGCGCTGTTTCCGTTTCGTTTACTTCACCGGCTGCAAGGCCACGTTCTTGAACTCCGTCCATTGGTAAGGCCGCGCGACCAATCGGAACGAAGCTGTGCGCCGCAGCAGAGCGCTCGAAAGATGCCCGGTCTGCTGCGTCTTGATCGAGCGATAATCCGGCGTCATTGCATCGGGCGCGTCCGGCCCGATATAAGGCGTGACCAGCAGCTTGGCGAGGACTTTCCCGGACTTGTCGAGCGCATAGACAGACCGCTCATAATTCTCGCCGTCATGCAGGAGGACTTGCAGAGGATTGTCCGCTTTGAGCGGGCTGGGGCTATGGAAGTGATCCGAGACCATAAACGCCGCTCCGCCCTGCGGGTGCGGCAGAAGCGTGAAGATTACCTCCCCCGCCTTCTCGTGCCGGTATACCTTACCCACCGCCTTCGTGCAACTTACCGTCTCTGCCCCCTGCCCGGAAGCGACGCCGACCAAGAAGTTCGCACTTGTCAGTGCGGCAGGAAAGCCGGTCATGTAAAGCACGGAGCCACCGGACAACTGCGTCTGGAACTGGATACCGCTTGCGTTTACGACCGTGTTCACATTCCCATTCTTGAAAGTGGTTAGTATGACCTGGCCCAGCGGCGCATCAGAGCCGTTCACAACAATGCGCGAATTTTCATGGCCCGACGTGGGGATGTGAAAAGCAAACGCTAAGGCTTTCTGACCTGGGGGCGCGGAAATTTTCACTTTTGTGTCCCTAAATGGTGTTAGAAATGCCGCTGTCGGCAGGACATTCCCCGCCTGGTCCCATGCCTGCCCGGACAGGGCGGAAGCGTTCGCAAGTCCAACAAGCTGAACCGCCCCGGCCACCGCCGGACTCGTCTGCGCCGAGGCGACAGGCCGGAGCATTGCCAGCGGCACCAGTGCGGCGGCTGTCACGGCAGCGCCCAGCATGAAAGCACGGCGGGGCAGTGTCCGCTGACGAGTCTTGTCTAAGATCATCGTTAATCTCCCTTCAATCTTTGACGTGTGCGCCATCGGCAGCGCGGCCCAGGAGGCGAAATCAGCGGGTGTTTTGCGTGTCATG
>CAXSZN010000034.1:0-48604 GCA_964241935.1 uncultured Armatimonadales bacterium
GTGGGGGGTGGAAACGGAGCCGTTTGATTTGCTGGTGAACACGACAACGCTGGGAATGCAGCCCTACATAAACGAGATGCCTACACTGCCGCCGGAGGCGTTCTTGAACAAGCCGTTTGTCTGCGATTTAATCTATGCGCCGGCCAAAACTTTGCTGATGGAACAAGCGGAAGCGGCAGGGTGTCAAACAATGAACGGCTTCGGGATGCTGGTGTATCAAGGCGCAATTTCGCTCTCGATCTGGACCGGCAGGCCGCTTTCGGAGATGCCGGCAGCCGTGATGGAGCAGGCGGTTCGGGCGAGTTCGGCACCTTTGTAAATCCTGTTATAAGTCATCTGTAAGTGAGCTTGCAAGTGATGCAAAGGGAACCACTTGACCAGGTTTCGCGTTTATGTTATAATGATGGATACTGCCTGTGCTGCACACCTGTAGTCGATTCTCGTACTCTCTGCTTTTGCTTCGGCGCTGCCCGGATTTTTCTGATTTACTCTTTCTGAGTTGCTCTTTTAATTTTTTATTGTATTTGACGAAACGAACCGATATGACGGGAGAGGCTGCGTAAGGAGGCAGATTTCCACTATGGTAATGCAGACAAAGAAAAGCATTGGCGAAGTGCTGGTTGAGCGGGGCGCATTGACTGAGCAGCAGCTGCAGGACGCACGGGAAGTACAGAAAAGTGCACCCGGCGATCTGGGGCTGATTATTCAGGACCTTCAGCTTGCGTCGGAGAAAGATGTGACGTCGGCCCGTGCGGAAACGCTGGGACTGAAGTTTGTGGACCTCAGCAAAGTGTCGCCCGAGCCGGCGGCGATCAAGTCGGTGCCGGAGCATATCGCGAAGCGGTACAACATCCTGCCGATCAAGCGCGACAGCACGTCCACCCCGAA
The DNA here is from genome assembly GCA_964241935.1 of uncultured Armatimonadales bacterium. Taxonomy (GTDB): domain Bacteria; phylum Armatimonadota; class Armatimonadia; order Armatimonadales; family Capsulimonadaceae; genus JANXMY01. The sequence continues at coordinate 889 of CAXSZN010000034.1, forward strand.
CCGGCTGATGGTCGCCATCGGCGATGTCAAGACCGGCGCGGTGGGCCTGGACGATGTGAAGCTGGTGTCCCGGTGCAAGATCACGTCGGTGCTGGCGACAAAGTCCGAGATTGAAGAAGCCATTATCAGGGCATACAGCGGCAGCAAGCCGATCACCGGCCCTTTGAACGGGAACGGCAGCAGCAACGGGCGCGACGGCGGCTCCGCTTACCCCGCAGTCTACAAAAATGAAAACGGCCAGTATCCCGCGATCATTACGAAAGAAGACGGCACGACGGACCTAACACCGAGCAGCAACGGCACGGGAAACGGCCGCAACGGCCATGACATGACCGCCGCCGGCAGCGGCCTTCAGGACGCGATCAAAGGCGAGCTGAGCGAGCTGACCACGGGCGGCGTGGACGAAGACGACGAAAACGGCCTTGAAAAGATCTCGGAGGAAGCGCCGATCATCCGTATCGCCCACGCGATTATGATGCAGGCGATCCGTGAGAAAGCGTCGGATATCCATATTGAGCCGGGCATCAAAGGCGTCCGCATCCGTTACCGGATTGACGGCGTTTTGAACGAGACCATGACCGTGCCGAAGCATATTCAGGCCGCGCTCATCTCGCGCTTTAAGATCATGGCCGAGCTGAACATCGCCGAGCGGCGCGTCCCGCAGGACGGACGCATCCCGGTTCGGCATGAAGGCAAAGATTATGATATGCGCGTGTCGTGTCTGCCGACGATGTTCGGCGAAAAGATCGTCATGCGTATTCTGGACAAGACCAGTGTGCTGCTTGGCTTGAACAAATTAGGCTTCACGCCGGAAGTCCAGGCAAAGCTCGAAGAAATTGTCGCCCAGCCGAACGGCATGTTCCTGACAACAGGGCCAACAGGCTCCGGCAAGACCACGACGCTGTACTCGGTTCTGCACAAGATCAACTCGGTCGAGAAGAACATCATCACGGTCGAGGACCCGGTCGAGTACCAGTTGTCGGGCGTCTCGCAGGTGCAGATCAATAAAAAGGCGGGCCTCACGTTCTCGACGGCCCTGCGGTCGTTCCTGCGCCAAGACCCGGACATCATCATGGTCGGAGAGATGCGCGACCTCGAAACCGCCCAGATCGCCGTCGAAGCGTCGCTGACAGGCCACTTGGTTCTTTCGACGCTGCACACGAACGATGCGCCGTCGGCAGTGATGCGCCTGGCCGACATGGGGATTGAAACGTACTTGATTGCCGCAACCGTACAGGGCATCATGGCACAAAGACTCTGCCGCAAAGTCTGCTCGAACTGCAAAGAGCCGTACCGGGTTCCGGCGAACTTCCTGTCGAAGTTCGGCTACAAGCCCGAAGACCCGAACGCGCAGGTGACGCTCTACGAGGGCAAAGGCTGCGAAGAGTGCCGCTACAAAGGCTACAAGGGCCGGGTCGGCCTGTATGAGCTGATGACCATGAACGAGGAGATTGCCGAGCTTGTCGTGCGCCGCGCCCCGGTCGCCGACATTCGTGATGCCGCAAAAGCCAATGGAATGCGCGAGCTGCGCGAAGACGGCCTGCTGAAAATTTTAGAAGGCATGACAACTCCCGACGAAGTCATGCGCGTTGTCTTCACCGCCGGGTTCTAGTTCTCTCTGATGCTGCGCCGGCAAGCGAGAACGAGTAGTTGAAAACTACTCGCTAGGGGAAGCACTCTTCGAGTGGAGGAACAGCCGATGGCTTTCCTCTACGTCCGCAGGACGCTTAACCTAGCGAGTAGTTTTCAACTACTCGTTCTCGCTCTTGGCAGAAGAGCGCAGCACAAGTTTTGTTGTTCGCTTTTTGTTGTTCGCTTGTGAAAGAGGCAGTGTATTATGGCCGAACCAATCGCAGCAATGGGGAACGGCGCGGCAACCGTGCCGCAGGCTAATCCCCAAGCCAATGGGCAGACGACGCCGCAGTTCCAGCCGCGCCCGACGGCAAAGCCTGTCCAGAAGAAGTCTGTCCAAGAGCTTCACATTGACGAGCTGCTGGACCTGATTATCGCGATGAAAGGCTCGGACCTGCACATCGCGTCCGGCATCCCGCCGGTCATCCGGGCCGACGGCGAGCTGAAGCCGACGCCGTATGAAAATATGTCGCCGCTGGACATCCAGCAGATGATGTATGCCATTCTGACCGATGAGCAGATTCAAAAATTCGAAAGCACCTGGGAGCTGGACTTCTCGTATGCCCTGCAAAAGAAGGCCCGCTTCCGTGTCAATATCTTCAAGGACAAAGGCAGCGTCGCCGCCTCCCTACGCCTGATCCCGACCAAGATCCCGACGCTTGAAGACATGGAGATGCCGAAGATCTTCGAGAAGCTGACACATCTCAAGCGCGGCCTAGTGCTTGTCACCGGGCCGACGGGTTCCGGCAAGTCTACGACGCTTGCGGCGATGATCCACGAGATCAACTTGACCCGCTCCGAGCATATTATCACGATTGAAGACCCGATTGAGTTTGTGCACAACCACAAGCTGTCGGTCATCAACCAGCGTGAGCTGGGCATGGACACCAAGAGCTTCGGCAACGCGCTCCGGGCGTCCCTGCGCGAAGATCCGGATATTATTCTTGTCGGTGAGATGCGCGACCTCGAAACCATGTCACTGGCGGTTTCCGCCGCCGAAACCGGACACTTGGTGTTTGGAACGCTGCACACAAACTCGGCGGCGTCGTCTGTGGACCGCATTGTGGACGGTTTCCCGCCCGGCCAGCAGGGGCAGGTGCGCTTGCAGCTTTCGAACAACATTCAAGCGATTATCTCCCAGCAGCTTGTCCCGACGACGCCAAGCTACCAGGCCAGCTCAAACCGGGGCCGTATCGGCGCGTATGAGATTATGATCGCAAATGCCGCCATTCGGAACCTGATTCGTGAGGCCAAAGCCCATCAGATCACGTCCATCATTCAGACGTCGGCGAATATCGGCATGATTACGACCGATGCGTCGCTCCGAAACCTGTACATGGAAGGCAAGATCACTTACGAAAACGCGATGAGCCGCGCCCAAAACCAGGAAGAGCTGAAGCGGATGCTGGCCGGCGACGGCACCACCGGCCCCGGCGGCTCGCAGGGCGTTCCTCCCGGTGGACGCCCTGGAATGCCGGGTCGGTAGGTCAAAATTTCTTTCGCAGCCCTGAACCGTTTTAGTTCGGGCCTGCGTTATACGCTCATTGAAGGAGCAGTACACACATGGCAACATTTGCATATACCGTTCGCGATGCTTCCGGCACGATGCGGAGCGGCACGTCGGAAGCGGAAAACCCGGACGTTCTAGCCCGCCGCCTGCGCGAGCAGGGCTTTATGATCTCGGAAATCAAGTCCGCCAAAGCTAAAAAAGGGCTGGGCGGGAACTGGTTCGAGAACATCCAGAAGATCAAGCTGACCGAGCTTTCCATTTTCTGCCGCCAGTTTTCCACCATGATTGACGCGGGCGTCTCGCTCGTGCGCTGTTTGGATGTTTTGTCCCAGCAGCAGACAAACCCGAAGTTCAAGCGGATTATTATTGACATCCAGCGCGAAGTCGAGGCGGGAAACACGCTGTCCAAGAGTCTCGCGAAGTATCCGGGGACGTTCAGCAACCTGTTTATTGGTCTGGTCCGCGCCGGCGAGGTCGGCGGCGTTCTGGAAGAAACCTTGCAGCGGCTCTCGACGTTCCTGGAAAAAGACGTGGAGATGAAGCGTAAGATCAAGTCGGCCATGACCTACCCGACGATTGTTGTCCTTGCCGCGACAATCATTGTCGTCGGACTTTGTACGTTTATCGTGCCGACGTTCCTCAACTTATTTGAGACAATGCTGCCGCACGGAAAAGCGGACTTCCCGGCCCTGACGCTTGGGCTGGTCGCCGTGTCCGACTTCTTCCTGCACAAAGGGTATCTGGCGCTGGCGATTTTCTTTGCCACCCGGTTCGCATTCGGCGCGTTTATCAAGACGAACTTCGGCGCTCATGTTTGGGATAAGTTCAAGCTGAAGGTGCCGGTCTTCGGCAAGCTGAACCATAAAGTCGCGCTGGCCCGGTTCTCGCGGACGCTTGGCACGCTGCTGACTTCGGGTGTTCCGATCCTGCAGGCTTTGGAGACGGTTTCGGGAACAGTTTCCAATGTTGTCATCGCCGACGCCATCTTAGAAGCCCGCGCCCGTATCCGTGAAGGTGATCGGATTGGTGACCCGCTGGTCAAGTCCAAGCTGTTCCCGCCGATGGTTGTGCAGATGATCTCGATTGGCGAGGAGTCCGGCTCGCTGGACGCCATGCTTGCCAAGATCGCCGACTTCTACGAAGACGAAGTGGACGCGGCGCTGGCCGCACTGGCTGTTGCGATTGAGCCGATTTTGATCTGCTTCCTGGGCGTTGCGGTGCTTCTGATTATCTTAGGCATGTTCATGCCGATGATTGTCCTGATCCAGTCGCTGTCGGGCGGCGACGGTACGGAAAAAGGCGCAGGCGAATAAGCGCCGTATGGGAGTAGGCATTTGGCTTGTGGTGGCGGGGCTGTACGGCCTCGCCATCGGCTCTTTTTTGAATGTGGTCATCTGGCGGCTGCCGCGCGGCCAGAGCGTCAACGCCCCTACCTGGTCGTACTGCCCAAGCTGCGAGCATCGGCTCGGGACTTGGGACTTGTTTCCCGTCTTTTCGTACCTGCTGCTGGGTGCGAAGTGCCGCTACTGCAAGCAGCCGATCTCGGCGCGTTACCCCGGCGTGGAGCTGCTGACCGGCGTATTGTTCGCGCTGGTCGCCTGGTATGAGTTCCAGGCAGGAGGGCAGTGGTACGACGCGGTCTTCTTCTGCCTTTTCACCGCTCTTCTCCTCTGCGTCTTCTTTATTGACCTGGAGCATTTTATCATTCCCGACAGCCTCAGCGTCCTGATGGTCGTCTTGGGATTAGTCCACGCGGCAATCGCGGGCAGCTTTTTAAACTCCGTTGCCGGTCTCTTTGGGTACGCCGCCGTTATCTACTTGATCGGCCTGCTTTCTTATGTCTATCTTGTGTCTGTGCTGGACAAGCGCCTGCCTGCGGGAGCTGCGGCCTGGTCGTACTTGAAAGAAAATGCCGACGACTGGGCGTATGTCACGCTCTACTACTCAGGCGCTCTCGTCCCGCCGCTGCGCCGGTACACTGCGGCGCGGTGGGGTGCAGAGCCGCCTTTGGAGGGATTTACGTCCGAGGAGATTGAAGCCGACGAGGACGCCGGGGGCATGGGCGGCGGCGACGGCAAGCTGGCGGCGGCCATCGGCGCGAATTTGGGTCTGTCGCTTGCGCTCGGGTCGCCCGGCTTCGCAATCTTTTTAGGGGCGTTTGCCGGGCTGATTGTGATTGCCCGGCAGCGGCGGCGCTTGGGGGAGCGTGTGCCAATCCCGTTCGGGCCGGCGATGGCTGCGGGGGCGCTGCTGGCCTTGTTTTACGGCCACGCGCTGGCGTCCTGGTATGTCGGCACGTTCTGGCCTGCGCCGGCTTCGCCTGCCGCCGCTGCCTCTCCCACAGTCATCTCGGCTCCGCTCGCCTCGCAAAAAAATACTTTGTAAATATCTGGAAAATCTGGGAACATTCCTGGAAAACTTACCGTCAAGCAAAAGTTACACCTGTCAGTCCGTTTTTCTTTCAAGCTCTCAAGAGTGGGTTTAGCCCGCCGTATCCGATATAGGAGTTTCACATGGCACCCTCGCGCCGCACTGCCCGTCAAGCCTTTACGCTGATTGAACTGCTCGTCGTGATCGCCATTATCGCGATCCTCACCGCCATTCTGCTTCCCGTCTTTGCATCGGTCCGTGAAGGGGCGCGTCAAAGCACATCCATTTCTAATATGAAGGACATTCAGCAGAAGATGGAGCAGTTCAAGTTGGACAACCATCGCTACCCGGATGTCCTGTTCGGCTACTCGGATGGTGCAGGTAATATGAAGGGCGCTTTGGGGCGGGCGCAGGCGATGGGCAATACGTCCACCGGCATTCCTTATGCCGCCCTTTATTTTCCCGGTTTGTATCCTGCCTACATCAAAGATGTGGAAGAGTTTACCGACCCGAACAACACCGTCAACACGGGTGATGCGGCGCAGTTCACCCAGCAAATCGCGGTTAATCTTGTTGCTCCTTGCAATGCGACAAATGACGAGGCACTAAGCGGCGCAAGCTCCTCGCCCTGCACATCGTCAACTTCAGGAGGCGTTACGACGCCGAAGGCCGGCAACGTTGTGCAGACGACGCGCAGTTTTTATGTCGCGGATGCTTACGACAGCAGCCCTGTTGTGACGGGAACAAACACGGTCAGCACGACCTCCATTGTGCGCTATCAGCTCGCGCGGGAGCAAACTGCAACCACCGACGCCAGTTATAGCTACCAGCTTCGGTGGCAAAGCCCGCCTGCTGGGACAGTGATTACTGCGACCACTTATCATGTCCAGAACGCTGATAAGGTGCTGCTGATGTTCGAGAGCGGCGCAATCAAGAAAGTTACCGGCCACGATTTCGCGGCCCTAGACAGTTCTAACGCAGCCCCAGCATACTGGCAGGTAGCTGACCCCAACTACCCGGCAAACCTCAAGCCATAGCAAAGTTCGGGCAGAAAAAGCGCGGGATTTCAATCCCACGCACATCCATTTCACGGCTATTTCTCGTAAAGGTATCTCGTGCAGTCAACGACAGTCAGCCAATTTCAAAGTGGAAGGCGGCAGCGAACACGGCGCGGTGTTTCGCTGATTGAAGTCCTGGTCGTCCTGGTCATCTTGGTCACGGGCATCCTGACTATTATTCGCCTGTTCCCCAGCGGCTTTTTCTCCATCCAGAGCACCGGCAATGCGGCGCTTGCCAACACCCTCGGCGGCGCGGCGATCAACTTGGGCCAGCAGAATTCCCAAAGCCTGCCCGAAGCGATCCTGCCGGGTATTGACCTTCTGCCGACGACAACTGCTGTCGCGGCGATGTATTCCAACTACGACCCGGATGATCCCAACAACCTGGAAAATGCCCGTATTGTCTCGAACGAGACGGTTACTATCCCAACGCTGGTAAGGAATCAGTCCATTTACGCCGTGAAGTACGGCCCGGTTGTCATGCCTGCTGATCCGACACAAAGCGTCGCGGGATACCCGAACTACTTCACAATCAACAGCCCTTACTGGAAGGCGCTGGCCGGCAACTCGGCTCCGGCAGCGGTTGCCACGGCATCAAACACCGTTGCTCCTCCAGTTGACATCCCGCAGGACACGCTGACCACTCCGGGACAGGAACGGTTTCTGGTAGACCTCACGAGAAAGCAGATCGCCGTCCCATATGCGGCGTACACTGCCGATACTGGTACGAACGCCGGAACATTTACACTTGGCAATGGCACTGTTGTTCCTAACGCAAGCTCTTATCCGCAAAAAATGGTATTGGTAATTACCTGCACGGACAATCAGGTTTATACCAAATACTTGAATGTTCCAGCCGCAACACGCCGAGAAAGCACTCAGCCTTACGCACCGCAATATGTGCCGAATGCCTCTGCGGGCGATATGACCCTTGCCTACCTCCCAGACACGGCTTCTAATTATCAAGGTGGATGGTTTGACCCAACCATGCAGTATGGGGACACAAATTCTGGAACAAGTCCTCAATCCGGCGAAACTTGGGCCAGCGTTGCCTTGTACCGTCCTTACGCGGGTGTCCTTACCCCTGTCGCTCCTGCCGGGCCTGCCTTCAGCAACGACCCGTATGAGTTTGCGTTGCTGTCTGGGAACATTGGTGGGGTAAACCAGGCTAATCCCGGCGTTGTGAGCTTTAACCCAAAGGCGGCCACTGGGGTGGGAGCGCAGGCGCGGAAGGCGCAAATTTCGTATATTGTTTATCGGTGGGATATTCTGCGGGAAGACCACGACATTCCGGCGCTGACCGGCAGCAGCACCTTCGCGGTCCGTACAACAGTTCCAAACCTGCTGCGGGCGGGGTCGGCAAACCCGGACAACTCAATCAACCCCGGCATCGCCGGCAGCAGCGATAGCTTAGTAATCATGGATTTAACCACCGGGCAGATTGTCGCGCCGGGAACAGACCCAACTCTGCTGAACGACGAAGACTTAAATGGAACAAACCTACCCGCGCCCTACAACACGATTGATGTCAGTTACAGCTTAGGACGTATCACGTTTGGCTCGAACGCCTTTGGCGACAACTCGAAATCGGACGGCACAGGAACTGCGCCGGCGCACCGGATACGCATCTTTTATACGGCGGACTTAAGCTGGGCGGTTGCGGTCCAGAAAGCACCGGCTTATTTCAGCCAGGTGACACCGTCTGGAGCCGTCACGGGGACGACGCCGCTGGGAGCCAGCCAGTTCGCCTATGACAGCACCGCCGCAGCCGTGTACTTCGCCCGCTGCAATGCGAACAAGACCGTGGAAATCGATGGGACTTACACCATGGGCGGCACAACGCAGGGGTTCTCGGACACCATCGCCGTCAGCCCGGTCTTGAACAGCGTCGGCGACAGCAATGTCAGCGTTGACCTGACCGACGGCACCAAGTTCGAGCATCCGGTCCCTGCCGGCGCGTCGGTCGTATTCAGCGCCGTGCGCGGCCTGTCCGCCCGGTCGGTCGTTGCCTGGAAAGAGCGCAATGTCTACAAGGTGCATAGCGTAGATACGATCCTGAACCGGACGCCGTAAAGTCAGATGCAATCAGAGCAGATGCAGAGGAGCGAGCGCAGAGGAGCGAGTAGTTGAAAACTACTCGCTAAGGGAAGTGTCCTGCGGACGGAAGATAGTCCCGATCGGCATTTCTTCACTCGAAGAGTGCCTCACTTAGCGCGTAGTTTTCAACTACTCGCGGCTTGCTGCAAATTTTCGGCGTAATTGACAAAACCGTAATGAACAACCGAGACCGCACACAATCCAATACCCTGCCGCGCCGGAGCGCCGCGCAGGCGTTCACGCTGATTGAAATCCTCATCGTGATCGCCCTGACTGCTGTGCTCTTCGCCCTGCTGCTCGTGCCGCTGGTCAGCGCCCTGCGCTATACCCAGCAGGCGCAGATTGTCACGGCGGCGCAGGATGCCGCCCGCAGCACCGAGGAGCGGATTTCGCGGGAGCTGGGCAGCGCGTTTTTTGTGTTCGACGGCACCAGCCACCCGTTCCAGCTCACGAGTGGAACCACAATCGCGCCTGGCGATGACGCCTACACGAACTTTTTGGACTTGCAGATTTTAAGCAGCACGGGAGCGCCCGTAGTGGCCCATGCTTACAGCGCCAAAATTGACTTCGTGCTGCCGAAGCTGAACGCCAGCGGTGCAACGCTTGACCCGACAACAGGCCAGCCGATTACATACAGCCAGTCGCAGAACGGCTCGGCGATTGTCAGCAACCCATCGCTTGTCTTCCCGCCGGCAGCCGGCACGAACATGATCCGCTATTTTATCGGCCTGAAAGACCCGACAAAGCCGTACAACAACACGCGCGAAGGCAAGTCCATTGCGAGCGACGACAACACCTATATTTTGTATCGTGCTGAGTTTCAGCCGTACCAGATTACCAGCCCCAATGTGCCGAATACAAACTTGTTTGCAACGCGCACTAACAGCAGCGGCGTATCTATCCCGGAACTGGATGACCCGGACTTCTTCCGCTATGTGACCGCAAGTGACGTAGACTGGCTCAACGACAGCCACGTCAACTACACGGCGGCGGAAGTGACTGCTCATAATGCGCGTGTAGACAAGTGGTTCCAGATTTCCAAGCCTGTCATCCCTGGGCCAAACGTAGACTTGATTTTGCTGCCGCACAACGCCGACAACACGCTGAACTATGATACAGGGACCGCAATTACTCCAACGGCCACCGCGCCTGGCCCCTGCACGGCGACAAGCTGCCCGGCTATTGCACATTCTGGGATCGCGCATGACCCGGTGGCACCAATGGGAAGTGGCTACTACCCGATTGTCAACACGAGCTGCACGTTCCGCCCGGCGACGATCAGCGGGAACGCGACGCCGGGAACGACGGCGGATTACAGCAGCCAGGGCGTCGTGGCGGCGGACCAGACGGGGTTCACTTATATCCCGACGGTTTACACGGCGACCAGCCAGTCCTGGTCGCTGCCGTATCATGTCAGCGTGTATCCCGGCAACTACGATTCGACCAATGCCGCACTGAGCATGTACTATGACACCGAGCAGTTCGCTGGGAACCCGGCCACTGTAACCACACCGTCAAGTTACCCGCCGACGGGTTATACCGGCACGCCTGGCCCGCTGTACATCAACCCCGGCGACATTTTGGAATATCGGCATGTTCCTTCCGATACAAACCCGCAAGGCACACTCGCGTACAACGTGACGCAGGGGTATCCAGTCACAACAAGTACGAGCGGCGGAATGGGAAGCACTTACACGCTCGGTGGAACGAACTTTGTGCCGATGACGATCAACCCGGATACCGGCACGGTCACATTCGATGCGCCGTCCCTGCCGAACGGCCCGTATGACCGGCAGACCCGGTCATGGACTTATGACGTGCTGGCCAATGGAGCCAACGCCGACACGACGCAGGGCATTACACCGGACGGCACGGTTGACCTGACCCTGCCGGCCAGCGCGACGCCTGCGCCGACCGACTCGCCGCTGCAAGGGATCCACACGCTGAGCGCGACGGGCGGCCCGGCGCTGACCGGAGACTTGAACGCACATATCGTTCCCGGCAGTGTCCGCGTCACCGGGCCGGACCAAACGGCGGGGCCGAACAATAATCAGCCGATTACCTACACGGAGATTAAATCGTCTTTGGCGGGTGAAGTCGGCGACAACCAGTTTTATGTGGATTACGGCACCGGCGTCCTGCATCTGAAAACCGGCGCGACCGGCCCGATTGGCGTCATCTACGATTACCAGGCCAATCTGTCTTTGACAACGCCGTTGCCAACGTCGCTTTCGTCTTTGATGCCGCCGTTGCCAACACCGTTGCCGGGCGGGTTCCCGCTGGCGGTTTTGCAGAACTATACAAATCCGCCCTACCTGCCTTTTCTGCCGATGCAGGTGACGGTGGATTACCAGACTCGCGACCTGATTGACGTTTCTATCGGCGTCCGCATTTACGATGTCACCAACAACCGGGCACAGGTCATCCCGGCGGAAACGAAGATCAAGGTCGGCAACAGCAACCGGTAAGGAAGCCCCCCAGCCCCCAATAATGGGGGAGCACGAGAAGAACTATACTCTGTCTTAAATCCTGCTCCGAGTCTGGCCCCCCATTATTGGGGGCTGGGGGGCCTGACGTTCAGGCACACTACAAACACTGATGTTTAACACACTGCGAACACAACTTAACAGCGGCACCCGGCGCACCATGCGCCGGCAGTCTCAGCGCCGGCAATTTCAGCGCGGGCAGTCCATTGTCGTCGCCCTGCTGGTGCTGCTGCTGCTCGGCCTCGCCGGGGCGCTGTTTGTGACCATTGTCGCGCGGAACCTGATCAACGCCGGCCACTCCAACCGGGTCCAGACGGCGGACCAATATGCCGCCGCCGGGATTACTTATGTTGACTCGCAGTTGTCCAACAGCATTGACGGCGCTGACTGGCGTCCCCCGCTTCAGTTCCAGCTTGCCGTCCCGCCGACCGAGGCGCGGGAGCTGGCGCGTTACAATGTGGTTAAGCCAAATCTGACAGACCCGACAGCAGCCCCGTACAGCAGCGACCCCGACTTGGAGTATTTGGTTGCGGGCTACACCCGATACAACACCGGCGCAGGCCGCTATCTGGTGCGTGTGACATATACGCCAGTTATTGAAACAGACAAGAACAATCAGCTTTACGATCCTGTCATCGGCACAGACGCAAATGGCAACGCCATCGCACCCGTTGCCGTGCCGCCGGGCAAGTACCTGAAAATCGAGTCCATCGGGCGTGAGGGCAACATTGATTCGCTGGACCCGACGACCTACACCAACAACCGCAGCACTGACCGGACGCAGTCTTATCTTGTGGCGTACAAGCCGATTGGCATCACCGATTACGCCCGCTTTGAGACCAACCCGGACAAGCGCTCCGACATCGCCAATCTCGGCGTCGTCAGCCAGTTCTACGCGGCCAATACCGACGGCGGCATCGCCACGCCCGGCGTCTCCGACTTTAACAGCCAGGGCAGCACCAATGCAAACGGCACGACGCCCCCGACCATTCAGGAGTATCCTGTCATCACGACTTACGGCGCGGCGGATGCGTATTTGATGAAGCCAGTTGGAAGCTACTCGTACCTCCTTCCGAACGCGGCGGCAGGCAGCGGCACAGCCGCGCCCAACGGTGATACACTCATACCGGGCGGCGGCTCGATTCATTCCAATATGTCCGTGCGGTTCTTCGGCACCAATGTTATTTACTTGAACCCAAGTGCCGGCTCGCCGCTGTTTCAGGACACCGCCGAGATCGGCGGCGATCTTCTGCTGGACAGTTACAACGATGCAAACCCGCTGTTCACCACTTCCAGCACGGCGGCGGCAGGCCAGCAGGCCGCGCTGATTTTGAACCCAACAAGTGTCAGCAACCCGACTACCGGCGCGTCCACTGCTCCTTCCAATGCCACTGCAAATGCCTACGTTGTTCCCAGCAACTCCAGCAAGAACGGCACATTCGATACTCACATGGGCCTAATTCGGGACGGCTCGACGCAGAACGACCCCGAGAGCCTGCCGCGCAGCATCACGCGCCTGGAGCCGCCGCTGGTAGATGCCCAGGACAACGCCTCGCAGATGCCGCGCTACCGGGCCATCGCCATGAACTCCGCGCCGCGCCCCAATCTGATGCTGAACGGCAGTGCGTACACGCCCTCTGCCGGGATCAACCCCAGCTTGTACGGCTACGGCAAGGCGATTTATGTCAACAACCCGAACGACACTCAGCAGGACAGCGCCAGCATCGGCGGCGGCTCAACCTTGACCGATGAATGGCTGCACCGCTCGGCGGCCAACAGCGCAGACGCCGGCAAAGGCGGCTGGAACGGCCTGTTTTACAATCCCCCCGGCGTCACGATTGTGCTGGGCCAGTTTATCCCATCTACGTCCGGCGGCGGAACCAGCACCGGAACCTACGGCATTCGTTTGACCCGCAGCAATGGTGACCAGTTTGCCAACCCGGATGGAACGCCGAACGGCGGCACTGAAATGAACGTGCCTTATGCGGACCTGAACGCGGAAGCAACAAATGCTAATCTTAATGCCGGGACAAGCCCCGACAACGACATTGTCATCTATGCTGAAGGCAATGTCCGGGTGCGCGGCATTCTCAGCCCAAATGAAGGCACGGGAACCAGTTCAAGCTTTATTCCGCGCCATATCACGATTGTCACGGGCGGCACGGCCTACATTGAAGGCAACCTGCTCAAAGGCAGCCCCGATTCGACAATTAGCGTGCTGGCCCATGACTATGTGTGCATCAACACCACGCAGTTTTTAGCCGGAGCCGTACAGGGCGAGCTTCCGCAGATACCTGTGGACAATCCCAGCATTGAGCTGACCGATGGCTACGTTTTTACGCAGCAGTTCGGCTTTGGGTTTACTAATCCCGGAGCGGCAACGCCGCAGATACCGAGCACTCAATACGGAACAGGTAATCTTGCACTGTATGTCGCCGCCGGCTCACCCCTCGGCCCATCGCAGCTTGACTTTAACATATTGGACGGTGCGGGGAACACGGTATTGACAGGAACACCGGCTGCGCCGCCTATTCTGCCGCAGCCGCTGCCGACACTCACGGCCCCGCTGCACTTCACTTATGACTTGTCCAGCGTCTCCGGCAACACACTAGCTTCGCTGACGGGCGCTACCGGCGACGGTGTCTTTCAGTTGACGCTCCAAAAGGACCCCGGCAACTTGAATGCCTTTGGCAATTCGCCCGGCTCCGACACGACCGCCTCGCAAAACCCGCTTCTCAACCGGGTCGCAGTGCTGCCGATGGACATTCGAATTGAGGCGGTCTTGTACGCGCAGACCGGCTCGTTCTTTGTCATCCCCGGCGACTGGTTCAACACGAACTCAAGCGACAACATTTCGGAGTACCTGGCGAGCGGAACACGCCCGGACCTGAGCGGCCTGACGCCGGGAAGCGCGGCCTATACGGCGGCTTACACCAGCCTCAGCCGGTTCCCGATGTACGGGCAGCCGATTGACCTGAAGATCACGATTGACGGCAGCGTGTCGGAGGCGCATCCTGCCGACATCGCCGCGCAGACGGCCTGGATGCAGCACTGGGGCTGGATCCCGCAGTACCACGGCAGCTTAGTGGTATCAAGCTCAGGAAACGGCGTTGGGTCTACCGGAGTGGAAGGGGCTGGGCATCCGCTGGCTGGGCAGCCAGCTACCAGGCAGCCGGCGATTGGACTGCAAATCATTTACGACCCGCAGGCCGGGTATCCGTATGATCCGACGCCGACTGGGAACAGCGCAACGCCGTATTACCTGCGGAGCGACGCGTATGGGCGTCCGCTGCCGTTCACGCCGAAGCTGCCGGTCTCGACCGGGCTGCTGTATTCCGGCCAAAGCGGGGAAGCGCCGCTGCTGCAATAAGGGCGCAGGCGATTGAGAGAAAAAAGGCGTGGGCAAGAGCGTAGAATTTCAATCCCCCGCTCCCTGGCTTGTCTGCAAATATCGCACTTTTAAGGATAGTTTCATGGTTCGCGGCTCCAAAAACAAAAATCGAACCCGCCCGGCGCGGCGGCGCACACTCCTGCTGTCGGCGCTGACAGCGGCGGCGCTTGCGGCCGGCTTCGGCGGTTCCGGCATCCGCCCGGCGTCGGCGGCAGGCTATGTCTACCAGCAGCACACGCTCAACGCGGGTGTGCTGGTCACTCAAACCGCGGCGCTGGGCGCAGGGCAGCAGTATGACCCGGCTCCTTATCTGTTTTATGTGCTGAACAACCGGCCTGATGTCCGGCCTGCGGACCTGAACCTCGTCAATCCGCTGGCTCCGGCAGGCATGTCGCCGGCGTCGGCGGCATACTGGGAAGTGTCGCTGAACAACATCTCCGACAGCCAGCTCGCGCAGTATAATGTCCTTTACCTGCCTGCGGGTAACGTCATGTTCCAGCCGAATGTCAACGAGAAGCTGCGCCGGTTTGTGGATGGCGGCGGCCAGCTTATTGTGGAATACGGCAAGGCACCCAGCATAACCGGCCTGTTCACGGGGACTGGCACCGGGTCAGCACAGGTCACGCAGGTCACCTTTCCAGCCGTCGGTGCGCTATCTTTGCTGCAGCCGATTGTGTCCCAGCCTTATCTGCTGACGACTTCCGATCTTACTTCTTTTGCTTCCACTGCTAATCCGGTGCCGTTTCCGCTTCTTGCAAATACTGGTGACAGCATTCATAGCGGCGAATTCGGCAGCCTGTTCAGCCCCGCGCTGGCTGCCTCTCCCGGCGGGACAAGCTCGGTGGTTTCCGCCGCGCAGCTTGGCGCTGGCCAAGTGGTTGCCAGCACACTCAACATTGGTGGGGTCATCAGTGTGGATGCGACCTATCAGAACTCGACCACAAACGCCTACATCTTTAACCCGGCCAATTTGTATGCGGCACCTGCGCCTGATTTGAAGCTGCTGGCGAACATTCTGAACTGGTCGGAGACGCATCCCAGCGAGAACAAGACCAGCCACGGCAATGCGTCGTCCACCGGCCTGGCCTCGTTTTCTCCCGCCTGGCAGTATGCTCTGACGGGAACAACTCCTCCCGCCGGCGCGGCAGTCTGGGGCAACTTCGTGTTCGCGGTAGATGCCAATGGGGTTCTCCGGGCATTTGATGCGTATCCGTCTGAGACCCTGACGACGGCAGCAGCTAACGGGCCGGCGGATGACGGCAAGCCGGATTATAGCCTCGGCTCGTCCTACGATGAGATTTGGGATACCGGCGGCTCCAATACCTCGCTCGCCGGTGCCTCAGCCCCGACAGTGGCGTCGGTGGGCCGCGCGAACTATGTTTTTGTCGAGAAACGCGACGGCACAATTGCAGCGTACAACATTCTGGATGGAAGTACGCCGTTTACGCTGAATGCCCCTGCGTCCGGCGGCACGTTCCCCGCCACCATGAATGCGCCTGCGCCGACGATCTACGACGGGCGTTTGTATGCCGGTCAGGCCGACGGCACGCTGCATGTCTACGACTTGAACGAAGGCACAACCGGCGTAGTCGTTCAGCTTAACTCAACCGTGCAAAGCGGCGGGGAGCCGGTGACAGCCGCGCCGTCGGTGGGCCTGCTGGCGGATGGCAACACCAGCGTCTTGATTGCGGTGGTGCCGACGACGCTGAACGTCTACACGGTCCTGCTGGGCGGGCGCAACGAGCCGCTGGTTCCGTATCCCACGGTTGGAACGCAGACCGGGTACAGCATCAGCCGCCAGGGGCGCTATGGCCTGCCGAACATCTTCGCGGATGTGAACACAGCGGGTGTCCCCACGCTGGTGCCGTACAACTACAATGGCCTCGTGCTGAATGTCGGGCCAAACAATTCCGCGCCGACCCCACAGGACCCGCTGTTTACGACGACGGCGACCGGCGGCTATTTCACCGACTGGAACATGGACTTCGCAAACGCCGCCGGCACCAGCACGCCGGGAACTCCGGTCAATCTGAACTTTGTCGCCGCATCCCCTTACAGCGAGTTAAGCAGCACGCCAACAGCAGCCGCGATCTCCGCCCCAGCGATTGCCCGAAACGGAGATTATTATTACACGGAGACGCTTACGTCCACGGGCGCTGTCGGAGGCACGGCTGTGACGAACAGCTACTTGATTGGTGTCCGAAATAGCCCACTTTACAGCCGCGTCCAGCTCAAGTTCCGGTTCTTAATCCCCACAACAACAGGATTTGCTGATGGCGACAGCGTCAATTACACGCCGATTTTCGGCTTTCACTTTGTCGGTGCGCCCGTTGTGGACGACCAGGACAATGTCTATGTCGCAGCGACTAATGGGACACTCGCAACGGTGCTGTGCTTCCAGGGCGACCAGCAGGTGTCCGCCTCGACCAGCGCAGCGGTAGATCTGTCTTCGGATACGATCACGCAGCCGGACGAAAACGGCGGAGAGGCGAACACAATCGTGCGGGGGGATGACACTGAGACTTTCGGGCAGTTCCTCGGCTCCGCGACCAGCATCCAGTTCTACAACTTTGGGAGGCCAGGGCTGACCACCCGGCAAATCGCGGGTGACTTGACCGAGCCGCAGCCGCTTTCAGCGGTCACCAACGATGGGACAAGTACCACGACGCCGCTGCTCATGCACACGAACTTGTCCTGGTTTGTGACTCCATTCGCGGTGACAGGTGCAGTGACCGGGCTGACCCAGGTCGGCACCAGCCTGCTGCTGACCGACGGCACAAGCTTGTACCGGCTGCCCACCAATCCGCTGGTCGGTACGGGGCGGGTTGTTTCCACCGGGCCGTCTATCGCTCCGGTTGGGGCCGGCACGGTCGCGTCGCCGCCAAGCGTGGGCGGCAGTGTGCTGGTGGTTAACGGCACAAGCGAAATCGCCGCCCGGACCCGGCAAATCACGGTCATCGCCGACAGCAACCGAGTCCTAGGCGTGGACGGCGACGGCAACGCGGTCTGGGCCGTGGATGCGACAACGCGCACCGATACCAGCCAGACCCCGAGCGTCTCGACAAAAGTCGGGTTCAGCCATCCGACCGCGCTGTCCCAGTTCGCGCCGAACGATTACTTGGTGGCCGATCCCGGCACCAACCGCTGCGTTCGGTTCGACAGCGCCGGCAATGTCCAGTGGGAGCTGACCCGCTTCCAGGACCCCAACGGTTTAATGGGCGCAGGCCAGCCTCTCACGCTGAGCCAGCCGTCCAGCGTGGTCACGCGCACTGCTGTTGTCTCGTCCGGGGCCGCGCAGTATGCAGGCGACACGGCAACGTATTATCTGGTCGCAGACAGCGGCAACAACCGTGTTATCGAAGTCGCGGACTTTGTCAACCCAACCACCGGGGTGACTGACGGCAACCATGTGCTGACCTGGGCCAGCCACACCGGGGACCGCTACGGGCGCTCGTATCGCTACGGCAGTGCAGCGTACTACCCAAACTCGACCATCAGCTCAGGTATCAGCATCGCGGCGACCGTGACCAACACCCGGCTCGCGCCGCTGGCGGCAAACGGCAACTTGGGGGCAGTCAGCGGGGACGCGCCGGGCGGCAGCCTTGTCGTGTTCAACTACCCGGCAAGCCCGCAGGCGTTCAGCGCCGCGCCGACAAACGATCTGGTCTACACGACAGCCGGGTTCTACGCGGAGGCTGCCGGCGGGGTCTACACGCCGTTTACGATCCGCAGCCCGCGCTTTTTGCAGCTTTACACCCCGTCGCCGGCGTCCTCGCCGACGCCGCCGAACAGCGCAGTCGCGCCGTTCGACTTTTTGTATGCCGACGACAATGGAGCATTTGACCTGAGCTACGACGCGACAAGAAGCGCGTTTGTCGCCGGCCCGGACCGCCTGCAATTCACCGCGGCGAATTACCAAAGCATGACGCAGCCGGCAGTCGGCGTCGCCGGTGCAGTCGCGCGAACCGGCCTGCCCTTTATTCCGACCTGCGTTCAAGGGCTTTCCAGCGACACCCAGGGCACCGGCAGCAGCGCCGTTACGACGCGGCGGTATTTGATCACGCAGAACTACAGCCAGGGCGAGCTTGGCACTTTGGCGGCAAGCGGCAACGGCAAGATCGGCGGCGAGGTCTTTGAAGCGGATGTGACTTATCCTGTCGCAAGTCCCGCAACACAGGCCACCACTACGCCCGGAGGGTTCGGGGTCAATGCTACGCTGAGCCATCCGAATTTGACCGGGCCGCTGACCCAGCCGACTTACGCCGTCCGGCTTCCGTAAAATAAGGACCCCCAGCCCCCAATAATGGGGGGGCAGAGCAAGATAAGAGATGGTCTGTTTTCGTCTTATCATGCTCCCCCATTATTGGGGGTTGGGGGGACTTCTGCTCTTGATAGCGTTTTATAAACAAGAACTACTATGTCACTGAATATATCACCGAAAATCAGCCAAACAAACACACTCCGGCGCACCGCTGCGCTGCTGTGCGCGGCCTTTGCGGGCCTGGGACTTGCGGCGGGGCCGCTGCGGGCGCAGTCGCCCGTGCCGGCACCTAATCCGTCGCCGGCGGTGCCGACACCCTACAGCAGCCCGCTGTTCCACGCCGGCGGCGCGTTCACGCCGCCGCTGTTCCCGCTGACACCTCCGGTTCCATTCCCGGACCCGCTGTATGGACAATTGCAGGGAACGCCGGTGGGTCTGGTGCCCGGAAGCGGGGCTAATGCAGGGACTTCGGTCTCGACGCAGATCCCCAGCTTTCTGCTGGGAAACTATCTGCCGTCTTCGCCGCCGACCACGCCCGGCGTCTACTTTCCGAACCACTTCCGGGACGGCTCGGCGTTTTCCTGGTCCGCCCCGCTGACATTTCTGACGCCGGCGGAGGTCGCCCCAGCTACATCGGCGACAGGGGCAGCCGTTGTGCCGAACGTTGAAAGCACGCCGACAGCCGTTAACGTCACCGAGTTTCCGTTCGTCAAAAACGTGCAGTATGTGGGAACAGTTGCCGGTACGGTGTCTACCCCCGACACGGCGCTGTATGTCGGCTCGACCATCCCCGGCCTGCATAGCGGCTCCGCGCCCGCCGGCAGCCTGCAGCTTATCCGGCAGGTGGTCTACTTCGGACGTGCCGAGAACATCTCCACCGTCACGACCACGGGTGGAACAACTACGGTCACGAACACGCCGGTCGGCGCGATTTACTGTGTAGACGGCTTTACGGGCGAGGTGATCTGGCGCTACCAGACTTCTTCTTATTCGGACGGCTCGGTCTTCTCGACCCCTGCCGTCGCTTACATGAACGTGCTGGTCTCTCCCGGCGTTTATGCCAACAAAGCGGTGGTCGTTGTCGGGGACAACAACGGCTTTGTCTACTGCTTGGATGCCACCGGCAACGGCGACGGCACTTCCAACAGCAATGCCACCACGACCGTCACCGGCGTGACCGGCCTCAACGGCCTGCCGATTTATGGCGCACAGCCGACTTATCCCACCACCGTCAGCACGACAACAGGATCGCATGTCGGCACGACCTCCATTTACTGGGCCTACCGGCCCGATCCGGCGCAGCCGCTAAACGCGACCCAGGCGCTTCCCGGCTTCAATGCAAACTCCAGCCTGCCGGTTCCGGGGCCGTTCGGCATCGCGTCGCCCAATATCTATATTGACCACGGAGTTTCCACAACGCCGGATGCCACAGGAAAGCTGGCTTCCAACGCGATCATTTATGTCGGCAACACCCGCGACTGCGTTTATGCGCTGGACGGCATCGGCACTGCCAACAACCGAATTGCCGCCGCCGGGCCGCTTCCCGCGTACAACCTCAGCCTGCCGCAGACAGACACTGGTATTCCCGACCCCGTGCCGACCTGTAACCCGCGCTGGTGGTTCTCGCCGGACAATGCCTTGAACACCGGCATCAGCTTCGAGTCCACGCCGGCAATCGCGCCGCCCCTCGGGCCGTACTCCACTGGGGTCATTGTAACGTCTTCCGCCAACCCGTCCATTCCCGGAACCCCCGTCACGTTCACGGCGACCGTGGTAGACGGCTCCGGCAACGGCGGCGTTCCCACCGGCACGGTTACATTTACGATTGACGGCGTCCAGCAGACGCAGACGCTGGTTAACGGCAGCGCAACTTCCACTGCTGTCATACTGACCACGAATGGCATCAACGCAGTCACTGCTTCTTATAGTGGGGACGGAACTTTTCTTTCCAGCACAAACACTCCCCTGTTTGACCAGGAAAACGGACTAGGCACAGCCTCTTCCTCGACCCTGCTCGTGACGTCCTCAGCGAACCCATCCGCGGTTGGTCAAGCGGTGACATTTACGGCGACACAGACTTATACCACGGGCAATGCCGCCCCGACTGGCACAATCCAGTTTACGATCAACGGCGTCGCTCAGACGGCGCAGCCTGCGGCTGGCACGGTGGTGTCGTCTCCCGTTACCCTGACGACGCCTGGCCCGGTGATTGTCCAGGCCGTCTACAGCGGCGACACCAACTATACTCCGCACAGCACTCAATTTGAGCAGTTTGTCGTGGGCCAGTCTGGGCCGACGGTTTATATCGGCTCATCGCAGGAGCTTGGGGCTACGTCCAATGCCGGGCGGATTTATGCCCTGAATGGCCTGAGCGGGCCAACTTACGCGACCACGGCAGCCGGGCCGGATCAAAGCCAGCGGCCTCTGTGGGCTTATCCTAACTTGTATGCCAGCGGTAATGGCAGTGTCATCGGGCCGGGCAGCGCGACCACGCCGCTGCCGGTACGCCCGGCGCTGGGCAATATCACCGGCTCGCCGGTGGTCTTCACGAACACCGATGATGTCGTCACGCCCGCGGTCGGGACTGTCGGCACGGCGGGCTATGTCCCCGCCAAGTACCGCACACGTATTTACTTTGCGGCGGACTCCGGCCTGGAAGTGCCGGCAGGCGGCAATGCTCCCTACCCGCGCCCGGCATCAGACACGACCGGGCGCGTCTGGGCCATCGAAACAAACGGCACGACGGCCTTCACGACGGAAGGCGCGAACAAGACGGTTTGGAGCTTCCCGCAGGCGAACGACCCGAACAACGCGGCGCTGGACAACACGCCGGAGCCGTCGGTGCCGATGGGCGCGTTTTTAGACGCCACACCCGCGATGGGCTTTGTCCAGTTCCCGACAACCATTCAGTACGGCCCGACCCCGTACACTTCGTACATCCATACCGACTCAATCAACACCAGCGTCGCGCCTGCAACGGATGTCAAAGGCAAGGCTGTCCCGATGCTGTACATCGGCACGAACGGCACGGCGGATCTCGGCTTTTACGGCCTGGACGTAGACGGCGGCACGGACGGTGAGCGCGGCGTCTACCGCCTGGAGTCGCCGACCGGCTCCTCGTTTACGTCCTCGCCGGTGCTGGTCACGAACTCGTCCACAACCGGCGGCAACGGCGGTGCGGTTTATGCGACTTCGGGGAACACGCTGCTGCAAATCACGGCGACCCCGATCAGCAACATCAATACGGCGCAGGCGTTCCCGTTTATCGGCGTGGACTCCCAGTTCAGCGGCGGCGGCCCGATCTCCGGCCCGTCCGTCGCCGCCGCGAATACCAGTGACTTGGCCACCAATGTCGCCGGGGCATCCACCTACGGCGGCGCGGTTGTCAACGCCACCGACTTTGTTTACTTCGGCGACGGTGTGCTTGGCTTCTGCCGGGGCATCACGCCGCTTGATCCGAACGACGGCGGCGCGGTGCCGCCCGGAGAATTCGGCGGCGTGATCGACACGAACCCGGCAAGTCAGTACAGCAACAAGTTCTTCCTGCAAGCCTACTTGTTTAATGGAACAACTAATTCGGCGACGACAACTAACATGAGCCAGGCGATTGGTCTCAACGGCACCATCAGCGGGTTTGAGTGGGGCGGGTTCGCTTACGTCCGCATCGGCAATGTCGTTCCGCCTTGCCCGGCAGCGGATGTCGCCGCGCCGAGTGCCAGTGAGCTGGTGGCCGATCCGACCGATCCGACGCTCTTCTATGGCAACGGTCAGGCCGTGAGCTTCTCCATCGGCAGCAGCTCGGTCACCGTTCCGACAACTCTTCTGACCTCGCTGAATGGAGCGTATCCGACCACGAACGGCTTTATTCAGCGCAGCGACAGTCCTGCAAGCCCGAACTCAACGCAGCTTGTGTCCGCGTCCAATAACTTGGGCTGGCTGGCGGCGTACAGCTACCCCATCGGCAGCGCCAGCACCCGCATCGGCGACACGCCCGGCGCGTTCCGGCGCATCAGCCAGGCCATGCAGACCGCAACGACCTATACCAAGAACGCAGACGGTACTTATACGGCGACGGGAACGCTCAGCCTGATTATCCAGACGACGCTCGGCAGCCAGTATGCGACTGGTGGCACTGCTACCACTCCGCCGACCGGCATCGCCCAAACGCCTCCTTCCGAGCAGCCGACGTTCGGCATCCTGAACCCGCTGGCTGTGGAGGGTGAGGGTAAAACGCTTCCAGTCAATGGTACGTCTTCTGTCCAGGCTGTCGCCGACAATATTTTTGGGTTAGGTCCTTTCGGCCCTGTCCTTTCGACTAATCCAAACACAGGCACGGCGGCGGGCAAGCAAGACCTCTCGGCATTCAATAACGGCAGCGGCTACCTCGCCGCTCTGCCGATGAGCGGCTACAACCCGGCAACGGAGGATCCGACAAAAATCCTTTCGACGCTCAATGAGCAGGCGGCGTCAGCGCCGGTTCCTGTCACGATTGCGACCTCCGTCGGCCAAGTCCCCGACGGTGGCTCCGGCGACAATGCTACACCCTCCGGGCCAACTCCTTATGGCTTAGATGTAGAGAACCGCAGTTTCGTCGGCAGCAGCACGGTCGCAGACCCCGCGAACCCGAACGCACTGCTTTTCCCGCCGCTGAATGTCGCCATGCTGCAGGTCCGCGCTCACTGGAACGACAACACGACCGACGCAAACGGAAACACGCAGAATGGGCCGGGCGCAACAGTCAACCCGCTGCCCTGGGAAGACCTTTCCGCGCTGTCCAGCGTGACCTTAAATGCCAGCCAGGACTACCCGGACATTCCGGCCTCGGCCATCAAACACAATCTGTTCACAGGCACAGCGTCCGGCACAGGTTCCGGCTCACTGGATATTAGTCCTGGAAATCCTTCCACGGCCACGCTGAGCGCCGCCGGTGTCTCCGGCGGCACACAAGTTGGCACCCGCGACTCGATCCAGTTTGACTACACCGTCCCGGCGCACCAGCCCGCCAACCTGCAAATGTGGGACGGCACGACTGAGGCACCGACGGCACCACAATATCTGACGACGACCCAGACAAACAACGATCACATCTTCCCGCACGGCTACATCGAGGGCAGCGGCAGCGGATCCGGCGTCAATATCGGCGGCGGCACGCCCCAGCGCATCTTTGTCGACATTGGCGGGCATGGCCGCTTTAACACGATCTACCCGTATCGAGAAGTGGAAAACTTCGCCGGTGTTCCCGTGGACATGAAAACGGAAATCACTAACGGCACGGTCAGCCTCGGCAACGGCCCGAGCGCCCTGGGAAACCAGACCGAGCAGTCGCCGCTGGGCTTGTTTGACCCCTACAACGCGAACTACCAGACGTTCTTCAAGCCGCTGACGGTGCTGAACGAGGGCAACACAAACCTGCTCAACGTCCAGTTCAACCAGCAGCTACTCGTTGGTCAGAGTCCCGCCACGCTGCTGGCTCACGCCGACACGAACGATCCGCTGTCCGATTTGGGCGCCTTCGATTACTATGAGACCTCCGGGCCGCAAGCCTCGAATGCCCGGACATATAACGGTACCGCTATTCCATTAACGGGAACATCGGTCCCCGAGGAGCCGTTCGTTGCTCGAACGTCGCTGGACACGGACTTGATGCGGGCTTACGGGCGCAACCCAGGTCTCGTGCTGAATTACAATGCCCTGTACCCCGGCGCGACGTTCCACAAGCCGCGCGTGGGGTCTGCCCCGACAACGCTGACCGTGCCGGACGTTCCCAGCTACGGCGGCACAGGCTACGAGCTGCCGGCGGCAATCGCGCCGACACTCAATGCGACTGCGCCGTATGTCACCACGACCGCACCACCGTATGTCGGCCTTTCGGTGCCGTTCGGCACGCCGGTCGGCTCTTACAGCACTTCGGCCCAGCCGCTGCGCTTATTCGAGGGCCAGGACTTCTCGACTTACGGCATTGCTACGCCGTATTATCCGCCTACCTATGGCGCTGCGCTCGGCGGTCATGCAAACCCCAGGCGGGCACTAGCGACTCAGCTTCCGATGGATTCAAACCCGCAGGCCAACCCGAACGCCCAGCCGCTGCCGATCAACAGCGGGGGGCTTCCAGCCAGCACCGGTGTCACGCTGAATATCAATGTCCTGGAAGACCGGCTGACCGACGGCTTCACTG
The DNA here is from genome assembly GCA_964241935.1 of uncultured Armatimonadales bacterium. Classification (GTDB taxonomy): domain Bacteria; phylum Armatimonadota; class Armatimonadia; order Armatimonadales; family Capsulimonadaceae; genus JANXMY01. The sequence goes on from CAXSZN010000034.1 coordinate 25,869, forward strand.
CCGGCGCACTGCCGATGATTGATGCCGGGCCGGCCGGACCTTCAGTAGCCCAAGGGGGTGGAACGTCCACACCAACGTCTACGCCGGACTTTGCACCGGCGGCATTCCGGGACCCGAATACGGGCAATCTGTCCGTCTACTGGACTTCCGGGCGCACCGCCAATAGCTTCGGCATCTATGGGGTCAACGCTCCGTTCAATCTTGGTAGCAACGCCACGCCCGGTAACTACTTCTATCCGGCTAATGCTACGGGGCAGTGGTGGCAGTCTGTCGGCGGATACACGGGGACGGCCTTGAAGCCGGTGCTGCCGATTTCTGCCACAAGCCCTGTTTACAGCGGCTTGACGGTGGCCGAAGACCCGAACAATACCGCTAATGTCTCGGCATTTGTCGTTGGAGTCAGTCCTTCTGCGCCGTACAGCAACACGCTTTACAGCTATTTAGTGACACCGGCAAGTGGCAGTGGAGCCTCCTTCACTGCGGATGCGTTCGGCTCTAGTGCAGCTATTACACCGGCGTCTAGTGCCAGCCAGGTTAAGTACGGTGTTAAGGGCCTGTATACGGGCTTCACGAACCCGCTGTGGGCATTCTGGACCGGCACGACGCGGGGACGGACGGCGCTGTACTACAACTCGCAGGCCGGCGGGACTTGGGGGACCACGGTTAATCTTCTGCCGGTCCCGGCGGGCCTGACGGCGGTGGCCGACGCCAGCCCGCTGCTGATGACGGCTCCCGTCAACGGCACGCTGACGCCGACGATTGAAGTCACCTACAGCGGCACCGCGCCCGACGGCAACATTGACCTCTATGTCAGCCGTTATGTGCCGGCGGGAACAACGGCGACGACCGCGTCGCAGCTTGATTTGGCCGCATTCCCGCCAGTGACGGAAAACCTGCGGGCGGTCGGCGGCTGGTATCAGGCCCGCGACGTCGCCTGGTCCCGCACCGGTGCGCTGAACGTCTCTGTCTTCGCGCAAGGGGCTTTCCAGCCTCTGCTGTATAACGGGGCCAGCGTGCCGTTGTTCACAAAGGCGATCTACGACAAGGCCAGCGGCCTCTTGGTGCTGACCGGGGTAAAGGTGCCGGAGACGACCGGAACGGCGACTACGACCAACACAGTTTATGTCGACTCCGCAACGGGCCGCATCCGGTTCTCCCCGGCCCTGCTGCCGTCGCAGAGCTTCGGCGCGGGCCAGATCCGAGCCACGTTCAGCCCGCAAGCCCGGCGCTTGACGACCGACAGCCGCGCGGACACCGCACCGGTGACGTTCCTGGACACAGCGCAGAAAGCAAACGATGCGCCTGGTCTTAACCCGGTGGAAGCGGACCGGCGCTGGACGATCTGGCGCAAGTCCGGTATCAGCGGCGACGCGCAGTCAGCGACGCTTTATGATAAAACGCAGCGCCTGACCGCCTACCTGCCGTCACCTGTGGACACAACGAAGACGATCTCGATTAGTCTGAACGGGACAAACTACACTGGCCCGGTGGATATCGAGAACCTGCCGACCGTCTACAATGACCCTGTTCAAGGCCAGCCGCGCACCATCAAGTACCCGCCGAGCGCGTGTGTCCGCTTCCCAATCTCTTCGGGCGCGGAAGGAGCTGTGTTCAGCATCGCGTACACGCCTATCGGCTCGGCAAGCACCTACACCTACCCGGTGTCGCCGAATACGGACACGGTGCAGTGGCAGGATGAGTACCAGACCAACGACAACGCGGTGCCGCTTCCCGACAGCGAGGCCGGCCTGGATAATATCATTGACAATAGGGTTTTGATTAACACGATTGTCAACGAGAACAACGTCGCGGCGTTCCTGGACCCGTTTGCCGGTGCGGCCAGCTCGCACAAAGTCTGGCTGTTCTGGAACAGCACCCGAAACGGCACGGCGGACATTTATTCGGAAACGATTGATCCCCGGTTCGCGCCGGGGCCGTAGGAACTATCCCATTAGGAACCCACCCCGTCACTTGTGACGGGGTGAGTTCCTTGACCCCGCCCCTATGCATGGGGTATCCTAACTGCCTATGCGTATACTCGCGGCAATGGATATTGGCACGAATTCGGTCCGGCTGGCCGTGGTGGAAGTGCAGGCAAACGGAACCTGGACGACGCTTGCGTCCCAGAAGCAGGTTGTGCGGCTGGGCGAAGGCGAGTTTGACTTGGCCGGTGGGCCAAAAGAGGTGCCGAGCAAAAGCAGAGACGAGAAAAGCAAGGACGAAGACGCCGGCAGCGGGCACTCGCTGACGGAAGCGGCCATCGCGCGAGGCGCTTTAGTCTGCGCCCGGTTTGCGGAAGTCGCGCGGGGCTTTGGGGCGGAAGAAATCATTGCGCTGGCAACCGCCGCCGTGCGCGAGGCCGACAACGGGGATGCATTTGTGAAGCGCGTCTGCGACCTAGCCGGCCTCGATGTGCGGGTGATCTCCGGGCAGGAAGAAGCCCGCCTCATCTACCTCGGCTGCGTCAGCGGCATTGACCTGCCGCCGAAGAAGAAGGCGCTGTTTATGGACATCGGCGGCGGCTCGACCGAGCTGATTGTCGGAGACAGCGCCGGATATGTCTTTCTGGACAGCCTCAAAATGGGCGCGATCCGGCTGACCGCTGAGGGGATTGCAGACTCGTCGAAGCCTATCCCGCCTGCCGCCTGGGCCGATCTTCAGCGCCATGTCCGCAGCCTGCTTGTGCCGGCGGCGCGGGCTATCGCAAGAGCCGGTTTTTCGGTCATGTACGGGTCGTCCGGCACTGCCCAGAACCTGGCCGAGATTATCGCCAGCAGTGCGCCCGCGCCGAACCCGACTTCTCTGCGAAACTATGAGCTGTCTTTGGCAGACATTCAGGCTACTACTAAACGCCTGTGTGGGCTGACACTGGAGCAGCGGCGTCGGGTGCCGGGCATCAACCCGGAACGCGCGGACATCATCATCGGCGGCTCGGCGATTTTGCAGACGGTCATGGAAACGGTCGGCGCAGGCAGCATTCGGATCAGTGACCGCGGCCTGCGCGAAGGCATCATCGTGGATCGCCTGCGCCGCAGCGCCCTTTCCAGCCAGGAAGAAGGGAAGCCAAGCGCCCATACCTCCGGCGAAAGCGCCCGCCGGCGCTCGATCCGGCAGCTCATGGCGGCAACACGGGTGGATGAAACCCATGCCGCGCATATTGTCTCTCTGGCGCTGACGCTGTTCGATCAGTGGAAGGCGCTCGGCCTGCACGAGTACAGCCAGGCCCGCGAGCTTTTAGAGTATGCCGCGCTCCTGCATGACGCCGGGTTTTTCGTGTCCCACACGGACCACCAGCGGCATTCGTATTATCTCATCCGCCACTCGGAGCTTCTCGGCTTCAATGACCGCGAGATCGAGATCATGGCAAGCCTTGCGTTGTATCACCGCAAGTCCGTTCCCCGCCGCAAGCACCCACAGTTCGCCAAGCTCGACGCCGGCACCCAGCGCGTCATCCGCGTTCTGTCCTGCGCCCTGCGCTTCGCCGAAGCGCTGGACCGCAGCCACTTGATGCTGGTCAAAGATGTGCACTGCGAGAAGCTGACCAAGCCGGACCGTGTCCGCATGACGCTGTATGCGTCCGCCGACGCCCAGCTTGAGCTGTGGGCGGCGGAAGCGCAGTCTCCAGCGTTTGAAAAAACGTTCGACCTGCCGCTGGAAGTCCGCGTTTTGCCGGTGTCTGTGCCTGCGAATGTTTTGCCTGGAAACACAGTATAAACCTGTGACTGGATTACGAACGGATGCAAGCGCCACGGGTTGGAAACCCGAGGCTGAGAAATGCCCAGCGTCCAGGGGACGCAAGAACAAACGGCAACCTTTTTACATCTTGTGTCGCGGCGACACAGGGAACTTGATAGCCTCGGGTTTTCAACCCGTGGCATCTCTGTCCGCTCTACTTTTTAGAAAGCGCACCAATCTATGATACGCATTAAACAAGCCCTGCTGCTGGGAGCCGCCGCGACCGCGACCATCGCCGCTGTCGCCTTTGCCCAGGCGACAGCCAAGATCGAAGCCACAGCACCCGCCGTCAGCAATTCAGCTCCGGCCTACTCGCTGCCGGACCAGAACGGCACGATCCGCACGAGCGCCGAAAACAAGGGTAAAGTAACCCTGCTGGCCTTCTACCCTGCGGACTTCACCGGCGGCTGTACGCTTGAAGCACACTCGCTGTCATCGTCCTACAAAGACCTCAAAGCGATGGGCGTTCAAGTCTACGGCGTCAGCGTTCAGGACCCCAAATCGCATAAAGCGTTCTGCACCAAAGAGGGCATCCCGTACACGCTGCTCGCGGACACGCAGCACAAAATGGCGTCTGATTACGGTGTTTTGATCCCTGGTGCGAACATCGCCAACCGCGTGACCTATATCATTGGGGCCGACGGCAAAGTCGCGTATGTGGACGGCAGCGTCAATTCCCATCTCAACACCTGCGGTGACGACTGGATCGCCTGGATCAAAGCCCACCCGGCAGTCAAAACAAGCTATGCTGGGATCAGCCCGGATGGCGTAAACTTGATGACCGCAGGCTTTAACAACGTGCTACGCATCGGCGGCCCGGCGGTTGTCGGCTACTCTGCGCCTAGCTTTACCCTGCCTAATGCCCAGACTGGGCAGCCCCGGTCGCTGACTTCGCTGATGCAGGGCGGCAAGGCTACCGTGATCATGTTCATCTCCACACGCTGCCCGTATTCCAAGGCGTATGTGGGCCGCATAAAGACGCTGGCGTCGAAGTACGCGCCGCTTGGCGTCTCGTTTGTCGGCATTGACTCCGACCAGAACGAGCCGAAGGCGGAAGTGGCCTCCTACTCCAAATCTCAAGGCTTCCCATTCCCCGTGCTGGTGGATAAAGGCGACAAAGCCGCCGATGCTTATGCCGCCCGCGTGACGCCGGAAACGTATGTGATTAATGCCGCCGGCACGCTTGTCTATCATGGGCGCATTGATAACGACATGGACCCGGCGAATGTCCACACGCATGACCTGGCAAACGCGCTGGACGAGACTTTGGCAGGCAAGCCGGTCGCCAAAGCGGAAACAAAGGCCTTCGGATGCAGCATCAAGCGGTAATTCGTGCAGACCTGCCGTTGACGGCGGGACTTCTTGTGGCCTGTCTCCTCGCCCTGCCGATTGCCGCCCATGCCGCGCCTGTCGCCGTCACGCCTGCCGATGCGCCGGTCATCAAACGAGCAATTGCGGCGCAGAAAGGCCATGTCGTGCTGGTCAACTTCTGGGCGACCTGGTGCGGGCCATGCGTCGCCGAATTCCCGGCGATTGTGCAGACCAGCCGCCGGTACAAAGCGTCGGGCCTGCGCGTCTTCGCCGTGTCCGCCGACCAGCTTAAAGATGCTCACACCAAAGTCGCGTCGTTTTTGGCGAAGTCTGGGGCGGACTTCCCGGCTTATTTAGAAAAGAGCGCGGACCCCGAAGAGTTCATTGATGCGTTCGACCCTGCCTGGCAGGGTGACCTCCCCCGCACGATCATTTATGACCGCACAGGCAAGCGCGTCAAGACTCTGACCGGAGAGCAGACGGCGCAAAGCCTTGCGGCGGCCGTCAAGCCCTATCTCCAGACATCCTCACGCCCCGCAAGACGGTATGCACGCAAGTAAGCCCACAGAAGCAGCCGCGTCAGTGTCCTCGCCGCGCATGAAAGCGCGGCGGTTCAGCCTGCCGCTGCTGGCGCTCGGCATCACGGCGGCGGACCTGCTGCTGGTGTACGGCTTCCTCGGGCAGCGCCTGTACCCCTTAAATCCCGTTTGGGTCTATTTAATGCTGTACGCCCTCGCGTTCGGCGCGTATGTCTACGCGGCGGGACGGGTCGTGCCGGCAATTCCGAAAAGCGCGGCGCGGGTGGCACTGCCGCTGATACTGGGCGGGGCGGCCCTGTACCGGCTGGCGGTCGTGTTCGCGCATCCACAGTTGTCCACCGACATCTTTCTGTACATTTGGGACGGGCGGCTGATCAACCACGGCATCAACCCCTACCATTGGGCACCCAACGCGACCCCGCTTCGATTTCTGCGGGATGCAGTCTGGAACCAGGCGGAGTACAAAAGCTATCAGTCCATTTATATGCCGGTCTCACAGGCCGTCTTTGCGTTCGCCAATGCTGTGTTCGGGAACAACCCGGTCGGCTACAAGTTTTTGTATATGCTGTTTGACTTCGGCGTGATTGGCCTGCTGCTGGTGGTCCTGAAGCGGCTGAACCGGCCTTTGACACAGGTGGTGTGGTATGCGTGGTGCCCGCTGCCGATTACGGAAGTATCGCTGGCGGGGCATCAGGACATTGTGGGCGTCTTCTTTCTGCTGGCGGCGTTTGCGCTGGCGATGCGTCCGAAAAAGCAGGGCGGCTGGAAATACATCGGCGGCGTGGCCGTGCTGCTGGTGGCGTCGGTGCTGACCAAAGGCTTTGCGCTGCTGCTGCTGCCGCTGTTTGCGCGGGTGCATGGCCGGGCGTTTGCGGTGTGGGCGGCCTGCGGGCTGCTGTATCTGGGGATGCCGCTGTGGGTGTATCTGCCGCAGTTTATGCACGGGATGCACCAATACTTAGAAAATGTCCACGTCAATTCCGGGCTGTTCGGCTGGGTCAACTTGGGCCTGACTTATCTGACGCATCATTGGCATTATGTCATCACGGAGAAGCTGTCGGATGCGGCTTTGCTTGGCGTGACATACTGGTCGGTACGGCGTCCTGTCACCGACTACGCGGACCTGCTGGGCCGGTCGTTTGTGGTGCTGGCGGTGACGCTGCTGGTCATCCCGACATTGTTCCCGTGGTATCTGCTCTGGACCATCGTGTTTGTCCCGCTGCTGGGCCGGAGGCCGCTGTACTCGTTTGTGCTGCTGTCCGGGCTGTCCGTGCTGCTGTACGTTTACTACTACTCGTTTCAAGCGTACTGGTGGGTCTCGGCGGCGGAATACGGGCCGTTTTATGCCCTGCTGGCCTGGGAGCTTTGGAAAGCAAGATCTCAAAAAAGTAAAATCTTATGCGCGTGATGACCTACAACATTCGGGGCGGGCTGGGAATGGACGGGCAGCGCTCGGCGGAGCGTATCGCGGAAGTGATCTTGGCGCAGGATGCCGATATCGTGTGCTTACAGGAAGTCCATCAGCGTCTGCCGCAAAGCGGGTTTGGCGACCAGCCAAAACAGCTTGAGAAGATGCTCGGCCTGCCGGTGACGTTCCAGGCCAACCTGCGTCTTGGCCTCGGCGGCTACGGGCTGGCAGTTATATCGCGCTACCCGGTCGGCACGGTCCAGAACCATCTGCTGCCCAGCGTCCGCGAGCAGCGCGGCGTCCTGGAAATCCGCTTGGATGCTCCGAGCGGCCCGCTGTCGCTGTTCTGCACTCATTTCGGCCTCAGCGGCGCGGAGCGCGTCAAACAGGCCGCGCGTCTTGCGGAGCTGGTTCTCAGCGCCTCGTACCCGGTGATTGTCTGCGGAGATTTCAACGAGCGTTCCGATGCGCCTGCGGTCCGCCTGCTGCGGGAACGAACGGGTTTAGCGGATGCCGACGCTACGCTGGACAGATGGACTTATCCGGTGAACGCGCTGGAAGCCCGGATTGACTACCTCTTTTATTCACCGTCTCTGATCTGCAAGAGCGTTGACATTTTTGACACGGATGCGTCTGACCATCTGCCGGTGGTGGGGGAGTTCACAAGGGTCTAAGAAACCCAGTCCTGAAAGTGCCCGGCCATTTCAATGTGCAAAGCCCCGGCGGGACTAAATGCTTTTGGCGTTTGGCTGTTCTTCAGTCGCGGAGCGACTTTCATTCAGCAATAGCCCGGCACTGGAAGTGCTGGGTTCTTGCTTGGTGGCTCCCTGCAAAGCTGTCCCAGAATGCGGCGATGGTGACATCGCTGGATGATACACCGCGCTAAAATATAAGTGTGCGCCTTTGTTCGCCAGCAAAGAACCGGCCAGCGTCATCACTCCCAGCAGCAGCAGCTCGCGGGCGAACCCGGCCAAAGAGACGCCGATATTCGCGGCGGCAGGCGGCGGCGCACCCGGCGTTTGCAGCGGTTCCAATCCCGGCACCGGTGACTGGAACAAGTGCAGCGCGGTGACAAAGACGAAGACCAAAATGCCGACGCCCAGCAGGAACACCAGCAGGGCGACCAATCGGCAGGATAAATCGGCGTGGGAAACGGGTCGGGAGCTAGGGACGGACATCGGAGCGGTTCCTGTTAAATCCTGGGTGTAATTCTAAGGCGTGACTGTATCATGGCACACGAAGCGCACCATCGTCAAGCCTGTTTAAGAGACGCCACCCCGCGCCGAGATGTTCCCGAATTCTTCAGCCCAAATTACGCCGCACTTCCCCATTTGAGGCCGGCCTTTACAATTAAAACGGCGACTAGGGCTGTCAAGACGAAGCCGGCGCTGAATGATCCCCAAAAGCGGCTGTCCATTGTTATTCCCAACCCAGCTTAATCAGCACAAACGCCAGCAGCGCAGTCAGCGCCCCACCGATCAAGATATTCCGCAGCAGATTATCACTATTGCTCATAAGTTTATCCTCCGCGCCAGATACTCTCGGCGAACGGTCCAAAGCAGTCCAAAAAACGCCGGCCACCAAATTAAGTCGTTGAAGACGTTGACCCACAGCGACGACCAGGGCAAATGGCCTAAAAAGTGGTGCAGCACCCAGCCCGCCGGTCCCAGTATTTTCCCGCAAAGACCCAGCAGCGCAAACGGCCAAAAGCGCGGCGGGTCCAGCGCAACACACGCATAGCCAATCGCATAAACGCCGACAAACATGCCGATACACGCCGCCAAAATCAGCGGCAGCGGCCCGGCAGCCGCCTGCTGCGCGGCAGTCATGCCCATCCATCCCAGCATCAGCGACGGCTTCAAGCCGACAACCGTTCCCCAAGCGACGTTGTAGACAGTCGCCGCCCAGAACCACGCTTTATAAACGCGCCAGGGGTCTTCAACCCCCCAAGCCCCCAATGATGGGGGAGACAAAGAAGAGTTCGTAGGGGAGCTGCGGGACGCACCCTCTGCTCTTAATCCTGTTCCTACTCCGGCTCCCCCATCATTGGGGGCTGGGGGGTTCCTATCGCTCAATCCCCAAGTCCTTCCACATTTTGTCTACTTTGGCTTTCACGTCCGCGGGCATGGTCAAGACATCGGGCCATTCGCGGGTGAAGCCTTCGTCGGGCCATTTGCGGGTGGCGTCTACGCCCATCTTGGAGCCGAAGGCCATCAGCGGGGAAGCATGGTCCAGCACGTCAATCGGGCCTTTGACAAATGTGATGTCGCGCTCGGGGTCGACGTTGGCGAACGCCCGCCAGACCGCTTCAGCATGGTTCTGGACATCTACGTCTTCGTCAAAGACAACAATGCACTTGGTAAACATCATCTGGCCCAGGCCCCACAGCGCGTGCATGACTTTGAACGCATGGCCGGGGTAGCGCTTCTTGATGCGAACCAGGGCAAGATTGTGGAACGCGCCTTCAGCGGGCAGCGAGTAGTCAATCATTTCCGGGACGAACAGCTTGGCCAGCGGCAGAAACAGGCGCTCGGTTGCCATGCCGATATATTTGTCTTCCATCGGCGGCGGGCCGACAATCGTGCAGGGGTAGACAGCGTTGCGGCGGTGCGTGATGGCCGTAACTTTGAGAATGGGATAATCGTCGGCCAGGCTGTAATAGCCGGTGTGGTCGCCGAACGGGCCTTCGCGGCGGCGAACCCCTGCCGGAACGATGCCTTCAATAACGATCTCCGCATTTGCCGGCACTTCCATGTCAATCGTCTTGCATTTGACCAACTCGACCGGCTGCTTTCGGAGGAAGCCTGCGAAGACCATCTCGTCAATCTCGTCGGGCAGGGGGGCCGTCGCGGCGTAGATCTGCGCCGGGTCGCCGCCCAGCACGATGGCGACCGGGATGTCGCGGCCTTTGGCCTCAAAGTTTGCGTAGTGGCGTGAGCCGACTTTGTGCCGCTGCCAGTGGACACCGGTTTCCCTCGGCCCCTGCTTCTGGATCCGGTACATGCCGACATTGCGCTTGCCGGTGCCTTCATCTTTGGTGTAGACCGTCGGCAGCGTGATATAAGGCCCGCCATCGTCCGGCCAGCAGGTCAAAATCGGCAGGTCGTCTAAATTGGCGTCCTCGCCCAGATGCACGACTTCCTGGCACGGCGCAAATGACGACGACACCATTTTCGGCGCGATTTTGCCTAAAGCTGCCAGTTGAGGCAAAAGCTGGAGCTTGCCCAAAAAGCTGGCCGGCACATCCGACGGCAGATGGGTCAGCGCCGAGATTTGGTCGGCAATCTCCTCCATGTCGTCCACGCCCAGTGCCCAGGACATGCGCCGACGCGATCCCATCAGATTAATCGCCAGCGGAAACTTGGAGCCGGTGACGTTCTCAAACAGCAGCGCCGGCCCGCCGCCCGGCATCTTCATCACCCGGTCCGCAATCTCCGTAATTTCCAGCTTCGGGGAAACCGGCGCGGTGATGCGCCGCAGCTCCCCGGCCTTGTCCAACCTTTGAATAAACTCGCCTAATCCTGCATACGCCATTCGTCATAGTCCATTCTAAAACGCGAAACTATTCCGTGCAATTTTTCACAATGTCCGCGTTGAGTATACCCGTTTGTTGAGGTGCTAAAGACGTGAAGGCAGGAAAGCCGGGCATTGGAAATATCCAATGCCTGGCCTTCACAGCCTCTTTGCCAGCAAAAGTATCCGCTTCGACATGTCTCCGCGGAACGGCCCGCTTTGGCCTGTCTCATGAAAGCCGACACGCTTGTAGAACACGATGGCACGGTGATTATCTTCGACAACGTCCGCTTCCAGCATGGAGAACTCCTGAGACGCCGCCCAGTTGACAAGAAACGTGACCAGCGCGTCGGCCACGCCCTGTCCCCGCGCTTCGGGCGCGACCCAGAACGAAGTCATTCCGGCAGCCTGCGGGTTTTCTTCCGACGCATAGGCACACGCCATGCCGCAGGGAACATTTTCTAAATATGCGACGCAGCCTGTCGCGGGCGGCAGATCGGAAAAGCGCCGCGCCCGCGCCTGCCACTCGGCATCAGAGTATGCCTGTGCCTCGGCCCAAGTCGTGCCGAACGCCCCCGGCGCGTCGGCAAGCGCCCGCAGGCGCACATCTTTCAGCACCCGCCAATGTTCCGGCAGAATAGGCTTGACTTCCAGCATCGTAGATCTTTCTTGTCTCTCCCGCCGGGGCTGCGGCGGCCAGACGCTTGTGTTCTGTTCTAAAGCCTGCACGGGCGGCTGCTCCCAACAAAACCCGCAATCCGTGCAGTGAGTGAGCTTGAGGCAAACGGCATAATGAAAAGTGTAGGCGGGATCGCCTGCCGGAGATGCTTCTCAGCCGGTGTTCTTAGGCCGGTGAGTGGGGAGCGCTTCGTGTGCCGAGGCCGCTAGGTCCTCTTTAACAGGCCCACCCAGCGGCTGTTCTCGCGCTGCAATGATGCAGGCGAAGGGCAGCCGCTCTTGCCGCCTCTACTGGAAGAGTGAAAAGGGTAACACCAATGGTTTATCAGATGCCGTGCCCCGGCAAAACGGGCGTTTTTGTAGCCAGCAGCTATGAGAGTCAAGACCAGGCGGAGCGGGAGCTGCAAGGCTGGGCGGCGGGACACGGCTACCGCTTCGCGGCGGCGGAGCGCACATTTACGGTTTACGGGCCTGAGCAGCAGCCGCGCCAATGGGTGCTGCTGACACGGGCAATCAGCAAACCGTCAGAAATTGAATGCTGAACTTCCGGTCAGGGTCGGTCCAAACCTGACGGACTTCAAATCCGGCGGACGCGGCGACGGCGGCAAACTCCGACAGGCCGTACTTGTAGGAGCATTCGGTCCAGATCGTCTCGTCCTTGCTGAAGCTGATGGCAGCCCCGCCAAGATGGACAGTCTGTGCTCTGACGCTTCGCAGGTGCATCTCGATCCGCCCGATTTCTTCTTCATAAAACGCTAAGTGGGCGAAGTTTTCCAGCTCAAAGTCCGCGCCTAACTCGGTGTTCATCCGGCGCAGCAGGTTCAGGTTGAACTCCGCCGTAACGCCCTGAGCATCATTGTACGCGGGTTCTAAAATCTGCGGCGACTTCCGCAGGTCTACACCAATCAGCAGTCCGCCGCCGGGGCCACAGACTTCAGCGATACGTCCCAAAAACGCGGCGGCTTCCAGTCGGTGGAAATTGCCGATGGTCGAGCCGGGGAAATAAACCACGCGGGACTGGGCCGGGCGGCTGGCTTCCGGCAGCTCGAAAGGGACGGTGTAGTCCGCGCAAAGCGGCAGGATTTCAAGATAGGGATACGCAGACGCCAGATATTCGGCGGTTTGATGCAGATGCTCCCGTGAAATATCCATCGGCACATAGCCGGCGAGATGCGGCAGATGGTCCAGCAAAATGCGCGTTTTGGTGCTGCTGCCGCTGCCGTACTCAATTAACAGGCAGTCCGGGCCGAACACGGCCGCCATCTCGGCGATATTGTCCGCCATGATTCCCGCTTCGGTGCGGGTTGGATAGTATTCCGGCAGATCGCAGATCTGGTCAAAGAGCTGTGAGCCGCGCTGGTCATAGAAATACTTGCAGGGCAGCGTCTTCGGCACACTTTGCAGCCCTGCCAGCGCTTCTTGGAGAAAATAGACGCTCGGAGCATCCGACTTAAGATGAGTACTTGAGGCTGGCGTCAATGCCGTGAGTGTCATAGGGTGTCCTTAAATGAGCGGATAATACGAAACAGCCGAGTAGTTGGAAACTACTCGCTAGGTCAAGCGTCCTGCGGACGATAAGGAGGCCGCTCCTGCACCCGCAGGGTGCCTCACCTAGCGGGTAGTTTCCAACTACTCGGCGTTTCTTTTTGGCTTCGCTATCAAGCATCTTTCGCCAGGCGGATGCCCATGAACTGCCAGCGGGCATCCGGGGGGAAGAAGTTGCGGTAAGTGGCCCGCATGTGCGACTGCGAAGTCGCGCAGGAGCCGCCGCGCAGCACGAACTGGTTGCACATGAACTTGCCGTTGTACTCGCCCAACGCGCCCGGCGGGGGGGCATAACCGGGATAAGGGGTGTACTGGCTGCGGGTCCACTCCCAGACATCGCCGAACATCTGATGCAGTTTGCCGGGCTGTGCATCTGCGGGATCAAGCGGCGCAGGATGGAACCGGCCAGAGTCGGCAAAATGGCCGCACAATGGGACTGTCTCGGACGCCACCTCCCATTCGGCTTCCGTGGCAAGCCGCGCCCCGGCCCAGCGGGCGTAAGCGTCGGCCTCAAACAGTGAGACATGGCAAACAGGCGCGGCCAAGTTCAGCGGCTCCATGCCGGCCAGCGTGAACTCTTTCCAAACGCCGCGCTGGTTCCACCAGCAGAGCGGCGACGCCCAGCCGTTTGCCTTGACCACGCCCCAGCCTTCGGACAGCCAGTATTCCGGCTTCTCGTAGCCGCCATCTTCGATAAACTTCACATATTCGCCGTTGGTCACCAGCCGAGAGCCGAGCGCGAATGCCGGGACATACTCTTTGTGCCGGGGCGTCTCGTTGTCGAAGGCGAACCCTGCGTCGTCCCAGCCAATCTCTCGGACACCTTCCTCAAACGCAATCCATTCCATCTCCGGCACGCCGCCGATTGGAACATCATGGCGCGAACGGTATACAGGGCAGAGCGGGTTCTCAAAGAAGTTGTACTTCAGATCGGTGACCATCAGCTCTTGATGCTGCTGCTCGTGGTGCAGTCCCAGTGTCAGCAGCGGCTCCAGCTCGCTGAGCTTGGCGTCATCCGCTTCGCACAGCAGCGTTTCCATGTGCCGGTCTACATAAGCCCGATAGGCATAAGTCTCGTCTACCGTGGGCCGCGAGACCACGCCGCGCTTGACTCGGCAGTGCCGCTCGCCGACCGCGTTGTAATAGGAGTTGAACAGGAAATCGTACTGGGGATGAATAGAAGAATAGCCGGCTAGATGCGGCTTCAGCAGGAACGTCTCATAAAACCAGCTTGTGTGGGCGAGGTGCCACTTGGCCGGGCTGACATCCGGCATGGACTGAACGACGTAATCTTCGGGAACAAGCGGCTCGCAGATTTTCTCGCTGAACGCGCGGACGGTCCGGTACTGATCAAGCAAAAACTGAGATGATAGCATAACGACTCGTGTTCTAGCCCAAAAGAGCAAACAAACAGCTACGGATACTTACCCGCCGCCTGAGTTTGCTAACCGCCCGCAAAGCAGGAAAGTTCCATCAGCGATATGACGCAGGAACGGGCGGGCACGAGGGAGTGAACTTCCTCGCTGAGAGGCATTCAGAAACGCCGCCTGTCCAGGGGACAGAGGAGCAAGAAAAGAGCATCTTAATCTTATCTTCTGTCCCCCTGGACAAGCGGTACTTCCGAGTACCTTCCAGCGAGTGACTTGAGTCACTCGTTCCTGTGTCACGTCAGCTCATAACAAGCAGAAAATTAACAAGCAGAAAATTAACGAGCGGAAGATTGTGCGTTCTGCTTGTCTTCCCGGCATAGCTCGACCACCAGCAGGCGCAGGTTGGACGCGGGGCCGTCGGCGGGGGCAGCGGCGTTCAGCGTCGTGCCGGAAACAATGCTTTTCATTGCCATGTCGCTTGCCAGCACGCGGCGCAGGCCGGACTGCAAGGCGGGGTAGCTCCAGGCGCGGGCCTGCTCCTGCAAGTTCTTCAAAAGAAACGATTGGCGCTGGGTGATGCCGAGCATCTCGCCGGACAGCAGAAGCTGAACATCGGGCGGCAGGCCGCCTTTGATGTTGAAGCCGTTGAGGCGCTGGTCGGCCAGGTATTTCGCTCCCCACAACTGGCGCAGATGGCGGGCCAGCATCACAAACGTCCGGGCCGCGACCCCATCCGGCTTGTCGCCCGCTTCGAGAAGGGCGTCGGCTTCGGCCAAAGCCCGGCGGGCGTCCCGGTGGCCGATGGCGTCCATCAGCGCAAAGATGTTCTCCTGCACGGTGTCTTTGCCGACGGCGGCGGCATCGGCGCGGGTGACCAGCGGCCGGTCTCCAGCGTAAGCAACGGCTTTTTCCAGCTCGCTGACCAGCACGTTGATATCGCCGGTCTTGCCGCCGCCGCCTCGCTCGGACGCCGTCGCTTTAGCCCGGTCCATGATGAGCGCCAAAGCCGCCGGCTCAATTGTCTTGCCCCGAGACTTCAGCAGCGCATTCGCCCGTGCCGACAGGCCGCTTTCGCCGGGCGCGTCGCACAGCACAGTCGCCCCGGCTTTGCCGATAGCCGTGAGCAGCTTGGTACCGAGCGCTTTGCCTTTGACTTTGCCGGCATCGTACTCGGTGGCCGCAGTCACCAGCACCAGGCAGGTCAAGCCGCCCAGCTTCGGCAGCCCCGCCGCCAGCATATCCTGGTCGTCTTTTCCCAGCCGCTGCACGTTGGTCACGATGACGACGCGCCGCTCGGAGGCCATTGGCACGCCGCCTGCCGAGGCGAGAATAGCCCGCCCCGCTTCGCCCGGCTCGCCTGCCCCTGTTGGCGGGATGTCCAGCACTTCCCGGTCAAAGTCCGCAAACGAAGCATCCAAAAGCGGCTCCGTCAGCTTCGTCAGAGCCTCACGCTTCAGAGCATCATCACTGCCGAGCAGCAGATACACCTTTTCAATCGGCTTCGGGAAGCCTTTGGCAAGTTTTGAGTAATCAAGTTCCATAATCAGTCAAGTCGAGAAAAGAACCATGCAATAAATTGCACGGCTATACGGCGCAGACGCCACGAAGTACCGCTTCGCGGGACTAAGAACATTCCGAAACTATCTTAACCCCGCGAAGCGGGTGTTTTGTAGCGTCTTCGCTGTGTAGCCGTGCCATTCATGGCATGGTTCCTTACCGCACGGTTCCGACGTTCCTTGTTCTTGGATGCAGCACCCGCTGCCAGAAGCGGCCTCGGGCAATCCGGCGGGCGGCGGCGTCAAACGCGGTGACGCGGCTGTCCCAGGGCTGAGCCGGCGGTCTCGGTGCGGACGGGTCGGTGTAGCAGGCTTCGGTGAACGCCTCGGTCAGCGCGGAAACAAGCGGCGCGGGCAGCGAGACATTCCATTCGCGCTCCAGCGGCGGCAGCGCGGGCAGGACGCGGGCGGCGTACTCGCGGGGCGTTTCTTCCGGGCGGCGCGGCAGGCCAAGTTTAGCAAGCGACCGGGTCAGCTTGGCGTAGGGATGGGCCAGCTCCCGTCCGGGCCGAGGCCGTGCCTGGGCCGCAGGCCGGGTTCTGGACCGGCGCTTGAGACGCCAGAGATCATAAATCTCGGTTTTGGCGACGTAGGAGGCAAAAGACAAAATGAGGCCGACCAAGAGGTAAACCAGCTTCCAGTCGCTTCCGAGGTTGAAATGGAACCGGCTCAGCCAGGACTGTTTACTGCCGGACGCCGCATCGGGAACGGTGCCGTCGGTCACAGTGCCCGCGGTGGCGTCAAACTCGATCCATCCGGTGCCGGGGAAGTAAACTTCCGTCCAGGCATGTTTGTCTTCGGCCCGCAGATTAAAGCTTGCGCCGTCCGGGTCACCGGGCGCGAATCCGACCGCCAGGCGGGCAGGAATGCCGGCGGTGCGGCAGAGAATAGTAAGGGACGATGCGAACATGTCGCAGTAGCCTTTGCGGGTATCCCCGAGAAACGCATGGACATGGTCCGTATCGTCCGGCAGCGGCGGCGGGGTCAGGGTGTACACGCAGCGCTGGGAGACCCAGTCGCGCAGTGCCTGCGTTTCATCTAAGGGGTCGCGCTGATTTGGCGGCAGAGGCTGCAGGGCCGACGCGACGCACTGCCGGTAGAACGCTAAGTCTTCCGGCAGTGCCGCGCTGCTTTGGGCCAAGTAAAGCTTTGTTACGGTATCGGGATAAGCGGTTCCCGCCTGCCGCAGCCGGTCGGCAACACCGGTCTGGCCCAGGTCAGGCGGCAGCGCGGAAACAACTTGATACCGGAACCGAACCGGCTCTCCCCCGATCAGGCCCAGCCGGCCGTCACGCAAGGTCAGCACGCCGGAGCTGTAACGCGCCGAGCCGGCACCAAAAATGACTTGACGCGGGGCGTCTGCGTAATAAAATTGGTTTGTCTCGCCGCGCACTTCGTAGCCGGTCGTCAGCGGCTGCCGGCCGGCGTCGGAAGACAGCGCAGGATCGCCGGGGGTCAGGCTGGCGGGCAGAGCGTAGCTGAAAATCTCACCCATGCCGCCGGCAAGCGGGGCTGGGGGGGACGCCGGCACTTCATCATTTTCGAGCGAGCTTTGCCAGCCGTCACCCGTGTAAACATCGTAAGTGCGCCCGCGCCAGTAGTGCGGCTGCCCGTCGCTTGGCGTGACCCGCATGACAACATCCGGGCTGGAAGACCAGGCATCGCCGGTTCCAATCGCCAGGTTATCTTCATCATAAAATCGCTGAACCGTATTGGGGCTGCCGCGATCGGTCTGGATTGCGGCCAGGTGCCGAATGGCTTGGGCCAGCGACAGGTGCGAGAAAACCGCCTGCGCGGGCACAATGACTGAAAGCCCGATCAGCAGCACCGCCACGCCGCAGAATACCGCCTGAGCAAGCTGGGCCAGCAGGAGACGCTCCGGCGCGGACGAAAGCAGTCCGGCGGCGCGTCCCCGGTTTTGCAGGTAATTCTGGTGGATCAGCAGAAAAATCACCGTTAAGATAAACACGCCGAAGCACACCAGCACCGGCGTATTCACGTCAATTTCCGCCGCCATCCCAAGCACGGCCATCGCCGGCACGGTTGTTCCGACAACCCGGTTGTCACTGCGCAGCGCCCACGCCCAGAGTGTAGCGGCCCAAACTAACGCACACAGCAGCCGCAGTCCAGGCCCGTCCGCGCCCAGCGGCAAAAGCTGCACCGCATTGATCTGCTTGGTCGCAACACAGGCCAGAAGGATCGCGGCAGCTCCGGCGAACCCATAATCGAGAGTGCGCGGCGCAATGCGGAGGCGGCGGCAGCCGTAGGAAAACAAGAACCCGAGGCCGGACAGCATAATAGTGTCCGTCATCCAGCCGTAATCCGGCTCCGTCAGCGCGGCGTTTGCCGCCAGGATACCGCAAAGCGTGATGACGAACCCCGCCAGATACAGCGGCAGGCTCGGTGCGTCGGCTTGCTTCTGCACTTGGTTTTGATGCTGCTGCCCGAAAGTGTCACTCAGACCAGCCATTGCCGCTGCTTTCCATTCCGCTGCTTTCTATTCCGCTGCTTTCTATTCCGCTGCTTCCCAGCAGCGCCGCCAAGTTGTCGCCGCGCCGGATCATCGTGACATTCGGCCCCGCCGGCGAGTCCGGCGGGCTTGGCGTGTCGGCGCGGAACGAGGCCGCATCCAGGGCAAACACAAAGCCTGCACTGCTTGGCATGTCCGCCAGCGCTTCCGACAGGCGTGGGTTCGGCCAGTCCGGGGTGATCGCCAGGATCGCCGCTTGGTTTGGGCTGCCTGCCCGGTCTTCCGCTAAAACTTCCGCCAGCGGCTGTAGTGAATCCGCGTGTACCCGTGCCAGACGCTCCAAAAAAAGCGGCATATCTTCCACGCCCCGCGCGGCCGGGCTGCCGTCCCAGCCGCCTGCCGTCAGCAGCCGCACCGTATGGCCCCGCCGCAGCAGGTCGCTGAGGAGCGTCGCCGCGAGAGTAACCGCAGTCTCTAAAGCCGAGTGCTCGTCGCTGCCGGTTCCCTTGTAAGCTTCTTGGAAGAGATCAAGCGCGACCGTGACATCAAGCGTCACGCCCTGCGCGTACTCGGTGACCGCCAGCTTGCCGGTCCGGGCCGTGGTCCGCCAGTGGACCCGGCGCAGCTCATCGCCCGGCCCGTAGTCGCGCACTCCGTAGAAATCGTCGCCGTCGCCGCGCACCAGCGCGTTTGCGCCGCCGCGCAGGCCCGCCGCCGCGCCGGACAGCCAGGACGAGCGCAGAGGCAGCACGGCGGGGTAGACGACCAGCTCCGACACCGACGGCATCTTCCGAAAGAACGTCTGCAGTCCAAGCGGATCGGTGGAAAAGACAGACGCCGGTCCGAGGGCAAACACGCCGCGCTGCCGGGTTTCGACAAAGCACTTGGTTTCGCGCGTCTCGCCCGGCCACAGTCCCAGCACCAGCGGGGGCGGCCCGGCAGCCGGCATGACCCCGTGCGGCAGAGTATCGCGCACCAGCAGGTAGAACTTGGGCAGCCGTCCGGTGTTGACCAGGGTGTAGGTCAGCTCCACCGACTCCCCCGCCGTGGCCGACAGCGGCAGTGCCCGCTCGCATTCGAGTCCTTCCAGCATGAGCCAGCCCATAAGATAAGAAACGGCAGGAATCAGCCACAAAATCGCCGCCATGAGGTACAGGTTGGTGACCCCAAACAAGACCGCGACAATGGCAACAAAGAGGCCGGCAATGTTCAGCACAAAGCGTTTCACACTCTTATTGTACCCGTCGGAACAAAGAGAAGCGGTTTTACAGCACCGTTGGAACGGGAATGCGGCTGAGAATCTCTTCTATGATAGACGGGGCGGTGAGGTGCTTGACGCGGGTTTCGGGGCGCAAAATCAGGCGGTGGGCCAGCACGGGAGCCGCGAGGCGCTTGATGTCGTCGGGCTGGACATAGGTACGGCCCTGAACGGCGGCGTAAGCCTGGGACGCATGAAGGAGGCCCAAAGAGCCGCGCGGGCTGGCCCCCAAAGCGGTCATGGGATGGGTGCGGGTGGCAGTAACAAGAGAAACAATGTAGTCGCGCAGGGCGGGGGCGATGAAGACCGAGCGACTTTCTTCCTGCAGGCGCAGTATCTCCTCGCGGCCGGTCACTGCTTCCAGCGTGTCCAGGGGCCTGACGCGCGTTTGGCGGTCCAAGATACGGCTTTCTTCGGCGGCGTCCGGGTAGCCGAGCGACAACCGAAGCAAAAAGCGGTCAAGCTGGGCTTCGGGCAGGGGATAGGTGCCGTGCGACTCGATATAGTTCTCGGTGGCGACCACAAAAAACGGGTGGGGCAGCTTGTAGGTAATGCCGTCGGTGGTGACCTGCTGCTCTTCCATGCACTCTAAGAGGCTGGACTGGGTTTTGGGGGTGGCCCGGTTGATCTCGTCGGCCAGGACGATGTTCGCAAAGACCGGGCCTTCGCGGAACTCGAACTGGGCGGTCTTCTGGTTAAAGATGGTGGTGCCGGTGATGTCGGCGGGCAGCAGGTCAGGCGTAAACTGGACTCGCTTGAAAACGAGGCCGAGCGCACGAGCCAGGGCTTTCGCCAGCGTTGTTTTGCCGACACCCGGAATGTCTTCAATCAGCAGGTGACCGCCTGCAAGGAACGCCGTCAAGGCCAGCTCCACGGCGGGCCGCTTACCGACCAGGACGGTCTCAATCTGATCGGCCACATTCCGCATGGTTTCAGCGACGGCCAAAAAACCAGGGGAAGTCTGCGAAGAAAATTCAGAAGATTGAGCGGGAGGCGCTGAGGACTGGGTTGTTTCCACGCTGACAGTATACCCGGCGTTTCTGCGAGAGCGCGTCAAGCCGCAAAAAAGTCAGTCAAGCGATGGAAAGAATTTCATACTTGTCTACACCGGCAGGGGTCTGCACTTCAATCATCTCGCCGACTTTGTGGCCGAGCAGGGCTTTCCCGAGGGGCGACGTGTTGGAAATCCGGTTCTGGGATGTATCGGCTTCCATGACGCCGACGATTTTATATTCCAAGTCTTCGTCGTAGGCGCTGTCGTGGATTTTGACCGTGGAGCCGTAAACCACCACGTCGCCGCCGGTGGCGTATTCGGCGACTTTGGCGCGTTCCAGCATCTGCTTGATGTTGTCAATCCGGCCTTCTAAAAATCCCTGCTGGCGCTTGGCATCATGGTAGTCGAAGTTCTCGGACAAATCGCCCATCGCGCGGGCGTCCTTGATCCGCTCGGCGATCTCCCGCCGACCGGTGGTGGTGAGATGCTCCAGCTCATGTTCCAGCTCTTTGTATTTCGCTGGGGACAGGATAATTTCGTCGTCTTGCATGGTCGTCTGCGCTGCCTTCCTCTTGTCCCCATCATACCACAGGTGCCGCCGGCTGTCAATCAATCACTTTCCGCCACGACTTTCCAGCAAATTTGAGCAATGGGACCAAGTTGGCATGAATTATGCACAAGAGAAACACAGTGAAATTAAGAGGATATTGAGGGCCGAGATTGAAAGTAGGAATGTGCTTGAGAAATGTCTACATTAAGTTCCGCACCGCAGAAGACCGAACTCAGGGCTGCGAAGAACTTCTCATTCATTCGCCGGTCACGCGGCTTTCCAATGACGTGTTTTGTATTCCCTGGAAGTCTC
Organism: uncultured Armatimonadales bacterium; assembly: GCA_964241935.1. GTDB lineage: Bacteria > Armatimonadota > Armatimonadia > Armatimonadales > Capsulimonadaceae > JANXMY01. The sequence continues at coordinate 47,108 of CAXSZN010000034.1, forward strand.
TCGCCATGCTCGACGCCCAGCAGGTAGAGTACACGTTCGCCAGCACCGACGATCTTTCCGATGCTCGCCCTCTCTGGAACTTCGCCGCCGCCCGTTAAGCTTATTCAGGCTGCTTCTCGTAAACAGTCTCGCCGGGCGGATAGCAGATCAGCTCCACCTGGTTGCCGTCCGGGTCACTGACATAAATGCCTTTCGTGCCGTCTCGGTGCGAGTCAACCGGCTTCCCTACCTCCGCTGCGGCTTTAATTAAAGCCGCTTCGTCCACCCGCACCGCCGTATGCGGCGGGTGCTGCGACGGCGTCACCAGCGCAATCTTTCCCTGTCCCACTTTCAGGAACGCCCAAGTCCCGTCCTGATACAGCACCGCCGCCCCCAGCGTCTCCACATACCAGCGGACCGACGCCGCAATATCGACCGACGGCACCGCCACATGATCCAGTTCCATTCTGTGTTATCTTTCTAAAGATCAGCCGGGCGCAAATTCGCTGTACTGACGGCGACCGGGGTGCTGAAAGGCCAGCACAATCCGCTCTTTCGGAACGCCCGCGTTCATCAAATCCACCGCAATCCCGTCTTCCGTGCCGTCCTTCTGTATCCAGAACTTGCCGTCCCGCAGTTCCACATGCACCCAAACGCGGTGAATGTGCTTGTAGCTGTCCCAGCCTTCGTCCATCAGCAAAAACTGACCGTTTAGACGGTCAAACACAATCAGCGTCCGAAACCTTTCCGGGAAGGCATAAAATTTAGCCCGTCCACGAAGAATGTTCTCAAGAAGCGCCTCGTCTGAGGCCGCAGTTAGAATTGCAGGCTCATTTGGATTTTGGTCAACTAGGAAAGCCATTACAGTTCCTGTTTCCAGTCTAAATGCGCTTCACTTTCGGCATAAAGCCGTCAGAGGAAGATGCCTGCATGAGATACGCGAACGACTAAACCCACTCGCTTTGCGTCCGTGTCAAAATCCGGGTGACGAAGAAACCGCCGGGCAAACGCCGCCGCTTCGTACTGCGCGACATCTATGCAAACAAGGCAGTAGCGAGCATGACAGCGGCGGCGGGTGCAAAAGTCGTCATCCAGCGTGAAGAACGTCGGCTGACGCAGACGCAGCAGCAGCGGAATGATCTCATCGTCCTGAATACCCTTACGGCTAATCTCCACGCCAATCTGCCGAACGGGAATGCGCCATGCTCGGAACAACTGCCGCTGACTTTCCGGGAAGTTTTCGTCCAGGATAATCACGCGGCAGTAAGCTCAACGGTATATTCCTGCGCGTGTTCAGCAAACGCCTGGCTCGCAAGCCGCACCGCCTCGGCAATCGCCTCTTTCGGCACATCCCCGCGCCATTCTCCCGCAATCGTTCCCCACGCCACCCCTGCCGCGACCTGTTCCAGCACCTGCGACACGAGAATGCGGGTCCCCCGAAACGTCGGCTTCCCGTGGCAGATGCGCGGGTCCGAGACAATGTACCGGCCAATCAATTTCTGCACCATAGAAGCAGTA
>CAXSZN010000035.1:0-8371 GCA_964241935.1 uncultured Armatimonadales bacterium
TGGGATTGTCTTCGTCGGCTTCGATTTTGCGGCGGAGGCGGCGGACGTAGACGGCTAAGGCTTTGATGCCTTCTTCGGGCGCGTTGCCCCACACCTGCTGGAAGAGCCAAGTTTTATCGAGCGCCGTGCCGCGCTGCCGGGCCAGCAGCAGCAAAACTTCGTACTCACGGTCGGTCAGATGGGCCGGCGTCCCCTCAATTACGGCGTCGCGGCTGCGAAGGTCCAAAACGCGGCCGAGGCCGAGTGGAAGCTCGGAAGCTTCTTCGTCAGGAACGGCGTACTCGCGGGAGCGGCGCAGATGGGCCTGAACACGGGCCAGCAGCTCATTGGGGTCAAACGGCTTGGTGATATAGTCGTCCGCGCCGGCATGGAGGCCGTTGATCTTGTCGGTGGCGCTGGAGCGGCCGGTCAGCATCAAGATCGGCCTCCGCCAGCCCAGCGCCCGCAGGGAGCGGCAGCAGGCAAAGCCGTCTATGTCCGGCAGCGCCACGTCCAGCAGCACCAGGTCGTAGGTCGGGTCCTCGCGCAGGTGGGCGACGGCATCCTCGCCATTCAGGACAGCATGGAGGTAGTAGCCGTCACGCGACAGCAGGCGCAGCAGAGACTGGACAATCGCCCGGTCATCTTCAACGATTAGTATTTTTCCGGCGATGGCGAGGCTCCTTCATCTAAGCCGGGCGAAGACGGCAGGCGGAGCGTGAACTGGGTCTGGCCGGGGCGGCTGCGAACGGAGATCGCGCCGCCGTGCGCCTCGGCAATACGGCGGCAGGAAAACAAGCCGAGGCCCGCGCCGTCGGGCCGAGTCGTGAAGAACGGGTCAAACAAGCGCCGCCGGTTCTGCGGCGTGATGCCGGGGCCGGTGTCCCCGATCCGCACCCGCGCTCCCTCTTTGGATCGGTCCAGCGTCAAAGACAGTGTTCCGCCGCCCGTCGCCCGCATGGCCTGAACCGCGTTCAGGACCAAGTTGACCAGCACCTGCTCGATCTGCACCGCGTCGGCAAAAACAAGCGGCAGGCGCGGCGAAACCGTGCAGGCGATCTCGACGTTCTCCGTCGCGGCCTGGGGCCGAACCAGGCGCAGGATCTGGGAGACCAGCGCCGTCAGGTCCGTCGGCTGCCGGTCCAGCGTCTCTGGCCGCGCAAGTGCCAGCAGGCGATGGGTCAAAAGCGCCAGTCCGTCAATCTGCCGGCGCATGGCTGCCAGTGACTCGGCCCGCAGGTCTGGATCGTTTTGATCGGCCAGCGACACTTCAATCGTCAGCGGCGTCAGCAGGTTCCGAATATCATGCGCCACGGACGCCGCCAGAAGCCCGACCGCCGACAGCTTCTCGGTTTCAAACAACTGCTGCTGAGTCAAAGACAGCGTGCTTTCCGCCTTGTCCAGCCGCCCCGTGACTTGCTTCAGCGCGGACGCAAGCTGCCTGGACTGCTCCTTAAGCTGCAACGCCTGCGCCCGGACTTTGTCTTCCATGTGCCGGGCGCGGGTGATGTCAAAGAACGTCCAAAGCCGCCCGATGATCGCGCCGTCTTCATCCAGAACCGGAGCCGTGTAGCGCCGCAGCAGGCGCGGCTTAGGCGCGATCAGCTCTACTTCGTCTTCCAAAACGCGCTTTGGGTCGGCATACACCGCTTCCAATGTCTGGACAAACCCGTCGGCGTCTTTAAGACGCGGCGCAAGCTGGGCGCGGACATAGTTGGGCTGGGAGCGCAGCGTTTCCAGGCTGTCCAAGCTGAACATCTCGCAGAAGCGCTGGTTGCAGAGCCGGTCCAATCGGGTTGAATCAGACATCAGGACGCCGTAGTCCGAGGCCCGCAGCATGGCCCGTAAAAGCAGCAGCTCATCGTTTTCAGTCATATGGAGCTATTATAGCACAGACCCCGGCATAGGAACCCACCCCGCGACAAGTCGCGGGGTGGGTTCCTACTTCACGCCGATCTGCCGGCCCAGCGCGGATGGGTCAAAATAGGCCGACGAGCGGGTGACTTTGCCTGCTTCAATTTCTAGAATCGTGACGCCGGAGTAAGACAAAGGCGAGCCGCTGAAGCTGGTGCCTTCCGTGGTCCATTCCAGCGCGGCATTGCCGCTGCCCGCGACCACATTGCGGAACTTCGACTTGGCCGCATCAAACGTGCCCCGGTACTCGGTCCAGAACGTCCGCGCTCCGTCCTGCCCCTGGTACTGGTCGGGCGCGATCATGTTGCCGACCAGCGCGTCTTCGGCGTACAGCGCGGCCAGCGGCTCCGGGTCTTTGGTTTCTTCCAGCGTCCACAGCGCCTGGATAAATTGGTTCGCGACTTGTTCAGACATCGTTAGCTCCCCAGCATAGTTTTGGTATTATGCGTCTAAACTGCGCCCGCTCAAACAAAAACGCCCGGCCTGTCTCCGAGAAGACAAGCCGGGCGTTTGCATTACGCTCTTACTGGCCGTTCGCCAGGTAGGTGAACCCGGTCGGGCCGGTGTAGATTGGAATCTTACCGCCAAAGGAGGCGGGCAACAGACCGGGAGCAACCGTGCCACCTGCGTTCAGGATCTGGTCGGGAGTCAGAGGATCATCCGCGCCTTTGAGAAGGGGCGAAATAGGACTTACATCCGTTGCCAGGGGCGCGGTTTGGATAACTTGCGAGCCGGCCATCAGGTTCACCACATACGCCAGGGAAGCAGCGTGGCGGGCTTCGACGCCCAGGAACGCCGCCGCAGGAGCCAGGAACGGCGTCCCGAGGAGCAGGCCGGAGCCGCCCACATAGGCTCCAACGCCAATCGTCTCGGCAACCGACAGGTTCGCAACCACATCGGAGCGCTGAAGGCTGTTGATGCCGAAGTCATACGCGAAGCCGAATGTGTTCGCGGAAGTGCTGAGGAACGGGTTCAAGTTGGGAGCGCCGTACAGCGTGGTCGCAAGGATGTCCCGCTGCTGCATCTCGGTTTGGGCGAAGCCGTTGACCAGCAGAACGTCCAGGTTTGCGCCGGTGTCGCCGCTGCCGAGGCCGAGGCCGGTAATCGGGTTGCCGAAATTATCCACGCCGCCGCTGCCGAGGCGGGCAATGCTCTGGCGGTAGCGCTCGGCTTCCAGGGTTTCCACAAACAGCGCAAAGTTCACGACTTGAACCGCCGTGCTGGCGGTCGGATAGTTCGTAGAGATGTTCGGAATCTGGCGTGCACTTGCGCTTTGTGTGGCCGGGGGCGCAGTGAAGGTAAGCGTCACATGCGTCGTGGGCGTCGCGGCCTGGGCGCTGCGGGCGGACAGAAGGCCGGCGGCGGCGACTCCTGCGGCGGCGAGAGCGGCACCGGAAAGAATTTTATCACTCATGAAAAGAGAGCCTTTCGTTAAAAATCAATTACATCACGAAGAACGGCTTGGCCGCTGCGAGAACTTGGGGCGGCGTCAATGCAAACTCGGCGGTTCCCGGATACACGGCGGTCGAGCCGTTCAGGAACGTTCCAGGGATCTTCGCATTTCCAATCGGCTGGACGCCGCCGGTCGCGTTGTACGGGCCGGGTGCGGCGGTCGCCGGGGGATTCCCCGTGATCTTGCCGAGCGTCAAGTTGATGACCGCCGAGTGCCGGGACTCGGTCGAATAGATCGAGGAAGCCGCTTCAACCAGCGTCGGGTTAGTCAGGAACGGAGCCGCGCCGAGGTACGCCGAAACGCCGGTTTCTTCCACTGTCAGAATGACGGACAGGATCGTAGACAGAGATGCACCGGCGACAAGGCCCGCCGAAGCCGCGCTGTAACCCTTTGCGTTCGGCGGAACAGGCGTGCCGCCCAGGGTCGGGATAAACTGCTGAAGGAAGACGCCGTGCGCCTGCTCGACATACGCGAACTGCTGCAAGTACAGAAAGCCGGCTTGTGCCTGCGCTGCGGTCAGCGTGCCGGGAGAAACAGCCAGCGTGTAGGCGTTGGCGTTGCCTGCGGGCAGGGGGGTGGTGATCGGCTTGCCGGCGGCGATGTTCAGCGCCTGCCGGTACAAGTCGCCTTCCAGAAGCTCCAGGGTGAGGGCAAAGTTCAGGACAACGATGTTCTCGTTCGCGCCGGGAATGCCGGGAAAGTTTGTCGGGTCGGCAAAGCTGGTCAGCCCGGTCGTGTTGGTCGTGCCGGGTGTCGGGCCGCTGTTGTTGCTGCTGCCGCCGCAGCCGGCAAGGAGCGCGGCGGCGGCTGTGCCAAGTCCTGCCGCCGTCATGCGGGCCAGGAAAACACGCCGGCTGACCGCGTCGTGCAGAAGGTCATTGGACATGAGATAAGTTCCTTTTCTATGCGTCGTCGAAATGCGTCGCGCTTCCAGGGCGGGAACCGGAGTTCCAGGGCCATAGAAGCACAAGGGGATGAGCCGGTAAGGATGAATTGCAGCAAGCTGTGATGCAAGCACCCATGATGGCACATTGATTATACAGCAAAAAACGGGGAGTTAAACATCATTAAAGCGAGTTCTTGGCATACGTTTTGCTTCAGAAACAACAAGAAATCTTCCATTTCTGAGGCTAAAAACCGCACCGTGCTCGTCTCAAAGTTGGGGCTGAAGGGTACATCAAACAGAAAACGCCCGGCTTGCTTCCAAAGAAGCAGGCCGGGCGTTTTCTCTGCAATCAACTTCGATAAAACTAGGATGAGTAGACCCAGTTGAAGCTGATGATGGTGGACAGCACCGTATTAGGTGCCAGATTGAGATCAATGCCTGCCCCGTCTAAGCCTTCGCCCTTTAACGGCGCGGTCTCGACCGGCGGGGTGACGCCCAGGCTGTTCAGAACAATCGCTGTTGCGGCGGTGTGCCGGGCTTCGGTCGCTTCAATGGAAGCGGCGGTCTGAAGGTAGGGCGAAGTCGGCGAAAAGAACGGGATTGCGCCCAGGTACGCTTCAACGCCGGTGCCTTCGACAGCGTAGATAAGCTGAACCACTTCCAGCTCAGTCATAGATTCCAGGCCGAAGTTGTACTTGAACGCAGGCACGACATTCGCCGCGCCGGCGGCGCCGGTAATGGCGGCTGTCAGGAAATCCCGGTGGGCCAGCTCCACTTTCGCGAAGACGCCCAGGTACTGAACGCTGGCATTGGTGGACGGCAGGTTCAGGCCGGGGATCGCGACGCCGATGCCGCTGGTCGCCGGGGTGCCGTCGGCATAGTTGGTGCCGTTGGTCAGCCGGGCATACGCCTGGCGGTACAAGTCGGCTTCGAGCTGCTCCAGGGCCAGGGCATAGTTTAATATCTGCACATCGCCGGTGCCGGGAAGCTGGCTTAAAGTCAGGGCGGTCACGAGCGTGTGACCGGCGACCGGAGTCGCTTTTGGAGTAAATCCACTCATTGTTATTGAACACCTTTCAGAAGGATACGTTGTTTACAGGAAGAACGGCTTGACAGCCGCCAGCACGGCAGTGGGAGCCAGGTCAAAGTCAAAGATGTTGTCTTTGCTTGCCGGCGCGGTGCCGTTGATGTTTGTGTAATTGTAGCTGGCGATGAACGCCGCTGTCGGCGCGGGCTGTGCGCCGCCGTAGACCGAGCTGGGACCAATATCTAAAGCGCGATTTGTGTTGGTGCTGAGAATGTAGTTCATGCCCGCCGAGTGCCGCGCTTCTGTCGAGTAGATGGAAACGGCGACTTGGACCAGGGCTAGGCTGGTCAGGAACGGAGCCGCGCCCTGGTAGGCCCGGACGCCGGTTTCTTCCACCGTGCGGATCAGGGTCAGGATCGTGTGCAGGTCGGCACCGGCAGCTAAACCTGTTGTGTAGCCATTCGGGTTTGCAGGAACCGGAGTCGCGCCCGCTGCCGAGATGGCGGTCCGCAGGAAGTCACGGTGTGCAGCTTCCACGCCCGCGTACTGCTTGAGGTACAGGAAGCCGATCATGGCATCATTGGCCGAAAGGCTGCCGGGGCTGACGGCCAGGTTATACGAGGTGTCCGTAGCCGGGTTTGCCGACAGCGGCGTCGCGACGGGCTTGCCGGACGCGATGTTCAGGGCCTGTCGGTACAAGTCCGCTTCCAAAGTCTCCAAAGTCAGCGCGTAGTTCAGGACAACGACATTTTCGCTTGCACCGGGGATGCCGGGGAAGTTCTTCGGGTCGGCGAAGCTGGTCAATCCGGTGCTGCCGGTATTGCCGGGTGTCGGGCCGCTGTTGTTGCTGCTGCCGCCGCAGCCGGCGATGAGCGCCGCTGCCGCCGTGCCAAGTCCTGCCGCCGCCATGCGGGTCAGGAACGTGCGCCGGCTGACGGCATCACGCAAAAAGTCGGGAGAATCGATCATGATGAGACCCTTTCTACAACTGTGCCACAGTGGGCAAAATCCAGTGGAACGGAAAAAAATCCGTAGCAGCCTAGTATACATCTTTGCAGCAGGGTATTCCTGCATTTGGATTGATTTCAGGTTACAACTGTTGGATAAGATTCAGCGGGGATGTTGGATAAGACTCGGCAGGCAAGCGCAGAGGCCGGGGGTGGCCTCACACACTCATTCTTGGACCAGTTCGCGGCTCTTCCGCCGTGCCGATATAGAACGCGGCCAGCAGCAAAAACTTGGCGGTATAATCATTGGCGGGTTCGTTGGTGACGTAGTCTTCTACGACATCATGGTAGACGCCGACGGCGTGAGACGTATCCTGTGACCGCGGCGGCGGGCTGGGGGACTGGGTGCTGAACTCGACATCCGAGTCGCTGATGTGCTGGTCTTCGTAGGTTTTGAGATCGCAAGGGCCGCCGACGATTGCCCCGGTCAGCTCGATGTTTTTCAAATTCGCCACTTGATGATGCGGGAACAGCGGGTAGCGTGTCCCAGCCCCGACCAGGCAGCACAAGCCGAACGGATTGCAGCCGAGAATAAAATCGCGCTGGCGGCGGGCGATCTCCGCGTACTCTCGTTTCCCGGCCATCTCGGCGTAAATGACGCCGGTGATGGCCGCGCCCGCCGCCGCTTCCGCCGTTCCCCAAAGATACGGCGTCCCGAGGCCATACGGGTTGGACTGAGAATGCTCGCGGGCGATCTCGGCATCTACGCGCAGAAACTCCAAAAGCCGGCGCTGAACCGGGGCCGGGGCGTAAGGGTACAGCGTGTAATGCGCCATCGCATGGACATTGTAGACACTGGTATAAGTGTGCGCCGAACCGGCCAGCCCCGCATACTCAATGGCCTGGCGCAGATAGCCTGCCTGCCCAGTCGCTTTATACAGATCAATGGCACCCCACTCCATGTCGTCGTGCCAGGTTGTTTCCGGGTAAAAGTCGGCAGGCTGGGTTGTCAAAATGCGCGGATTTTGCCGGCCCAGCCGGTAAGCGGACTTTGCGGCGCGGAGGCAGCGGGCGGCATACGCCGGGTCATAAGGCCAGTACAGGCGCGACGCAATGGCCAGGGCGGCTGCGGTGCGTCCGGCGAGGTTCGCTCCAACGCCGTAGAGAACGGGGCGCGGCTTCCAGCTTGGGTTGAGTTTGGGCGTGTCTGTTTCCGGCAGCCGCCAGGAATCGTGGTCGGTCTCGTCGCCGACTTGATAGTAGAACTCATTCGGGCCGGGGTGCATTTTGAGCAGCCAGTCCAGTCCGATTTTGGCATAAGCCAGCGGCAGCGGCAGGCCATTCTCCTCCGGCTGCCGCCGGGCCAGCGCCCGGTCCAGATGCCCCTTGTAGTGGTCGTAGGCGAACAGCATAATCGCCGCAACATAGCTGGTGGTCTCGACAAACTTCAAGTAGTCCCCGGCATCATGCCAGCCGCCGGACGCATCTATCCGTTCTCCATGCCGAGGCCCGCCGCTGATTACCCCGTCGTCTTGGTGGCAGGGGCCGCGGTGCGCCGAAGCTTGCGGGCCGCAGCGCTGAATATCGAAGTATTGCAGAACCAGCGGGACAAGCTGCTCGTAAACATCGTCGCCAACCGTAAACGGGGCCGAAAGGCTGCCGTCTGAAAGGCGCAGGCGGTAGCGTCCAGGACGTGTGAACTCATCAAAATCCGCAAAGAAATGCCGGGCGTAATGCCCCGACTGATTTGGCCCCTGATACTCTGTGAGAGTCCCCCGGTAGCGAGTGACAGGCACGACGGCATCGTCTACCAGCACAAAGCTGTTTCCTAAAATCGCCCCTGTCGCCGGGACAACAGCCCGCTTCGGCCCCGCTGTCTGGAACCCAACTTGGTTCATGTTGATGCGGGCCTCAACGCGCTTCTTCGGGGCCGGCGGTTCCAGCGCATCCCCGCGCCGCGCTTCGTCCTGCACGCCCTCCGGCGCAGCGGAAGCTGCCGGAGGCAGCGCCGCCTGATCTGCCGCGCAGCTTTGAGCGATCAATCCAACACTGCCGGCGACAACGCCGCGCAGGAAAAGCCGGCGAGAGACTTGACTTTCCGTTTCTGCCATGCTCCTGTTACCGGCTTCGCTGCCGTCTAGGTTCCTGCGCCGTCTAGGTTCCTG
>CAXSZN010000035.1:8471-48495 GCA_964241935.1 uncultured Armatimonadales bacterium
TGCTCCTGTTACCGGCTTCGCTGCCGTCTAGGTTCCTGCGCCGTCTAGGTTCCTGAACTGTGTGCGCCGGGTATTATCAGAAGAAAGGATTTTGCCATGATTACAGTCGCCAATCGGATTTACGTCAAGCCTGAGTATGCCGAAGCTTTCGAGACGGCGTTTCGGGAGCGTGCAGGGTTAGTGGATGGGATGCCCGGTTTTATCTCGAACCAAGTGCTGCGACCCGTCAACGACGGGGACCCATATGTAGTATTCACAGTTTGGAGCAGCCGTCAAGACTTCCTGAATTGGGTGCGCTCCGACGCCTTCACCAAAGGCCATGCTCAGTCCGGCACATTGCCGAAAGACGCTTATCCAAAGCCAAATGTTTTGGAAATGCACGAGATTGTCTCAGACTCATCGCGTCCAGACATGGAGCCGGAACCGCATGGTGGACCGTTCAAGATGCACTAGCGTTTTGCCGTCAAGATTTATGCGGCTTTCCCAACAACAGTGTTCTGCGGCCTAGCGCGGCTGGCTACAAAGCAATGCCGGTTTCGTCTCGCTAGGTTTGCAGGATCGGCGGAGACAGAGTAGAGGCGATGCGCTGTCGGGGGCATTCTCACTAGGAACGGCAATTGCGAGGGGAGACGAAATCTGTGCAGTCAGAAAGCCGCCAAGCGATGCTTTTGATCGGTACGCGCTTTAGTTCGTGCCTGTTCTGCCCGGCGTTCCTCAGCGAGAGCAGCCAACCGAAAAGCCTCCCGGAAGAAGCCTGTCCAGGGAGAATATAGAGGAGCCGACAGCCCGCCGTTGATTGATGAAGTATCCCATAGTTTTACCTTGCATGGCGGATTCCTTCTGCGGCCTCAGCCTCTTTCGTGGGCTGCCCCGCTTGTCCAAAAACGAAACGCGAAATGCACGGATGAAAAGAAAGTATTATCAACTTGTCCTTCAATATTGGCGCATCTTGTATTCCGTTTTGTTCGTCTCTTCGCAGGCTTTTACGCAAAAACTTTCAATATTTCAAGATGGTAATGTGAAAGTTGCCCGATTATGTTCATAACACAGCGCGTGCCGCTGGAAGTGGTTTAAGCCGCTACAAATTACAAAGTGGCACTGCCGGGTAAAATTGACATTCTGGTGTATGAACTTACTCAATTTCATTAGAAGGCACGAGGCTCCAAAGCTAAGTAATCCGGGCCAAGTTCAGTAGAAGCCCAAGCCAAGCGTATATCTGCGACAAAGACGTAACTGCAACGGGATTGCTGACGCCAACATACTCGCAAGATTTATTTCACTAGACTCATTTCACAAGATTCGTTTCAGTGGTTGCGTTCCTCAAGGAGAGCCAGCTTTTCAGTCAGTTGCATTTCCATCTTCTTTAACTCCCCCACACGCTGTTTGATCTGTCTGATCTTGTCCAAGAGTAATCCTCGCTGCTCCTTCGGATCGAGCGTGTCCCAGTCCCGAAACAGTTTTACGGTCTCGCTTAGGGTGAAGCCAGCCCTTTTAGCCTTTGAAACTCCGTGCAGGCGTTCTAGCGCCGTCGCGTTGTATTCTTTGTAGTTGTTGTTCATCCGCGCCATGTGCCGTGCATCCAGCAATCCCTTCTTCTCATAGAAGCGGATCGTAGGTGGTGTCAGTCCTGTTTGCCGCGCCAGTTCGCCGATCAACATTTTTCACCCCTTGACATTAAAATACCCCTTGACATTAAAGTATACTTCATAGTGTACCCTTCTTAAGTTGCATACTTTGCAAACATCTTGAAGGAGAAATAAATGCAGAAACGCACACTTGGAAACACCACTTTGGAAGTTTCGACCCTCGGACTCGGCTGTATGGGAATGACCGGGGCTTATGGCCCGCCCAAAGACAAGCAGGAGATGATCTCCCTGATCCATGATGCCGTGGAACGCGGCATTAGCTTCTTCGACACCGCCGAAATGTATGGCCCGTTCAGCAACGAGGAGCTTGTAGGCGAGGCCCTTGCTCCCTTGCGTGGGAGCGTGGTGATTGCTACCAAGTTTGGGTTTGATGTTAGCCCTACTTCCGGCACTCCTGGAATGAATAATATGCCGGGCTTAAACAGCCGTCCTGAGCATATCAAGCAGGCCGTCGAAGGCTCGCTTAGGCGGCTTAAGATCGAGACAATCGATCTGCTCTATCAGCACCGCGTTGACCCGGACGTGCCGATTGAGGACGTAGCGGGAGCGGTCAAGGAACTGATCCGGGCGGGCAAGGTCAAGCACTTCGGCCTCTCGGAAGCGGGGGTACAGACAATCCGCCGCGCTCATGCGGTTCAGCCGGTGACTGCCCTGCAAAGCGAATACTCGCTGTGGACACGAACCCCTGAGAAGGAAGTGATACCGGCCCTGGAAGAACTTGGCATCGGCTTTGTTCCTTTCAGTCCGCTTGGCAAAGGCTTCCTCACGGGAAAGATGGACGAGAACACCACGTTTGATAGCTCTGACGGTCGTACCGGTCTGCCTCGCTTCACGCCGGAGGCTCTGAAAGCGAACCAGGCTCTTATCGTTTTGCTCGGCGGCATCGCGGAACAAAAGCAGGCAACACCCGCTCAAATCGCACTCGCCTGGCTGCTGGTCCAAAAGCCGTGGATCGTGCCGATCCCTGGCACGACTAAGCTGCATCGTTTAGAGGAAAACATCGGCGCGGTCTCAGTCGAACTCACGCCGGACGATCTGCGGAACATTGACAGCGCCGCCTCCCGAATTGTAGTGCAAGGAGCGCGGTATCCTGAAAAGCTGGAACAGATGAGTGGCCGTTGATGACGGAATGGTTGATGACGAAATGCCTGAGTTCGATTTTTGCGGCAAAAAGCTCTGGGACAAGCGCAGCTCCATCGCCGAGCGCGACGCCCGCCGGGGAGTGTTTAGCAGGGAATAGGTAGATGAAACATATCATTGCAATGGGCGGCGGCGGGTTCTCAATGGAACCCGATGACCCGCTGGTGGACGATTTTATCCTTAGCCTCACGGGGAAGCCCACGCCGAAAGTTTGCTTTGTGCCGACTGCCAGCGGCGACTTAGAAGCTTACACGGAGCGGTTCCTGCAAGCGTTTCCTGCCGAACGTGCGGAAGCGTCATCTCTTTCCTTGTTCAAGCGGACGGAGCCGGACTTGCGGGCGTTCGTGCTGGCGCAGGATGTGATCTATGTCGGCGGCGGCAGCACGGCGAACCTGCTGGCGGTTTGGCGGGCGCATGGAATGGATGCGATCTTGCGAGAAGCGTGGGAAGCGGGCGTGGTCTTATGCGGCGTCAGCGCCGGAGCGCTGTGCTGGTTTGAGAGCGGCAGCACGGACTCGTTCGGCAGCGGCCTGTCGCCCCTGCAAAATTGTCTCGGCTTCCTGCCCGGCAGCTTCTGTCCGCACTATGATGGAGAAGCCTTGCGCCGATCTACTTATCACCGGTTTATCGCGAGCGGCCTGCCGGACGGATACGCGGCGGACGACAGCGCAGCCCTGCACTTTGTCGGAACCGAGCTTGCCGAAGCGATTTCATCCCGCCCAGATGCGCGGGCATACCGTGTGGAGCATCAGGGTGACAGCGTGACCGAAGCACCGCTGGCAACGCGATTTCTAGGATGAAGGGTCAGCTTTAAGAGCCTAGCACGACGACAACAAAGGCATTATATTACCGGCGAAAATAGCCGACTTCCGCGTGTGCAGGAAGCGGAACCTGATCATGGAGAAAGGGGGAGTACAGGGGAATGACTTGACCTAAACCGCAACAAGAGCGCCGCTGCTTTCCAGCCAACTCGCTGCTGCTTTTTCGTGAAGGAAAGAACAAAAGCCGAAGACCTGTGCTGAGGTCTTCGGCTTTCGTAGTTCATAACAAAGTCCTGAATGGGACCAGGAAGAGCGGGTCGTCTCGTTGTTGTGAGCTACCCTCCCATCCAGTTTCCTGATTTTGAGGTTGCAATGCCAATCCGCAGCAAGCCAACTTCTAGTTCGTTTCAAGACTATTTCCAGTTTAGGACGATAACCGGCTCAACGCTGCCCGTGCTAGTACCGAGAGACTGTTTGTGTACGGCGTAGGTGTGTCGTGTGCTAAGACTGCTCGCAAGTATATTCACAATTATCTGATCAAAACTTGACAATCGTTAAGTGAGTGTGCTACTATCTTACCAACAGTTCTATAAATTAAGAAATGACTAAACGATGCCAGAAATCAACGACATCTCTGTAATGTTCAAGGCGCTCGGTGACCCGACCCGGCTTCGCATCTTCGAGTTCCTGGCCGAATGCTGCTGCCCGGTTGCTGTTGGGGAGACAGGGGATGTGCGCCCTGTGCTGGGGCCGACGGTTGGCGAAGTCTGCTGCCAAGTAATCGGCGCGGACAAGATCACCTCCTCTATCTCGTTTCACCTGAAAGAGCTGCGCCTCGCTGGACTTATCACGATGGAGCGGCGCGGCAAGAACATGATCTGCGGCGTCAACCAGAGCGCGGTTGTCCATCTTTCCGCCTATCTCAGCAAATCCATCACCAGTGTCAAAAGCGGCGGCTGCTGTGACTAAGACCTCTTTCACAAAGGGAATTTCGATCAGACCACAGAAAGAAAACACCATGAAACTCAGTCAATTCAGCAGCCTCCTGCAGGGCCACCCCGATAAGCAGTTCCATCTTGTCCTGCCCGGCGACAATGCCGTTCCGGTCTCCTTCCACATCACCGAAGTCGGCCATGTCACCAAGAAGTTCATTGACTGCGGCGGCAAGCTGCACACAGTTCAGACCTGCCAGCTTCAAGCCTGGCTCGGCAGCGACACCGATCACCGCCTCCTCGCGGGCAAGATGGTCGCCGTGCTGAACTTGGCTGAGGCCAAAGGCGTTCTGCCTGTCGGAGAAGATTTGGATATGGAGATCGAGTATGAGGATGCTGCTCTTTCCCAATATCTCGTTGCCGGTTACAGGGTCACGGAGGATGCTGTTGTCATCAGCCTCGCCGCCAAGCACACGGACTGCCTCGCGAAAGAGTCGTGCCTGCCGAGCCTGCCAATGCTCGCAGGAGCAGATACAGGCTGCGGCTGCGGCCCGTCCTGTTGCTGCTAAGCTATGCCAAACGCCATGCTGCGTCGCTATATGGCTGAGTTCATCGGGACGTTCGGCATCGTCTTTGCGCCTGTGGCTCTGTCCGGGTCAGGCCATCATGCGGGCGGCGACAGCAGCCTCATGGCGGCAGCGTGGGTTTCTGGCCTCGCCGTCCTTGCCATGATCTACGCCCTCGGCCATATCTCGGCAGCGCATTTCAACCCCGCCGTGACACTTGGTTTCGCGGCTGCGGGCCGCTTCCCCTGGCGGTATGTCCTCCCTTACGGAGCAGCGCAACTGATGGGAGCGATCACAGGGGCGGGGCTGGCCGCGCTGCTGTTCGGTGCGGGTCACGGGGCGCACATTCCCGCGTCGGGGCCGGCTGTCCGTGCGGTTGCTCTGGAGGCTGCTCTGACGTTTTTCTTGATGCTGGTCATCATCGCCGTCGCGACGGATCGGCGGGCCAACGGCGCGGTCCCAGGGCTGGCAATCGGGCTGACAGTCGTGTTCGACGTGCTGATCGGCGGGCCGGTCACAGGCGGCTCCATGAACCCGGCCCGCTCATTAGGGCCTGCATTGTTTGCGGGCGGTGCGGCGCTCACGCATTACTGGATTTACGTTGTCGGCCCAGTGCTGGGCGCAGTGGCAGCGGCGAGGCTGTATGAAAGTATTCGCGGCGGCGAAGAACACGCGCAGGGTGCGCCGAATGACTTGTACGAAGCTCTGGTCGAGATCAGACAGGAAGACGAAAGCACGAGATAAGCGGGAGGTGAGACAACATCGCCTATGAACGAGACCCACACAATTCACAGAATGCAGTCAAGTCATTGGGAACAGGTACGCCGTATTTATCTGGAAGGCATCGCAACCGGGAATGCCACGTTTGAGGCAGATGCACCGGCTTGGGAACAATGGGACGCGGGGCATCTCGCCGCAGGAAGGCTTGTTGCCTGTACGGAAAAAAACGTCATCGGCTGGGCTGCGCTCAGTCCTGTTTCCAGCCGCTGCGTCTACGAGGGCGTGGCGGAGGTCAGCGTTTATGTCAGCCAAAGCAGCCGAGGGCAAGGCGTCGGGGCGGCTCTGCTCGACGCTTTGATTGCAGATTCGGAGGAGCAAGGTCTTTGGACACTTCAAGCAAGCCTGTTTCCAGAGAACACGGCAAGCCTGGCTTTGCACCTGCGTCATGGCTTCCGTGAGATCGGCAAGCGGGAGCGCATCGGGAAGATGAACGGCATTTGGCGGGATACTGTTCTCCTTGAACGCCGGAGTGTTAGTATCGGCATTTGAGGCGGCAGACGATGCGCTCTTGGGAGGAATCTGATATGACTAGGACTTACGCAGTTGACTTGATGGGGTTTTCGTGTTCATATTGCGTTTGAGGAACGCACCCAAAGTTTCCGATGTTGACTACATCCAGTTCTTGATCGCCGCCCAGCGGGTTTACACCTGCACGGAAGCGGCCCGCTGTGCCGAGATCGCGTCGCACGACGCTTACACACGCCTGCTGTCAAGACTGCCGCCCGATACGAAGTAATCCCCTCCTGGGCATACACAGCGGCGTTGTGGCAGGAAGTCGAGCCTCTGATCGACAAGCGGCGCGGCCTTCTGATCGGAGACGACACAACATTGGACAAGCCCTACGCCCAGAAGATGGGCCTGGTCAGCCGCCATTGGAGCGGCAAGCACCATGCGGTGGTCGAAGGCATCAGCCTCACAACCCTTTTATGGACCGACGGCCTTAGCAGCCTGCCCTGCGACTGCCGCTTGTACGAGCCTGCGGCAGAAGGCCAAGCGCAGGTCACCAAGAACAATCATTTTCTTGCCATGCTCACGACGGCAAAGGAGCGCGGCTTCCACCCCAAGTATGTTTGCTTCGACAGTTGGTACAGCAGCCTTGTGAACCTCAAAGCCGTGCGCGGGCATGGCTGGCGCTTCTTGACCAGGCTGAAAAGCAACCGCCAGGTGAACCCGGATGACACAGGCAATGTTGCCGTGGCCGACGTAGAGATCGCCGTCGCCGAGCGTTTTGAGCAGGGGCGCAGGGTTCACCTCAAAGGCTTCGGGTTTATCCAAGTGTTTCGGACAGTCGTCCCGAACGGCGACGTGGAACCAAAAATAGAACACTGGGCGACGGATGACCTTTTGATGCAGGCGGTTGACCGCCGCGCTCTTTCGCCCCAGGTGTTCGCCATCGAGAACTACCATCGCCATCTGCCCCCAATAAAGCCCTAAGCAGTGCTGCGGCGTGGAACGGGCGCAGGTGCGGAGCGCCCAGGTCCAGAAGTGCCACAGTGTGTTGTCTTTGCGGACGTTTGTGCGGCTGGAAGCGCAACGCTTGCAGACAGGCATCAGCGGCTACGCCGCCAAAGCGGACTTCATTCGGGAGGCTATTCGGTTGTATTTGCAGAACCCGACCATTGTTTTACAACCAACTGCGTAACTCCTATTGATATTATTTCGGGGCCGTCAGCCGCACCATAAACGGCTGCGCCACACCTGGACGCTCCACTTCAACCATCACCGCAGGCTTTTCTACCAATTCTGCAAACCGTTTCAATAACATACTTGCCGTTGCCTCCCCGTCGATACTCTTCAGGGTGTCCCCATCCCGTAAGCCAGCTTTGGCATCGGGATAGCCTTGCATCACTTCAGAAATTATCCACGGGCCATCCGGCGCTTTCTGCATCGGCAGACCATCTATAGATGTCGGCGATGAGGTAAAAGCGTCTATCGGAACCCAAGACAGAGAAATCTCTTTGCCGGCCCGCCGCACTCGAACTTGCAAGGAGGTTCCCAAGCGAACGGCAAACAACCTCCCAACTTGTGCATCTGAGAGGCCCTGAACGCTCGTTCCTGCCACTGCTATAAGCTGATCGCCGACTTTCAGCCCAGCCGTCCGCGCGGGCGAGATGTCACTGAGACTGCTGACTCTCCAGCCTCCGCCGCTTGGCTCAGTCTCCAACCCAGAGTGTCCACGCGGATAGCGTTCGGAATGAGCGGATGGCTCCACAATAATCTGTCCATTTGGAGCATCCAGCGTTAAGCGGTAATCGGTAAGAATGTCTAAACCCAATGAAAGTCGAGTTGGCGGCGGTAGGGTCGAAACCTCGACGTTCGGCACACGCAGGGTTCCAATCATTAGGCTTGGCAGGCGAATTTTTGGGGAGGCGGAAGTTCCATCAATCCTTTGCTCATAATTGTCATAGGCAATTGCTGTGGGATGAAGCACGGTAAGCGCGGAAAGCGGCAACTGAGTATCGCTACTGCCTGTGTCAATAATCATGTCTGCGTATGTTCCTGGCGCAAGAGTAGCGCGAACAGTAAGAGTCCCGTAGGAACTACCTTCGAGTGGTAGCACAGTCGCATTAGGAATGTGTAACGGTGGATGTGATGCAAAAAACATAGTCAGAGTTCTAGCAGAAAAGTCAAAGCGAGACGTTGCTTGCAGCAGCGCCCCAAGTCCAATGATGCCTGCGATATGAGCGTCAGGGGCAATGGAATTAAGGAGGCTGAGATCTAGAACATCCGTTTCCTTCGTGTCAAGAGCAACATTGTTGTTTTTATCCTGCCCTTGAAGGATAGCACTTTTAATAGAAACGCGCGTGAAAGTGAAGCCATTCTCAGTTTCCGGCCTACCACTCACCTTTATGCCAAGTTCTTTTGCCGCTTCTGGGCTAAGCGAGACCGCTGGGCTGCTCCCGGTATCCAGAAGAAACGGCAGAGGCGAGTGGCCGTTGACGCTGACTTGTACTACGGGATAAGGATAAACAGAGAAGTCGTACAGAAACGGGATGACCTTGCCCTGCTTCTCGTCCAGCACTCCGGTTGCTGCCGGCTGTTCCACGACTGCAATGTTGATGCTGACTTTGCCAGGCTCATTCTCCTTTATCTGAAAAGGCTTGATCTGTTTGAACTCACCCGTTTGGTAGATCGCAGATAAATCGTTATTCAAGATGTTGGCGTCACAAAGATCACCGGGCTTTATGTGCATCTGCGCCAGAATGTCGGCGGTTTTGACGCGGCTGTTGCCGGTGATATTGACAGAACTGATATAGGCTTCCACTAGCGGAATGGTCAGAGTGCCGGTCTTGGGGTCAATGTTAATGTCGGAGTTGACATCCGTGAAATAACCTCGTTGGGTGAAGTAGCCAATAGTTTTATCCACTGGCCGGTTGCCATGATTAAACAAGTTGTTCAAATCGCTGACCAAAGTGTTCGTGTTCAGCACCTCCCCAATTTGAGTCTTCATCTGCGCGATCAGTTCTGCTGCTGGAACCGACGGCTGGCCGCTTGGCGTGTTCGCGGTGAACTTGATGCTTTGAACAGTAGGGTTCTCGCGGACGGTGTACGCAAGATCGACGCCGCCGGGGGAAGCGGGGGTTGCGGCGACGGTGACTTGGCCGTTGAAGACGCCGATGCCTTGAAGCGCGGCGGCATCTTTTTGGGTGGCTTCGGGTGTATAAGCGTCGCCGACTTTGAGGGTCAGCTTGGCTTGAACTGTGGCTAGGCTGATGTTTTTGAGGCCGGCAATGCTGATCTTGGTGATGGTGCCGGTCAGCGTCGGAGCAGCAGGACTAGGCGCGTTCGCTGGGGTCTGCGCGGGCGCGGGAACAGCATAAGTAGCGACAGGAAGGAGGGCCAGGCAGACGGCCCAGAGCCGAGGGTATTTCATGGAAAGAGTTTCGCGGCTGCCTGCTCGAAATCCTGCGTTCGGCAGGAAGATGTCAGCGGTCGAACTCCAGCGTGACGTTTTTGAGGTAAATCTGCTCGCTGTGGATGCGCTGAATCTGGCCCGTCACCCACAGCGGCGTGTGCTGGACCATGCCGTTCAACTCGGGATATTTACCCCGGCGGACAGTGCAGTTCACCCAGGCGAAGGGAGTGCCGGGGGCAAGGCTGGCAGGGTCCTGAAGCATCAAGATGAGCGCCAGACCATCAGGAATTACCGCTTCAAAGGTGACATGCCAGCGCACTTTCAGTCCGACATAGGCTTTGGCGGCGCGGGGCTGCTCTAAAAGCGGGGCGGCCTGGATGGCGGCGATGATCTGAGGCGGACGCGGCTTTTCAACAACCGGGCGCAGGCGGCCGGTGCGGGCGCGTAACACCACCCGGAGAATAAGCAGCCCCGTCAAAGCAAGTACGCCTGCAAAAATCGCAGAGCCGGAAATGTGCATGGTAGGTTTCCTTTGCCTCCTAGTATGACAGCGCCGAAGCGATTTTCTGTGGGGCATCTCCGTAAAAGTATGGTACAAAAACGTCATGCACGAACTACAAGCGATGGATTTGGCGCGTCATGCCATGCTGGTTTCTTTGCAGATGTCTATGCCGATTTTGCTGCTGTCGCTGGTTATCGGCGTTGTTGTGAGCTTGTTTCAAGCGGTGACGCAGATTCAGGAGCAGACGCTGACGTTTGTGCCGAAAATTATTGCACTGGTGCTGGCGCTGACGGTGCTGGGGCCGTGGATGCTGCACACGATTGTCGGGTTCACAGCGGAGCTGTTCGGCAGCCTGCCGACGGTTATCCATTGAGGAGCGGCCCGAATGATGTTCGATCTCGCTGCGTTTTCCGCCGACTCGTTCTGGGCGTTTTTGCAGATTTTCGCCCGCGTCTCGGCGCTGTTTGTGTCCGCGCCGGTGTTCGGCGCTCAGGAAGTTCCCGTGCAGATCAAAATCGGCCTGTCGGGCATTCTGTCGTTAGTTTTGCTGCCGTTGGTGAAAGCAACAGTCACGGCGGCGGTGCCGGCAACGGTGTTCGGCATGGCCGGCGTGATGCTGGGGCAGGCGCTGATCGGGCTGCTGATCGGCTTTGTCGTGTCGCTGCTGTTTGTCGCAGTCCGCATGGCGGGCGCACTCACTGACTACGGCATGGGCTTCACGCAGGCGGCGACATTTAACCCGCAGTTTAATGAATCGGTGTCTCCGATCTCCTCGTTCCAGTACCGCTACGCGATGGTTTTGTATCTCATCGCTAACGGCCACTGGCTGCTGCTGGCATCGCTTCAGCGCTCGTTTGTGAAGCTGCCGGTGTCCCAGCTTTCGGTCACGGGTCTGACCAGCTCTTTTACGGATGTCACGTTCCAGATGCTGCTGGCGGGGCTTCAGATTGCCGCCCCCGCAGTTGCCGTGCTGATGGTGACCGACATCGCGTTCGCGTTTCTGAACCGGGCGATGCCGTCCATGCAGGTCTTTTATGTCGGAATGCCGCTGAAAGTTTTGGTCGGTTTTGCAGTCGTCATCGCCGCCCTGCCGCTGCTGACTGCAGTGGTGACCCAGATGTCGAATGCTTCTCCCGATCAAGTCGCGTTTCTCCTGAAGGGGATGCACAAGTGAAGGCAGCGGAGCAGAGGCGGCAGGGCGAACACGAGGTTCGCGCCCTACATCATCCAATCCTGCCCCGTAGGGGCGAACCTTGTGTTCGCCCTTTCTACTATGTTCGCCCTTTTTCTCTTGGCAAAAACTAAACGATGGCCGACGGCGAAGAAAAATCATTTGCGGCGACAGCCAAGCGCCGGGCGGACGCCCGCAAAAAAGGGCAGGTAGCCCGGTCTGCCGAGTTCGGCGGGGCGGCGACCCTGCTGGCGGTGGTCGCCGCGCTGCACTTGCTGCTGCCGGGCAGCGCCGGCCTAAGCCTCCTGCGCGATTTGCAGTCGGCGTTTCAGTTCAGCCCGCATGATGCCGCATTCACGTTTGAGACCGTGCATGAGTGGCAGATACGCGGCCTGTTGTGGGGCGGGCGCATTTTGCTGCCGGTGGCGCTGCTTGCGGTTGTCCTGGCACTGATCTCAGGCATCGGGCAGGTCGGCTTTGCGGTGACGCCCGAAGCCCTGCATCCGAAATGGGAGCGCCTGAACCCTGCCACCGGGATCAAGCGCCTTCTGTCGCTGCACGGCACGGTGGAAGCGCTTAAGGGCGTGCTGAAGATGAGCCTTGTCGCCGGCATCTGCTACTCCATTCTGCGGGATGCGATTGACTCCGGGACGCTGCTGAACATCATGCGCGAGCCGCTGCCGGAAACAATCGCGGTTGTCGGCGGCCTGCTTTGGACCATGGGCCTGCGGGTCAGCGTCGTGCTGTTTATCGTTGCCGTCGCCGACTATGCGTACCAGAAATATGATTTCGAGAAGGGGCTGAAAATGAGCTTCTCCGAGATCAAGCAGGAAAACAAGCAGTCCGACGGTGACCCGCAGATTAAGGCTCGTATCCGGCGCTTGCAGCGCGAGATGTCCAAAAAGCGGATGATGCAGGATGTCCCCAAGGCCGACGTCATCGTCACGAACCCCACCCACTACGCCGTCGCCCTGCGCTACGAGCGCGGCTCCTCCGCCCCGTTAGTTGTCGCCAAAGGCCAGGACGAGATGGCGGCCCGCATCCGCGAAGTCGCCCGCGAGCACAAAGTCCCTTTGGTCGAAAACAAGCCGCTCGCCCGCTCCCTCTACGCGGCTGTCGAGATTGGCCGTGAAATCCCTCCCGATCTGTTTGAGGCCGTTGCCCAGGTGCTGGCATTTGTCTACCGCACCCATGGCCGGCGCAAGTAACCTGCCCCGGCCTTGAAAGGCCAGGCTAGAAGTTTACGAAGCCCCTCCGGGGCTGAAGATTGCTTTACGGTAACGGCATTCAAGCCCGGAGGGCTTTTCTGCCCTTCTAGCCTGGCCTTTCAAGGCCGGGCTTCTCTGGGTTTAAAAAAGCAGGAATTATTTTCCGAAAACGTGAACATTCCGGGAACATAAACCGGGCAAGCGTCGTCAAAGGGGCAATTCACCATGATTAACGGACCAAGCGCGATGCAGCAGGCAGTCGCCCAAAAACAAACACAGGTCGGCGGCGACTGGTTTTTCTGGATCGCCGGCTTTTCAGTCATCAACTCCGTGCTGGCATTTGCGAATGCCAGCATACACTTCGTCATCGGCCTCGGCACAACGAAGATTGTTGATTCCGGCACGTTGGGCGTACCGAAAAGCGCACAGATTGGCCTGGACATACTCGCTGCCGCGTTCTATGTCTTGTACGGCTTCTTTGCCCGTAGAGGCGCACGGTGGGCATTCATTGTCGGTGCGATTTTTTATGCCCTCGACGGCGTTCTGCTGCTGGTCGTCAAGGACTGGCTGGCGGTCGCGTTCCATGCGTATGCGCTGTTTCGCATCTTTCAGGGCTTCCAAGCCGCGCAGCAGCTTGCTGTTTTGCGGTCTCAGTCAGCAAGCTATGGCAACCCTGGCTATGTTCCGCCGTCTTCCAGCCCATCGAGCGATGTGTGGCCGCCGCCGCCTTCCGCGTGAAGCAAACTTGCATTCAGTATGCCCCCAAAAATATGCTATAATAACGGCAGTGGAACTTATCTTATTTATTGACGGCGCGTCGAAAGGCAACCCTGGCGCAGCAGGCATCGGCGTCCTGCTGACCGACCCGGACGGCGTGATAGTGGCGGAAATTGGCGAGGGCATCGGGCAGACGACCAACAATGTGGCCGAGTACAAAGCGCTGATCCGGGGGCTGGAAGAAGCGCGGGCGCGGGGCGCAAAGCGGGTGACGGTGCATACCGACAGCCAGCTTATGGCCCGGCAGATGGAAGGGCGCTACAAAATCAACGCCCCGCACCTCAAAGCGCTTCAAGTGGAAGCCCAGGCACTGTGCCGCTTGTTCTCCGGCGGCGTGACCCTGACCCATATTCTGCGCGAAGGCAATGCCCGCGCCGACCAGCTTGCCAACCAGGGCGCACGTCTCGCATCAGGGCAGGCACCCAGCACAAGTCCCCGGTCTGGAAGACCAGGGCTGTAAAAGAGCAAAAATGTCTGCTCCGCAGACGAAAGACACCCAGCGCGAGCCGCTTCTCCGTCCCGCAGGGACATTCTGCACTTCAAAAGCCCTGGTCTTCCAGATCGGGGACTAACGCAAGAGGTCAAGGCATCGTGCAAAAAGTCTCACCATGGTATCTGCTGTTTATGGCTGCTCTCGTGGTCGGCTCAGTTGCTTTGTTTCGTGGTTTGGGCATGACAGTCATGCTGTTGAGCATTGCTGTGAGTGACGCGCTTTATTCGTGGCTTGACAGGATGCAGCAGCGAAAGTGGTTTGTTCTTTATGCCCTTGCGGTTGCCCTATTTTTTGGCTCACTTTATTACACGGCAGATTCTATATTTTTTCTTCATTCGGCCCACGCTGGCCATCGTCTGAAAAGTGCCGGTATTGACGGGGCGCTTTGCTCTTTCATCATTCTCTTAGCCGCTTATTGGTCGCCGGTTCAGAAGCGCAAGACTTTGTCGGCAACAATTTAATTCACAGCCGCGTTGAATATCTTCCCAGGTACTTCTTCTTACTGATTATTTACTATGGTTTGCCCTTATTGTAGCTTCAAAAACTCTCCTACTTCGATGGTTTGCAGCCAGTGCGGCATTGTGCTGAAGCTGGGCAAGACCAGCCGGCTGGTGCCTGCGGTCAGCAGCGGGGGGGGCGGGCTATCGTTTATGCGCGGTATTCTGCCCGGCAACCGCCTGAAGCAGCGCCACGCGGCCCTGCAAACACAGATTGCAGACTTAGGAACCCAAATCCAGGAACACGCGGAAGAAGAGCTGAAAGACGCGGCGCTGGCCCCATCCGCCCGGCTGCGGCTGGCGACGCTGTTTCTGCTGCAAGGGGAAATCGAGAAAAGCATCCACTGGTTCCAGCAGGCCCGGCAGCTCGGCAGCGCCGACACCGAGTTCTTCAACAATGTCGGGGTTGCGCTGGCCCGGCGCGGGGCGCTGGCACAGGCCGGGGAAATGTTCGGACGCGCGGCTCAGCTTGGGCCGGACTGTGTTGCGCCCGCCGCAAATCAGGCCCATTTGTTTGCCGAAAGCGGCGCGGATCCGGACCCAAGCGCTGCGCCTGCCGCGATTGCCGAGCTGCAGCGGGCGCTGAAGCTCGCGCCGAAGAATTCGGCGCTGTACAGCCGCCTTGCGCTCATTCTGTGCCGGGAGCGGCGCTACGAGGAAGCCGTGCCGCAATTTCAGCAGGCGCTGGCGCTGGCTGGAGACGACCCGGTCCGGCAGGCGGATGCCCACAACAACATTGGGCTGGCGCTGATCCTCTCCGGCGACAGCGCCGACGCTGAGTTTGACGCGGCACTGAAATGCGAGCCGAGCCACGCTCCTGCTTTGGTCAACCAAGCGCTTGTCCGAATGCGGAAGACAGTCACGCCCGCCGAGGTCGAAAAGCTGGGCCGTGCCACCCAGATTGACCCGGCCAGCGCTCCTGTGCGGGCGGATTACGGCTACGGCCTCTGCCGCTTGGGCGCGATCAACGACGGTATTCTGGCGCTGAAAGAAGCCGTGGACCTGAACTCGCGGCTTTGGGAAGCCTGCTGCAATCTCGGCAAAGCGTATGCCGACAATGATGCGTTAGACAGCGCGGACCGGTATGCGTCTCGGGCTGTGCAGTTCAGCAAATCATCCCCGGAGCTTCTGACCCTGCTGGGCGTTATCAAAACCCAGCAGCGGATGATCCCGCAGGCCGTGCAGTATTTCCAGGCCGCCCTCAAGCTCTGGCCCCAAACATCGCTGGCCCACCGGAACCTGGCTGTTGCTCAGGGACTGGCGGACGAGTTTGCGGAAGCGGCGCTGCACCTGAAAAAAGCCGCCGAGCTTGACCCGAGCGATGCCCAGATCCCGGCTCAGTCCGGCTGGCTGTATCTGCGCCGGGAAAGCATCACGGCGGGGCTGGAAGAACTGGGAGTGGCGCTGAGGCTTGATGAGCATATCGCTGAGGTCCACAACAACTTCGGGGTCTGCCATATCGCTATCGGCAAGCCGGAGCTGTCGTTCCCGAATTTCTCCCGTGCACTTGAGCTGCGCCCGGACTTCACTTCCGTGCATTACCAGTGGGGCTACGCCCACGCGCTGCTGAAAAATCAGGGTGCGGCGATGCGGGAATGGGACTTGTGCCTCAAGTATGAGCCGGGTAACGCCGACTGCCGCTCCAACCGGGGCATTATCTTCTACCAAAAGGGCCAGCTTGACGAAGCCATTGCTGAGTTCCGTCATGTCATCAGCCTGCGCCAGACCCGCATGGAAGACTTCTCGAACTTGGGCCTTGCTTACGCGAAATCCGGCAAGACGCTTCAGGACGCCGCCAAAGCCTCCAAGCGTCCTAACGACCCACGCATGAAGCAGGCTTTAGAAAAGCACAAGCAAGCGATCGGCATGTTCGACCGCGCTTTAGTGCTGGACCCGCGCAATGTCATGCTGCATTCCAACCGTGGCCTAGCCTGCTTCTTTGCCAGCCTGCCCGAAGAAGCCATGTCCGAATGGGGCCTGGTCTCTAAAATTGATCCCGCATATGCCAACCGGCGCGGCAAGCGCCTGCAGTCGGAGTATGACGACTCGCAGATCGCGCTGGTCCCATTCTCGGTGCCGGAACGCGCCATGCCGATCCCGCCCAAGACCGCCGGCTACCTGCCGAATTATGTGGCTGGGTACGACACGGAGGAATGGGATTTGATCTTAAACAATCCCGCCCTTGCCAAGCTGTCGGCCCTGCGTGTGGAACTCCACTCAGTAGACCGTGCTCTCGCCGCGCAGGGCGGGAAGTAGAACCCCCCCCCCCCTCAATTTTAGGAAGAACCCATAGGGGTGCACACGGATGAAGAAGGGCAGGCGCATGGGCCGGCCCCTACGGGTTTTTCTCCCCAGAATTGGGGTGGGGGCATCAAAAAGCGGCCCCTTGCACTTTGCAAGGGGCCGCTTTTGACGATCTATGGAAACGGGCCGGGCAGGCCACGGAAGGGGGAAGGGCGGCTTGTGTCGCCGTTGACCTTTGCGCTCTTCCCACCCTTACGACGCCGCCTCGACTGCTTTTGTTCCCGCCGTGTTGTGTTCCGTTTCCACAGTTTGCCGCGAGACGATGCGGTCCATTCGCAGTGCTTTCAGCGCCAGCTCCAGCGCGAGACGCGCCTCCGGCCTTTCCGCCAGACCACCCGGTTTCTGCCAGCGCTCCGCGAGCTTGACCAGCCGTTTCTCGGCGTAGTCGTCCGCCCAGCGCTCGATCTTCTGGTCCACCAGCGCGGCTTTGCGGGACGGGGCCGCGCGTTTGTTCAGAAACCGCGTCACATGATGCCCGACTTCATGGAACAGCGTGTACGCGAGGTGCAGCCGCAGGGCAAACCGCCGCACTTCCCCCGGCAGTCCCAGCAGGGGCAGGACATGAGGCCGGGCATACAGCTCAATGCCGACGCCCCGGTGGTCCTGCCGCCAAATGCCCAGCGCCTTGCCGCGTGGGTCTTCGTCCTGAACATGAATGATCGCAAGCTGCCGCAGATGCTCGCGCGGCAGCACCGCCAGTGCCTCGCCCACAGCTTCGTGCAGCAGACCCGCCCCGCCGATTTCCGCGTATTCTTCCCGCAATTCCCACTCTATCTGCATAGTTTATCTTAAGGCTGAGGCGGCTGTGACTGCATCAAGCGCCGGAGCGCTTCATTAACAGCCTGTGCTGTCGGAAACGCTTTCGCCACATCAGCGTCCAGCAGAATATGGTTCGTGCCGGAACGAAACTGCTCTAAATACTCTCCGCGCACCCCGTTCTTCAGCTCCTCCCGCGTGTATTCGGGGCGCAGTTCATCGTCCAAGTCATCTTCCGGGTGTATTACCATGAGCGTTATCCTATTTCCTGGCCCCAGCGGCTTTGAGCAAGCGAACAATTTTGCTGTTGCTGTATTCCGCCGCGTCTAATAAAACAGGTCTGTCTGTTTCGGAGCAGTTGCTGTTGACGTTTGCGCCTCTCGCAATGAGCAGTTGAACAATGTCGGCTCGCCGCGCGTCCACGGCAGAACACAAGCCATTCGTCGGGTTTGCGCCCTTGTCCAGCAAAAGGCGCACAATGTCCGGTGGCTGACCGGCGGCGGCATGATATATTCCGTCGTTCGGATCCGCGCCTCGGTCGAGCAGCAAGCGGATGATCTCCTCGTGTCCCGGCTTTCTGCTGTTTGTTGCAAAAAGCAACGCAGTCGCTCCCTGCCAGAGGGCTTTATTAGGATCAATGCCGCTATCTAATCCCGCACGGACTTTGCCGATGTTACCTTGCCCTGCCGCAGATATAAAGCCCCAGTCTCGCAGAGACACCCAGAACCAGCCGCCAATCAAGAAAACCGGCAGCAGAACAAAAACCGCTGTTCTTGTAATTCTCATGGTAGGCTTGCGGAACATGGTCAACCTCAAACTCAGCCCAAAATGTGCAGGCCGTTGTCGACGTAGAGGACTTCGCCGGTGATGCCGCGTGACCAGTCGGACACTAAAAATGCCGCCGTGTCGCCGACTTCGTCGGGGGTCGTGTTCTTTCGCAGAGGGGCCACCTCGCGGGCTTCGCGGTGCATGTCTGAGAACCCGGCGATGCCGCGTGCCGAAAGCGTCATGGTCGGCCCGGCGCTGATGGCGTTGACCCGGATGCCGGACGGCCCTAAATCGCTGGCTAAGTACCGCACGGCAGATTCTAATGCAGCTTTGGCGACGCCCATCGTGTTGTAGTTCGGGATGACCCGCTCTGCGCCGAGATAGGTCAAAGTGACGAGGCTGCCGCCCGCCGTCATCAGCGGCTCGGCGGACTTGGCGGCGGCGACGAAGCTGTACGCGGACGCTTCTACGGCAGTCTGAAACGAGGTGCGGGAGACTTCCAAAAACCGCCCGCTGATGCCGTCTTTGGGCGAAAACGCCGCCGCATGGATGACGAAATCCAGCCGGCCCATCTCCGTCTTCAGCCGGGCGTGCAGGGCGTCAATCTCGTCGTCTTTGGTTAAATCGCAGGTCTGCACAAACGCCGCGCTGCCTTCTCCGAGAGTCGCCGCCAGCTTCAGCACGTCTTTTTCCTCACGCTCGGTCATCACGCTGAAGGCCAGCCGCGCTCCTTCCCGCGCGAGGCTCTGAGCGCAGCCCCAGCCGAGTGAGCGCTCGTTGCGAACGCCGTAAATGATGCCCGATTTGCCGTCTAAAATACCCATGATATGCTCCCATGCAAATTCGCCGTAGAACCTATTATAGCAGTTTGACCGCAAGAATCGGAGAGACTTCGGCAGGCTGTCCGTGCTATGATGAAGACAATTGCGGAGAGAAAACAACCATGACATTCATTCTTGACGAAAACGAGTGCTGGCAGGCAGTACAAAATCGGGGAGCCTCTTTGTCCGTCTCTTTTTTCTATGCGGTGCGATCAACCAAGATTTACTGTCGCCCGTCTTGCCCATCGCGCCGGCCCCGCCGGAACAAAGTGGAGTTCTTCGCGGCGCTCGAGGACGCGGAAACTGCCGGCTATCGCGCCTGCCTGCGGTGCCGTCCCCGCGAAGCGTCTGCCCAAGCCGAGGCGGTTGCCGACGCCTGCCGGTACTTGGAAGCGCACTCCGGCGAATCTGTCACTTTGGCGGCGCTCGCCGAGCGGGCTGGGTTCAGCTCCGCGCATTTCCAGCGCGTCTTCCGGCGCAGCGTCGGGGTTTCCCCGCGTGAGTACGCCGCCGAGCGGCGTTTGGGTCAGTTCAAGCAAAGCCTGCAAGACGGGGAAGCTGTCGGTTCGGCGCTGATTGACGCCGGCTACGGCTCGACAAGCCGTCTGTACGAGAACCCGGCGCTGGGAATGACCCCGACGGCCTACAAGCGCGGCGGCGAGTGTGTGCCGATTTCATACACGGTTACGGCGACACTTCTGGGGCAAATGCTGGTGGCGGCAACCGCAAAAGGCATCTGCGCGATTACGCTGGGGGACCGCAAAGAAGAGCTGGAAGCGGCTTTGCGCCGGGAATATCCGGCCGCAGACTTTACCGAGGACGACAGCAGGCTGGCAGGATGGGTTCAGGCGCTGGTGCGCCATTTGGCCGGAGAGCAGCCCGGTCTTGACCTGCCGCTGGACATCCGGGCTACCGCCTTTCAGCGGCGCGTTTGGCTGGAACTCCAGCGCATTCCTTACGGCGAGACGCGCTCTTATACGCAAGTGGCCGAAACCATCGGCAGCCCAAACGCCGCGCGGGCTGTGGCGCAGGCGTGCGCGTCAAACCCGGCGGCTTTAGCCGTGCCGTGTCACCGGGTCGTGCGCGGCACCGGCGGGATGAGCGGCTACCGCTGGGGTGTCGAGCGCAAATCAGCGCTGCTGGCCGGGGAAAAACTTGTCACAAACAAGCCCGTTACAAACAAGCCCATCACAAAGGAGACCGAAGATGCCGATTGATTTCCAGATCACTGCGCTGCCCGTGGAGCAGTTTCAGCCGCTGTCTGCGATGAGCGATGCGGAGCTGGCCGCGCACGGCGTGAAACCCTGCGTCGCGGATGCCTCGCCGGGCTATCCCTGCCGTGTCAGCCTTCAAGACGCCGCTTTGGGCGAGGAACTCCTGCTGCTGCCGTTCGCGCACCAGGACGCAGTTTCGCCTTACCGGGCGTCCGGGCCGATCTTTGTGCGCGTTGGGGCAAGGCAGGCGCAGCCCAGCGTCAATGAAGTGCCGCTCTCGGTACGCGGGCGTCTCTTGTCTGTGCGGGCTTACGATGCCGCTGATTTTCTGGTGAAAGCAGAAGTGGCCGAAGGAACGGCGCTGGAAGCGATTGTTGACCGGTTTTTCGCCGACGCACAGGTCACTTACCTGCACCTGCACAACGCTCGGCCCGGCTGTTATAGCTGCCGCGTGGACCGGGCAGGAAACTCGGCGTGATTTGGCGAACTTCTGTGGTGAACGACTTTGCAAGGAGCAAACCGCATGGCTGAACCCGTATCTGTCAATCAAGAACGCTTGGTGCAGACATTTTTAGATATGGTGCGTGTCAACACGCCGCCCAAACACGAAAAAGAAGCCAGCGATGTGGCTTACAAAATACTCCAAGAACTTGGCTTTGAATGCGAATACGACGATGCCGGCGAGAAAGTCGGCGGCAACGTCGGCAACTTGATCGCCTTCAAAAAAGGCACAGTCGCCGATGCCCCGCCCATCTTCTTTTCGTCCCATTTTGATACTGTGGAAGCGACGCCGGGTTTAGAGCCGATCATTGACGGCGATGTGATCAGAACCGATGGCAACACGGTTCTCGGCGCGGACGACATCAGCGGCATGGCTCCGATTTTGGAAGCCATGCGGATACTCGACGAGCAGAACATCCCGCATGGCGACATTCAGCTTCTGCTGACTATCTGCGAAGAAATCGGCTTGGTCGGCGCGAAGATGATGGACCCCAGCAAGATCAAAGCCAAGTTCGGCTATGTGCTGGACGCCGGCCCGCCTGTCGGCTCTTTAGTCTACAGCGCCCCGACCCAGGACATCTTTGAAGTCTGGGTGCACGGCAAGCCCGCTCACGCTGGGGCGCAGCCGGAAGACGGTGTTTCGGCGATCTTGGTCGCCTCCCGCGCCATTGCCCGCATGAAGCTGGGCCGGATTGACGCCGAAACCACCGCCAATGTCGGGGTCATTGACGGCGGCACGGCGACAAACATCATCGCCGCCGAGTGCTACTTGAAGTGCGAGGCCCGGTCCCGAAACAACGCCAAACTGGAAAAGCAGATGGCCCATATGATAAGCTGCTTCGAAGAAGAAGCCGCGGCGGCAGGTATCACCGTTGAGGTTAAGACCGAGCACGCCTACTCGGCCTATGAGCTGGGCATGGATGATGAAGTGCTGACAGTCGGCATGGCCGCCGCCGAGCGGATCGGCCTGGAGCCGCTGCTGCGGGTCACCGGCGGCGGCGCGGACGCCAACATTTTCAACGCGAACGGCTTTCCAACCACGGTGCTGGGCTGCGGCATGACAAACATCCATCGGCACGATGAGTATGTGCTGATCTCCGACATGGTCAAAAGCACGCAGTTTGTCGTGTCCATTGTCGAGACGGCGGCAGGGACAAAGTAAGAAAAAGCGCGGGAGGAGTTCACTCCCTCGCTTCCGCATCTCATCGGGAGCCTTTCTCATGCTCACGCAATCTTCCGGCAAAGTTCTGTCCGTGACCGAGTGGGACCGGGACGCGCAGGAATTGTCTGTGCGGATTGAAATGGAGACCCGCCGGGCCGTTAATTACGCTGCCCTGACCGGCCCGGCGTTTGTCGGCGACGACGTGCTGCTCAACACGACCGCCCAAGTCCTGAAGCTCGGCACCGGCGGCTTTGATTTCGTGTCGACCAATCTGTCCCGCCCCCTGCCGAGGCCCGACACCCTAGAAATGGGGCATATCGTCAAAGGCCGCTACTTGCCCTGCCAGATTGCTGTGCTGACGCTGGAAGAACAGGAAAAATACGCCGCCATCTGGGACCGCGACTTAGAAAACCTGCCGGTCTTAGTGGGCCAGCTCCACTCGCAGCTTGCGCCCGCCGCCGCCGGGCTGTTTCTGGCGGGACGCCGCAAAGTCGCTTATGTGATGACCGATGCCGCCGCCCTGCCATTGGCTTTCAGCCATCTCGTGCGCGACCTCAAAGCCGCTCGTCTCATTTCCGCCACACTCACCTGCGGGCAGGCGTTCGGCGGAGAGTATGAAACTGTGACCCTGCACTCGGCCCTGCTGGCTGCAAAGCATATTTTAGGCTGCGACGCCGCTGTGGTCTGCCAGGGACCGGGCAACGCTGGGACCGGCACCAAGTACGGCTTTAGCGGCATTGAGCAGGCCCAAAACTTAGACATTGTCCGGGCGCTCGGCGGCCAGTCGGTCGCGATTGCCCGCATGTCGTCGGCGGACAAGCGCCTGCGCCATCAAGGCATCAGCCACCACACGCGCACCACGCTCGACCTTGCGTACAGCCGCTGCTTGGTCCCGCTGCCGGCGGGAACGGATGCGTCCGGCCTGCCCCCCGGCCACACGGTCCAGTTCGTGCCGAACGCTCAGTCCGCGCTTGATCTGCTGGCCGAAGCCGGCGTGTCCGTTACCAGCATGGGCCGGACACCGGCCGAAGACCCCGCATTTTTTCTCGCCGCCGCCGCCGCCGGCCTGGCAAAGATGGAGTAAACTCTCGCGTTAAAGAACCCCTCCCGGCACAAGTGCCTTCCCTCCCCTGCTAGGGAAAGGGCTTTTGGATAACTCTCTGGCCTGTGCCTCTTGACGACAGGCAACAAAGACCGTATTTGTTGATAAGCCCTCCCCCTAGCAGGGGAGGGAAGGCACTTGTGCCGGGAGGGGTGTTCAGAATTGCTAAACGAAGGAGAAATCGTATGCCCAATAACGAAGAAATACCCACCAGCAGCGAACGCCTCTACGAAGGCCGTATTCTCAAGCTGCGTCTTGATACCGTGCGGCTGCCGAACGGCAAAACCAGCCAGCGCGAGATTGTGGAACACCGAGGCGCGGTCGCGATGGTGCCGATGCGGGATCAAGACACCGTCATTTTGGTGCGCCAGTACCGCCGCGCCGCCGAAAGCAGCCTGCTGGAAATCCCGGCGGGAACGCTGGACCCGAACGAAGACGTGGAAGCCTGCGCGAAGCGCGAGCTGGCCGAAGAAATCAACTACGCCGCCGGGCGCATGATTAAGCTGTTCCAGTCGTTCATGGCTCCGGGTTATTCTACGGAAGTGATCCACACGTTTCTGGCGCTGGACTTGACGAGGACGGAAGGGCATACGGACGAAGACGAGTTCTTGGAAATCCTGCCGACGCCGTTTGCCGACGCGCTCCATATGATCAAGACCGGCGAAATTCGGGATGCAAAAAGCATCAGCGGCCTGCTGTACGCCGCGCGTGTGCTGAAGGAAATGGAGTAAGCTACAAAGCAAGAAGCCACGGGTTAAAACCCGAGGCTCGGAAGTGCCCACCGTCGAAGCGACGGAAGACAAAGAACGCATCGGCCTGTTCTGCTTCTTGTGTCGCTTCGACACTGGGCTTTTCACAGCCTCGGGTTTCAAACCGTGGCTCCGAAAGTGAGACTATCATGAAACTTGGACTGAGCATGTACAGCTATGTGCGAGCGTACCAAAGCGGGCAGATTGACATTCCGTGGTTTATCCAGGAGGCGAAGCGGCTGGGAGTTCAGGGTGTTGAGCTTTTAGATTTCTTCTGGCGTGACCCTGCCGTGGAGCTGCCCGAAGTCCGGGCCGCGCTCAAAGACACCGGCCTGCCCGTGGGCGTCTACTCGGTCGCAAACAACTTTGTCCAAGCGGGCGAAGCCGAACGAGCCGCTGAAGTCAGAAAGATCACCAGCGGCGTAGACTATGCCTTGCAGTTTGATACCCAAGTCGTGCGCGTCTTCGCCGGGGACATTGCCCCGGAGTTCACTTACGAGCAGTGCCTGCTGTGGATCATCGCCGGCCTCAAAGAAGCCGCCGCGTATGCGTATGACCGGGGTGTGACGCTGGCTTTAGAAAACCACGGACGCCTTGCAGGCCGCAGCGAGCAGGTGCAGCTCATCTTAAATTCCGTCGCCAGCCCGGCCTTGAAAGCTAACCCCGACACCGGCAACTTTCTGCTCGTGCATCAGCCCTCTCACCTGGAAGTCGCTGCGCTTGCGTCCCGCGCCGCGATGGTCCACTTTAAAGACTTCCGCGTCGTTCCCGACAATTACACCGGCTTTGCGTATGTCGGCACCGAAGGCTTGAAGTTCGCCGGGACTGCCATCGGCGAAGGCGAAGTCGACCTGACTGACTGCGTTTCGTTCCTGCGCCAAGCCGGCTTTGACGGCTGGCTGAACATTGAATACGAAGGCGAAGAAGACCCCTTTTCCGCCGTCTCCCGCTCCGTAGACTACACCCGGCATCTTCTGCAAACCGCAGTCTGAGCGGTTTCTAAAGGAACCAAAATGACAACTTTGCAGCAGCGAGCGCAAGCATTTTTAAGCCGTGCTATTCCACCAGAGTTGGCAAAAAAGTATGTTTCAGGTTCTCTGTCCGAGCTGTTTATCGCTAGTTCTGCCGTGAATGGTCTGCTTGATGCGGAAGGGAAAGCCTATTTCAGTGAATGCGCCAGCATTCCTGCCGCGATAGAGACGGAAACCTTGAAGAAACTGTGCCATTCATGTCATGGTGCCTAAATCTATGATTTACTTCATCTTGTTGGTTCTGGGCCTGCTGATTGGCGCGGTCTTTCTTGTCGTTTTGCTGATTGGCGACAAAAAAGAAGCACGTCTGGAAGCACAAAAGAAAGCGCTTCGGGAACAGGCGGCGCAGGTAAGTCAGCCGGTGGAAGGGGCATGGCCTCCGCCGCCAAGCACGTCGACACTGCCGGACTTTGCGCTGCCATCTTCCGCACGTCAGCCTGCGCCGAGACGAACAGCGAGCCGGCAGATGGTCAGGACGTTTTTCCTGGCTCGCAACTGTGCCATTGGTGTCGTCGCCCTAGCGTATATCATCTACTCGTGCTTCCCTAAACTAGCGTTCCAGTGGGTTCTGCTTGCGACGCTGCTGTTGGCTGTGGCAGTCTGGGGTGGGATGATGCTTGTGAAGAAAAGGCGGCCGAGATAAAGATGCAACTAGACAAAAACACGAAGCTGGTGATGGTTGGGGACTCGATTGCGGATTGCGGGCGGGCGCAGCCGGTGGGGGAAGGGCTATTTGAGGCGCTGGGTCGGGGGTATGTGGCCCAAGTAGATGCGCTGCTGGGATGCGTGTATCCGGCGCTGGGGGTGCGCGTCGTGAACATGGGCGTCGGTGGGAACACGGTGCGGGATTTGGAAAAGCGCTGGCAGGGCGACGTACTGGATTTGGAGCCTGATTGGGTGTCGGTGATGATCGGGACAAACGACGTGTGGCGGCAGTTTGACTCGCCGAGCCGGACCGAAACCCATGTCGGACCGGACGAGTACGCCGAAACGCTGGATACGCTGGTAACCCGGACGCTGCCGGAGGTCAAACACATGGTGCTGATGACGCCGTTCTATTTGGAGCCGAGCCGGGCCGATGCGATGCGGGCGCGAATGGACGAGTATGGCGGCATTGTGAAGGAGATCGCCGCAAGGCACGGCACGCTGCTGGTGGACACGCAGGCGGCGTTCGATGAAGTCTTGCAGCACTTGTACCCGGCGACGCTTTCCTGGGACCGGGTGCATCCGAGCCAGACCGGTCACATGATTATTGCCCGCGCGTTCCTTCAAGCGCTTGAGTTTGTTTGGTAGAGTCTGCTTTTTTGGGTACAAGGCGCTTATCAAACCCTCGTAAGTGAAGCCCCTTAAACGTCGTTGTCACTTTGGAAAGCAGTCACATTATGCCGTCTTGGCTGGACCGGGAGCGCACAGTCGCGCCGCCCGGCTTTAACCGCTGGCTGGTGCCGCCGGCGGCCCTTGCCATTCACCTGTGCGTCGGTCAGGCATATGCGTTCAGCGTTTTCAACACGCCGCTGACGCAGCTTCTGGGCAGCACGAAAACCCATCATGTCGAAGGCGACTGGAGCGCGGTCCAGGTCAGCGTTATTTTTGAGCTGGCGATTGTTTTTCTCGGCCTCAGCGCGGCCCTCTTCGGTCGCTGGATGGAGCGGGCGGGGCCGCGCAAGGCCATGCTGGCGTCAGCGCTGTGCTTCGGCTCCGGCTTTTATGTGGCGGCGCTGGGCCTGGGCCTGCACATTCTGCCGCTGGTGTACCTGGGCTACGGCGTCTTGGGCGGCATCGGCCTCGGCATCGGGTATATTTCGCCGGTGTCAACGCTGATTAAGTGGTTCCCGGACCGGCCCGGCATGGCGACCGGGCTGGCCATCATGGGCTTCGGCGGCGGGGCACTCATTGCCGCGCCGCTGGAAGACACGCTGATGAAGCGCTTCAGCACGGGCGCTGATCCGGGCGTCGTACAGACGTTCATGGTGCTGGGAGCGCTGTATTTCGTTGCCATGCTGTTCGGCGTCTTCACGAT
This sequence comes from uncultured Armatimonadales bacterium, assembly GCA_964241935.1. GTDB lineage: Bacteria > Armatimonadota > Armatimonadia > Armatimonadales > Capsulimonadaceae > JANXMY01. Next base: position 35,229 of record CAXSZN010000035.1, read on the forward strand.
CCGCGTCCCCGCCTACGACTGGAAGCCGGACGGCTACGTTCCCGTCGAAAACAAAAACGCTCTGGTGACGACGCATGGCGTCACGGCGTCGGAAGCCATCAAGACCCCGCAGTTTTACCTGCTCTGGGGGGTGCTGTTTTGCAACGTCACAGCAGGCATCGGGCTGCTGTCTGCGGCGTCACCGATGATTCAAGCGTTGTTTCTCGGCCATCTTTCCCCAAAAGCGGCGGCGGCGGCGGCGGCAGGCTTTGTGGGGCTTCTCAGCTTGTTTAACCTGGCAGGCCGGTTCTTGTGGTCGTCGCTGTCGGATAAAATCGGGCGCAAGCCGACTTATTTCATCTACTTCGTGCTGGGCTGTCTGCTTTACATCTTTGTCCCGATTGCTGCCGGCCTCGGCTCCATCGGCCTGTTCATCGGCAGCGCGGCGCTGATTATCTCCATGTACGGCGGCGGATTTGCGGCAGTCCCGGCTTACCTGCGCGACTTGTTCGGGACTCTGCAAGTTGGGGCTATTCACGGGCGACTCTTGACCGCCTGGTCAGCAGCAGGCGTGGCCGGGCCGCTGTTGTTTGCGGCGCTGGGCCAGTATCAAGCCGCGCATCATGTCGCCCCCGCGCAGTCGTACACGCTGCCGCTGCACATCATGGCCGGCTTTTTAGTAGTCGGCTTCTTCTGCAATCTGCTGATCAGGCCGGTTGCGCCGGTGCATTATGCCCCGGAAGATCAGCTTCATCTGCTTCAAGAGCAGGCGACACATTAAAGTTCAAAGGAAAAAGCAATGGGTAATACGACGCCGATTTTAGTTTTTCGCTGGCTGGTCGTCGGCCTGCCGCTGGCTTGGGGTATCATACAAACGCTGCACAAATCGCTGGCGCTGTTCCAGTAGGTTATCAAGTGCCGTAGTCTGTGAAGAGGAAGAATTATGGCACAATCTACCATTGTCGTGATGGAAGGCGATCAAACCGGACAGGAACTGTTAGCCGAAGCGCTGCGGGTGCTGGACCCAGGCGTGACCAAAGTAGACGTTCAATTTGAGACGTATGACCTGTCGCTGGAAAACCGGCGGGCAACGCAGAACCAGATTGTCCATGACGCCGCGCAGGCGATGAAGCGGCACGGTCTGGGCCTGAAAGCTGCGACGATCACGCCGGAAATCAAAGGCGATGTCGGGTCGCCGAACGCCATTTTGCGCTCGGAAATTGACGGCACGGTGATTGTCCGCACCGGACGCCGTCTGCCGGGCGTCCTGTCTGTCGGGGGCGTTTCCGCGCCGATGTCTGTCGTTCGAATGGCAGTCGGCGATGCTTATGGCGCGAAAGAATGGCGCGAAGGCGAAGGCTACAACGAGAAGTCGTACCGCACCGAGACTTTAGACCGGGGCGTCTGCCGCATGGTCGCGGAGTTTGCGTTCCGCCATGCCCGCAAGATGGGCGCGAAGGTTTTCGGCGGCCCGAAATACACCGTTTCGCCGATTTATGAAGGCATGTTCAAAGAGGAAATGGACGCGGCGGCCAAGAAGTTTCCCGATGTCCGCTATGAGCCGCAATTGATTGATGCGACGTATGCCCTGCTGCTGGCGCGGGCGTCCGAGCCGCTGGTCATTCCCGCCTTGAACCGTGACGGCGACTGCCTGAGCGACTTGGTGCTGGCGTTCTATGGCTCCATCGCTGGCTCCGAGTCGCTGCTCATTGCCTTTGATGACAAATTTGAGCCGAAAGTCGTGATGACCGAAGCGCCGCATGGCACTGCGCCGTCGCTGCAAGGCAAAAATCTCGCCAACCCGCTGGCAATGATCCTGGCAGGCGCGTCGCTCTTGACCTACATTCCGACCCCTGGGGCCATTCGCGCTTCCCGCGCCATCTATGAAGCGGCCTTTGAGGCCATCCACGACGGCATCCGCACGTCGGATTTAGGCGGCGGCTCAACAACGTCCGAGTTCACCGACTCGGTTATCCACCGCGTCCAAAGCAAAGTTGAAGTCTGGGAAACGCTAGGCGAGCGGTAGTGCCGAGATGGGGTATCGCTTTGGCATTGATTTTCCGATCTCATGCTTTCCAGCGGATGATACACCCTATCCCAGTCGGCTTATCTTGAGCTGGGTTGATGGTCGGCCTCTTCACATGGTTGTTGCCGATAATGCATTGGATTTAGAAAGCATCGTAGTTACAGTTTATCAGCCGAACCCTGCTCTGTGGTCTGCTGATTTTAGGAGGCGACTATTTTTCGGAGACGACTATGAGATGCGTGATTTGCAAACAGGCAGACGTGATGCCAGGAACTGCGACAGTAACACTGGAGCGTGGCGGCATGATGCTTGTATTTAAGCCTGTCCAAGCGCGTGTCTGCCCCAACTGCGGCGAGGAATATATTGACGAGGAAGCCGTAGACCAGCTCATGGAAACAGCAGAGCAGGCGGCTCTCTCCGGGGTGCAGGTGGACGTGCGCGAATATGCCTCTGCTGGCTGACAATCCATTTGCGGTCCTGAGCCTCATTTCCGGCCCGGCGCTGCTTACCAACGCGACAGGCCTGCTGACACTCAGCACCAGCAACCGTTTCGGGCTGGCGATTGACCGGTCACGGATGCTGGTCAAGGTTTTAGAAGGCCGCGAAGATACCGCCCACACGGCGCTCCATCTGCGGCAGACAGAGCGCGTCGAGCAGCGTATCATGCTGCTCCTCAATGCGCTCCGTGCATTCTACCTTTCCATCGGCTCTTTTGCCGCTGCAAGCCTGATTTCCCTGCTTGGAGCGGCGCTGACTTCTTCAAGCCAGCAGTTTGTTTTTCATGTGGTCATTGGCCTCGCGCTGTTCACCGGGATCGTCGGCATCGGCGGCCTGGTTTGGGGCTGCTCGATGCTGGTGCACGAAACGCAGCTTGCGGCGCTGAATGTCCGGGATGAGCTGGCCCTCGTCCGGGAAACGCATCAGCAGGCACTCGCCGCGGCCCGAAACCGAGATGCTCAAATCTTAGACGCCGAAGAGCCGACTGCTGTTCAGGAATTGCTTTGATTCATGCCGCTGCTGCCTGATAACCCGTTTACAAGCTTGACACTGATTGCCGCGCCGGCGGTGCTGACCAATGCGTCGTCGGTGCTGGCGCTCGGCACGAGCAACCGCTTTGCGCGGGCGATTGACCGGGCGCGGGCGCTGTCGGCCATTTTAGAGAAAGAAACCGTCAGCCGCGACCCGCTGACTATCATGCGGGTGCATCATCTCAACCGGGCTGAGAAGCGCTCTCTGCTGCTGCTTCAAGCGCTGCGGCTTTTCTATCTCGCGCTTGGATCGTTTGCGGCGGCAGCGCTGACCTCGCTGCTGGGGGCAACGGCGGCGTCTTCCGATCATCGTTTCATCTTTCGAGTCACGCTGGATGCGGCAGCCCTGACCGGGTTTATCGGTGTCGCCGGTCTAGTTTCCGGGTGTACTTTATTGGTGGCGGAAACGCGGCTGGCAGTGCAGAGTGTTTCTGAAGAAGCGCAGTTCGTGCGGGAACGGTTCAAAGACTACCTGACCGCTTCAGAAAAGGCCGGGGAACCGGGATAACTCGTGAGCGCCATGTCCAATCCTCGTCAGGTTCTGCCGCGCCGCTATGTCCAAGCCGGCTTCTATTTTGCTCTCGGCACTGTTCTGCTGGCGCTGCTGGCGCTGTCTGTTCAGCGGTTCGCCGAGGCGGCGCTTGCGGTCATTGCCCCGTTTGCGATCGGCCTTGTGCTGGCGCTGCTGCTCGACCCGCTGGCCGATAATCTGATGAAGCGCGGCCTCAGCCGAATGGCAGCGTCTGGGCTGGTCTTCGGCGTCTTCCTGTTTCTCATTGTGGGCCTGGGCTGGCTGGCAATCCCGGCGCTGATTGGAGAAGCGGGAGCGCTGGCGCAGAACGGCCCGACCTACATTTCGGGGTTGCAGGACAGCGCCCAGAGATTTCTCGACCATCATCACAAAATCGGACCGATCAAGCTGCCGCACAAGGTTTCCCAGCTCACGGCTCAGGTATCCGGGCAGGCGTCGGGGTTTCTGCAAAAGGCCGGCGGCTCCATCGGGACGTTTCTCATCGGCTCGGCGACATTCGTGGTCCAGTTTGTGCTGACGCTGATTATCGCGTTTTATTTTTTGGTAGACATTGACCGCCTGCGGGCGCGTTTGTTTTATCTGGCTCCCGAAAAGTGGCGCTCCATGATGGGGCATATCGGCAGCGATGTCGGCGGGGTGTTCTCGGACTACCTGCGCGGCTTGTTGATCGTCTGCGCCCTATACGGCGTGACAACCATTGGCCTGCTGTACGGCCTGAGCGTATTCCATCACTCTTTGGCCCAGTATGCGCTGCTGGTGGGCGCGGCGGCGGGCGTCTTGTATGCCGTGCCGTATCTTGGCTCGTTTACGACGGCGCTGGTGACATTTATTGTTGCGTTCGCGGCGGCGACGGGCGACCATCACAGCGGGCTGACGTTCGGCGGCATCGCGGTTGCGGCAACGCTGGTCGTCAACCAGGTGTTTGACAATGTCGTGACCCCGCGCGTTGTCGGCGGCGGGGTCGGCCTGCATCCGATCTTGGCTCTGTTCGCGCTGGTTATCGGCGGCGAGCTGTTCGGCATCGCCGGAATGCTGCTGTCCGTTCCCATCGCCGGCAGCATCCAGGCCATTTTGTTCCGTTTGTATCCCCGGCTGACTCAGCCAACCCCGCCCCCGTTTCTCGTGGTTCAGGGTGTTCCGCTCGACGCCAAAGAGTCTTCCAAAATTTTGCAGGGCAGCGACTCGGTCACCACTGAGCGGCAGGACGCCGAGAAGACCGGCTCCGCTTCTCCGCATTGACCTGCCTCATCCTTTCACTTGCTTCCTTTCTTCACTTGCTTCCTGCCTTGACTCTACTTGTTTCTTCAAGGAGAATTAGTCCATGATCCCGCGTTTGAAACAGCTCTTTATGACACTGCTCCTTCTCGCTTGGAGTGGATTTTGCTTCTGGGCCGCGATTAGCGGATTGCAAAGTGGAGCCGTGCTGGCTCCCAGCAGAGGGGGGCACGGTTCTCTGGGTTCTCATGGTTACGAGCATCGGGCATCCGATCCAGGGTGGTTCTGGACTTACGAGGCTTTGTGGTTGATCCTGGGTTGTGTCTATCCTGTGACCTCTCTGATGATGGGGAGATGGATGCGCTCTTTGCCCATTCCGGCCAGAAATGAGACGAGTCCGAAACAGTATGAGTCAAAAAAGAGACGGATGATGAACAGGAGGACAAAGCGGCACTGAGAGTCGCAGAAACATCAATGCTCAGCTTAACTGCGTCTGTCTGCTGCATTGCGACGCCGAGAAGCACTGAAGGTAAGCCGGAAGCCGAAGGCAAGTTGACGGGAGCCGCCCTTCCGTGCCATACTAAAAGCGGCTTTTAGAGAGACAACCCAGTAAAACTATTCAAGGAGAAACAGTTATCATGGCAGTGCGAGTTGGAATCAACGGCTTTGGCCGCATCGGGCGCATCACTTACCGCGCCATTCAGGAGCGCTACCCTAACGGCGAGATCGAGGTGGTCGCGCTCAACGACCTGACCGACGCCAAGACCAATGCCCACCTGCTGAAGTACGACAGCAACTACGGTCCGTACAAGGGCGGCGATGTTTCTGCAGAAGGCAATGACATTGTGGTCAACGGTAAGAAGATCACGGTCTTTGCCGAAAAGAACCCCGCCGATATTCCCTGGGACACCGAAGGCGTGGACGTGGTTGTTGAAAGCACGGGCTTCTTCACCGACGGCACAAAAGCGGTCGCGCACCGCGAGCATGGCGTCAAGAAAGTCGTCATCTCCGCCCCCGGCAAGAACGAAGACTTGACCATCGTGCTGGGCGTCAACGATAGCATGTACGACCCCGCCAAGCACCATGTCATCTCCAATGCGTCTTGTACGACCAATGGCTTGGCCCCCGTCGCAAAGCTTTTGAACGACAAGTTCGGCATCGAAAAGGGCCTGCTGACGACGATCCACGCCTACACGAACTCCCAGCGCACGGTAGACACCGCCGCCAAAGACCTGCGCGACGCCCGCGCCGCCGCCCAAAACATCGTGCCATCGTCCACCGGAGCCGCAAAAGCCGTCGGCCTGGTCATCCCTGAACTTCAAGGCAAGTTTACCGGCATGGCGTTCCGCGTCCCGACCCCGACCGTCAGCGTCGTGGACTTCACCGCGCTTCTGAGCCGTGATGTCACCATTGCCGAAGTCAACGCTGCCGCCAAAGAATATGCCGACGGCCCGATGAAAGGCATCTTGGAGTACACCGAAGAAGAGCGCGTGTCTACCGACCTCAAGGGCAACCCACACTCGTCCATCTTCAGCGCCGTAGACACCATCGGCATCGGAAACTTCATCAAAGTTGTGGCTTGGTACGACAACGAATGGGGCTACTCCTGCCGCGTCGCCGACCTCCTCAAGTTCCTGGGCGACAAAGGCTTGTAGGACTCCTTGACTAAGAAGCAAGGGGCGCGGCGTAAGCCGTGCCCTTTTTTGTTTGCAAGGTTTTCGGGTACAATCGACTTGTAGCGGGCAGGCGGAGGCGCTGCCGCTGGAAGGAACAAAGTGATGCGGCTTTTTGGTCAGACCAGCAGTGACCCGTATATGGCCTCAGAGAAAGGGCTGGCGAACCCGAACGCGCAGCTTCTGCGGGGGGTTAGGTATCAGATTGTGCCGAGCGGACGCGGGCTGCCAATGGCCCAAATTGATCTGACGTTCCGACGGGAGCTGGGCGCGGTTGCAAACCCTGACATGTCGCTTGTCGTGCTGCTGGACCGCAGCGGTTCGATGCAGGAAGCGTTCCGAGAAGGCCATGTCCAGAACGTCGCCGCCGCGATTTACAATCATGTCGCCTTGGCCGGCGTCGGCTATGATTTAGTGTTTTATGATGACCAGATCTCGTATGCCGGCCACATCAACAGCCTTTCTTCCCTTCAAGCCGCGGTCGCGCGGAACGGGCCGCGCGGCGGCACATATGTCACAGAAGCCCTGCGCGGGGCGATCCAAAAATACAAGACAAAGCGCGGGCTGTATGTGATCGTCATCACCGACGGCGAGTTTGCCGACAAGCTGCAGGTGCGGCAGCTTATCTTGCAGGAGATTTTGCCGCAGATGACCCCCGAAAACCCGTATGCGTTCCGGCTGCACTTTGTCGGCGCGGGCGAAGGCGTGGACCATCAATTCCTGCGCCAGATTGAAGCGGATGCGTCGGGGCAGGGCATCCCCTTAGTAACGCAGCACCATCACGCGCACCTCAGCCACAGCCATGACAGCATTTTAGACGAGCTGGATAAAGCGTTTATCGGCGTCGGCACTGACGCCCGCTTCGGGTCGCAGGCGCTGCTCGCGGGTCCGCCCTCGTCCGGCGCGACGGACCCGGTGATCTCGCACACGTCGGAGCCGCTGCTCCGAAGAAGCTGGGACGGAGGGGTGGGGACCCCCGGTTTTCTGCCGCGCCGGGTGCTGCTTGGCTGCGAGTACGCGCCGGTTCACCCGGACAGCCTGCCGGTTGCCGTGCAGTTTCAGGGCGCAGACCATCGAGGGCACCAGGTGGTCGTCCCCGTGCCTCTGCCCCGCTCGGCGTCAACGGCTCCCACACTTGCCCCGTCTAAAAAGCCCGGTTTTCATCTGCCATGGGGGCATCACACGCCGGAAGAAGACGCGGCAAAGGCGGAAGCCGAGCGGCAGCAGGCCGCGATGGCCCAGAAGATTTTAGAGACGCAGCAGGCGGAGCAGCAGCGCCAGCACCGGGACTTGCAATTACTGGGGCAGGGCGGTATTCCGAGCCAGGCCACCGAGCGGCTTCGAGAAATCGGCACCGGCAGCACGGACGGCGTCTTGTTCACGAGTGATCTGTCTCCCGATGAGGCCGCGCTGCTCCGGCGCGAAGGATACAAAGTGCGGGGGCTTGTCACCGGCAGCGCGATGTACCATGTCGGCCAGGCGTATGCGTCGTCCCAGGGCGACTGCGAGGTAGATGTGCTTTCGAAAGCCTATGACGCTGCCACGGCGCTTGCTGTTTCGCGCTTGGCCCAGGAGGCAAAGCTGATTGGAGCGCATGGCGTGGTCGGAGTGCGCCTCACAGTCGTGCGCCATGAATGGGCGGACAAGACCGTGGAAGTGCAGGTCATCGGAACCGCAGTGCAGGGGCCGGGAGCCGCGCCTGCCGAACCCTGGCTAAGTGATCTGTCGGGGCAGGAATGGTGGGCGCTGCACCGGGCCGGCTACGAGCCGGCGGCTTTGGTCTGGGGCCACTGCACCTGGTTCATTCTGACGACCCAGCAGGACGAATGGATCGAGCGCTCTTACAACAATCAAGAACTGACCCATTGGAGCGCAGCGCTCGGCAAGGCCCGTACTCTTGCGATGAACCACTTAGTCGCTGAAGCCAAGCGCCGCCATGCCACGGGAATTACCGGCGTTCAGATCGCCCGGCGCATGGACGAAGTGCGGCTTTCGGGTCCGGGCGAAGACCCAGCGTATGAACGCGAGCATCACAACCTCGTCATCAGCATCATCGGCACGGCCATCCGCCTGCGTCCGGACGCCCCGCCGGGCGTCGTGCCGACCCTCGAAATCCTGTCCCTGCGCGACGGCACGATTTCTCCTGTCGCCGCCATCGGCGCGTCCGATGCGAAGATTGAGTAGAGATAAAGCAGCAGACAAGAGCAGCAGCCGAGTAGTTGAAAACTACTCGCTAGGGGAGGAACCCTTCGGGTGTTGGAGAATCTTGCCGTGCCGTATCTTTCGTCCGCAGGACGCCTCTCCTAGCGTGTAGTTTTCAACTACTCGGCTGCTGCTCGCTCTTCCGAACGCTTCCAAAAATTGAGGAACCCACATTATGGACCAAACACTCACAAATGATGCGCCGATTGCCGCCCTGCCGCCCCGCGCGACCGAGCGGCTTGTCGAAATGCGCGGCAAAGGCGAAGGCAGCCGCCTGTTCACCAGCGACCTGTCCACCAGCGAGCTGCTTCTAGTCAAAGAAGCGGGCTTTGACCCCGTTGGCCTGGTTGTCGGCTCCTCCATTTACCACGTTGGCTACCAGCAGGCGGCGTTCTCGCAGAACCAAGAAATGACCGTCTTGACCCAGGCCATGTACCATGCCCGCGAGCTGGCGATGGACCGCATGGAAGAAGAAGCGCACCAGCTCGGCGCGGACGGCATCGTCGGCGTTCGGTTAGAAGTCAACCACAAAGAATGGGGCAACCATATCGCCGAATTTGTCGCCATCGGCACGGCGATTGTTCACCGCAATGACCCGCATCGCTACAAAAACAAGCATGGCCGCCCGTTCACGTCGGACTTGTCCGGCCAGGACTTCTACATTCTGCTGCGCTCCGGCTACCGGCCGCTCGGCATGGTGATGGGGAACTGCGTGTACCATATCGCCACGCAGTCGTTCGGCAACTTCATGCGGACATTCAGCCAGAACACCGAGCTGACCCAGTACACGCAGGCGCTCTACGACAGCCGGGAGCTTGCGATGGAGCGGATGCAGAAAGAAGCCGAAGACTTGGGCGCAAAAGGCGTCGTCGGCGCGAACATCCACGAGCGCACCCATGCGTGGGGTGCACACGTCATCGAGTTCTTCGCCATCGGCACCGCCGTCGAGGAAATCAGCGTAGACCATGTCATCGAGCCACCGGTGATGGTCCTGCCGCTGAACAGCTAGGCAGAGTGGGGGCACTCAATGAAGACGGAATATTCGCTGCACGACCGTCAGTATCAAAAACGCCGCGCGGCGGGAAAACTCGGATGGAACGATGCTGATGCTGCTGCTGACAACCTCACTCAGCTAGGCATGGCACTCGCCGCTGATTATTACCCGAAGAGCGGCCGAGTACTGGAACTCGGCTGCGGGGCAGGGGACTTGTCGCTGGAGCTTGCGAGGCGAGGGTACGAGGTGTCAGGCATAGACATTGCGCCGGCTGCAATTGAGTGGGCGCGTGACAAAGCGCGTGAGCGGGGTCTGAACGCCGACTTTCAGGTCGGCAGTGTGCTGGATTTAGCGAACTACGCCGACGCGAGCTTTGACATGGTGCTGGACGGATACTGCCTGCACTGCATTATCGGCGATGACCGGCCAAAGTTTTACGCTGCCGCCCGGCGCGTTCTGAGGCCCGGCGGCTTGCTTCGCGTCAACACGATGTGGGCCGATGACCTTCTCACGGAGGAGAGCTTGGGCGGGTATGACCCGCAAACGCGCTGCCAGATCTGGGACGGCGTCGCGCTGCGCTTCTTTGGCTTGCCGGAAGAACTGCTGGCGGAAGCGTCAGCGGCGAGTTTCGAGATCGTGAAGTCGCAGGTCTGCCCGCGCCCACACCCCAACTACTCCGCGATGCTGCTGATAGACGCCCGGAAGCCGCTGGCTTAAGAAAGCTGGAAGACGCGTTCATAGACGAAGATGCACTGATGCATGGGATGGGTTCAACTTCCGCTTAGCCTGCTGCGAGCCGCTCCCGTGCGGTTTCGCCGCGCTTGCCGACCGGCACATGGGGCATGGCTGCGCCGAGGCCGAACTTCGGCATGTTGGCGTAGATGGCTTCGTACTGGCCGGGGGCGACTTGGTAAGTCTCGTGCCAGATGCCGACGCTGCCGTCTTTGCCGACGGATTTGTTGAACCGCTGCCAGGCTTTGAGGTGCGCTTCTTGGGGCGAACGCGCAAACCGTTCCAGGTCCTCGGCGGAGCGCCAGTATTGGATCAGCCCGACGCCGCCCCGGTACAAAATCGCCTCGCCGCCCAAAAAGCCGCTTTCGGGATTTTTGTAAAGAGAGCGCAGCATCGGCCCCATTGCCATCGCTGTCGGCACCCACTTGTGCAGGGCTAAAGGCTTGTTGATTCGCATTCCAATCAAAAAGACGACAAACGGTGCGTCGGTGTCGGCGGTAAACCGCCCTGGAAAGATTTCCATAACAAAGTCCTTCTTATATTGTGTCTATGCGGCACGGGCATAGCGCCTTGTTGTGCGCCGGATGAGCAGCGTACCGATCAGGGTCGGTCCGAGCGCATAAAGCCAGAAGACCAGGGGGCCGGTGCCCAGCGGGCGCACGTTCACCAGGAACGCCGTCCACGCGCCGATATAGGACGACCCCATGAGCGCGATGTGGGTCAGGAGCAGGTTGGTCGCCAGCGCCTGCCTGCCCGCGCGGCACGACCTGTGCCATAGCCCCAGCGCGATCCACCCCCCGGCAACCCAGCTTAATGTCAGCAGGCCAATGGTCAGCAGGAAATAATCGCCTCGGTGCAGCGACAGGGGAACAGACAGCGCTGCCATCGTCAGCATACAAACGGCATACACCCGCCCGATCCACCGATGCCACGCTGCCGCCGGGCCGAACTTGGGCAGCGCAATTGTCAGCGCCCCCAGCGCAAACCCCCCGAAGCCGAGCAGAATGTGCGAAACCCGCATCATCAAGTGCATTTCTGGTGACATGACTCACTCCTTCGAGGCTTCAAGCCCTTTGCCTTCTTCAAGCCCTGCATCTGTCCGCAGCCTCGCTTCGACGTCCTCTAAGTTGCCGAGCATCCGGCGCAGGTCTTCCGCCGTGATGCCGGCCAGCGTGTGGTTCGCTAGGGCGACGGCGTGCGGGACCACTTCTTGCAGCATTTGCCCGCCCCGTTCGGTCAGGACCAGCCGGAACGTCCGCCGGTTCTCGCCCGGCACACGCTCCAGCCAGCCGCGCTCCACCATTCGGCTCGTCAGGACGGAAACGGTGGCCCGCTCGATCAGCAGGTAATCCGCCAGCGCGGAAGGAGCAATGCCCTCCACGCCGCCCTGCTCCCAGACTGCCAGCAAGACCCGAAACTGCGCCTGCGTGACGCCGTGCGGCGCGAAGTGGTGGTCGAACCCCGCCGCCATGCGTGTCCCGATCCGCATCAGGGCCGTGCAGAGATGAGAAGGGAGTAGATCGTCTTGCATAATTAGCATTATAACTATTAGTAAACTAATTGTCAAGCCTCTGTCAAATTATTTTCCCGGCGGGTATACTGACGCTGTTTTGTGATCTTACTTGGGAGAAAACTATGAGCTTCAACAAAAAGACTGTGGAAGATGTGGACGTGGCGGGAAAGCGCGTACTGGTGCGCGTGGACTTCAACGTGCCGCAGGATGAGACCGGCGCGATTACCGACGACCGGCGGATCCGGGCCGCACTGCCGACGATTGAGTATCTAATGGCTCAAAATGCTCGCGTGATTTTAGCATCGCATCTGGGCCGGCCGAAAGGCGGGCCGACGCCGAAATACAGCCTTGCGCCGGTAGCCGAGCGGCTGTCGCAGCTTCTCGGAAAGCCCGTGCTGCTGGCTCCGGACAGTGTCGGGCCGCAGGTGCAGACGCTGGTGAGCGGCCTGCAAGACGGTCAGGTTCTGCTTTTAGAGAACGTCCGCTTTTACCCGGAAGAAGAAGCAAACGATCCGGCGTATGCCGCGCAGCTTGCATCACTGGCCGAAGTCTATGTCAACGATGCGTTTGGAACCGCCCACCGCGCCCATGCGTCTACCGAAGGCGTCACTCATCACCTGCCCGCCGCCGCCGGGTACTTGATGAAAAAAGAATTGGATTACCTCGGCTCCAATGTCGAGAACCCGGTGCGGCCTTTTGTGGCGATCTTAGGCGGCGCGAAAGTCAAAGACAAAATCTCCGTGATTGAGAGCCTGCTGCCGAAAGTGGACACGCTGATCATTGTCGGCGGCATGGCCTACACCTTCTTCAAGGCGCAGGGCAAGGAGATCGGCAAGTCACTTTTGGATGCCAACAATATAGACTTCGCCAAGCGCCTGCTGGCCGAAAACGGCGACAAGATTATGCTGCCGGTTGATGTGATGGTGGTGGACGGCAACCCGTTTGACACCGACCCGGCAACGCTGAATACTAAAGTCGTTTCTGTGGACGAAATCCCCGCCGATTGGGAAGGCGTGGACGCCGGCCCGGTCACGGTGAAAGCCATTGCCGCTGTGCTGCAAGGGGCAAAGACCGTGATTTGGAACGGCCCCGCCGGCATCTTCGAATTTGACCAATTCGCCTCCGGCACCAAAGGCATTGCCCAGGCGATGGCGGACAGCTCCGCCACGACTATCGTGGGCGGCGGTGACTCGGCGGCAGCGGTCGAAAAGCTGGGCTTTGCGGACCAAATGACGCACATCTCGACCGGCGGCGGCGCGTCTTTAGAATTCCTGGAAGGCAAAGAGCTTCCCGGCGTTGCGGCGCTTCAAGACAAGTAGGGGTAGACGCCCCCACCCCCGGCAGTTCCTGCCGACCCCTGCCCCCACTGCGTG
>CAXSZN010000036.1:0-46211 GCA_964241935.1 uncultured Armatimonadales bacterium
ATTGGGTCCTCGCAAGAGCGGAGCGGACTGAAGGGCGGGGGGGCTGCGTCGGGTCTTGCGCGGCATGGTCAGCGCACTCCTGCCGGCAGCTTTTCAGACGTGACCGAAGCCTTGCTGCTGGAAGATGCTGGCCGGGACGGCAGAAGAGCCAGCGCTTTGCGGGCCATGTCTTCGGCAGTCAGTCCGGCCAGCTCACGCAGAACCGGAATCGTGCCGTGCTCGATAAAATGATCCGGCAGACCGATAACGGAAGTGGGAACCGTCAGGCCATGCTCCGACAAAAGCTCCAAAACCGCCGACCCGAAGCCGCCCGATGCGACGCCGTCTTCAATGGTCACAACCGAGCCGCAGCGGCGAGCCGCGCTGAGGATCGTCTCGGCGTCTAAAGGCTTGCAGAATCGGGCGTTGATGACTGTCGCTTCCACGCCCTGCTTGGCCAGGATCTCGGCGGCATCCAGGGCGATCTTGACGCCGGCTCCGAGCGCAAGGAGCGCAGTGTCACTGCCACGACGCAGGACTTCCGCCCGGCCCATCTCGATAGGACTGCTCCCGGAAGGCGCAAGGCTGTCCTGTCCGCCTCGTGGGTAGCGCACGGCAATCGGGCCGGCGTCATAACTCAGCGCAAAGCGGGTCATGACCCGCATCTCGTCGGTGTCTTTCGGAGCCATCAAAACTAAATTGGGCACGCAGCGCAGGTACGCCAGATCAAAAACCCCGTGATGCGTCCCGCCGTCATCGCCGACCAGCCCGCCCCGGTCCAAAAAGAAGCGCACGGGCAGATGCTGCAAGGCAACATCGTGGATAATCGGGTCGTAAGCTCTTTGGAGGAACGTCGAATAGATCGCGGCGACTGGCTTGAAGCCTTCGGCGGCCAGACCGGCGGCGAATACGACCGCGTGCTGCTCGGCGATCCCGACATCAAAAAATCGCTCGGGATGCAGCTTCGCGAACTTATTCAGCCCTGTGCCGTCCGGCATGGCGGCAGTGATGCCGATAATTTTGTCGTCGGTCTCGGCTGCATCGTTCAGCGTCTCTACAAACGCATCCGTGAAGCTGACTCCGGCAGTTTTAGCCTCGGTCTTGCCGTCGTCCGGGCTGAACTTCCCTAACCCATGATAAGTGCGGGAATTTGCTTCGGCATACGGAATGCCTTTGCCTTTGACAGTCAGCACATGCACCAGTACCGGCCCCTTAAGGCGCTTGACGTGCTGGAAAACATTCACCAAATTGCTGAGATCATGCCCGTCAATCGGGCCGAGATAAGTAAAGCCCATCTCCTCAAACAGCAGGCCTTTGTGCGCGGGGGTGGCAAAATGGGTCGCCGTATGCTTGGCAGCTTTGGCGGCTTTTTTAATAATCCCGGAACCGACCGGCATTCCGGCAATCATGCGCTTGGCCGTGTTTTCCCCGGCTTGATACAAAGGCTCCATGCGAAGCTTGGCGAGATATGTTGCCAGCGCCCCGACATTTTCCGCGATGGACATCTCGTTGTCATTTAACACAATCGTGATGTCCGTGCCGTCGTCCGCCGCGTTGTTCAAACCTTCCAGCGCCATGCCGCCGGTTAAAGCGCCGTCCCCGATCAGCGCCAGCACCGAATGCTTGGAACCCCGGAAGTCGCGGGCTTTCGCAAAGCCCATCGCAGCCGAGATAGATGTAGACGCATGGCCCGCGCCGAACAAGTCAAAGGGCGACTCATCAATCCGCAGAAAGCCCGACAGGCCGCCATGCTGCCGGATGGTCGGGAGCTGCTCGCGCCGCCCGGTCAGTATCTTGTGGACGTAGCCTTGATGCCCGACATCCCAGATCAGCTTGTCTTTCGGCAGATCGTACACTTTGTGCAGCGCCAGCGTCAGCTCGACCACGCCCAGCGACGGCGCGAGGTGCCCGCCGGTCTTGGCGACGGTCTGGGTCAGATAAACCCGGATTTCCTGAGCGAGCGTCTTAAGCTGCTCCGGCGAAAGGCGCTTGACGTCGGCAGGACTGTTGATTTTGTCGAGGAACTGGGGTGCGTGAGTGTCTAACTGGGGCGCGTGGGTCTCAGGCTGGCTGTCCATTTCGGTCTGGCTGTCCATGCGGGGCGCTTCTTTCTCGGTTTTACTGGTGATACTGGCTCCGCTGGGGGTAGGGGACATGTGACATGGCACCGGCACCGCCTTTGGTCTGGCGAGATTATACCCGGCTTTGTCACTTTATTTCACAAAGTAGTTTGCCATTGCTTTAAAGTTTTTCGTTCGGCACCGTCAAAGGTCTTTGCCGGAGAAGCGGCTGCCTTTCAGCCGGTGGCAGAAAGCACGCCAGGCAATGCGAAAGCGGGCGCCCCGCACACGCCGCCGCACCTCGCCGGCAGCCACCAGCGGCTCTCCAGGCTGGACAGCTTCGTGAACTTGTTCCCCAGAAAGCTTTTGACCGGCGACGGCGGCGGCGATCAGCCGTGTGTACGCGGTGCCTTTGTCGCTGCCGCCGGGGCTTTCATGATAACCATCGGAGAAAAAGTGAAGCACTTTTGCTTCCTGCCGTAGGGATTCGTCCACACGCACCATGGCGTTGTAGGGAACCGGCAGGATGCCGACAGGGATGTCCAGGGCATGAATGGCGCTGTTAAGCGCAGGCTGGTCGTAGTGCAGCCCGCAGGACAGGAACTGTTTCCAGCGGCGGTGCCACTCCTCAAAGAGCGCTTCCGATGCCTTATCGGCGCGGACAACCATGACCCCGCTGTTGTAGTAATTCGGGGTGGGCCACGGCCAGCCAAGCTGATCGAACTGCGGGGCGAACCAAACCGGAAAGCAGGGATGGGAAACGCCCGGCGTGCGGTCCAATGCCATCTGGATTGAGTGCGGCTCGCTGAACCGGTCTCCAAGAGGCTGAAGAACTACCGTGTCCGCATCTAAAAAGATAAAATCGCTTTGCATCCGCTGCAGCATTGTTGTTTTGATGATGCGGCTGACATGGCCCGGCGATCCGGTCGCGGAAGACTCAAGGAACTCGTCGGCCACTTCTAAAATCTGATGCTGGTCCTGCCTCAGCTTGGTGAGAGTTAAGGAGTCACAGAGCACAGAGATTACTGCTTGGGGGTCGGCGCGGCGTACCGAGAGCGCGGAAACGAGGCATAAGGCCGCGTAGCTGCTGTTTTTGGACGAAGTTAAGACATACGCATAACGGGTCATAAATGCCGCAGTTGTTGAAAGTGTGGAGCGTTTGGGAGACTGTTTGGGCAGTTATACCCGGCGAATCTGAAGAATGCAAGAAGTGACCCGTTGGAACTCTCAATAAGCTTCTTATCGGAGCTTCCGCTCAGCGCCTTTAGCCGAGGCAAAAAAGCCCCGTTTCCACTGCTTGAAAACGGGGCTTTTCGAAGGAACGGCACGCGCTGCCCGCTGCCGCTGAGGGGAGTTAAAGGCGAGATTAGTCGTCGCCGTCTTTGTCGCCGCCCTCTTTGCGGGGGGCTGAGGCTGTGGACCTCACGCTGCCGGGAAGCCGGACGCTGCGGTGAATGGCCGGCATCTTGGAATGCATGCCCTTGACACTCTTCCAGATGACTTCGTTCAGCAGAGCAACCGGGGCGCTGTCCGGGTGGACAAAGTCCATGGTGGCGCACAGCTTTTCGAGTGGAAACAGAGCGCTTGCGGCGGATTTGGGGGCCGTGGCGCTTAGAATAGAAGTCGCCGGCAGGGTCGCCGCGTAGACGCCGCTGTTGCTCGGTGCGGTGTCGAAGTCCAGGATTGGGGTGGCAACGGCGTCATTCTGGCTCATCGGCGGGATATTCAGCAGCAGCTCGATTGTTTTCAGGACGCTGTCGGTGTCGTAGAACGTGTGGTCCACCGATGCTTTCTTGATGTACGGGCTGATCACATAACAGGTGGAGCGGTGGCAGTCCACATGGTCCGGGCCGTCCTGGGCGTCGTCTTCCAAGATCAAGATCGCCGAAGAGTTCCAAATCGGGCTGCTGCTGATCGCCTGCACAAACTGGCCGATGCCGTAATCGTTGTCCGCCACTTCCGCGACCGGCAGGTGAGCGCCGGCGCTGACGCCCTGGGTATGGTCGTGCATAAAGCGGATGGTCTCAAAGGCCGGAACGGTATTGCCGGTCGCATCCGCCGTCAGCATTTCCTTGAATTCACGGTTCCACTCCGTAAAACGGCTGACGGCGCTGTAGTGCCCGTAAGCCGCTGTCGGATAGGAACTGCCTACCTGCTGCGGCCCCTCACTGTCGGGATAGGAGGTGTCAAAGCGGAAAAAGTCAATGTCTGTGATCCCGCCGCCGTCATGCCCGGCCGGCTGGAGGCCGGGAGCGGTCGGGTAGTTGTCCGGGGTGTTGACATTGTCGCCAAACAGCCCGAAGCAGCCATAGTTGCGGTACTTGGTGGTCAGCCCGGTTCCGGTCAGGTTGATGTTGGCCCGTGCATCGTCCCAGATATGGCCGCCGGGGGCTTCCGAAACGTCGGGAATGGCCGGGGCAACTCCGTTTTTCGTAGGATCATGGAACGGCGACTTCGGCACCAGCGGGACGCCGTAAGGGTCGGTGGCGGGGAAGCCGCCGACGGGGTAGTTGTTGTTGCTGCCCTCAAAGTCGTAGTTCCGGCCGCGCCCGCTATAATTATACGGCAGGTTCTTAATCACATACTCGGACGCCTGCCCCTGCGTGGACCAGGGCCAGCCGTCACCGGACGCTTCCGCGTTGTCGTAGAAGTTGTCCAGCAGGACAAAGCGGGACGCCAGCGCGTGCAGGTTCGGGGTGACGCTCTGGCCGAACAGCACCAAGCTTGGGTCGCCGTTTCCCTGGGGCAGATCGCCCAGCACCTGGTCGTAGGTGCGGTTTTCTTTGATGATATAGAAAACGTGCTTGATCTTGCCGGCGCTCAGGCTGATGCTTGCCAGCGGGTTCGGCGCAGGCTGCGCGATGGACGCAATCTTGTTGTTGACCATTGTCGCCTGGGTGTCCGCCGCAAGCTGGGAAGAACCGGGAACCCGGATGGTCTCGACATTGCCTTCAATGATGTTCAGGTCGTACTGGTCGGCAAACGAATACTGCTGGTAGCTCGGGTTCGGGTAGCGGGTCAGCGTGCCTTTGGCGTTTGCCACCAGAATGACCGGCTTGAGAGGAGAGGCTACAACCGCTGTCGGATACCAGCCTGCCGGAATGTAGCCGATCAGCGTGTTGGAAGCCGTGTCCACGACGCCGAGCGCGTTTAAATCGCCGAGCGACACATACAGGCGGCTCTCGTCCTGGGTCAGTCCCAGGCCGGTCGGCGTGACGCCGGGCAGGCCGCGTGCGCCGGTCGGCTGAAGCAGGATCGTGGCGATGCTGTTGCTGGCGGTGCTGACAACCGAAACCGTTTCGCTGTGGGCATTGGCGACATACAGCTTGGTCTGCGCTTTGTTCAGCAGCAGGGAGATCGGGTGCTGGCCGGTCGGCAGGGCCGCAGTCTGCGTCGGCATCGCCGGATTGGTGCAGTTGAGAACGTACACGGCGTTGTCGCGCTGGGACGAGACATAGACTTTCGAGCCGTCGCTGAGGGCGGCGACCGACAGCGGGAAGTTAGTCGGCGTGAACGGAATTGTCTGCCCCGGCACGTTCAGCAGGCCGACCGGCTCAACGAACGAGTAGCGTCCGGCCTCCGCGCCGGTGCTGGTGTTGATAACCGCCAGGCTGCCCGGAGTGACAATGTTGTTGATGGCGCCGTTGCCGTAGTTCTCGCTGATGGCAACGTAAAGATAGCCCCGGCCGTCCAAAGCAACGCCTGCCGGGAAGTCACCGGGCTTCAAGGCGATGGTCTTGGAAAGCGAAAGCGTGCCTGTCGGGCTGACGTTCACAACGGCGATGACTTGGTTCGCGCCTTCCGATGCATATACGGTTGTGCTGCCGTCGGGATTGGACTGGGCGGCGAGGCCGTAATACAGGCCCTGGGGACCGAACGTGGTGTCGCCGTGATCGGGGCCGAAGACCAGTGGAGCGCTGACATCTTTGCCGGTGGTGCTGTCCAGGGAATGCAGAGATTCCCGAAATCCCATGTCGGTCGAGATGGCGAACTTGCCGTTCGGGGTCAGGATCATGTTCATCGGCAGGCTGCCGACATTGGTGGTCGTGCCGAGCGGCGGAAGCGTGATGTTTTTGCCGGTCACAAGCGGGTTCACGGCGGACGGCGGGGCCGGGGTCTGGGCCAGCGCTGCCGAGCCGAATAGCGCGAGTGCAGCGGCGGCGGCGCTGCAAAATAAAGCTTTATGCCGAAGAACGTAAGAGGTAGTCATCTGTGTCTCCTTGAACAATTGTGACGCTTACTTAGAAGCCGAAGAAAAGCCTGGAAGATTCCCCCCAGCCCCCAATAATGGGGGAGCCAGAGAAGACACGGGCTTATTCTGTTCCGTATTGCTCCCCCATTATTGGGGGCTGGGGGGTCTTCAGACAGTCTTTTTAGCTTGCTGCGCCGGCAGGGCGCTTGCGGCGGGCAGCAGCCACGCCGCCGAGGCCGAGCATCAGCAGCAGGCCCAGCGAGACGTTTGCCGGCGCTTCGGGGACAGCGGCGGGAACCGGCGCGATGTCAATGTTCACGCTGTCCACAACGCCGCTGCCGGCTGCCGTGCCGGCGCTGATGTTCTCCAGATCAAACGTGCCGACCGCAATGCCGGTTGGGTTCGCGCCAAATAAATCTGCCGAAAAACTGGAATACGCGAGCTGCTGGTACGAAACTGCACTGGGATCGGCGCTCGGCAGAATCGTGAGGCCGATTGTTCCTGTGCCGTCCGACATGATGCCGGGAAAAGCCAGGGTGCCGGTCAGAACCGCCGACGTCAGTGCGCCATGCACGGGATCGGTGAAGCCGCCGGGTCCCACCGTAAAGACTTGGGCGCTGCTTGTCTCAGTGTCCTGCGTCTCCAAAGCCGGCATGCCGAGGGTCTGCGTGAAGCCGTCGGAAAAAACTTCGTTTACTTGCAAAGCGTTGAAGTTCACCGAGTCATACACAGAATAAATGGGATCGCCGTTGGAAGAAGTTAAGTTGTTGACCGCAAATGCGTAAAAGGGTGAGGGGGCCTGCGCGGAAGCGCCGGAAGCCGAAATCACGGCGGTTCCGGCAGCGGCAAGGCCAAGAAGTAGGGCAGTCTTCATAGAATGTATCTCCTGTTCTGTTCACACCACAGAATGTCTTGGTAATTATACGGGAGCAATGTTAATGGAGCATTAAGCCAAGATTAAGTTAAGGTTAAGAGATATTTTGGGGCAGGAAAAAGCCCCGGCTTTGAAGAAGCCGGGGCGAAAAAGAATGAGAAGCGAAAATAAGAAACGAAAATAAGAAGCGAATTCGTTTAATCGTCGGTGTCGCCGCCGCCGATTTTCGGACCGTTGACCACTTGGACGGCAGACTGATAAACATGCGCCTGGGCAGCTTTGTAAGCCGCCGTGCTGAGGGTGTGCTTCTTGACCGCCTGGCGGTACAAGGTATCGGCCTGCATGGACAGCAGGGTGACCATGCTCAGGCGGTAGGAGTCTTGATCGGGCGAGGACGAGTCCAGCTTTTCAGACAGCTTCCAGACCTTGCGGCCCGGCAGCGTCGCCACATAGCTGCTTTTTGCGTGCAGCTTCCTCAGCGCCTGCTGGTTTGGGCCGAGCAGAGTCAGGCCGTCGGAACTCAGATGGATGCCGTTGTATGTAGGCTGGAACATGTCGCGCAGGTCGGTCGCCAGCAGATCGCCGTAGTTGTTCGGCGGCAGGCCCATCAGCAGCTCTTCGGTCTTGACGACGGACGCCGTCGAGTAGTGGCGGGTCGCCAAAAAACCGGGCTTTGCGTAGGGGCTGATAACGACCATCGGCGTCCGGTGCGGGTCCAGGTGGTCGCGGCCCGACTGAGCATCATCATAGGTAAAGAAGATCGCCGTGCCGGTGCCGTCGGCGCTGTTGTAGTAGATGGGACTTTGCATGATATGCTTGACGACCAAGCCGAGCGCCGTGTCACCGTCCGCGATCAGCTCCGCGCCGGAAGGGCTGCCGCCGGTGATGGCGATGTTTGTTGTCGCCGCCGGGTTACCTGAGTGGTCGTTCGGCTGGTACAAGTAGATAAACGTCGGCAGCGTGTTGTTCGCCAGCATCCGGTCAAAGTCTTTGTTGAACTCTAAAGCCCGGCGCTGGTCGGAAATGCCGAAGTTGTAGCCCGGATAGTTTTTGTCCAAGTGCGGCTCGCCGTTTGCGTTGTTCTCGCCCAGGATCGCTAGGATCGGGTTCTTCAGGAAATAAGACTGGCCTAATCCCTGGGTCGGCGAAGTCACGTCACTTGCCGCGACTTCGGCCGGCTGGTTTGTGGCCGCCGGGGCGCCGCTGGTGTTCTGACCGTTCAGGACGCCGCTGCTTTCCGGCGCGACGGGAACGCCGGCGAGACCACTCATCGGATCAATGGTCTTGGCCGGGTTGGCATAGCCGTTGTCGGTGCCGGTCACGCGGATCAGTGCGCCGTAGTCCTTGAACGAGACGCCGTTTCGGGCGGCATTGTTGAAGATATAGCCGCCTTCCGGGTAGTCTTCCGGCTCCATGTTCTTGTTGGACAGCAGGCCGCGCCCGCCTTTGACCAGCAGCGTTTTTTCAGAAAAGTCCGACGCCGTGCCGGACGCCGAGAACTGATGCCCGCCGTCGCTTTCTTCCGCATCCGAGTAATAGTTGACGCCGGTGGCGAACGTGTCCGCTAAAGCCTGCGTGTTCAGCGCGATGGACGTAAAGCCGGTCGGCCCGGTCACGGCATATTCGGTGTCCAGGCTGGTCTTGCCGCTTGCCAGGTTGTAGTTCTGATCGGCGAAGACGCCGAAGTGGGTCTGGTTGCCGAGCATCGAGTCGAATGTCTTGTTCTCATGCAGAATAAAGATGACATGCTTGATCTTGCCCGAGGCCGCGCCGCCAAGCGGCACAACGCTGGTGTCTAAATTCGCCGCGTTCTGCACGGCAAAGTCATTTTTCAGGGCCGACGTGTCATCCAGCGCAAAGCCTGTCAGGTCTACTTTTTGCAGGGTGCCGAACATGGAGTTTGAGTTGGAAAACGACTCGACGCCGCTGGCTGCCGGGTTCCCTGCAAAGTCCGTCTTTGGATTGAGGTCTTCAGCGACGCCTTTGTCGTTGACGATGTAAAGCGTTTTGCCGTCGGCGCTGATGCTAAGGGCGCTCGGGTACCAGCCGGTCGGGATACGGCCCAGCAGCTTCGGCTGGGTAGGCGTTGAAACATCCAGCACGGCGACGGAGTCGAGGCCGGCTTCCGCAACATAAAGCCTCGTGTTGTCCGGCGACACGGCCAGGGCGTTCGGGTACGAGCCATGCACCTGATGGCCGCTCGTCAGGTCCAAGTTCAGCGGCGACAGGTTGAAATCAGGCAGCTTGCGGTTGTTCGCCACCAGCACCATGCCAAGCGCGTCCGAGTTCGACTTGGTGATGTATTCCACTTCCTGAACGCCGCTGCGTACAATCGCCATCGCGGACGGATGGGTCTCGCCGACCAGGGTGCGGTCGTCCACGCCGCCCGGCTGGCCTTCGTAGACGCTGCCCAGAAGCGAGGCGTTTGCAGGGTTTGCGCCGGGAACGCTGATGACTGAAATTGAGGAAGTCTTCGGGTTGCTGCCGGTGATGCTGGTCTGCGGCACAAAGAACAGGGAGCTGATCGCAGACGCCGACGAGCTGGGCGTCACCGCTGCAAGCGCCGACACCGCGCCGTGGGAGTCAAGCGTCGGCGGCGCGATAAAGCTGTACGGCTCAACGCCCCAGTTTGATACTAAAACTTTGGTGCCGTCGCGGCTTACCGTGACGCCGTAAGGGAAGAAGCCCACGGGGATTTGCTTGATCACTTTGTTGGTGGCTGTGCTGATGACCGCTAGGCTGTTGTCGCCGTTGCAGGCCACATACAGAAACTTGCCGTCCGGGCTGAGCGCTGAGCCTGCCGGGAACGAAATCTGAGCCGCGGCGACAGAACCGCCGCTGGTTCCGCTGTTTTCTGGAAAGTCGCCCTGGGTAAACGAGGCCGATTTCGTGAAGTTCGTCACGGAGCCGTTCGGGGTGATGGGCGCAATTTTAATTGTTGAGCCGATCACGAGCGCCGGCGTCGCCGAGGGGTTGAATGAGATCACTTTTACGTCATTTGCGCCGCCGCCGGACGCATAGATCGTGTAGCCGGACGTGCCCGAAACGACTTGCAGGCCGACGAACAGGGCATTGACGCTGATTTGGGCCGCGACTTTCATGTCCGATGTCCGCAGCACCGTGAGCGAGTAGCCGCCAAGCAGGTCAACATCGCTGCCTGCCGTTGTCATAGAGGGCAGGGTAGACAAGCCGCCGGTGATATTGCGCTCGTCGTCGCAGGAGACCACAATGTACTGGCCGTCAGGCGTCAAAGCGCTGCCGAGCGGGTGCATGCCGATCTGAGCGGCTACGCCCGCCGGAGTGACGATTTTGCCGTTCGGCAGGACGCCGTCAAAGTAGGTTGGGGATGAGCCGGAAGGCAGAGGCAGCTCCGCGGACTTGTTTGGTCCTGCCAGCAGCTCCGCTGCCGCGTAAGTGGAAGTCGCGGTGCCGTCGGCCCGCAGTCCTTCCGACGTGTTATAGACAGGAGCGGTGACAGTGCCCCAATTGGTGCCGTCCACCTGCGCGAAAGCGGCGGAGCCGCCGAGCAGGGAGAGAAAGGCCGCGCCGAGCGCCGCCGCGCCGTTCTTGACAGCGCCGATCGCAGAAGTGCGTTTCATGGAATGTGATCTCCTCAACAGTGACGAAATTAGCAGGCAGTGACGAAATTGGCAGGCAGTGGCAAATCTGTCAAAACTAGAATGCAGACTGCGCGGCCCGGCGGCGCGTGACAGTCAGAGCGCCGAGGCCCAGCGCCAGCAGCAGGCCCAGAGAGATTGTGGTGGACGCTTCGGGGACCGGCGCGGCCTCTGCGCCGATGGTAACGCCCGTGACATTGCCGCCGCTGACGAGGGCGAACTGCCCGAGGCCAATGGCCGGCGTTGTCGGGTTAAACAGGTCTGCTGAAAAGTTCGAGAAAATGTTAAACGGGGAGACGGGGCCGCCGATGCTGTTTTCCAGGTTCGCCGTCACCGTACTGCTCGGTGCAAGGCCGTTCAAAGTGCCGGTCAAAACAGCGGAAGTCAGCGGGCTGCTGCTGGCCGTGGTGTCAGAGCTTTCGTCAATCACATCCGTGTCCAGGTCGGACAGGAAAATCGTCTGTGAAAAGCCGCTGGCAAAGCCTTCCGTGATTTGCAGGTTGGTAAATGTGAAGGGATCCGTCACGGAATAAAGCGGATCGCCACTGGAACTGGCCGTATCATTCTCGACTTGAAAATAAAATGGTGTTAAGGTGGTCTGAGCAAAAGCGCCGGAAGCGGAAAGCAGAGCGGCTCCGGCGGTGGCAAGCCCGAGCAGAGAACGGAACGTAAGAGAAGGCGGCATAAGTTTCATAAACAGCTCCTTGTTCGGATTAAGACAACTTCGCAATTATGCCCAGGGAACATTAAGAAAACATTAAGCCAAGATTAAGAAAATTGTTAAGGCGTGAGGCGACTTACACAACGCGCCGTTATTTCCGCGCAGACTATTCAGCGCCCGGCGCGAGGTCCCGCGACAATGCCAGCACGTCCTGGCCGCCGGCCCAGCGCTCCAGCGCCTGCGGCTCGCACAGGGCAATTTGAAGCGCCGCGTTCAGCTCGCAGCGGCGGTCGTCGTCATCCGGCAGCCCGGCCTGCGCGAGAGCCGCCGCGAACCCTGCCCGCACCCCGGACTCAATCCCGAACGGACGCTGATCCTGCACGGGGCGCAGGTCTCCGCCGCCGTCCCGCCGCACCTCGGCGCAAGCGTCCGCGTCCCGGCTGTTCCACGACCGGCAGCCAAGAGGCCGGGCAGCATACGCGGTGCAGTGCCCGTTTTCCAGCAGGGCGCACGGCACGTCAGCCCGGACCCGCTCTTCGGGAGATAAGCCGCGCACTTTCGCCGCCGTCTGCTCCACGCGCTTTGTGACTGCTGCCAAGCGATTAGCAGAAAAAGTGCTTTTCAGATGCGCGGCGAGTAGAAATACTTCCGGGGCCGACGCTTCCACGGTCAAATGGCAGCAGTGGGCGCATCCGGCGGCGCAGGCGTGCTGGGCCACATGCAGGCTTTGAATGTACCGCCAGGTCTGCTCGTAGAACTGATGCGACACTTTGGTCGCGCCAAGCACCGCGCCTGGCGTCATCGGAGCCGTCAATTCCTGCCGCAGATGCGCCTGCACATCTGCGGCCAGGGCGCGGGCAAACGGCAGCATCTTGGCAGGCGTTGCGGCAAAAGTATCTGTGTTCATGGCGTCTATTATATCTGAAACAGCCGCCCGGCGCATCCGCACCGGGCGGCTTTCTTTTTGCAAGTTCGAATAACAGCTACATCTTCGCGCCGTGCATGGCTTTGCTTTCTTTGGCTTCTTTCGGCAGGCTCGACATGGAAACGATTGAGAGCGGATCGCCGCCTTTGTCGTGCATCCCGTGCGACTTCGCGTAGGCCACCGAGTAGTAGCGCTTATCTTTGGCGTCGTAAGCGACCATCTTCGCACCCTGCGTCATCTTCATGCTGTGGTGCATCGCCACCTGTGCCTGCACGCCGGGCGCTGTGAGCAGCACAGCACCCGTGAACGCGCCCATCAGCAGCTTTTCCAGTGTATTCATGGCTTGTCCTTTATCAATAAGTGAAAGTCTTGCAGATGTTCGGCTCCGCAGTTGGACCTGTCTCACCCGCCGCGCTGTCATTGCTGACAGTCATCACGCCTGCCACTGGATAGTCATGAATCAACTGGCATCCAGTCAAATCCTTGCTGTTCTGAAGGGTTGAGGGCAAATAGGCTTTGGCATGGCCGTCAAAAAACACGCAGTTGACACGCCCTTGATGGCGATTACCGGCCTTGAACATCCGGGTTTTATCGCTCGACGAGGCATCCGGGTCAAAATCGCCGTTGAACGATTCGATCCAAGTGTCGGTAACCGCCGCGCCGGCAGCATCTTTATCCCATTTATCTACCAGCACCACCGTTTCGACGGGATCGTTGATTTGGGCCAGTGCCAAGCTTTCCGCGGAGCGGCAGGCGATGTAAGAGCGCGGTATGACCACGTTGCCGTTGATGTCTTGGCTGAGTGTAGGGCCGGCATCACTAGGGCAAGTGAATACGGCGTTGCTCTTCACATATGGCATGATTTGGTTCCACCACCGCGCGACATAGCTGGGAGTGGGGCGAAGAACATTGCTGCGAGAATCTGCTGCGGAAGTGGTGTCGCTGTAAAAAAACAACTTTTCGTCGTAGTCATTGATATACTGGGCGATACCAAGCCCAAGCTGCTTTTCATTGGACAGGCAGGCTGTCGCACGGGCCTTTTCGCGCACTTGGGCGAATACCGGGAACAAAATGGCGGCGAGAATCGCGATAATGGCGATGACGACGAGCAGCTCGATCAGCGTAAAGCCTTTTCGTTTCATAGCGGTCTCCTTAATTGTTAGCACGGGGGCTATTATAACGTGTCAATGTAAAGAGAATGTTAAGAGAAGATGAAGGGAATGTTAAGAAATCACCTGTCTGGTATACTAGCGGCATGAGTTTGAGTGACATCGTTGTCGTTGGCGGCGGGCTGCTGGGAACAAGCATCGCGCGGGACGCGGCGCAGCGCGGGCTGTCGGTGGCGCTGTTTGAGGCGCAGGACTTCGGCGCAGGCGCGGCGGCATCCAGCAGCCGCCTGGCGCTCGGCGGCCTCAGCGCTCTTGGGACGCTGGACTTTACGCGGGTGCGCGAAGACATCCGGGAGCGGGAGATCCTGCTGCAAACCGCCCCGCACTTGATCCGGCCTCAAACCTGCCTCGTGCCGTTCTACAGCCACGGCCTGCTGGCCCAGGCGCGTCTTCGGGCGGAGCTTGCTTTGTCCGACGCGCTTGGCTTTGACCAGGCCCTGCGCGTCCATCAGCTTTTGTCCGCACGGGAAGCGAAAAAACGTGTTCCGGCCCTGAACCCCAAAGGCCTGCTCGGGGCCGCGCTGGTCTGGGAAGCCGTCGTTCCCGAGACGGAGCGCCTGGCGCGGGAGCTGGCCTGGGATGCCCGCCGTCACGGTGCGGTCCTGCACCCGCATACGCGGGTGCAGGAGCTGTGCCGAGCCACGGGGCGTCTGGGCCGCGAGCGCGTGGGGGGCGTCTGCTGGAAGAACAGTCTCAGCGGCGAAGAAGGCCGAATTGATGCCGCGCTGGTGATTTTAGCCGCCGGCAGCGGCGAGTACGCATTGTCGTCCGAGCGCGGAAAAATGCGATTCTACAAGACCGTATCCATCGCTGCGCCGCCGCTGCCTGGCTTGAAGGACGCACTGGTTTTTCCGCAGGAAGACCCGCCGGGTCTGCTGCTGGCGGTTCCTCACACAAATACCTGCTGGGCCGGCAGCCTCACGAGTGACTACCCAGGGGATGCCGGGGGCACGGCGGTCTACGCGACCGGGGCGGAAGTCGCCGCATTGCTGGAAGCGCTTCGCGGCCTCTTGCCCGGTGACGCTTTGACTGCTGAGTCTGCTTGGGCTTCGGTCCATGCCCAAGTGCGGTCCGGCGAGGAAGTCTATGACCCGGCGGCAAACGGCGGCCGCTGCGATGGCCTTTTGTCCGCCTCCGGGGCCGGCTTGACCCGGTTCCGCCGAGTCGCGGAAGACGCTGTAGACCTCGCCTGCCGCAAGCTGGGCCGCGCCTTGTCGGTTCCTCCCTGCCGCACCGCGTCCACACCCCTGCCTCCGCTTCGCGCCTGCCCGGAAGGCAGTGTCAGGGAATTCGTGGCCTGCGCCGTCGCCGAAGACTGCCTCACCCTGCGGGACTTTTTAGAGCGCCGCGCTTCGCATTGGAGCGCGGCTGAGCGTCAATCCCAAATGCCGGTGGCGCTGGAAGCGCTTGCCGAGGCGCTCCATTGGGACCCGCCGCGTCAAGCCGCCGAAATCAAAGCCTGGGAAGCCGAGGCCGCGCTCGGGCAGGCGTTCCGGGTGCTGTGAGGCTAATCTTCTTCCACGGCCCACTGCGGCTGAATGTCCTGGGGGACGCCGAGGTTTTGCAGGACGCGGGCGACAACGGTATCTACCAAATCTTCAATTGTTCTTGGCTGATGGTAAAACGCGGGAACGGCGGGCAGGACTAGGGCGCCGGCTTCCGTAACCGCGACCATGTTCCGCAGATGGATGAGGTTCAGCGGCGTGTCGCGGGCGACCAGAATCAGCTTGCGGCGCTCTTTCAAGCAGACATCGGCGGCGCGGGTCGTCAAATCGTTTGAGATGCCGTGCGCGATGCGCCCTAAAGTTCCCATCGAGCAGGGGATAACCACCATGCCGTCATGGACAAACGACCCCGATGCCGGGGGCGTGAAGTAGTCTTTGGAACTAAGAAAGTGGATGTTGTCGTAAGGCAAATCGCCGCCGAGATACGCCTGCGCGGAGTAGGGCCGAGTCAAAGTGCCGCCGGTTTCAGTAGCGAATACGGCGACGGCATTGTCGGACAGCATGACATAGATGTCGTCGTAGTGCCGCGCCGCCTGCCGCAGAAACCGCACGGCATATAAAGCGCCGCTGGCCCCGGTGACCGCGACGACCAGCCGCTTCGGTGCAGTTGAAAGCGTCAAGATAGGAGGGGTCAAGAGGCGTCTCGGTTCTGCACCCGCGACAGCGTCTCAACTGCCGCAGCCAGGTAAAAGCGTGTCTTCGTCATTTCAGTCTCCTTGGCTGCTGTTCTAAAACACAATGTCTATTATACGCTTTTTTCTACTTCGAGGCAACGGCTGAGGCGGCATGTGAGTCCCAGCACTGAAAGTGCCTGGCTCTGGAAGTGCAGATTGTCTGCTTCGCAGACGAAAGACTTGTTCCCGAGCGGCGTTCACGTCCCGCAGGGACAGTTTGCAATTTTATAGCCCTGGTCTTCCAGACCTGAGACTTATGCAGAAAGCCCCTTGCAGAAAGCCCCTTGCAGGAAATCACCGTGCGGCTGCCGTAACTTGGCCGCATGGAACCGGAACTTTCGCCGCTTGGAGACTGCGGGGTGCGGATTGTCTTCGGACACGAGATCAGCCAGGAAATCCATGCCCGCATTCGCCGGTTTGGCGTGGCGCTGGACGCGGACCCGATTCGAGGCATGACCGAATGGGTTTCTGGGTACGCTGTCGTCACGGTGTATTACCGGCCCTGGACCCTCTCGTATGACGT
The DNA here is from genome assembly GCA_964241935.1 of uncultured Armatimonadales bacterium. GTDB lineage: Bacteria > Armatimonadota > Armatimonadia > Armatimonadales > Capsulimonadaceae > JANXMY01. The sequence continues at coordinate 16,180 of CAXSZN010000036.1, forward strand.
TCTCTGCGCGGCGCTCCGGCAGCGGCTTCCGCAGCAGGACATCGCCCAAGCGCTGCCGGAGCGTGTGGTCGAAATCCCGGTCTGCTACGGCGGCGCGTTCGGACCGGATTTGGAAGACGCCGCGCATCATTGCGGGTTGTCTGCCGCCGAGATGATCCAAAAGCATACGGAGCCGTTCTACCCGGTTTATTTTCTCGGCTTCCTGCCTGGCTTTGCGTACCTCGGCGGCTTGCCGCCCGCGCTTGCCGTGCCGCGCCGGGCTGTCCCCCGCCTTGCGGTCCCCGCCGGAGCGGTCGGCATTGCGGGCGAGCAGACCGGAGTGTACCCGCTCGAAACTCCCGGCGGCTGGCAGATCATCGGGCGCACTTCGCTGAAGCTCTACGACCCGCACCGCGAGCCGCCGTCGCTGCTGGCGCTGGGGGACAGCGTGAAGTTTGTCCCAATTCGCTCCGACCAGTTCGCCGATTACGAGAAACATTATGCGCCGGATTGACTTGAATGCCGATTGCGGCGAAGGCTTTGGAGCCTATGCGCTGGGCGACGATGAGGCTCTGCTGCGCTCGGTGACGTCGGCCAACATCGCCTGCGGGTTCCATGCCGGCGATCCCGGCACGATCGCCCGGACTGTCGCTTTAGCGACCAAGCTAAACGTTGTGCTGGGGGCGCATCCGGGCCTGCCGGATTTGACAGGCTTTGGACGGCGGCGCATGGGCGTGACGCCGGCCGAGGTGCGCGATCTGGTAACCTATCAAATCGGAGCGCTGGCCGGGTTTGCGGCTCGTCACGGGCAGAACTTGCGCCATGTCAAGCCGCATGGGGCGCTTTACTGGATGGCGGAAGAAGACCTGGAAGTTGCTGAGAACATCGCGCAGGCAGTGCTGGACTGGGACGCGGCTTTGGTTCTGGTCGGCTTATCCGGTGGTGGGCTGGTTCGAGCCGGGCAGGCGCAGGGATTGCAGACGGCCTCGGAAATCTTTGCGGACCGGGCGTACCTGCCGGACGGCACCCTCGCGCCGCGTTCTCTGCCGAACGCTGTGCTGCACGATCTAGACGAAGTCGCCGCCCGCATCACGCGCTGGGCGAAAGAGGGAGTGCTGACGGCGACGGACGGCTCATCGCTTCGGGTAGAAGCCGACACGCTCTGTATCCACAGCGACTCGCCGTCTGCGCCCGCGCTTGCCGCGCGGGTCCGGCTGACATTGGAAGCCGAAGACTATTCCGTGCTGCCCATAGGAACTTGATGACCCCGCTGGTGGAATTGGAAACCGGCGGCCTGCTGACCACCGTGCAGGACCTCGGACGGGCGGGGCAGCAGCGCAGCGGCCTGACGCCAGGCGGCGCGATGGACCTGTTTGCGGCGTCTCTCGCGAACCTGCTGCTGGGCAATCCGCGCGGGGCCGCCGTGCTGGAAATCACGCTGCTTGGCCCGACGCTGCGTTTCCTGGCTGAGACGCGCATCGCCGTTTGCGGCGGGGATTTGTCGCCGATGCTCGACGGCGTACCGCTGCCGCTCTGGAAAACGGCGGCGGTTCGCTCCGGTCAGCGGCTTTTGTTTGGACGGCGGCGGTGCGGGGCGCGGGCCTATCTTGCCGTCAGCGGCGGCTTTCGCGTTCCCGAAGCTGCCGGAAGCCGGGCGACATTTCTGCGCGGCGCTTTGGGTGGCCTGGATGGCCGGGCGCTCCGCCCCGGCGACATCCTGCCCGGCGTCCTGACGCCGCTTCTTGCCGGCGAGCGCGGCCTGCGCTTCTCCGAACAGCCTGCCTATGACTTGCCGGCGATTTTGCGTGTCCTGCCTGGCCCGCACTTGCCGCACTTCACCAGCGCCGCCCCAGCCGCGTTTTTCGCGGCTTCTTACTCCGTCTCGCCCCAGTCTGACCGGCAGGGGTATCGCTTGGCCGGCCCTGCCGTCAGCCGTACAGCCGCGGGCGATCTTCTTTCCGAGCCGATGCCGCTCGGCGGCATTCAGATCCCGCCGGACGGGCAGCCGATTCTGCTGATGGCGGACCGGCAGACCACCGGCGGTTACCCGCTGCTCGGCGTCGTCTGCTCGGCGGACATGCCCCGCGCCGCCCAGCTTGCGCCCGGTGACACCGTCCGCTTTGTCCCCGTCAGCCTTGCAGACGCGGCGGCTGCGGCAATGAATTTGGAACAGCGTTTGCGTCTTCTTGAACTGGCTTCAGGCAGCGGTGGGCGAACTCCAAAAGCTGGGCGCTGACTTCGGCATGACACTCCAAAAGGGCTAAATGCCCGCAATGTGGGAGCAGCACCATCTCAGGAAATCGCAGGCGGCTTGCCATTGACCGCTGACTGTCCGGCGGCATGTTGATGTCTTTACTGCCAGTTAAAATCAGCACAGGAACCGAGATTTCGGGCATAACGGAGCGGGCGTCAAACGCGAAACAAGCCAGCGCCCCGAGGCCGGCAGCCCGCATCGAGAAGCGGGCGCAGTGGCCGGCGACAAGGTCGTTCTGCCCCCGGCTTTCATGCCCGGCATTCGTGCCGAACATCAGGCCCGCGTGGACGCAGCCCATCTGCCAGACCAGCCGGACAAATGCCTCAAACGGCAGCGGAAAGCGGCCCATCAGCCGGGCCAGCGGCTCCCAGAACCAGTTTTGCATCGCCGCCAGTACGCGACGCCCACGCATGGCTTCAAGCAGCGGCATATCGGTCCCGCCAAGCAGCGCCAGGCCGCGCACCGACGCCATCAGCTCCGGGTACGCCGACGCGAACAGCGGCAGCAGCATCGCGCCGACTGAGTGACCGGCAAGAATGCAGCCGCTCGGGTGGCGTCCGGCCTGAGTCGCCTCAAAGACAGCCGCCAGATCGGCGGTCATGGCGTCCATCGAGTAATCGTGATTTTGGGGCGCTTCCGAACGGTCCGTGCCGCGCAAATCCCAGACAATGATCCGGTATTCTGCCGACAGCGCCTTTTTCTGGTAATACCAAGTGTCGTGGGTCAAGGACCAGCCGTGGGACAGCAAAATCGCCGGGGCGTCCTCCGGGCCAAACTGTTCCCATTCCAGCCTGACGCCGCCCTGGCCCACCGCAAATCCCCGGCGGTCCGGCACCAGCGGCTTCGGCTCATCCAAAGCTGCCGGACGCAAAAAGCGCACCCACCAGCGGCCTGTCAAAATGAGCGCTGCAAGGGAAAGCCAGCCCCAGGGTGACGAGCGGCGGCGCACTGCCGACGCACTTTTCCAAAAGCTTACTGAAAGAACAAGCAGCGCGGGGATTGCGTAGATACCGGAAAGAATGCCAAGCCACATAAACACAACTCTACCCGGTATGATCCTTAAGCCCGCAGCACGGCGCGAAAGACGACCACCAATAGGAAGTCAAATAACAAGCCGTGCCACAAAATCGGGACGACAATGGAATGCGTCCGGCGGTACAGCCAGGCAAAGAAAACACCTGCGCCCAGTACGCCCAGCACCGCCGCTTCCGCCCAGCCGGGCCGCAGCAGCAGCCGCAGCACCAAATAATGCCACGCGGCAAATGTGAACGCGGTCCAAATCGCGCCGATTGTCCAGATCGTCTCGCCCGTGCCGCGCAGCTCGTTCAGCACCACGCCCCGCCAGAACAGCTCTTCCAGCGTCGCGTTGACCGCCACGAAGTAGACGCCGAACGGCAGCAGCCAGGCCGCCCGAAACCCGCGCTCGGTGACAACATGGCGCAGGTCCACCGCGTTAAACAGGTCGTGTCCGATCTTGCCGTACACAAACAGCGTCAGCGGCAGGATAACCGCAATGGCTGCTGCCAGCGCCGCGCCCTGCCGCACGGTCGGCCAGCGCAGCGCCCCGCGCCACAGCTTCCGGCCCCAGACAGCCGCCGGGAGCAGGCACAGGCCGTGATAAAACACGAACGTCCACCAGATGCTGTCCAGCCGGTACATCCCCAGCCAGACCGCCGGCATCGGCAGCAGGGTCAGCAGCACGACGATTAAAAGCCGCCGGCGGGGATGTGGAGCAGTCAGAGGCATAGCCTTCAGGGTAGCACACGGCGAAAGAGCGTGTCAAGAGAGGAAGGTCAGGGAACTTGACCGCCTGCCGGTTTGTTTTAGAGGGGAGCATGTGCTAAAATAGAGCGAACCCGAGACTAGAAGAGGCCCTTTCGTGACTACTACCCCCGATATTTCCACCATCGAACCGACCGCCACAAATCCCAACGAGCCGCGCAATGTTGTCATTATCGGCTCCGGCCCTGCCGGGCTGACGGCGGCAATCTACGCCGCCCGCGCCAACCTGAACCCCCTGGTCATTGAAGGCGGCGCACCGAACCTGCCGGGCGGCCAGTTGATGATTACGTCGGACGTGGAGAACTTTCCCGGCTTCGCGCACGGCATCATGGGTCCCGATTTGATGGACCAGATGCGCCAGCAGGCGGGCCGGGTGGGGGCGGAGTTTTTGACCGAGAACGTTTCGGAAGTGGACTTTTCGAGCCGCCCGTTCCACATCAAGACCGACGACAACAAAGAGTTCTGGGCCAAGACCGCGATTGTTACCACCGGCGCGTCCGCCAAATGGCTGGGACTGCCGACAGAAACGGCGCTCTACGGCAAGGGTGTTTCGGCCTGCGCCACCTGTGACGGCTTTTTCTTCCGGGGCCGCGAAGTCGTCGTCGTCGGCGGCGGCGACACGGCTTTAGAAGAAGCGAACTACTTGACCCGCATGGCGTCCAAAGTGACCATTATCCATCGCCGGGACACTTTGCGCGGGTCTCAGATCATGCAGAAGCGGGCGTTTGACAACCCCAAGATCGAGTTTGTCTGGAACAGCGCCATTAAAGCCATTCACGATCCCGATGCAGGCAAAGTGACCGGCTTGACCCTGCACAACTTGAAGACCGATGAAGAAACGTTCTTTCCCACCGACGGCGTTTTTATTGCCATCGGCCATTCGCCCAACACAAAGCTGTTTCAGGGTCATCTGGAGATGGACGATCAGGGCTACATTGTCACCGAGCCGGGCCGCCCGCTGACCAACATCCCCGGCGTCTTCGCCGCCGGAGACGTTCAGGACACCGTCTACAAGCAGGCGATCACCGCCGCCGGCTCCGGCTGTCAGGCCGCGATGGACGCCGAGCGATTTTTGGATGAAGAGGAAGAATAAGCACCTCACCCCGGCTCATCCCGCGCCGACCCTCTCCTTCAGCAAGGAGAGGGAGGTCGCTTGCGACCGGGTGAGTTTCTTCCTGTCCAGGCAGGACTTTCGCCGCGAGGCGCCGAATAGTTTTCCATGAAAACACTTTTCCCCTGCTGTCTCGGCCTGCTCTCGCTGACCCTTACCGCGCTCCCGCTGACGGCACACGCCGCGCCTGCCGCGCCCAAGAGCGGCGTCCTCAGCTACACCGTGCCGGACATCGCCGGGAAGCCTGTGCCGCTGTCCAAATACGCCGGAAAAGTTCTGCTGATTGTCAACACGGCGTCGCTCTGCGGCAACACGCCCCAGTACAAGTCGCTGGAAGCCTTGTACGAGAAATACCAAAGCCGCGGCCTGCGGATACTCGCGTTCCCCGCCAATGATTTTGCTTCCCAGGAGCCGGGTTCCAACGCCGAAATCCACCAGTTCTGCACCAGCAAGTACCAAACGTCGTTTGACTTATTCTCCAAGCTCAGCGTCAAAGCGCCCCATCAAGCCCCGCTGTACACGTTTCTGACTTCCAAGAATACGGACCCCCAGTTCGGCGGCGACATTGAATGGAACTTCGCCAAGTTCCTGGTCGGCAGAAACGGCAAAGTCGTAAACCGCTTCCCCGCCGGCCATGACCCGCTTTCCCCGGACGTAGTCACGGCTGTTGAGACCGAATTAAATAAGCCTGCGCGTTAATGTGATTATTTTGTTAAGGTGTGACACTTGCGAACGCTAGACGAGCTAGTTGACGAAGTTGATCCTGGCTGGCCGCTCGTTTCAGAATGGCTTTCACAAGCGGCCGTGTCGGTGGAAGTGCTTCCAGCCGATTCGCAGCAAGCTGATCAAACTCTCCTGGAGGCTCAAATCACTACTCGGTCTCCAATGGGTGCTATCGTTCATGCCACTGGCGGTCTGCTGATTGATGATGGTTGGCTTCGTATTCTAGGTTCAGGAAATAGCCGTTTGTCACGAACTTTGTCGTCCTGGAATGCGATGACTTTGCCTACGGCGGATCAGAGGCTGCCAGGAGCATGCCTCTTTGCTGATGATGTGATCGGCGGTTTTTTTGCTCTCAACGGCGGCGCGTTTGATGCACAGCCTGGTCATGTCCAATATTTTGCGCCAGACACACTCGATTGGGAAAACTTGAAAATGAGCTTTTCCCAGTTCCTTGTGTGGGCCGTCAGCGAAAATCTCAGAAGTTTCTACGGAGGTTCTCGCTGGCAGGGATGGCAAGAGGAAGTCAGAGACATAAGTGGCGGCAAGAGTCTTTCTATCTACCCGTTTTTGTGGGCCGAGGGTCCGCCTGTCGCGGAGCGTTCCAAGAAAGCTGTTCCCATCGAAGAGCTGTGGGGGATGCAGATGGAAATGCGCGAACAGATGACAGAGGCATAGGCACATATGGAAGACGAGACGTTAGTACAATTGGTGCGGGAGCGGGTGCGGGAGATCCCGGTGGGGCAGGTGATGTCTTACGGGCAGGTGGGGGACAGCGTGGGCTGTTCGGCGCGGGAGGCGGGGTGGGCGATGAACCAGATTGCTGATGAAGACGAAGCGCCCTGGCAGCGGGTCGTGGGCAGCGACGGCACCCTGCGGATCGCGAAGCGCTCGGCGGCATGGGCGCTGCGGCAGAAGTCTTTGCTGGAGTCGGAAGGCGTGACGTTTAAAGCCAGCGGCTGCGTGGACATGGCGCAGCATCAGTCGGGTACACTAAACGCTGGAAAGAACACGGAAACGAGCAAAACAGAAACGCTGGAGTTAGGGCTGTAACAATCTTTTATGATAATCCATGATATTTCGCTGACGGTGACGCCGCAGACAGTGACCGGAGCGGGTAACGAGCGGCGGTTTTCGGCGCGGCAGGTTTCGGAGATCGGACCGGGCGGCATGGGAGTCGCTATCTCGGTGCTGACAGTCGGAGCGCACACGGGAACGCATCTGGAAGCGCCGTCGCATTTTGTGCCGGGCGGGCTGCCGATGGACACAGTAGACCTGAGCGTGCTGGTGGGGCCGGCGGAAGTGGTTCAGATTTATGGGCGCAGCCCGATCACGGCGGCGGATTTGGAGCACGCCAACGTGCCGCCGCATACCGAGCGGGTCCTGCTGATGACCGACAACACACGCTTTCGGCGGCTGCATGACGGCAAGTTCCATCAGGACTACACGGGACTTGCGCCGAGCGGCGCGGAATGGCTGGTGCATCATGGCGTGCGCTTGGTGGGCATTGATTATCTGTCTATTGGGCCTTATGGGCCGGCCAACACGGAAACACACCGGATTCTGCTGGGCGCAGGCGTCGTGATCGCCGAATCGCTGGTGCTGGACAAGATCGCGCCGGGCGAGTATACTCTGCTGGCCCTGCCTCCCAAATTTTCCGGCCTGGAAGCCAGCCCCTGCCGCTGCCTGCTCGTGGAAGGAGAACTGCGTTGAACGATATGGCTTCGCCGACAATCGCGCTGCGGGAAATAGATTTGGATCGGCTGGTGAGCATTGAAGACAACCGCGAAGCAATTGAATTCGGGGTCCTGCTGTCTGCTGCGCCCTCGGACGTCTGGATTTCGGAGTTCGAGCAGGTGTATCATCAAACTCCCTATACACTCAAGCCGCCGGTGCGTGTCGAAGGCGACGCGATGCGGATTGTGTTCCTGCACCGCTATTCGGGCGAGCTTCAGGGCTTCCTGCAATTTCTGGCACTGATTGTAGACCGAGCGAATTACGAGACGCAGCGCACGGAAGAACTGCATGTTTCCAGCACGCAGGAGCGTTACAAAACCGAGTTTCGCGATGCTCTGAAGCGTGTGCGCTTACCGGGCCAATAGTTTATTTTATAAAAGGCAGTTATGACAAAATTGTTTTCTCTTGCGATCCTTCTTGTCAGCTTTTTGCCGGCGACAGCCGCTTGGGCTGCGCCGACAGCGGCCCAGCAGCAGCGTCAGGCCGGCGGCATCGTTTCCGGCGTTGTGGACAGGCTCTGGAGCCAGACCGACACCTACTGGCACGCAGGGGATTATCCGCGCATCGTCGCGCTCGACCGGATCATCACCGAAGCGGACCCACAGTTTTTGGAAGCCTACTCCAACGGCGGCTGGCTGATGGACAGCCTCGGGCGCACGAAGGACGCGCAGGCTTATTACACACTGGGAGCGCATAACAACCCCCATGCCGAATACGCTTACTGGAACTTAGGCTTCTTTTACTTTAATACCCCGCATGATTATCCCGCGGCGGCACGCGCTTTCCGCCTTGCCGTGCAGCAGCCGAACGCCGACCTCAACGACTGGAAAATGCTGGCGCATTCCTACGAGAAAGCCCGTCAATGGGATCTGGCCGTCTCGACCTGGGAGCAGATCCGGGCGCGTTACCCACATGGTTCCTCCGTAGACCGCCTGCTGGCGGAAGCCATCCAGAAGCGAAAGCAGGCGCAGGGAGGGCAGGCGCCGACGGAAAGCAGCGCCCGGCCATGACCGCTTCCTCCCCAGCGCCGCTTTTTCCACCCTCGGACAAACGCGACCGCCTGCCGCTCTGGGTGATTCTCCTGCTGGGCGTCTTTCTCGTCCTGCGCGTCGCTGAACTCCACGGCAGCTTCTCCGGCGGACGCAATGCCCGCGTTTCCTCGATGGCCGGGCAGGTGGACGAAAAAACAATGGCGGGAACGCTGGATACCAACATGCAGGCAAAGTCCGCCTACCTGCAGTCGTTCAGCCGGCCCGGCAGCGCCGCCCCCGACGCCGCGGCTCTGCGCGGCGTTCTGAAGACAGCAGAATCTCTCCAAAAAGCCTCCCAAAATGCCCCGAGCGCCGCCCGGCGGGTCATTATCGTCCGGGCGCTCCTGCATCTGCCACTGCTGGGGCCGGGACGCAGCGGCTTAGACCCGGCAAAAGCCTTTCAGCCCGCCGCGCTTGCAGGACTGTCCGCCGCCGAAACCCGCCGCTATGCCGCCGAGGGCCGGCTTTGGGCGGACGCCGCCCGCGGCCCGCATTTGACCCCAGCGCAGACGGCGGCAGATGCCGGTCTGCTCCGGGCCACTCCGAATATCCGCTGGTGGCTTGCGCCCGCCCTGTCTGTCCTGTACCAGTCGCAGGGAAACCCCCGTCTCGCCCGGCACTTTTTCGAGGCCGCGCGTTTGCAGGCGCTGCTGACACTGGGACCGCTGATGTTTCTGTTTCTGCTGTGGTTCGTGCTCGGCTTGGTGGGCGTCGGCCTGCTGCTCGGCCTGCTGTCTCAGAAGCTGTCCGGCAGCAGCCCGGCAGCCGGAGAAAGGTTCCAGCCGCCCGGCTTCTGGCCGAGCCTTCGCGAGACGGTCCCGCTCAGCGAGCGCCGCCTGCGGGCCGGGGATTTGATGGGTGTGTTCGCCCTTTATTTGCTGATGCCGAACATCGTCGGCTGGCTGCTCGGCGGCTTCGGCCTGCATCATGTCTTCTACTTCGCCGGCCTGCTGAAGCCCTACCGGCTGCATCTTCTGGCGCTGTCTCCCGGAAACCGCGTCGCCGCGATTGTCGTCTTAGAGTTTGTCGCTTACCTTGCCGGCGCGGCGGTCCCTCTCGGCGTGCTGGCTGCCATTGCCGCCCGCAAACGCGCCTCGATCACCGAAGAGCTTGGCTTGAACACGCATCGGTTCGGCTGGAACCTGCTTTACGGTCTCGGCGGCTATGCCGTCGCCCTGCCGCTGCTGTTTTTAGGCCAGAGCATCGGCGCACATATTCCAGGGCCGACCCCGTCAAACCCTGCGATCCCACTCCTTGCGGAAGCTTCTTCCGCCTGGGTCCAAATCCTGCTGGCGGCTCTTGCGACTCTTGCCGCGCCGCTTTGCGAAGAGCTGCTGTTCCGGGGCGTCTTCTACAACGCCGCCAAGCTCAAAGTCGGCGTCTGGCCTGCGATCATCTTGACGGGGTTGATCTTCGGCTTCGTCCACCCCGTCGGGATTTCCGAGATGGTGCCGCTGGCAGTACTGGGCGGCGTCTTCGCCTGGATGGCCGAGACCCGCAAGTCGCTGGTCCCGTCCATGCTCGGCCACTTCCTCCAAAACAGCATGGCCACCGCGACACTTTTGCTTGCCCTCGGGCGCTGAAAGCACCGCTTCGTCTGCCGGTGTTTCGGCGGGATACCAGGCCGTCTGCGCCGAAGGTGTTGGCGGCGACAAAGGTGTGGCTGCCGGTCTGCTTCCACGCCCGCAGGCCGTCCCCGTCATAGCCGCTGGTCTGGCCTAAAGCGATGCAACGGCATGGGACGTGGCGTGGGGATGGGACATTTCCTGGGTAAGATGGGCGGCGCGGGTTGGGGGCAGGGCGGCCAGCACTTTGCCGGCTTTCTTTTCGTCTAAGTCCATCAACGCGCTGACGACATCAGGGTCGGGCAGCTTGCTGAAGATGGTGACGAGGTCGTCGGCGGACATGGCGGCGTAGATGGCAGAAAGCTTGCCCGCCGTGTCCGGCGCGGGCGTTGCAGACGGGGAGGCGGCACTGGAAGGCGCGGCGGGAGCGGCCTGCTCGGCCTCGAAATCAGCTTTCTGTTTGGCAAGCGCGGCTTGGGCGTCGGCAAGCTGCTTTTTCTGCGTGTTCAGCGCTTCCTGCTCGGGGCTGATGACGGCAGATGCAGTGGCGCTGGTTTTGCCCGCTGCCACTGGCTTTTTGGCTTTTGCCAGGTGCAGGGCAATCAGCGTGTGCGCTAGTTCCGGCGAGTGGTCGGCCATCTTCTGGACGGGGAGGATGCCGAAAAAGGCCAGCGCGTAGGCGATGCCAAAGAGGGCCAGGAGACCGAGAACTGGAATTGCGATTTTCATGGGGATATTTTAGGGATGCCGGGGGTTTCTACACCCCCGGCCTCAGTCGCCTATTTAGACATGGCGGCTTTGACGCGGTGTATGTAGTTCTGGGTTTCGGTGAACGGCGGGACGCCGCCGTACTTGCGGACATTGCCCGGCCCGGCGTTGTAGCCGGCCAGGGCTAAATCCAAATCGCCGTGGTACTGCGACAGCAGGCCCGCAAGCTGCTTGGTGCCGGCGGCGATGTTCTGCTCGGGGTCGAACGGATCGGAAATGCCGGCGTCTTTGACATTCTCCGGCATAAGCTGCATCAGGCCCATCGCACCGGCCCCGGAGACCGAGCGCGGGTTGCCGCCGGACTCGGTCTGGATGACGGCTTTGACTAGACCCGGCGCGAGGCCGTTTTGCGCGGCGTATTTCTGGATCAGCGGCGCGTAATCGCCGGGCGCGGACGCGGAAATTGGGACGACATTGGCCGCGTTAGGCGATACCGGCAGCGGACCAAGCGACGCGGGCGGCGGGGCAACACCAGAGGTGCTTCCGGGGAGCGTTGCGCCGGCAGACGGCGCTGTCCCCGCCTGAGCGGCTGTCAGCGTCTTGTCGAATGTCTGCGCCGCCGGGTCGGCAGGCGCTGCCGCCGGCTGGCTGAGAGCGCTGATGCGCTGCTGGATTTCGCTGATGCGAACAGTAATGCTGCTGATGTCGTCCATAATTGTAGGCTCCGCTTCTCTTATTCACTCGTGCGCTGCTGGAAATTGAAGCGCGTTGTCGCCATCTCATCCATCGCGGTCTGCTCCACACGCTGGGCGGCGCGGGTATGCGCTGTTTTGTGGCGGTCATGGATCGTGACCAGCGCCTGCCGGTCCTGGGACGTGCCGATTAAATGCAGTTTGTGCGCTTCGCAGGTGGACGAAAGCGCCCTGATGTCGCTTTCCTGCTCCTGAAGCGATTGGGTAATGACCTGCATGTATTCCTGGTACATCTGGTTCTCAAACGCATCGAACGCGCCTTCACGCCGCCGGCAAAGCTCGTCCAAGATCGCCTGACGGACTTCCCGCATTTCCAGCAGCAGCCGCTCCGCGCGGGTCAGCGCCGCCTGCGACTCGGCATAGGTTTGTTTTGCCAGTGTTTCCCGCCGCTCGCGCTGCTCCAAAACGGCCTGGAGCCGAAATCGGAAATGCTTCATCCTTAACTATCGCCTTCCTGGAAGAGCGCTTCGAGCGCCGCCACTGTCTCGACCATCGCCGCCTGCTCGTGGACGCCCTGGCGCAGAAACGCCCGGACCGGCTCAATCAAGCGGCGGGCGGCGTCAATGCGCGGATTGCTGCCTTCGGCATACGCGCCGATGTTGATCAAATCCTCGGCTTCTTTGTACGTCGCCAGTGTTTCCCGCAGGTGCGACGCCGCGAGGCGCTGCTCGCTGGAAGTCACTTGGGGCATGACGCGCGAAACGCTGCGCCCAACTTCAATCGCCGGATAATGGCCCCGCGCGGCCAAATCGCGCGAAAGCCAGATGTGGCCGTCCAAGATGCCCCGAACCGTGTCGGCAATCGGCTCGTTTTCGTCATCGCCTTCCACCAGCACCGTGTAGAGCGCCGTGATCGTGCCTTTGTCGCTGGTTCCCGACCGCTCCAAAATCTTCGGCAGCAGGGCAAACACGCTTGGCGGATACCCGCGTGTCGCCGGCGGCTCCCCGACCGCAAGCCCTACTTCACGCTGGGCCATCGCCAGGCGTGTCACCGAGTCCATCATGAGGAGAACATCTTTGCCCTGATCCCGAAAATACTCGGCAATCGCCGTCGCCACGAGAGGCGCTTTCAGGCGCACCAGCGGCGGCTGGTCGCCAGTGGCAATGACCAGCACCGAGCGGCGCAGACCTTCCTCGCCGAGATCGTTTTCAATGAACTCGCGCACTTCCCGGCCCCGCTCGCCGACCAAGCAAATCACGTTGACATCAGCAGTCGTGTTGCGGGCGATCATGCCCAGCACCGTGCTCTTGCCGACACCTGAACCGGCAAAGATGCCCAGGCGCTGGCCTTTTCCGAGCGTCAGCAGGCCGTCAATCGCCCGGATGCCGAGTGAGACCGGCTCGGTAATCCGGCGTCGGGTCATCGCGTCCGGCGGCCCAGCGTTAATCGGATAGGACTTCGCGCCAAAACCCGCCACCGGCCCCAGCCCGTCCGCCGGTGCGCCGAGGCCGTTCAAGACGCGCCCGAGCAGGAAGTCTCCGGCGATGACCTGCTGCATGTCCCCGGTCGCCACCACTTCCGAGCCGGGCTTGATGCCGGTCATTTCCCCAAGCGGCATCAAAAGAACTCGATTGGCTTTAAAGCCGACGACTTCCGCTTTGACCGGCTTCGTGCTGCGTCCGCCGCTGCGGATCTCGCAGACTTCACCGATCTGCGCCGCCGGCCCGATGCTTTCCACGACCAGCCCGATCACCTGCGTCACCAGCCCGTTCGCGCGGACCGTGTCCAGCCGCTGCACGATAGCCCGGTACTTGGCAAGGTCAATGGCCGCCCCCGGCGCAAGCGCCGCCCCCTCCCCCACTTCGCGGGAGAGGGGTAAGAAGCTAGAAGTTTGCCTTCCTGTTCTTAATCCCTCTCCCGGAACGGGGGAGGGGGCGGCGCTTGCGCCGGGGGTGGGGGCCATCTCACTCATTCTCACTGACTCCCAGCGCACGGGCGACTTCGGCGATTTGCGTTTCTATCTTAGCGTCAATCGTGCCGGCGTTGGTCTCAATCATGCAGCCGCCGTCGCCGACCCGGCGGTCTTCCACAATCTCAATAAACCGCAGGCCGTCTACCACTTCCAGAAGGTCTTCGCGGGCTTCCTTGACGCGCGGGGCATCGGATAAGGACACGCGAACCCGGACATTGTCTTTGTCGGTAATCCGCCGCAGGGCATTGGCAAGCACGGCATGAACGACCGCCGGGTTTTGAGAAATTTCGGTTTTGACGACCTGCCGGGCAATGTCCAAAGCCAGCGCCACCATTTCGCTTTCCTGGCTCAGCCAGAGCGCTTCTCGGGCCGCTGCGATGTCGGCGGCAACGGTGTCAAGCTCTGTTCGCAGCGCTTGCTGACGCGCTGCCCATTCCGCCCGCATCTCGGCTTCCACGGCAGTGCGGGCTTGGACTGTGCCTTGATGAAAGCCTTCCTGCCAGGCGGCTTCCCGCAGCGCTTCCGCCTGCGCTTTCGCGTCTTCAATCAGCTCCGCCGCTTCGGTCTGGGCCGCCGCCAGCACCGCCTCGGCGTCCGCCCGCAGGTCTGCAAGGTCAAGCGCCGGCTCGGCTTCGGGTAAGTGCCCTAAAAAGCGCGGCGTCGGATCAGCCAGCGGTTCAAGTGTATCCAGCCAGGAAGTCATAACTTATCTCGTCAACCGGCACTTTCAGTGCCGGTGCCTCGTGCGCCCGATTAAAGGGAATTACGCGATCATTTCTTCGCCGCCGCCGCGTGCGACAATGATCTCGCCGGCGTCTTCCAGCTTACGAATGACGCCCACAATGCGCTGCTGGCTTTCTTCCACAGATTTGAGGCGCACCGGTCCCATAAACTCCATTTCTTCTTTCATCATTGCCGCCGCACGCTCGGACATGTTCTTGAAGATACGCACCTGCGTGTTCTCGCCGACACCTTTCAGCGCGACGGCAAGCTCTTTCGTGTCCACTTCTTTGAGCACCATCTGGATCGCCCGGTCGTCGAGCAGAATGATGTCTTCAAAGACAAACATATTCTTCTTGACTTCTTCGGCGATCTCCGGGTTGTTCTCCGACAGCGACTCGATAATGGTTTTCTCCGTAGACCGATCCACATAGTTCAGGACTTCGACCAGCGATTTGACGCCGCCGGCCTGGGTGAAGTCCGTAGACACCACCGACGACAGCTTCTTTTGCAGGACGCTTTCGACTTCGCGGATGACTTCCGGCGGGGTCTTGTCCAGTGTTGCCAGACGCCGGGCCACATCGGCCCGCAGATCCTGCGGCAATCCCGACAGAATGGCGGCGGCCTGGGCGGGCTGGAGATAGGCGATAATCAAGGCGATGGTTTGGGGATGCTCGTTCTGGATAAACGATGTGATCTGCGAAGCGTCGGCTTTTTTAAGGAAGTCGAACGGCATCACCTGCAGGGCCTGCATGACCCGGCTGACAATAAGCTGCGCTTTTTCCTCGCCAAACGCGCTCATCAGCATCTGGCGGGCAGCGTCCATGCCACCCTCCGCGATGAACTCCTGCGCGACGCACAGCTCATGGAACTCTTCAATGACGCTTTCCCGAAGATGGGCATTGACTTTGCCCATCCGGGCGACTTCAATGCTGACCATGTCAATCTCTTCCGGCGTCATGTGCTGAAACAAGCTGCTGGCGGTGTCTGCGCCGAGCGCGACCATGAGGATTGCGGCTTTTTTGCGGTTGGTGAGAGGCTGCGGGCGAAGGGCCATAGCGGAAACTCTTTCTTAAGAATTATGAACGGATATGAATGACGCGAACACAAGGCTCGCCCGTACGGGCGTACAAATTGTAGGGCGCGAACCTCGTGTTCGCCCTTTGTGGGCTTCAACCCGCGCCCTTCTCGC
This sequence comes from uncultured Armatimonadales bacterium, assembly GCA_964241935.1. GTDB lineage: Bacteria > Armatimonadota > Armatimonadia > Armatimonadales > Capsulimonadaceae > JANXMY01. Next base: position 31,643 of record CAXSZN010000036.1, read on the forward strand.
TACGCGGAAATTTTCGTATCCTCCGCCATCCAGCCTTTAAGAAGAAGCGCGACACTTTCCGGATGATTGTCTACCATTGACCGGATGCTCTCCATCTTCATGTCTTGCTGTTCTTCAATGGACTGGACACGCTGGCGGCGGCGCGGACGGTTCTCCGGTTCCGGCATCTCGGAAAGAATGTCTTCCACTGTCAGCGGGCGGTCTTCCATCTGGTTCATGTTCATCTGGCTCATGGCAGGGGAGTACGGCTGGCCCGGCGTTTGGCCGCTGCGCCCTAAAAGCGCGGCAATATCGTCGCCGCCTTCTTGCTCTAAATGACCGATGTTCGCGCCGCCGCCGGCCAGCGCAAGCTGGGGCTGGGAGGCAGTGCGCCGCCCGGAGCGGGTTAAGAGGACCAGAAGAACGATGGCGACCACTGCCACAGCGAGGGCACGGGCGATATTGCTGTACAACTGCTGAGACGCCAGTGACTGCATCTGGGACGCTTCGGCCTTCTGAGCGCTGGTATCAAACGCGAACTGCTGGACTGTCACGAAACGGGTCGTGTCACCGGGCGTCGCGCCGATAGCGGTTGCAATGCTGTCTTTGAGCAGGGCAACGGTGGCGGCGGGAACGCTCGTGTCTACTAAAGCCGTGACTGTTTCTTTTTTGATGCTGCCCGGCGCGACTTTGGTGAGCGTGTGGGTGACATCGTTGTCGTAATTTGTGGTGGTGTCGGTATTAGCGTACTTGCCGCCGCTGCCGCTGCCGCTGCCGGCAGTGTAGCTTGGGACATTGAGGTTGCTGCCGGAGCCGGCGACGCCGCCGACTGGGGACGGCGCGGCTCCGCCGGAGTAGTCTTCTTCTTTGGTGCGGACACTGACCGGCAGGCCGGTTTTTGTGCCGGGCTGGGGCGTGTGCTGGATGGAATCGGTGGAAGTCTGATCTAAATTCAGCTCGGCATGAACGGTGACAATGGCTTTATGCAGGCCGACGGTCCGGTCCAGCAGGTCTTGAAGCCCCTTGCGGGCGGCTTCGCTGGCTTTGGCGTCTTCGCCGCCCGGCAGGCCGGGATCGCCGGTGTCGTCGTCCTGGCCAATCTGTTTTCCGCTCTGGTCGGTCAGCGTGACATTGTCCGGGGTCAAGCCGGTGACGGCGTGGGCCACTAAATTGATGACGCCTTTGACTTGCAGGGCGCTGAGGGTCTGACCGGGTTTCAGCGTAACAATGACACTGGCGGTCGGCGCGGTGTCATTGCCGAACAAAGTAGTGGCCGTGCCGGCGGAGATGGACACGGCGGCGCTGCTGATAGGATCAAGCCGCATCAGCTTCCGGTCCATAGCGACTTCCTTGGCGGTGTTCTGCTTCTGGGTCACGACATCAGGCGAATCCATCGGGCTGATGGGAACGTCCTCGGTTTCGGTGCCGTCGGCAACGCTGTCTTGGGACAGAATGCCCGCCGCCGCGACATACATCGTGGCATTGCTTTCGTCTTTGGCCGGGACACTGACCGTTTCTTCTTTGTCGTCATAGTGCATGTCAATTGCGTGGGAGTGCAGCACGGTTTCCATCGCCGCCGCGTCCTTGCCGCTGACCCCGTGGTAAATGGCCTGATAGTCCGGGCTTGTCGCAAGCGAGCCGGCCACAAAGAGGCCGATTACCATCAGCAGCACCATACCCGTCGCCATCGCACGGGTAACCGGTGTTGCCGTCTGCCACCAGCCGCGCCCTGTGTCCCAAAAGCCTGAAAGTAGTGCCAACGCTCAAATCCTTCTGTTTATCAAACCGCTTCGACTGCTTACATACTCATTCGCATGACTTCTTGGTAAGCGTCCACGGCCTTGTTGCGGATCTGCGTCGTGAGCTGCAGGGCCATTGTCGCCTGCTCGGAAGCGATCATGACGCCGTGGATGTCGCCGGTCCTGCCTTGTGCAAAGGCCGTCGTCATCTGCGATGCGTGGTCCTGAAGCCCGCTCACTTGCCCGAGTGCGCTTTGCAGCATCTGCCCGAACGACGGGCCGGAAGCTGCACCCGAAGCGCTGTCCGAAGCGCCGGAAGTCTGTGCGGAAGCAAAAAGTCCGCTGGAAGCGATTGCCGGGGGAAGAGAAGTTATCATGTTGGGTTCCTTCAGCGCGAAAAAGTGAGAAGTGGTAAAAGTGAGACATGCGGATTGTTCCACACTCCCTGTCTGCATTAACAGGTTTTTTTGCGAGGGGAAATGATGGGGCGACAGTTGGGGACACGGGAACAAAAAGCCAAACAATGCAAAAGCCAGGCAATGCAGAAGCCAAACAATGCAGAAGCCAGGCAATGCAGAAGCCACGGGTTGAAACCCGAGGCTCGGAAGTGCCCGCCGTCCAGAGGACGTAAGAGAAAAGCGAGACAAGAACAAGAAGGCCATTCTTGACATTCGGAACGTCGCTTCGGCTCACTCGGAACGTCGCTTCGACGGTGAGCACTTTTCAGCCTCGGGTTTCAACCCGTGGCTTCTGCCATCGCAGTGATGCAGGCAAAAAAGCAGAAGGGTAGGGGCAAGCCCTACCCCTACGTACCCCTACGGGAAGAAGAAAACGGGAAGAAGAAAAGAGGCGGCAAAAGTGGCGGCTAGGCGCGGCCAATCTCCAAAGCTTTCATTGCCATAGACTTGACCGCGCCGACTGCCGACACATTAGCTTCGTAAGCGCGGGTGGCGCTCATCATGTCCACCATCTCCGTGACAGTGTCCACGTTAGGCAGGCTGACATAGCCCTGTTTGTCGGCGTCCGGGTGGCCCGGCTCGTAGACGCGCTTGAACGGGCGCATATCCGGCACGATGCCCGACACTTGAACGCCGCCGGCAGTATCGCCCCCGCCGTCTTCACCGCCGTCGCTGTCCGCATCCGAGAGACCCGCCAGCGTTTCACCGAACGAGGTTCCCGCTGGCGCAAGCGAAACCTGCTGACGGCGGAACGGCCCGCCGCCGGGGGTGCGCGTCGTGTTGACGTTGGCAAGGTTGTTTGCGACCACGTCCATGCGAAGGCGCTCTGCGGTCATGCCGGACGCGCTGACGGCGAGTGTGTCCATATAGCCCATCGGTTACTTGCCTCCTGAGATGACGTACTTCAAGTTGCTGAACTGGCCTGACAACAACTGTGCCGAGCCTTCGTAGTAGATCTGAGCGGCGGCCATGCGGCTGGTCTCGGCATCAATGTCTACATTGTTGCCGTCGGAGCGCATCGCGCCGTTCTGCTGGGTCGTCAGCGTTGGGTGGCCGGTCTGGCCGGGATCATCGCCGAGTGTGAGATCACGCGGATCGGACGTCACTTGGGCCAAGCTGCTGCCGCCGTCACTCTCAGCGGAGTCCAGCAGGGCGGCAAACGTGGCGTCCTGACGCTTAAAGCCCGGCGTGTTGACATTGGAGATGTTGCTGCTGATGGCCTGCAAGCGAGCCGAGCCGAGGTCAAGCGCCTGGGAAAGTGCGGAAATAGCATCCATACTTTGTTTGTCGGCAGGACGGGAGAAAATCAAGAGGGCAAAAACCGTATTTTTGCGGAGAATGTTTTGAGCAGCTACATTGCGGGTTTAATGCACAAGGATTAAATTCACAAATACTTCTTTGCAAGCAGTATGTCTAGGGACACACTGCCGGCGTATCTGCCTGGCTTGACGAGGAAAATCTTTTGGACCTGCACGGCTGCAGTTTCTTGGTCTGCACGGAAAATCAGGTGCTGTGACGCGGCCCAACTCGTTTCCAATAAATCCGGGTTCCGGTGAGGCCGCCGTGCGGCTTGAGCGCATAGTCGGGGATTTCACCGGCGAACGTAAACCCTTGCTTTTCGTACAACGCGGACGCCCCGCCGTCGGAAGCCGTGTCCAGCACCAGAAGTGTGCGCCCACGCTCTGCCGCCAAAGCCTCCGCTGCTTGCAGCAAAGCCGTGGCGATGCCTCGGCCTCGGTGGCTTAAGCGGGTCATCATTTTGGCGATCTCGGCCCGGTGCGGCTGGTTCGGCGGGCAGTCCAGCAGCAGGGTCACAGTTCCCGCAAGAACTTCGCCGTCCCAGGCCCCCAGCACGACACGCTTGCCCGCGTCTGCCGCCGCCAGGGCGTCGTTCCAGAAAGCTGACGCTGTCTCGGGCGCGAGTGGATACATAAAGCTGACCGAGCCGCCGTTTGCGACGGTCTCGATTAAAATCTCGCTCAGCATCGCGCAGTTGTTGGGAGATGCATTTAACGCCTGAATGTCAATTGGGAGCATGAAAGTTTAGGGCAGGGGAAGCATGGCGCGGGGGCGGCTGTCTACCATGTTCTGGGCTTCTTCCGCGCCGGCCAGGAACGCCGCGGCATCGCGGGCATCCGCCAGCAGGCCGGGGGGGCGGTCGTAAAGGTCGTGTGTGTCCGAGGCGATCACAAGCGGCCACTCGGCGGCATAGGCCAGCATGGCTTCAGCAGTCGCCAGCGCTTTCGGGCCAAAGTGACCGAGCAGGCTGCCGCTTGTAATTTGAAACGCGACGCCAATCTCAGCAGCGGCCTCTAGGAATGCTAAACTAGCCTGGACCGACCCGCAGCGCTCCGGGTGGGCCAGTACCACATGGAACCCAGCGTCAATGATTTTTTGCAGCGACTCAAGTCCATTGGGTGCAATGCCCTCAAACGGCGGCTCAATCAGCGCCCACAGCCCGTCGCCTAGTGTTCCCGCCTCACCGTTCAGCAGGTCGGCGGCAACGCGCGGCCCCATCTTGATTTCCAGTCCCGGCAGGACTCGCAGAGGGATTTGGGCGCGGTTGATCGATTCCTGCAAAACGGCCACATGCGCCCGGACCACTTCCGGGCGAGACGGCTGCCGCAGAAACCAGCCTCGGTGCGGGGTCGCGATCAGCGTGTCGGTTCCCGACGCCACGGCAAGACGCGCCATTTGCAGCGCTTCTTCGACACTCGAAGCCCCGTCATCCACGCCGGGCAGGATATGATTATGTATGTCTACAAACAGCGATTTTACTCCGATTCCCAAAATTAAAATCCTGGGCTTTTTCTTATTCCAAAGCAAACAAAATCTGCGAAACTAAAACCAGCGCCGCCGTTTCCGTTCGCAGAATGCGCGGCCCCAGCGAAACCGTCTGAACGCCCGCCTTGCGGGCCGCCTTGATTTCCGTGTCGCTAAACCCGCCTTCCGGCCCAATGATAACCAAGATGTGCTTTGGCGGCGCTGTTTGTGCCGCCAGCAGCGGCTTCAGCAGCGTGTCAGCCTCGCCTTCATAGGCCAGCAGGGCGAGGTCATAGTCTGAGGCAGACGCGAGAACGTCCCGAAACTCTCCCGTGATAGTCAGCGGTGGCAGAACTGCCCGGTGCGCCTGCTCCGCCGCCGTCTTGACAATCGCTCCCCAGCGTATTTGTCGTTTTTCCTGACGCTCGCCGGTCAAATGCGGCAGGCTGCGCTCCGAGCTGTACGCGATAAAGCCGGACGCGCCGATCTCCGTGCCGCGCTGCCATACCTGCTCCATCTTCTCGCCGACTTTCGGCAGCGCCTGCGCGACCGTGACCTGCACGTTCGGCTCTGTCTGCGGCTCAAACGGCTCCCGAAGCTGCGCCGACGCTTTTGTTTTACCCAATTCCGTCAGCGCCGCCGGCCATTCCCGCCCGGACCCATCCAGCACCGCGATTTTCGTCCCCGGCTGCGCGTGCAGGACTACCCGCAGATGATGCGCGTCATCGCCGTCCAAATACACAAACTCGCCGACGATCTGCTCCGGCTTCACAAAAAAACGTGTCATAGTATCTTAATCGGGGTCTTCAACCTGAGTTTTCGCGCCGCAGTACAGGCATTCAAAGACAACAACGCTTGGCTGATCTGTATGCTCCAAATACGCCATGAAATCATCGCAATGCACCGGCCAGCTAATGTCCTGCCAGCTTGAGAAACTTGGCGTTCGCCGAAGCTCCGCGACGGCTTCATCAGAAACACGAGGTTGCGGCGGATTGACTAACGGCATGTTGTCAGCTACCGTCCCATCACCTGCTACCACAAAAACCCGCCTCGGTTCATCCTCTGGCTCGTCGAAAGCTAGCAAGCCGTCTTCCGTGATTATGCCAACTTCCGTGTCATGGGCGAAGCCAAAGCGGTCACGGCGCAGGCAGTCATAACATCCGACTTTACCCTGACGCTCTTCTTCGGAAAGCTCACGACTGGTAACATTGTCTAAAGAAAAGCATTGGCCCGGCTGTCCGCACAGTGAACAAGTCCGAATGTACGGCAGGAGGCCCATGTCATCTTCCGGCCCACGGAAGTAGCGGAACTCCATCGGCATTTATTGACTGTCTCGCTTGAAAATCAATGCGACCCATTCGCCTTGATGCCGGGTGTCTTGAGACATAAATCCGGCGGCTTCTACGGCTTGGCGAACGTCTGCTTCGCGGGTGTCTATAATGCCGGAGGCGATGAGTGTTCCGCCTAGCTCCGTCCAAAGGGCAAGCTGGCCCGCCATGCCGATAATCACGTCAGCCAAGATATTGGCGACAACGACGGCGTAGGGGTCGGGCGGAACTGTTTCGGCAACGGCGACTTGGACGCCGTTAATCTGGGCATTCTCGCGGGCGATTTTAACGGCGAGCGGGTCGTTGTCACTGGCAGCAACAAGCCCAGCGCCTAGCTTCGCGGCAGCAATCGCCAGAATGCCCGAACCCGTTCCGACATCGGCGACCCTCATGCCGGGCTTCACGTATTCTTCCAGGGCGACTAAACAAAGCTGGGTTGTGGGATGGCTGCCGGTGCCGAAGGCCATGCCAGGGTCAACCACAATCGCCAGATCGTCGGGGCCAAGCTCCGGACTCTCCCACGGGGGCGTTACGACTAGCCGCTTGCCGATCCGCATGGGCTTGTAATAGGCTTTCCAGGCGGTCGCCCAGTCGGCTTCTTCGACGTAGCGCAGGGTCAGCTCGGTTCCCGCGCCGGCGATACCGAACTCCGGCAGTTTTTGGAGCGCGTCCCCAAGCTGTTCCAGCCGGTCTTCCAGTCGGTCATCCACCGGCAGAAAGCCGGCGACGGCAGGCGGAACTGCCGTTTCCCGCACCTCAAACCCGCCGCAGCCGGCGGCGTACAGGGCCGCGCCGACAGCGTCTACGGCATCCGCGTCTGCATCAATTTGGATTTCTGCCCAGCGCATAATAGTCTTTCAGAACCCCTCCCGCTCGTTCCTCGCTCCCTCCCCTGTTAGGGAAGGGCTAGAGATTTTGGCCCGACGGCGTGAGCTTTCCTGTTTTTCGTCCTGCTCTTATTGCCCTTCCCTAACAGGGGAGGGAGCGAGGAACGAGCGGGAGGGGTCTACTTCTGCGAAATCGTGCCTTTCAGCTTGCCGAAGAAGCCGCGCTCATCGGTGTGCAGGGTCTCGCCGAAGGCCGCCGCGAGTTCCTTGACCAGACGCCGCTGCTCGTCGGACAGGCGGGTCGGAACCTTCAGCTTGACTGAAACGATCTGGTCGCCGCGCTCGCCGGTGCGGGAATTGATGTCCGGGAGGCCCTTGCCGCGCAGCCGGAATGTCGCACCGGGCTGAGTGCCTTCCGGGACCGTGATCTTCTCCGTGCCGCCCAAAATCGGAACTTCGAACGTGTCCCCAAGCGTCGCCTGCGCGAACGATACGGACGCTTCATGGATGACGTCCATGCCGCGCCGGGTGAACTGAGCATGAGGCTGGACATAGATGATGACATACAAGTCGCCGCGCATCCCGCCGCGCACCCCGGCATCGCCCTGACTTGGGTCTACCAGCCGCGTGCCTGAGTCAACGCCGGCGGGAATATCCACAATGCGCTCAACAGTCTGCCGCGTCCGCCCCTGGCCCCGGCAGGCCGGGCAGGGATCGGAAATAATCCGCCCCTCGCCCCGGCAGCGGGCGCAGGGGGCTACTGTGGCAAACGAGCCTAAAATGGTGTTCTGGACATGGCGCACCTGGCCGGTGCCGGAGCAGGTCGGGCAGGTTTGCGGCGTCGAGCCGGCTTTTGCGCCCGCGCCGTGGCATACGTCGCAGCCTTCGAGGCGCGAGAGACGCAGGGTTTTGGGAACCCCAAATGCGGCTTCTTCCAGCGTGATTTCAAGGTCATAGCGCAGGTCGCTGCCTTGTGTCGCCTGCTGCCGCGCCCGTTCCTGCCCGCCGCGTCCTCCGCCCCCGCCGCCTGCGCCGAAGAACATGTCAAAGATGTCGCCGAAGCCGCCCTCGCCCCCAAATCCCTGCGGCGGGCCGTCATGGCCGTACTGGTCGTACACCTGACGCTTTTCGGGCGACGACAAAATCTCGTTCGCTTCGTTAATTTCCTTGAACTTTTCTTCCGCCGTGTGGTCGCCGGGGTTCACGTCCGGGTGGTACTTGGCCGCCAGCTTGCGGTACGCCGAGCGGATTTCGGTCACGCTGGCGGTTCGGGAGACGCCGAGCGCTGCATAATAATCACGTTTGTTAGCCATAAACTCTTTAGATACCGTTCTGAAGCAAACTCAAAAACAAACCGAAAATGGGGCTGAACCCCTTCCACAAAAACTTTGCTGGTATTGATTATACCAGCAAAGTTCTGGAAAGAAGTTCAGCCCCATCAGACGATTCCAGTCTAACAGACGATTCTACGCGCGGCGGCGTACTACCCCGCCTTCGCACCGATGCCGTTCAGCTTTTTCAGCGCCTCCGCCGGGAGTTTCAGACTGACAGCCGCCGCATTGTCGCGCAGATGTGCAACCGAGGAGGTGCCGGGAATGAGCAGGATGTTCGGGGAGCGCTGCAGCAGCCAGGCGATGGCGACCGCCATCGGCGTGGACTGAAGCTCAGCAGCGACCGCTTCCAGGTCGTGGGACTGCAAAGGCGAGAAGCCCCCCAGCGGGAAGTAGGGCACATAAGCGATGTTTTGCGCCGCCAAAGCGTCCACCAGCGCGTCGTCCTCGCGGTGGGCGATGTTGTAGTAGTTTTGCACGCAGACGATAGGCGCAATTGATTGGGCTTCGGCGACCTGCTCCGCTGAGACGGTGCTGACGCCTAAATGCTTGATCAGGCCTTCCTGCTGCATCTCTGCGAGGGCCGTGAACGGCTCCGCGAGCGAGCCGGGCGCCGCACTGTTCAGCCCGCCGACGCGCAGATTGACGGTGTCCAGCGTGTCCAGTCCAAGATTTTCGAGGTTGTCATAGACAGCTTGACGCAGCTCGTGAGGCGCACGTGCGGGAGGCCACCCACCTTCAGCGTCGCGGCGGTTGCCGACCTTTGTCACGATCCGCAAGTCTGCGGGGTAGGGATGCAGCGCTTCTTTGATGATCTGGTTGGTGATGTGCGGCCCGTAGAAATCACTCGTATCAATATGAGTCATTCCCAGCGCAACGACTTCGCGCAGGACCGCGACTGCCGCGCCGCGGTCGGCAGGCGGGCCGAAAACGTGCGGGCCGGCAAGCTGCATTGCGCCATAGCCCATGCGGCTGAGTATCAGGTCATCGGCAAGCTCTAAAGAGCCGCCCAAGTATGTTGTCATGTATGTCTCCTTATTACTACAAGATTACTACAAGGCCATGCCGCCCGCAACTTCGATCCGCTGGCCGTTGACCCAGCGGCTGTCCTCGGACAGCAGCGAGGCGATCATCGGACCGATGTCGTCCGGCAGGCCGGGCCGGCCAAGCGCGGTCGCCTCCGACACCATCTTGTTCACGGCGGGATTGTCGCGCACCATGCCGCCGCTGAAATCTGTTTGGATCGCACCCGGAGCGACGGTGTTCACGGCAATACCGCGTGGGCCTAACTCCTTCGCCAGATAACGGGTAAGAACCTCGACAGCGCCCTTCATGGATGCATAGGGGGCGCTCCCCGCATAGCTGACGCGCGTCAGACCCGACGAGATATTCACAATGCGGCCGCCGTCATTCATCAGCGGCAGAAGCTTTTGGGTAAGAAAGAAGACGCCCTTGAAGTGGACGTTATAAAGGCTGTCCATCTCTTCTTCGGTCGTCTGTTCAATGCTGTTGTGGTGCGAGGTCCCGGCGTTGTTGACAAGATAATCGAAGCGCTCCGCGCCCATCTCGCCCAAAGCTTTTCTTGCTTCCAACACAAACGCATCAAATGTGCCGGCTTCTCCCGTGTTGAGCTGCAAGGCAATTGCCTGGCTGCCCCTCTCGCCGGCTTCGGCCACGACCTTATCTGCTTCTGCCCGATTCGAGTTGTAGGTGAAAATCGAGCGGACGCCGCGCCCGGCAAGGCTGACCACCATGCTCCGGCCAAGCCCCCGGCTCCCACCGGTGATAATCGCGATCTTTCCTTCTGGAAATGACAAGTCTTTTGCCATGTCGTTGTTCCTCTCTTTGTACGCTGCTGAGGTATAATACCCTTCACGTCCACTGGGAGGAATGCCGGAACTTTCACATTTCCTGCCTAATCCTACTCGGGCTGGGAACGCAGAGGAAGAGGAACAAACCACAATGCCGGATAATTTAGTGGATGCCGTCAAGGGTTACACCGAAGCGCAGAAGGGGAGCAGCCCTTTTGTGACAGCGGTTCCGGGGCTGACTTTGCTGCGCTCGGATTACCCAAAGCCGCCGAGCCACCTGATCTTTAAGCCCGCGCTATGCGTTGTCGTTCAAGGGGCCAAGTGGGCTGTTTTCGGCGGCAGGCGGGTTGACTACCGGGCTGGACAGGCGCTGGTGGTAAGCTTCGAAACGCCCGGCTTCGGCACCGTCTCCGAGGCGACTGCCGCCGAGCCGTATTTGAGCCTTGTCATTGAATTCGATTTGGGCCTCATGCGCGAAGTCATGGAAAGCATGAACACGAGAAGCTTGGAGGCTGCGACGCTGGCAGGCAGCGCCGCGAGGCGGGGTGTTCTTGTCACAAACTTTGACGGTCCCTTGGCGGACTGCGCCTTGCGATTGGTGCGGCTTCTGGACACGCCGCAAGCCATTCCAATTTTGTACCCCGCCATCATGCGCGAGATTTGCTACTGGCTGCTGTGCGGCCCTGAAAGCGGGGAAGTTCTTCAAATGACGCTGGCCGGCAGCCATGCCCGCTGCGTCTTGAGCGCAATTCACTGCCTGCGCGAGCGCTTCTCGGAGCCGGTCCGTATTGAAGAATTAGCGTCGGTCGCCCACCTGAGTCCGTCCGCGTTTCACCGTCAGTTCAAGTCTATTACGTCCATGACGCCGCTGCAATACCAAAAGCAGCTTCGCCTGCTGGAAGCCCGGCGGCTAATGGTCACTGAAGAGGCCACTGTGGAGACCGCTGCGTTCCAGGTCGGCTATGAAAGCTCGTCACAGTTCAGCCGCGAGTATTCACGTATGTTCGGACTGCCGCCGCGCCGGGACGCGGTTTTGCTCCGAAGCGCAGCGGCCTAGTAAGGACACCATGACATTTATGTCATGGTCTCTATGTTTCTTCTGTCGGTTAAACATCGTGGAACTCGTTGTCGCCGGCTTTGGCGGGTTCCTGAAGCAGCGAGTCCATGTCAATGCGGTAGTCCGAGTCGGGGTCCGGGAACGCGGCGGCGGAAGTTTCTTCGCCTAAGTCTTCCGGCAGCGCGGTTTCTGCGGCGGGAGGCGGAGTTGCAGGCGGCAGTGCGCTGCCGTTGGAGTGGGATTTGGCATCGTAGAAGGCGCTGCTTAAAGCCATCAGCGACGTGTTCAGCTCTTCCATGCCGCGCCGTGCGCCGGGCGTGTCGTAAGCGTTGACCGAAGCCGTCAAATGGGCGGCGGCCTGATTGACGGCTTCAATCAGGCTTTGGTCTACTGAGCCGCGAGCGTCGGCGGCGATCCGCATCGCGGTGTAGATCTGCTGGTCGGCCTTGTTCTTGATTTCCTGCTCTTCGCGCCGCTTTTCGTCGGCCTTGCGGTACTGCTCGGCTTCCACGACCATGCGCTCGACTTCATTGATGCCGAGGCCGCTGGACGCCGTGATGGTCACTTTCTGCATGTTCCCGGTCGCCGTGTCTTTGGCCGACACATGCACAATGCCGTTCTGGTCAATGTCAAAGATAACTTCGATTTTCGTGATGCCGCGCGGCGCCTGCGTCAGACCCGTAAGCTGGAACTTGCCGAGCGTTTTGTTGTCAATGGCGAAATCGCGCTCGCCCTGCAGCACATGGATATCAACGGCGGACTGGTTGTCCACAGCAGTCGTGAAAAGCTGGGAAGCGGACGTCGGGATGGTCGCGTTGCGCTCGATCAGCTTGGTAAACACGCCGCCCTGAGTTTCAATGCCCATGGAAAGCGGGGTGACGTCCAGCAGCACGATGTCGGTCACTTGTCCCGTTAGAATGCCGGCCTGCACCGCTGCGCCCATCGCGACAATCTCATCGGGGTTGACGCCTTTGTGCGGCTCCTGGCCGAACATGGAGCGGACACGCTCCTGGACAATCGGCATCCGGGTCATGCCGCCGACCAAAAGGATGCGCTGGATTTCCGACGGCTCTAAACGCGCATCGTTCATGGCCTGCTCGGTCGGGCCGATCATGCGCTCCAAGAGGTCTTGGGTGATGTCTTCAAGCTGCGCCCGCGTCAGCGTCAGTTCCAGATGCGCGGGGCCTTCGGGCGTGGACGAGATAAACGGCAGGTTGATAGACGCGGTCAGCAGTGTAGACAGCTCGATCTTTGCTTTTTCGGCGGCTTCTTTGAGGCGCTGCATCGCCATGCGGTCTTTGGTCAGGTCAATGCCGGTTTCTTTCTTGAACTCCGACGCCATCCAGTCTATAATGCGGATGTCCCAGTCGTCGCCGCCGAGATGCGTGTCGCCCGAAGTCGCCCGGACCTCAAACACGCCGTTGTCCAATTCCAAGATGGACACGTCAAAGGTGCCGCCCCCGAGGTCCCACACCAGCACTGTCTGCTCGCCGCTCTTGTCCTGGCCGTAGGCCAGCGCAGCGGCCGTCGGCTCGTTGACAATCCGCACGACATTGATGCCGGCGATCTGCCCGGCGGCTTTTGTCGCCTCACGCTGGGCGTTCGAGAAGTAAGCCGGTACGGTGATGACCGCTTCAGTAACCACATCGCCCAGAAATGCTTCGGCATCCGAGCGCAGCTTGGCGAGGATCATGCCGGAAATCTCTTCCGGCGAGTATTCCGTCGCATCAATCCCCACCCGATAACGGGTTCCCATTTGCCGCTTGATGGAAGAAATGGTCCGGTCCGGGTTTGTGACCGCCTGCCGCTTGGCAAGCTGCCCGATTAGCCGCTCGCCGGTCTTCGAAAAGCCGACAACCGAAGGGCACAAACGGCTTCCTTCGGCCAGCGTAATCACGACGGGCGTCCCCGTTTCATCAATAGCGGCAACGACGGAGTTTGTCGTTCCCAGATCAATTCCGACTGATTTCGGCATAGTGTGTCCTTGCTCAGTGTATCCTTAGTCACTCGCGACGCTGCTGACCGTGTCTGGAGCAGGATGTTCTCGGCCTGTTTCGACGCCGTCAATCTGGGCGGTCGCAGCGGGCTGCGGCACCAAGTCGCCATCCGCTTCGATGGCGGAAACTTTGCCGGCGGCGATTTCTTCCAGCGCAATCGTCAGCGGGTTGGTCGAGTCGGTGTCAATCAAAATTGGCGCACCTTCTTTGATCTGCTTGGCCCGCTTGGCGGACAGGACCACTAACGAGTAGCGGCTCTTGACGCGGTCTTCAATGGTATCGGCGGATGGGTAAATCAAAAGTGAGGATGTCCTTTATTGAGTGTGAAAAAGATCGAGTGTGAAAAAGATCGAGTGTAAAAAATTAGCCATTTTAATCAGAATTGTCCAGCTTGACGCCTTCCATTTCTAAAATCAGCTTGACCCCGTTCATGTTGACGCCGCGCTCTTCGGAAAGGTAGCGGATGCGGGCCAGCAGGCTGATGTCCCGGTCGGAATACAGACGCCGGTCTTTGGCGGTGCGCTTCGGGCGGACAATGCCTTCTTTGTCAAGCACCCGCAGGGTCCAGCTCGGCAGGCCGGCAAGCTTTGCGGCGATGCTGATGACATACACCGGCTCGTCAGACATCTGCGGCGCGTCAGATGACTTCTGTCCGGGCGCTTCTTCTTCCCCGGCTGGCATAATTACCTCGGCACTAAGGCATCTTTGAAACAGGTCTTAAAGCGGCGCAAAATATCTTGCGCCTATTTTGCTGACACTATTATAGTCGTTTCCCTGTCTTACGTCAAGCGGTCTTTGCTGCCCGGCTGCTAAATCGGAAATAAATCCAACAACTGAGTGGTGCGGCAAGTCATGTATAATAAAGCAATGAACGAACGCTTGCGGCGACTCGCCCCACTGGGGGCGGCAGTTTTAGTTTTCGGAGCGGCGCTTGCCGGCTGGGCGCTGGACCCGCACCGCAAAGTGCCTTTGCGGAAAGTCTTCGACCCGGTAGAATGGGTTCGGCACTGGCAGGGGCGGGACCACTATGACACTCAGAGCGCCCTGCTTCAAGAGGGCGACAGCACGGTCCCGGAAGTGGCGCTGACCTTTGACGACGGCCCCGATCCCACCTACGGCCCCCAAGTGGCCGCCATTCTCACCGCAAAGCATGTCCCGGCGACGTTTTTTCTGGTCGGAATGCGCGTCAAGCAATTCCCTGAAGTCGCGCGTCTCTTGGCCCGCGACGGCTTTGAGCTGGCAAACCATACGTACAACCATCAGGACCTGCCGGCCCTGA
>CAXSZN010000037.1:0-45874 GCA_964241935.1 uncultured Armatimonadales bacterium
CGCAGGGGGTCATCTGGTTCAACCCGCACAAGCGGCACGATCTCGGCGAGCCGGAGTGGACGTTTGTGCTGGCCCATCAGCTTCTGCATTTAGGTCTCGGGCATGGGCCGGGACGGCAGGGACGGGACCCACGGGCCTGGAACCTCGCCTGCGAACATGCCGCCGACAACATGCTGTATGCGTTTAAGATAGGCAAAGCGCCGCATGAGTTTGAAGTGGATTTGGCGTTCGCGAATTTGCGCGAGGAAGATATTTATGACGCGCTGGTCGGGGACAAGCCGGCACTCGAAGGCTTCAAGACTTATGCTGGGGTGCGCCGCCCGGATATGGTGACGCGGCCTTTTGTTTCTGCGGCTTCTTCTAGCAGCCCCTACGGACGTTCTCAGCCACGCCGGGACTGGGACCGGCTGCTGGCGGAAGGCATCCGGGAAGCGGTTGAGGACGCGGTGGAAGAAGCGGCAGAGACGCTGGGGCAGGCGGACGTGGACAAGCGGAAAGTCTGGCGGCCCGGTGAAACAGCCCGGCGCTGGGTCTTGAACGAAATGCCGCTGCTTGGAGCGGTCGCCGCGCACATGGCGATTGTGGCCGACGAAGCGGTCTGTGACCGCATGGACATCAGCATTGCCGCTGTAGATGCGTATTTGGGCGAGATCTATTTTCACCCGCGCCGGGGGCTGTCAAGTCAGGAAGTGATCTTTGTCTACGCCCATGAGCTGCTTCATGCGGCCCTGCTGCATCATACCCGGCAGCGGGGGCGCGACCCGTGGCTGTGGAACATCGCCTGCGATTTTGTGATCAACGACTGGCTCATCGAAATGGGCGTGGGGCAGTTCCCGTCCGTCGGCGGCTTGTATGACCCGCGCCTGAAGGGAATGTCCGCCGACGAAGTTTATGATTTGTTGATGCGCGAGCCGGGCCGCTGCAAAGGCGCACGGGGCTTTCGGGGCGCACTCGGCGACGTGCTGTTTGAGAGCGAGTCGCGCCGTATCTACCGGGGCGATGTGGCAACTTTGGACGACTTCTACCGCCGGAGTCTCACAGCAGGCCTCACGCATGCACTGGGCCGGGGCCATGTGCCGGCAGGGCTGGTGGAAGAAATCCGCTCGCTCTGGACGCCGCCGGTGCCGTGGGACGTGGAGCTTGCCCGGTGGATGGCCGAGCACGTGCCGCTTCTCAAAGACCCGCTGCGGACATATGCGCGGGCCAGCCGCCGGCAGTCATCCACGCCCGACATCCCGCGCCCGGCCCGGTTCGTGCCGCAGGAGTGGAAAGACGCCTGCACGTTCGGCGTCATTTTGGACACGTCCGGCTCGATGGACCGCGAGCTTTTAGGCCGCGCTTTGGGGGCAATTGCGTCCTATGCCGAAGCGCGAGATGTGCCGCAGGTGCGTTTGGTGCTGTGCGACGCTGCGCCGTATGACCAGGGTTTTGTTGCGCCGTCGGACCTCCGCGGCGCTTTTTCCATGAAAGGCCGGGGCGGGACCGTTTTGCAGCCCGCCGTTTCTTTTCTGCATAAGCAGGGAGACTTCCCCGCCGACGCCCCAATCATGATCATCACCGACGGCTGGTGCGAGGAAGAGCTGCTTGTTCCCCGCGACCACTGCTTTGTGCTGCCGCGCAAAGGCTGGAAAGAAGGCGCGATGACCCTGCGGACCTCGGCTCCGGTCTTCCGTGTTCTGAAAGAAGACTATTTGGGAGACTGAAACTGAGTAACCCAGGGGTGCTTCTCGCGGAGGCGGCTGGCCTGGGCGGGGCTGACCATGTGCAGGAACGCCAGGTAGCCGGAAGCATAGGCGCGGGCGTCGCGGCCCATCTGCTCCGAGACTGCCGGAAGGCCCAGCGTCTCGCAGCGGTGCAGGACGGCGCGGAAGCGGCGCAGGTCTTCGCGGGAAACATGCGGGGTCTCGTTGACGACAATGCCGGTGACGACCTGCCGGTGCTGAGGGCGCAGGACGGCGGTCTTTTCTTCGTTGACGGCAAAGCCGGTGTCCGCGATAATTTTGCGGGCAAGTGTCAGCAGAATGCTGACGGGAGCGGAAGCGTCGGCATGAGAAAAGACTAAATCATCAGCGTAGCGGGTGTAGCGGAAGCCGAGGGCGTCGGCGGCCCCGGTCAAGCGGGCGTCCATTCGGCGGCACAGCAGATTGGTCAGGGCCGGGGAGGTGCAGGCTCCTTGCGGCAGGCAGCGCTCGCCAATAGCGACAAAGCGCGTCTGGCCGTCGAGGCTGACTGCCGCGCGGGGCGCTTCAGTTGCCAAAAGCGCAAACAGTGTGGAAATGCCGCCGTTGTAGCCGAAGCTTCGGAATAAGTTACGGACGCGGGGCAGGGTCACCGAGGGGAAAAATTCTTTCAAATCCAGGCGCACGACGACGGCCCGGCCCGTGTGCCGCGCAGCGTTGTCCACCACCGACAGGCCGGGACGAAACGCAAACGCGGCGTCATGCACCGGCACCGGCGCAAGAATTGTGTCTAAAAGCCAGCTTTGGGCAGTTCGCAGGCGGCTTTTAGGCGATGAGATCGTGCGTGTCCCGCCGCGCTTTTTGGGGATCTGAAACCTGGAGTAATGGTCCAGCATCGTTGCCCCCCGGTGGTAGGTCAGCCAGGCCAGCTCACGCTCGGTGACGCCAATCACTCCCGCCAAATCCGACGCCGAGGTCAGTTGGGGCAGGCCTAAAGCCGTCAGCTTTTCCGGGTCGCCGGCGTCATAGACAAGGGTGCTGGAAACGCCTGCACCAAGAAACGGCAGCGTCTTTTGCCGCCATTCGGCGTCCTGAATGTGCTTCTCGGCTAAGGCTTTTGCCCGCGCTTCGCGCCGGATGGTGCGCTCGGCCCGGACACGCTCGATACGTTTGCGGCGCACTTCCAGCAGCAGCTTCGGGATGTCTCCGGCTTCGGCAATTTGAGCTTCCACGGTGCTGAGGTCGGTCTGCGTTTGTGCCAGCTCATTGTACAAAGCGCGAAGCTGCTGCTCGGTCGCAGCAGCCTGCTCAGCGACTTCGAGGGACGGCGGCCAAAAGCCAAGCCGTGTCATTTCTTCCCGGATGAACGCCGGCTTGCCGACTTGCTGGTAACGCTTTTTCTGCTCGGCGTTCATTACGCTTTATCCTCCAGCATGGCCTGGAACTGGGCCTCGGTGAGAACTGAAACGCCCAGCTCTCGCGCTTTAGTCAGCTTGGAGCCGGCTTTGTCGCCGGCCACGAGATACGTCGTGGTCCGGCTGACGCTGCCGGACGCTTTGCCGCCGCCCTGCATGACCAGCGCCTCGGCCTGCTCCCGAGTGAACAGTGTCAGCGCCCCTGTAAACACAAATGTCTGGCCCTTGAACCGGTTCGGGCTAAGCGCTGCGCCGCCCCCGCTTCCCGCAGACGGGGCCGCGCCGGCCCCGACCTGCTGCTGAGAGGCCAGCACAGTCGCAGCCAGAATATGAGCGCACGGCCCTTTGCGGAGCTTTTCGCGCCGGTGCCAGGCGCAGTCGCACGAGACGAACCGGGCGCGGCCATCGGCGTCCAAATCCAGCACGACATGGAATTTGCGCTCGCGCTTTTCTTCGCCACCGCGCACCTGAGCGCGGTAACGGGTCGTCTCCTCACTTTGTGCAAATAAACCGAAGGTTTCTTCCTCTTCGCCGGGCTTCAGCCACTTGACACCGCCGGTAGCGACAAGCCGCCGGGCCAGATACAGGCGAGGGTCGGAGTCTTCCTCGTTTTCCACCGGGAATGGCAGCAACTGACGCCAGCGGTAGACGCCTGCCGCCAGATCATACATCGCCCGCCCTTCGCGGCACAGCCGCTGCAAAGCCGAGGTCGCCGCTTCTCTGGACAGATCGGTGCAGGCCGCCAGCTCCTCCGGCGACAAGCGCAGCCGGGTTTCCAGCGCCGACGCCGCCTGGGCAAAGTCGCCTTCGGAGACGGCTCCTGTAGACGCCAGCAGGTCAAACCGGGCCGCGCGGGACCAGTCGTTTTGGGTCCAGCCCGACAGCCCGAGGTCAAACCGATGGCTTTTCTGAAACACAGTCCAGTACGACGGCATCCCCGTGCCAAGCAGCCGCGCCTGCACTTTGTCCGCCGTCGGCATCAGTGACTCCAAAACCAGCAGACGCCGCCGACCCCAAATCCGCACGTCGCCTGTGTAATCGCCGTCATACACAAAGTCCGTTTCGGCAATTTCGATACCCCACGGTTCCACAACAATCTTCGGCTTCTCGCCCGGTGTCAGTACGAAGCGCAGGGAGCGCGGGCCTTCGTCTTCATGCCGCCGCCGCAGAACGGCCAGCATCTCGGCCACTGTGGATGCGCTGAGGGTCAGGTCAATGCCGGTAAACGCCGCTGCCGACTGCACCTGCAAAAAGCCGCGCACCCAGGTCGGCGGCAGGTCGATCTTTTTCTCTAAATGCTCGCCGGCCCCGGTGGCGACCGACACGCCCCCGCCGCCGACCGACAGGTAGGCAGGCCGGTAGTCTCGTACGCGCGCGATTTCGTTGGCAAGCGCTTTCGAGTAATCCACATTGGTCGTGCCGTAGACCGTCTCGCCCAGCGTATCGAGCTTGTCCATCGGCACGGTCACGCGCCCGTAGCTGGACTCATCAATGGAGAAGACTTCAAACACGACGCAGTCCGGGTGAACGCTGACGACAGGGTCCAGCACCATCCAGGCATCTTTGTCGTTGTCCCAGAGCCACTTAAAGTATTTGGCGCGGGCCGCAAAGAAGTCTGCGCTTTGGAGCAGCTTTTCTAGCGGCTGGGCGTCTTTGCGAAGCGCCTGCACCCGCGCTTTGAGCGTGTCCCGCTGGTCATTCAAGCCGGGCATCTGGCGCAGGCGCGACGCCATCTCGACGCCCAGGTCTTCCAAATACCGCTGCTGCACCCATTCTTGGTAAGCCGTGTGGTCTTTGGGCTTCGCCCGGTGGTCGCCTGAGACAACGGCGTACAAAGCCAGCATGACGCGGGCGTAGGCAAGGCTGTCACGGACAAAGGCGCTGAGGGCCACCGGCGGGCGGGACAGCTCGGCGGCAACGTCCAGCCGCATTCCATCGGCGCTGAGTGTCCCGCTGCTCGGACGGGCATACGATTGGGTGACTTCCATTACATTGTCTCCATGCTTTGCGTGAAGCGAATTCAGAGGGGCGAACACAAGGTTCGCCCCTCTTGATCTGTTCGCATTCCCCTGCTGTTCGCTGGTCTTCTTTCTTGCCTACCCTCCGGACACGCCGGACACTGAAAACCCTTCGATCTCCTGCCCGGCCAGCGCCAGCTTCGCAAGCTGCCCCCATGCCCATTCGGAGTCGCGCGGGGTGCGGCTGCGGGCCAGCGCCAGCAGGGTCGGGACATCCACCGTCGGCGCGGCGCTTTGCCGGGCCTTGATCTTCTCTTTTGCCCGGCGAGCCATGTGACGCGCCCGCAGCACTTCACCGTCAAACCCGGCGCTTTCGGCAGAAGACGGTGAAGACGCAAGAAGCTCTGCAACAAACGCCTGCATATCGGGGTGCGAGTTTTCGAACAGCGCCCGCAGCAGATCGTTTTGCGGCAGCGTATCCCAGCGCTCCGACACGAACGTCCGGCCCAAAGCGCGGACGCCGGCGATGGGAGAGTCGCAGAGGGCCAGGGCGTAAACGCGTTCTGCCTGGTCGCCGGGCGGCAAAGATGTGAAAAACGCGCTGCCGATGTCCGCCGATGCCGGCAGGCTGGACTCCAAAAGCCGCAGTGCGAACGGCAGGTCGAAGCCGAGTGCCTGCGCCCGCTCCAGGCCCCAGGCGCGTACCGCCGGCAGGACATGGATGGCGGCTTGAAGCAGCAGGGGCGAGTTGAGCGTAAACAAAGACTCATGTGCCCGGACCCAGCGGGCTAAAGCCGCGTCAAACGCCGGGTCACGGATAGACAGCAGCTCGGGGTTGTCCACCAGCGCCAGCGTGTCCGCCGCGTCGGTGTCTCCTAGAAGCCGTGCCTCCAGCCGGCCCTCGGCGTCTGCGTCCAAGGCGGCAGGCGCGGCGTTCCAGAACGCGTCCAGGCCGCTGCCCGAACGCAGATACTCCAGCAGGAACGGGCGGAACTCAGGCCAGCGGTCGTCGGCGACGGCGGCAATGAGACTCAGAGCGACAGCAGGCGGCACAGATGGGAGAAGCACAGCGAACGTCTGCGGGGACAGCAGGCCCGCCAGGAACGGACGCTCGCGCAGCCGGTCCGCGATGGTCTGCGCCGAAAAGCCTGCCCGTGCCAGCACTGACAACGCTGACGGCGAGGACATCGCCGTTTGCAGGGCCGGCGTCGCCGAAAGGCTGTCCAGCAGGCTTGTCCAAAGCGCTTGAAACACTGCCGGAGCCGTGGCCGACGCCGCCAGCAGACGCCAGCCGGACGCCCGTACAAACTCGTCCTGAGCCAGTGTCAGCGCGGACGCTTCAGCCAGCGCGAACTCATGGGACGTCAGGCCAAACGCCAGCGCCAGCACTGCTGGCTCGCGCAAATCGTCCGGGACCGGCCCCAGCGCCTGAAGCCAGCCAGTCGCGTCGGACGGCGTCACGCGCCGGGCAACGGCTAGGACTAAATCAGTCAATCTAGGCCGATTAGCCGTCAAGAACGCCGCCGCCAGAGTGCGGACCAGCGCGTCCGGCACTAGGGCAGGGAACCGCCGGGCGATCATCTCGCAGGCTCCTGCGTAGCTACGGGGCAGCAGCCCATTTTTCAGGTCTGCGTGAGACAGTTCCAGCACTTTCACTGTAAACGCCTGCGCCCATGCCGGGTCGCCGGCGTACCGAGGCTGACGGTCCAGCGCGGTTTCCATCGTGCGCCGCCATTTGACGTTCGCGTTTAAATACGCTAGTGCGGCGGTTTCCGGCGCGACCGGCTCCCCGCGCTCTAAAAGCGCGGCAGCCAGCGGCACGGCAAAGTGAACCAGCAGGGGAGACGGCGCGGCGAGAAATCCGGCCAGGGACTCGGCAGACAGGGACGGCAGGGGAACACGGTTCGCCAGCAAAATCTTCGCCATCGCCTCGTGGACAAACCACGGCAGGGCCGGGGTCAGCAGCAGCGCCGATGCCGTGTCTAAATGCTGGTCCCAGGCTTCCGGCGCTCGCTCTTCGCGCTTCCGGCGCGGTGCGGGACTTGCCGCCGTCAGCGGGCCGCGCCCATGCCGCCGCTGTGTTAATCGGCCCGAGCCGCCGTACAAAATCTCCGCAAGGACCCACTGCCGTGTCAAATCAATCCCGACCTGGCTGTTGGGACGGGCTTCGGCCAAAACCGCCGCCGCGAGCGAAACATAAGCGTTGGAGTTCGTTTTCGCAAAATTCCGCAGCACGCGCCGGATGCGCCGCTTCATGTAGGCCAAAGTCGCGCCGCTGGCAGGCAGTCCAATCCGCGTCGGCTTGCCGGGGTTCTGGATGCTGTATAGCTCTAAGCCCCGATAGGGAGTGCCGACATAAGCAATGTTGTCAGACACGACTAGGGCGGATGCGCCGCTGGATAAAGTTCGCTCAGCAGCCGTGGGCGCGTCGGGCTTGCTGATATTCACAATCTGGTGCAGGCCATTCAGGTATGCAAAGTCGCCGTGGAGCGTGATCGCTTTGGGGGCATAATAGGTGGTGTTGAAAAACCCCAATTTTTGGGGATGGCTGGGATCGGAAACATCAACAATATGCAGCCCGGCGAAATCCTGTTGGCTGATGCGGTCCACGCCGATAAAGGCCAGCGATCCACGCAGGGCAATCGCACTGACCGGGCCGAGGCTGAGAGTGCTGAGGAGTCGGGGACGCCGAGGATTGGACGCATCAATAAAGCTCACACCGCTAACGCCCTGCGCTCGGCCCCAGAGAAACTGCGTCTGCCCGAATGTAACCGCGACGAGCGGGCCGTCGCAGGCGATATGCTGCGCTTCTTTGATTTCTAGCTCGCCGGCAATTTGGGGCTGGTCCGGGTCGGTGAAATCTAAAACCCGCAGCCCGCTCCACGCCGCGTTCTGGCCCTGCACGGCGGCATAAATGTAGGGAAAAGCGCTGACGGCTTGAACCGAGCCGCCCATCTCAATGATCCCACGCCAGCGTGGACCGCCGGTGGCGTCCGGGTCAAATAGGCTCAAACGCCCAGTAGTTCGGCCACTGCTGAGAAGCGAAAGAAACGGGCCACATTCGAGTAGCGAGGACACGCCAAATGTCTCTACACTGCCGACAAGAGTAGGGTGCAGCGGGTTCTCCGAGTCAAACTCGTACCCTGCAAACTTCATCTCGCGGCGGGCATTGGTGACAAGGCAGTAGACCACGCGCCCGGCTACGGCGATGGAACTGACGCCGCGCACATCCTCACCCATCTCAACCGGCAGGGGAATCTTGGAAGAAATCATCGGCGCGGCATCAATCCGGGCCGCAAGAGAGCCGAACAAAGCTACATTGGCGAGAGCATCCGCTTCCACAGTTTTGTAGAGCCGCTTGAAGCGTCCCCATGTCCCGTAGGTCAGCGGTGTCTCGCGGGCAAACTGAGCATCGAGCTGCGGGCCATCGTCAGGTGAAGGCATGGAAGTCGCTCCCAAAGAGTGTGATCTGAAGTCCTAACCTGCGAAGGCAGGTTTCGTGCAAAGGCAGGTTTCGTGCACTTGTTGCCGCGACTTCAGTCGCCTGCAAGAATGGCGACCCTAAAAAATTTGCTGTCAGCCGAGAGAAATCGCTACTAAACGATCAAGGACCGGGCGCGGCCACTGTAGGCCCGCCCCGGCCCGGTGTACGGGTCTGGGTGGTGGGCCACGCCGACTCAGCGACGGCCAGACCCGTACACCGGGCCGGGGCGGGCTGAGTAGAGACGTGCGCCGGTGATGTGAAACGGGCTTCACGGCAGCCACGGCGAAACGCCGCAGACGGATTGCTAACGTCACCCTCGAACTGACAACTGAGCTTATTATATCACGCGAGGCTGATGTTGGCAACAAGTCGCGCTGAAGACAAATCAGTCTTTTCGGAAATTCTCATGTGGCGAGAAAAACCACAGCGGGGGGCGGGCGCAGAGAAGAAGGGGCACAAAGACAAGAAGGGCGAACAAAGACAAGAAGGGCGAACACAAGGTTCGCCCCTACGGGAATGATGGAAACCCCCACATGATTGATGGAAGCGGTGGGTTAAGCGGCGCGGGGCAGGTGGAACTCCGCGCCGAGGGAGTGCAGGTCTATTGAGTCTGGATCGGCGGAATGCAGGTCGTGCGTGTGCAGGGTGAGAGAACGGCTGTCTCCGGCCAGACGGCCCAGCTTGCGCTCGGTCTTTTCGCGGTACATGTGGGCGTCGGCGGCGGCAATCAAAGACGCGAAATCGGTGCCGTCGTCGGGGAAGCAGCCGTAGCCGACGGACACGCCAAGATGCAGCGCCCCAAGGCGGGGATGGAACAAGCCCGGCTCGTAAGATTCGACCGCTTCCTGGAGGCGGGCGGCAAGCGCCTCGGCGTTCTCCGCCGTGCCGTCCTGGACATAGACCAGGAACTCATCGCCGCCGTAGCGGGCCGCCACGTCGCCGGGACGCAGGGCGGACTGGAACAGTGCCGACAAGTCGCGCAGCACCTGGTCGCCTTTTTGGTGGCCGAAGTTGTCGTTGATCGGCTTGAAAGAGTCTAAATCCAAGCACAGCAGGGCGAACGGCGCGGCTTCCCGGCAGCATTCCTCGACATGCTGGGTGATGTGCCGGATGTTGTACAGGCCGGTCAGCGGGTCGGTGAACGCATGAGAGCGCGTTCGATCAAACAGCAGGCCGTTAAAAAGCGCGGTCGCGGCCCGGTCGGCGATTGTTTCCAAAAGCTGCTGGTCATGGGAGCTGAAAGCATTTGGGTTTGGATGGTACAAGTTGATCGTTCCCAGCACCTTGCCTTGATGAACAATCGGGACAATCAGCGCGGTCTGCAGCGGAGTCCACTGGGTAGTCTGGGACGAGATCAGCAGCAGGTCGTCGGCATCATACCCGCCAAGATAACTCGCGCAGTCCCGCGCAACCGCAAGCGAGGTTCCGCCCAGGGTCTTCGCGCCGCTGAAAAACTCGCGGTTAATGCCCACTGCCGACCGCACGGTCATTTCTTCCGAGGCAGGCTCTTCACTGTCGGCTTCTTGTTCGCCGTCGGTCCGGCGCAGCAGAAAAAGCGCAGTCGTGCCCGGCAGCAGCGCTTCGAGCTTGCGGCCCAAGATTTCCAATGTTTCTTCCAGGCCGACGCTTGACGACAGGGTCTGCACGAGTTCGTACAGCGCCCACAGCTCCGACGACGCCCGGTGAATCGCTCGCGCGGCCTGATCGGCGGGGCTGGCTGGGACAGCGTCCGGGGCCGTGGCGATAAGCGGGCCGTCGCCTTCCCGTGCCATTTCTTCGACGACTTCGGTGATGACTTCCAGAAAGGCATCCGCGATGACCGGGTCAAAGTGGCTGCCCCGGTCTTTTCGGATGACTTCGCAGGCCCGCTCATGGGTCCAGGCGTTGCGGTAGGAGCGCGAAGACGTCAGTGCATCGTAGACATCGGCGACAGCTAAAATGCGAGCCGTCCGGGGAATGTCTTCTCCTGCCAAACCGTCCGGGTAGCCTGTGCCGTCCCACCTTTCGTGGTGCGAGCGGACCACCGGCAGGACCGGCCAGGGAAACTCGACCGGGTCTAAAATCGCCGCCCCGATCTCCGGGTGCTGCTTGATCTTGGCGAATTCTTCGTCGGTGAGGCGTCCAGGCTTCAGCAGGACATACTCGGGAACGCCGAGCTTGCCGATGTCGTGCAAAAGAGCGCCGGTGTTGATGGCTTCCAGCTCGCTGCCGGTCAGCCCGAGATGCTTTGCGGCGGCGACGGCATAGCGCTGCACACGCAGAATGTGCTGATGTGTGTATTGGTCTTTGGCATCAATCGCCAGCGCCAGGCTTTTAATCGTTGCCAAGTAAAGGTCGGCCAGATGCTCCTGAGACAACTGCAGCTCTTCGATATGCTGCTGTTTTTCTTCGGTGCGGGCCGTGGTTGTCGCATAATTTTGATACAGCACCCAGCCGAGCGGCGAGAGCAGCAGCAGAATGTACGCCGAATGGCTGCTGAACAGCATCAAGCCCAGCGTGGAAACGCACGCACCGGCAAAGAAGCTGGGTGCAGTCCAAAGAAACGTTGAGTGCCAAACTTTCAGCCCATTCTGCCCGGTACAAAGGCCGATAATAATCGCGACGCCGCCTGTGTTAATCAGAAAAAAGACCAGGCTGGCCATCGCCACGGCGGGGTAGCTGCCGGGATTGTGCAGCGTCAGCGCGCCGTGGTTCAGGCTGAGAAAGACCCAGCTCGCGGCCAGTGTTTCCAGCATGGCCAGCGAAACATTGAAGCAAAGCCGGTACGCGGGCTGGCGGACCGGATACAGGCAGCCGGTGAGGCTGCTGACGGCGCTGACCAGCAATGCGCCGGATGGGCCAAACCGCAGCATGGCGGCGAATGTCAGCACATAAGCCAGCGACATGGTCACATTATCTTCGGCGTCCCGGCGCTGCAGCAGGCGGATCTTGGTTCGGCTGACCAGGATCGCCAGTATCAGATACGCGGCAAATTCCCAAATGCCGGCCCGCGACTTCGACCCCGCAGTCAAGGCCGCAAGAAGAGCGGCGGCCCCGCCCAGCAGGACCACGAAGACTAAGTACCACTGTGCGCTTTTTGGGAGGTTTTTCATAAGGTAATTGAACTCTCCCCCATTTTTGGCGTCTGACACAAGAAACTAGAGCCATGTGCATCAAAATTAAGCTGTATCTTAGGCTACGTTTCTTTAAGAAAAACAAGAATTTATGGTAAGATAAAAACGGAACAGGCCTGCTCCGACGCTCTGCGCGGAAAAGAGCCGCCTTTTTTGCCTGAAAACGCTTCAAGCCGCCGGAGGCTCGCTTTGACAGCCTCTTAGAAAGAAATACCCCCACAAGACCAAGCGCTGATGTCCCGCCGGGATCAGGAAACAAGCCAAAATCAGGAAGTAAGACCGTGTCATCAACGCCGCCACCCTCCGACAAAGAACAGCCTGCTCTTTCTGAGCAGGCTGCCGAAGCACAAGAAGCGAGCGAGCGAAAGCAAGCCGCTTTCCGGCTGTCCGCAGCTTTTAATCCCTCTGACAGGCCGCAGGAAGAAGCGCTGGACCGGATTACCCGCCTGACGGCCCGCGTGTTCGACATGCCGTTTGCCGCTGTCGCTCTTGTAAACGAAGACACGCTCTTGTTTCAGCCCTGCGGGGGGCGGCCGGCCGCAGTCAGCCGCGAGGAGGCTCCCTGCGCTTCCGCCTTTTTGCGGGAGGAAGTGCTGGTCGTGGAAGACGCACGTCTGGACCCGCGCTTTTCCGAGCATCCGCTGGGATGCGGCCTTGTAGACTCGGGTCTTTTGGCCTCCGGTTTTTTAGAAACTGGTCTTGATCTGCGTTTTTATGCCGGTGCCCCGCTGATCCTCGCCGACGGCACAGTGGCCGGCACCCTGTGCGTGATGGACTGCAAGCCGCGTTCTTTTTCTTCCAGCCAGCAGGCAGACCTCCAGGATTTAGCCGCAAGCGTCGTCACTGTGCTTGAGCTGCGCCACGCTTATGCCGCTGCCGAAGAACGCGAGCGTCTTTCCCGGCAGATGTTTGAAGACAACCCGCATCCCATGTGGGTCATCGAGACTGGAACCCTGCGGTTTCTTGATGTCAACGCCGCCGCCCTCACGCTCTACGGCTACAGCCGCGCTGAATTTCTGGCGCTAACCGTTTATGACACTCACCCAGCGGAAGACCACCCCGCCCTCCAAGCCCACTTTCAGCAGCGGATCACTCGCGACGGCAAGCGAGGCATTTGGCGGCATCAAACAAAGCACGGCAAATACCTTTGGATGGAGATTACGTCCCACGCGATTTCCTTTGAGGGCCGCAATGCCCGCATGATTGCCGCGCAGGATGTCACCGAGCGTCAGCAGGCGGAGGACGCGCTGCGCCGCTCGGAGCAGAGGCTTTCTCTGCATGTCCGGCTGTCCCCGCTGGCGGTCATCGAGATGACGCCGGAAGGTGTCTTGACTGCCTGGAACCCTAGCGCGGAAGCGATCTTCGGCCACACGGCGGAAGAAGCCATCGGGCAGGACGTGATCTCCCTCATCGTCCCGGAAACAGGACGCGGGGCGGTGGCGGAGCTTGGGCATCAAATGCGGACCCGGCAAAGCGACACGCGCGGCACGAACCACAACCAAACAAAGTCGGGCGCAATGATCTTGTGCGAGTGGCATAACACGCCGCTGATTGACGAAAACGGCCTGGTCGTCGGGATCGCCAGCATGGCCCGCGATGTCACGCAGGAAGAAGCCGCCCAGGAGCGCCTGCGCCGCAGCGAGGCGCACAAAGCCGCGATTCTTAACTCGGCGCTCGACTGCATCATTTCTATAGACCCGCAGGGCCGCATTGTTGACTGGAACACCGCCGCCGAGCGCACCTTCGGCTGCTCCCATGCCGAAGCGATCGGGCACGCCATTACCGATTTGATCCTGCCTCCCGCGCTGCGCTCTTCTTACCAGCAGGGGCTTCAGCACTACCTGGAAAACGGGAACTGGCCGGCGTTCCACACCCATGTCGAGCTGCCGGTCCTGCGGCACGACGGAACGCAGTTTCAGGCGGAGCTGACGGCAACGGTCCTGCAGGCAGAAGGTCAGGAGGCGGAAGGCCAGGCGCTGTACACGCTCTACCTGCGCGACATTTCCGAGCGCAAGCTGATGGAATCGGAGCGGGAAGAACTGCTGACCCAGACGGAAAGGCTGCTGGCGGACGCGCTGGAACGCGCCGACCATGACCCGCTTTCGGGCCTCTTGAACCACCGGGCGTTCCACAAGAAGCTGAAAGAAGAAGTGGACGCCGCGCGGCTGGACGGACGCCGGGGAGCGGTTCTGCTGGTAGACCTTAACAACTTCAAGTTTTTCAACGACGCTTACGGCCATCTTGCAGGCGACGATGTCCTGCGCCAGATTTCATTCTCGTTCGCCGCCGCCTGCCGCCCCGAGGACACGCTGGCCCGGTTCGGCGGCGATGAGTTCGCCCTGCTGCTGCCTGGCGCGTCCGATTCGGACGCGCAGGCGGCGGCGGAACGGCTGCGTGAAGCGGCGCTTCGGGTCGGTTACCATCCGCCCGGCTACGAGACGCCGATCCCGTTCAGCTTGTCGGTCGGCATCGCGTGCTTTCCCAACGATGCCGTTTCCCGGACGGCACTGCTGGAAGTGGCGGATGCCCGGCTCCGGGTCTCCAAATCCGGCGGCGATGCCGACAGCCCGGCTTTGATGCTGCGCCGCAGCCTGGCCCGGTCGGTCGGCGGCTTTACCATGCTGGACGCGCTTGTCACGGCGGTAGACAACAAAGACCGCTACACCCGCCGCCACTCTGAAGATGTCATGCACTACAGCCTGGAAATCGCGTCCGCGCTTGGGCTGGATGCCGAAACCCGGCGGGTGATCGAGATTGCCGCGCTGCTGCACGATGTCGGAAAGATCGGCGTTCCCGATGCCATTCTGCGGAAACCGGGCCGGCTGTCCGGCGGCGACTTTGATGCCGTCAAGCAGCACCCGATGATGGGATCGGTCATTGTCGGCGCGGTTCCCGGCTTTGAGGACACTTTAGATGCCGTCCGCCACCACCACGAGCGCTGGGACGGCGGCGGGTATCCGTTCGGCCTGAGCGGCGAAGAAATCCCGCTGACGGCGCGTTTAATGGCCGTCGCCGATGCGTACTCTGCAATGACCACCGACCGGCCCTACCGCAAAGGCATGGAAGCCCAGAAAGCGCTGGACATCCTAGAAAACGGTGCCGGAACCCAGTGGGATCCCGCCTGTGTCCGTGCCTTCCTCCACGCCCGCCGCACTGCGGCTGCTCCCGGCGAGCCGGCTTAACACCTTCTGCGTTTCCCGGCGCGTCCTGCCGGGTACAAAGCAGACTATGAACGACGAACCAATGGAAGACGACAACGCCCACATTGACACTGACGCCATGACCAATGACGCCATGGCCAACGGCGTCCTGGGCAACGACGCAATGGACGGCCTGCCCGACGGCGACCGGCAGCTTACCACCGACAGCGCCGCGATTGACGAAAGCAGCGGCGGCGGCAACAACGACAGCGACCTCGGCGCAGACGTCGCCGGCGACATCGGCCCCAAACATGCCTGACCCCGATCATTCAACCCCGTAGGGGCAGACCCCCGTGTCTGCCCTCCTAACCCGCGCCTGCCCTCCTAATCCGCGCCTGCCCTCCTTCCTGAACCTCCGGCGGAAACAATTACAAAAATAGTTCTTGACACTCCCCATAAGCCGTGATACAACAAGTCTACGACGCCA
Organism: uncultured Armatimonadales bacterium; assembly: GCA_964241935.1. GTDB lineage: Bacteria > Armatimonadota > Armatimonadia > Armatimonadales > Capsulimonadaceae > JANXMY01. The sequence goes on from CAXSZN010000037.1 coordinate 15,277, forward strand.
GATCCTCGGCGTCCGCAGCCACCTGGCTGTACGACTTGCTGCCGTGGCTTGACTGCTCGGAGGACTTAATGAACCCTTCTCGCCTTGCTCCTGCGCCCCGTCGTTTGTGCGCCCCGTCGTCGCCTGATGTGCCGGAGCCGATGGCATTAGCAACGGCCATCCACATCGCGCGGGGCATGGTCTACAACAATACGCCAAGCTGGGCATACACAAGTCAAGATACAGAAGCGATGGCGGAATATACGAAGGCTTTGCAGCTTGCGCCGGACAACGCTCTGACGAACTACTTCTACGGGGTCGGCTGGCAGAGGTTAAGCCCGGCTGAGCGGGCGAAGTTCGGCACGGCGCAGCAGGCGAAAGCGGCGTTGCAGAAAGCTGTCAAGGTCGGCGATGCCAGTGTGAAGACAGCCGCGAGGAAGGCGCTGAAGGCGATGGGGTAAGCCGTAAGCGAGCAGAAACGCCCGGTCTCCCGAGTGAGGCCGGGCGTTTTTTGTGGGGGCGGGTCACAGCGGGCAGATTAGGCTGTAGGCGCAGCGGGCGCATTCGTCGCCGGTTTCTGCTGGGAAGCGGCCTATCTGGATGCCGCGGGCGGCGTGTTCGTACTTGGCGACCCGGTCGGCTTCCCACTTAAGCTGCTGCTTGGTTTCCGGGGCGTCTACGGGAACGCAAACGCCGTCGGCCAAATAGTGCAGGGCAACGCGCACCGGCTTGTCGGGATGCGTTTCGGAGGCGGCGCGGCGGTACAGGGCCAGCTTTTTATCTGTATGGTCGTCCTTGCCGGGCTTGCCGGTCATGCGGCGGGCGATGACGCACCCGCCGTCGGCGGTGTCGAGGCGCAGAACGTCCGGGCGGACGGAGATGCGGCAGTTGGAGAGCGTGGCTTTGAGCGTCCGTGTGTCGGCCTTGCGCTCGGTTTCTACACTCAGCAGCCCGGCATGGTCCAGCATCAGCTTGGCGCTGGCTTTGTACTTGGCTTCGTGCAGATGGCCGACCGGGCCAGCGTCGGCCCAAAGCAGGTCCAACTTGGCCGCCGCTTCCTCGGGCGTGACCTTCTCGCCCCGCGCCTCCCTGTCTTCCCGCCAGTTCAGCGTCTGCCGCACGCAGCTTAAAAACTGCGGGTAGCCGTCGCCTAAGAATGCGCCGGGCAGCTTCAGGACTTGCGCGTAGTAATACTGGCGCGGGCAGCGGAGATAGGTTTCCAGCGCGGACTGCGCGTATTCGGGCAGCGGTTTCGGGGCGGGTGCGTCGGTATCCGCCGGGTCAACGGAGAGCGACTCGCGGCCTGCCGTCCAGGCGGTTTCCGTGATTGCCAGCGTTGTCAGGCTTTCCGTCAGATGCCCCAGCAGCGGTGACGGCGCGACGGCCCGCTCGGTGCCGCTGGTTTCGGCACGTGATAAAATCAAATGGTCGCGGGCGCGGGACAGGGCCACAAAGAACAAGCAGCGCTCTTCGTCGAGTTCCTCGTCCAGGCACTCGACCAGGCCGGGCGGCTCCGGGATGCCGTCGTGCCGGCCCCGTGCCGGAAACTGGCCCGCGCCGAGATTAGGCACGAAGACCACTGGAAACTCCAAGCCTTTGGCGGCATGGGCGGTCAGGAGGCGCACCGCATCCAGCGCTTCCGCTTCCGGCGGCAGCGTCCCGCGCGGACTTGCCCCGGCAGACGACAAGCGCCGCAGATGGGCCAAAAACTCGCGAATCTTGCTCGGCGGCCCGCCGTGCGAATCCGGCGAAACTAAACGCCGGTCAAATCCCGACGCCAGCCCGAGAAGCTGATGAATGGCAAGGCACCGTCCAATCGAAACAAACGGCTTCGGCTCGCTTTGGATCAATTCACGCAGGTAGTTGGAGAGACCGAACAAATAATGCCGCAGCAGCGCCGCCGGGTCGTCGTCCATCGTGTCCAGCTCGGCCAGATGCCGGCCCAGGCGCACCAGTCCGGGGTGCAAAGTTCTCTCTTGAAGCGCGTCCAGCAGCCGTGTTTCTTCGCGCCGAACTTGGGCCAGCAGCGCCAGCGATTCTTCCAGCGGCACGCCGTACTCGGGCCAGGACGCGACCCGCACCAGCGCCGAGCTTCCGGTGTCGGTCAGCAGCGACAGCAGGCAAAGCAAATCTTTGACTTCCGGGCGCTCCAGCAGCGCCCCAAGATACAGCACCGGAACATCCTGCGCCGTCAGCAGCGCCGCCAGGCTTTCCGCCTGGCTGTGCGTCCGGCACAAAATGGCCTGCTGCCGATGCTCCCAGCCTTCGCCACGCAGGCGCTGCACGGCTTCGGCGATCCCGGACGCCTGCCCGGCGGCATCGGGCGCGGAAGCCAGCGTCACCGCCGGGTAGGACGCGCTCTGGGCGTCGCCCCGATGTGACTGCCAGCCTGCGCCGCCGCCTGCCGCCGCCCCGCCGAACAGGTCTACAATCGGGCGGCGGGAGCGGTAGTTGACGCCAAGCTCCAGCCGCTTCCCTGCCGGATAATCCCGCTCAAACGCCGCGACATTGGCAGGCGACGCGCCTTGAAACTGGTAAATGCTTTGCCGGTGGTCGCCGACGGCCCATAAACCCCGCGCGGTGTCCCCAGCCAGCAGGCGGACCAGGTACGCGCAGGCCCGGTTGACGTCCTGATATTCATCAGCCAGCACCTGCGGATACTCGCTTTGCAGCGTTGCCAGAACATCGGGGTGCGCTTCCAGAAGCTGTGTCGTGCGCCGGATCAAGTCGCCGAAATCCAGAAAGCCGCTGTCCGCCATCAGCCGCTCGTAGACGCCGTAGCAGTGCGCGACTTCCTGTGCTTTTTGGGCGTTGTCTAAGGCTTTAGCGGCTGCTTCCTGCTCGCGTTTCAGGGTCTTGCCGGGCCGCGCCGCCAGCGCGTCGGCTTCTGCCTGCGCTGCCACAAGCATTGCGCGGCATAGGTCGGCGTAATGCTCCGGGCCGCACTTCTCGTCTTTGGCCCGGCCAATCTGCCGCAGAATGCCGCCAAGATGCGTCGCCGGGTTGTATAAGTTATCCAGCACCTCTAATTCAAGCTCGGGCAGATGGTTTTCCAGCAGCGTCACGGCGTCAAGCTGGTCCAGCAGCTTGATTTCGCCGGTCAACCCAACATGCTCGCCGAACCGGCGCAGGACTTCCAGGCCAAACGCATGGAATGTCCCGACCCAGGGACCGGCGTTCTCGGTGCCGACTCCTGCCGCCAGCAGCCGTTCTTTCATTTCGGACGCCGCTTTGCGGGAGAATGTCAGCGCCAGTATCTTCTCAGCAGGGACGCCCAGCGTCTGGGTCAAAAATTGGCACCGGCCCACCAGCGTTTTTGTTTTGCCTGTGCCGGGTCCGGCCCCGACCAGCAGCGGCCCGCACGGAGCTTCGGCGGCGGCCTGCTGAAATGTGTCCAGAGAAACAGCGGCAGAAGCCGGCGTTTCGGGCGCTTCGGCGCTGTGTTCCGGCATGGGCGGCAGCAGAAGCGACTCGGCAAGCTGCCTTTGGACAACATCGTTCGGCAGGCCCAGCGCGTCTGCGATTGTCTCTGATGCCCGCTTCTCGTCCAGAAACAAGCTGCGGGCCAGCGAGCCGGGCAGCAGCAGCTCGGCGGCAAAGATATTCGCCTCGTTTTCGCGCCTTTGTTTTGGAGAATAGCCGTCCACTTTGCTGAGTGCGCTGCCGGGTGTTTCTTTCGTGCTGTCCGGGTTCATGTCCTGCGGCGCACACTGACAGGACTCTTTGTGCAGCCAGAGATGGGCCATTTCGTGCGCGGCGTCAAAGCTCTGCTCGGGCAGGGTTCGGCTGGCATCGTGGATAATCAGGCCGAGCGAGAGGTCCAAGACCGCCAGCGCTCCGGCCAGCAGGGGGTCATCCGGCTCTACAAAGCAGCGCTCCAGCCCGGCGGCTGAGACGCAGGCGTTTACCACCGACGCCGCCGGAGCCGGGGCGTCCAGTTCTATTCCGATTTCGACCCGCCGCTGCCGGGCCTGCCGCCGTATTTCGTTCATACCTGCTGTATTTCGTTAGATGCCCAGGGTTGAAATCCTGGGCTGAAGGGCGCTTCGCGCCGGCTGTCCTGCGGACAGAAGAGAAAGCTGTTGTGGGCTATTGTCGGGCTGTTGTGGGCGATTGTTGGGCGGCTCTTTTTGTCCGCAGGACAACCAGCCGAAGGCTCCTCAGCCCAGGATTTCAATCCTGGGCCAATCCTGTTCCCAGCACCCCCGCCTCGGTCTCGCTCTGCCAGTATGCCCGGTCTTCTTCGCTTAAGCTGCTGCCGGCTGCCAGCGCCTGGGCAAACGAAGGCCGCTCGGCGGAGGACGACAGCGCCGGTGCACGGCGGGCGCGGAAATGGGCCTGCGCGGCAAGGCGCGGACCGCCGCGCAGGTATGACGCGACTTCGTCCGGCGAACGCTCCAAAACCTGGGCAATCTGCCGCACCAAGCGGACGGGAACTGTGGCGGCGTCCAAGAGGCGCTGCTCCAAACGGCCCAAAAGCAGCCGGTCCAAGCGCAGGACTTCGGCCAGCCGGGCAGCGTCGAAGCCTCGCGCCGCCGCGTCCGAAAGCAGGCTGGTCAGCGGCGGCTTCGGCGCGGATGCCGTGCGCCAGGCGGCCAGCGCTTCACGGCCGGCAGCGGCGGCACCGGCATCTTCCAGGCCGTCTTCGACCGTGTCTGTCAGCGTCATGCCGGCGGCAAACCGGGCATAATCTACGGCAACGAGCGCGTCGGCGCAGGCGGGATAGCGGGCTGTCCACAGACGCAGCAGCGCTTTGTCGTCCGGGGCGGCGGTCCGCGCTTCGGTGAACGCCATCAGCACGTCATCCATCTCTTGTTCGGAAATCTCTGGTTTATCGGGCATCTTTTGTTACTCAGCCTGCCGGTTCCAGGCGGCACGGGCTTCCGTAGTCCAGTTGCGGAGGGTGCGGCTGGTGACACCTAAGCGTTTGGCGATCTCTTCATCGGAAAAGCCGGACATTCGCAGGAAAATCGCCTGGCTTCGTTTGGCGTCGCCGCCGCTGACCCCCGTGACTAAATCCCGCAGCTCAATGTCGGCAAACATATCGGCGGGGTCGGGCTGCTGCTCCAGCCGGTCCCATCTTTCGCCGCCGTGCGTCACCGCTTCCGCCGGCACGGTCGCTACTTTTCGGTCCGTCAGACTGTGCCAGAGCGTAATCAGACGCTTCTGGAAACAGAACGTGAAGTTGCATTCCCAAAACTCAGCGGCCGGGCTGAGGCTGCTGACCTGCTCGCACACCTGCAGGAGCATCTGCCGCTGGGCATCGGTCTTGTCTTCCGAGGTCAGCCCCGCCCAGGTTGAAACTTTGGAAGCCACTGCGCCGCTGATGCGCTCAATCAATAGTTCCAAGACAGCATCGGCGGCGTCTTTGCGGCCGGCCCGCCCGTAGCCGCGCACGAGAGCGACCAGCGTTTCACGCTCTAGCCGCCGTGTGGGGTCCGTTTCACCGGCCCGTCGCAGAACTGCGCTTGGGGGCAGGCGGCTGATCTCCAAAAGCTGCGCTGTGACCGCGTCGCTTCGGGTCCGCTTTTGCAGCGGGAACAGGAAATCAGGCGTAGGAGCAGTGCTGTCGCTGGTATGACTCATGAAGTTTGGCGCAAATCGGAAATCTTGTACTATCTTAACACAGGCTTGGAAAGAAGCGCAACTCCGCGCCGCCGAAAACGAGGAGGAAAAAGGTTTTGCGGCGAAAAAATCATGCAAAGCAGGAAAAACAGCCTGCAAGGTATAAGTGCATTTATGTCTCTCTTGTCTGCCTGATGACCAAGCGGCTTCATTGGTTTCTTCCGCCGCAGGGTGAGAAGCAGCCGGTGAGCCACGGATTAAAATCCGTGGCTGAAGAGCCTGCGACTGGTTGTCCTGCGGACAAGAAACGATCACGGACAAAAGAGACGATCACGCTTGGCCTCATCTTCTGTCCGCAGGACAGCCGGCGCGAAGCGTCCTTCAGCCACGGACTTCAATCCGTGGTCACTTTTCAATCTGTGGTCACCGTCGTTGTGGTTACAGTCGTTCCTGAGAAAGAATCCTTTATGAGTGTCCGCACACCCGCCCGCGCCATGCCCGAAGACCCGCAGACCGACCAAAGCCCGCGTTCCTGGCAGCAGCTTGTCGCCCTGCTCGGGCCGTTTATCGGCCTGGCGCTGGTGGTCATCTTGTTTTCTTTGCAGCCGTCCATCCGCGCCACCTTCCTGTCCCTGGACAACTTCCGCCAAGTCGCCACACAAACCGTCATCGTCGGCCTGGGCGCACTGGGCATGACACTGATCATCATCAGCGGCGGCATTGACCTGTCCGTCGGCTCCGTCTTCGCCCTCACCAGCGTCGTCGTCGCCATCCTCCTCAACAAGCACGTCCCCCCCGCCGCCGCCCTTCTCGCCGCCGTGGCTGTCGGCGGCGTCACCGGCGCGGTCAACGGCACCCTGATTACCAAGCTGCGCGTGACGCCGTTTATCGTGACGCTGGGGATGCTGGGCATCCTGCGCGGGATCGCAAGCTGGCTGGCAAACGAGCAGGCGGTCAACGCCGACGGGCGCTGGATCACCGGGCTTGCGGCGACGTTCCCCGACCCGGCCTGGCTGCTGGTGACGCCGGGGGTGTGGATCACGCTGGCGCTGGGGGTGGGAACGGCGACGGTGCTGCGGGCGACGGTGCTGGGGCGCTACATTGTGGCGATCGGCTCGAACGAGGTGACGTCTCGGTTGTCGGGTCTTGCGGTGGATCGTCTGAAGATCACGATCTACGCGCTGGCGGGGTTGTTCTTCGGGGTGGCGGGGGCGCTGCAGTTTGGTCGCCTGTCTCAGGGGGATCCGACGGTGGATGTGGGGGCGGAGCTGGATGTGATTGCGGCGGTGGTGATCGGGGGCGGCAGCTTGTCGGGGGGAGAAGGTTCGGTGCTGGGATCTTTGCTGGGGGCTTTGATCATGGCGCTGCTTCGGAACGGGTCTCAGCAGATGGGCTGGCCGGCGTATGTGCAGCAGATCATCATCGGCCTAGTCATCATCGCCGCTGTGGCACTGGACCGGCTGCGGCATCGAGGCACGGGCAAATAATCCCGGCAAACAGTTGTGGATGGCGTTGTTGCATCAGCTAAACTCCGTGTGTTTTAACACATGGAGTTTAGCTGAGGAAAAAAACTTTATGGAATTTGACATTGAGGCACTGGACACGGGGCAGGCGTACAAGCTGCTGGCAGGCGTGGTCGTGCCGCGTCCCATTGCGCTGATCTCGACGCTCGACTCAAGCGGCGCAGTCAACGCCGCGCCGTACAGCTTCTTTAATTTGATTGGCTCCAGCCCGCCGACTGTTGTTTTAGGTGTCGGCAATAAAGAGCCGGGGACGCCCAAAGACACCCGCGCGAACATTGAGCGCACCGGCGAGTTTGTGGTCAACTTGGTTCACTTTGATCTTGCCGATGCCATGAACCTGTGCGCGATTGAGCTCCCGCAAGGCGAAAGTGAGCTGGAGCACGCAGGCTTAACGGCGGCGCCGTCGGTGCGGATCGCTCCGCCGCGTCTGGCCGAAGCGCGTGTCAGCTTGGAGTGCCGCCTGCATTCGGTTGTCGAAGTCGGGGACAACAAGATCGTGCTGGGACAGGTCGTGTTCCTGCACATCGCGGGCGAGTTTATAGAGGAGGAAAAGAAGCACGTGAAAGCGGAAACTCTGGATCTGATTGGCCGGATGCACGGCGGCGGCTGGTATGTCAAAACAACTGATTTGTTCGATTTGCCGCGCCCGAGCTACGCCGACTGGCTGGCGAAAGAGTAAGAACCCTTCCCGTCCGCTAAAACCCCTCCCGTCCCACAAGTGGTCCACCCTCCCCTGTTAGGGAAGGGCTTCAAAGGTAACCGTAGCCGGTGCTTCTTGTCAAGAAACTCAGGCTATATTTATAAATAAGCCCTCCCCTAACAGGGGAGGGTGGACCACTTGTGGGACGGGAGGGGTCCAAAGACTTCTACCCAAGCCTTAGCCAAGCCGCTGGCGGGTCCAGGCGATGAGGTGCTGGGTCTGCGCTTCGGTCATTCCAAGAGAGGCGCTGATGATGCGGACCTGAGCCAAAAAGTCCAGAAACGAGCACAGCGGCTCCAGGCGGGCTTCATCAGACAAGCGCAGCCAGACCAAGCCTTCGGCGTTGCGCCGGATGTCGGCGATGGCCGGCTCCGTTGGAGTCTCGCAAAGCCAGCCGATGACGGCGACGCACAGCGGAGTGGCTTTGATGCCCGCCGCGAGCCGGCTTTTGAGAACGCTTAATGTTTCGTCGGTGGAAGGGTCGGCAAGCATAGTTTTTTAGAAGCAAACAGACAAAAGGAACGGACAAAAGGAACGGACAAAAAGAACGGACAAAAAGAACGGACAAAAAAGCAGGGCTTCAATGGGAAACCCTGCTTTTTCGCTTATTACCAAAGACCATTCTTCGAGAGTATAGCAGATTTCGGCCCGAATCGGTCAGCGTCTGCAAATTATTTCCTGGTTCCGAGAATGGGGGTTCCGATTGCGGGCAGTTGGGAATATATCTTCCGTCAACGGCATCCGCAGAAGCTGCTGCAAGACGTTAGGAGCCGCTGCAAGGTGTTGTTGAAGGGAACAGGAAATGGACAAGCGAGGCAGGATCGGACGTGACATTGTTGTGATTGGGGCATCTGCAGGCGGAGTAGAGGCGCTGACAGGGCTGGCCGCAGGGCTGCCTGCGGACTTGCCTGCCGCAGTCTTCGTCACGGTGCATGTGCCGCCGTATGCCGTAAGCAGCCTGCCCGACATCCTCAGCCGCGCCGGGGCGCTTCCTGCCGCGCACGCTCTCGACGGCGAAGCTATCCAGCCGGGGCGGATTTATGTCGCCCCGCCGAACCATCATCTGCTGCTGGAAGACGGCGTCGTCCGCCTGTCGCTCGGGCCGCGCGTCAACCACACGCGGCCTGCCATTGATCCGCTGTTTATGTCGGCGGCGCGGGTCTATGGCCCTCGCGTCATTGGGATTGTCTTGTCCGGGATGCTGGACGACGGCACCGCCGGCTTGCAGGAAATCAAGGCGCAGGGCGGCGTGGGAGTCATCCAGGACCCGCAGGAAGCTTTGTTTCCTTCCATGCCGCAGAGCGTTTTAGAGCATGGCGGCGCAGACTACGTTCTGCCCGCCCAAGCGATGGGAGACGTTCTCCGCCGCCTGACCCAGGACACACTGCTCAAGCAAGAATTGTCGCTCGAACAAAAAGGATCAACGGCTATGACTGATGAGACGCCGCCCGCGGAAGAAACTGTGCAGGCGAACATTGCCGCACAGGAACAAGGCGAGCGCGACGGAATGCTGACGGTTTTCACCTGCCCCGAGTGCGGCGGCTCGCTTTGGCAGGCCGACGCCGGGACACTTGTACGATTTCGCTGCCATACCGGCCATGTGATGTCGGGAGCGACGCTGTTTGCCGAGCAGGCGGAGCATATCGAGAAGTCCCTGTGGTATGCAGCCCGCAGCCTGCGGGACAAGGCGCGGCTTGCCCGCCAGCTTGCCCATGACGCGCGGGCGCGAGGCTCGGTGCTTACCGCCGAGCGCTTCGAGGTTAAAGGGCAGCTTGACGATGCCCACGCGACGGCGCTTGAAGGCATGATCCAGGCCAATGCCGCCGTGGATGAAGCGGCTTAAAGGTTTATCGAAAAAAATGTTTGCTGAAAAAATGTTTGCTGGGGAGCATTTAGTGATATACTAGTCTTAGCGCAACAGCGTGTATGGCTGCGTGAGCCGCAAGGAGCGGCAACCCCTTTTCGGCAACCCCTTTTCGGCAACCCCTTTTCGGCAACCCCTTTTCGGCAACCCCTTTTCGGCAGCTTGATGATAAGATTCGATTATGAGATTTAGGCCCGAACAGGATGAAGCGCTTCAGGGACTCTCGCGCCAGGTCCAAGACCAGCTTAATCGCCTCGTCGCCGAAGTGCAGCAGGACCGGCCCGTGTCAAAACTGCTCGGGGCCATGATGACGGAGCTGGGCGTTACCCTGGAAGAGCTGACGGTCGCCGAAGAAGAAATGCGCGTCCAGAACGACGCTCTCGGCGAGGCCGGCAAATCTCTGGAAGCCGAGCGCCAGCGCTACCGGGACTTGTTCGAGTTCGCCCCGGATCCGTACCTGCTCACCGACCTGAGCGGCGTGGTCCTGGAAGCCAATCAAGCCGCCTTTGTCCTGCTTGGCCTCGGCCCCCGGAGCTTGATCGGCAAGCCGCTGGTCATCTATGTTGCGCCGGAAGACCGCCTGGCGTTCCACACTGCGCTTTCGGCAGCCAAAAAAGCCGGCACGGGAAAAGAGGCCGCCGAAAGGCAGGAACAGGAACTCACGCTGCATCCGCGCAAGCGCCGGGCCGTCAATGTGCTGGCCCGCACCGGGCTTGTCCGCAGCGCTCAGGGGCAGCCCTCAGCCATGCGCTGGCTGCTGCGGGACAACACCGCCCGCAAGCTCGCTGACCTGGAGCGCTACCGGCAGATCATTGAAGGCGTCCACGATTATGCAATTTTTACGATGGACCTGGCCGGCACGGTGACCGGCTGGAATGCCGGGGCGCAGCGTCTGCTGGGCTACTCCGCCGCAGAGATCATCGGGCAGCCTGCCGCCGTCATCTTCACGCCGGAAGACCGCGCCGCCGGCCTGCCCGCCAGCGAGATTTCTCAGGCCGCCGCTGTGGGCCGGGCACCGGACGACCGCTGGCACCTCCGCAAAGACGGCTCCCGGTTCTGGGGCAGCGGCAGCATGATGGCTTTGTACGACGACCACGGCACCGCGCTTTCGCTGGCGAAAGTCGTCCGCGACAGCACCGCCCTGCATTCGGAGCAGCAGCGCGAACACGCGATTGCCACGCAGCTTCAGGCCACGCTGCTTCCAAACCTGCCGTCGGCAATGCCGGGCCTGGGGCTGGCTTATTTTTACCAGCCCGCATGGGAAGAAGCAAGCGTCGGCGGCGACTTTGCGGATGTGTCTCGCCCGGAAAGCGGCTGCACCGCGCTGGTCGTGGGGGACATGGCCGGCAAAGGGCTGGAAGCGGCGGCGCAGACCGCCGTCGTGCGGAACATGCTGCGCTATGCGCTGTACCGGGGCCGTACTTTGAATGGCGCAGTAAGCTGCTTGAACAGCCTTGTGATCGAACAGGAGCTGCTTTCCGGCTTTGCTACCCTGTTCGTCGGGACTTTTGACGAGCGCGAAAAAACGCTGACTTATGTGAACTGCGGCCAGGAGCCGGCGCTTGTGTGGCGGGCGGATACCGGAGTTGTGGAGGAGCTGCCGTACACCGGGCCGCTGCTGGGGATCAAGCCGGACGCGGAGTATGAGCAGCGGGAGGTTTCTCTTAACGCAGGCGACATCGTCGCAGTCTTCACCGACGGCTTGACCGACATCGGGGAAGACCGCCGAACGATGCTGGGTGTGGGAGGGGTGACGGCGCTGCTTCAAAAGCACGGTGCCGCCGTCGCCGCGCGGGCGGGATTTCCTTTAGAAGAAACCGCTTCCGAGCTGGTGGAGCGCCTCATGGCGGAAGCGCTCGGCTGGGGCTTGGTCCGCGACGATGTTTGTCTTTTACTGGCGGTTGTCGCCGGCTAGATGGGCCGACCCCGCGGCATTTTTGGCAGCATCCAAAACGCCGCCCCCGGCAGGCGTCACTTGCAGCGCTACGACGGAGTTGATACAATCCCAGGAATGCAGGACGCCGCCCGGCGTCTGCTGAAGCCACTGATCCCACGAAAGATTGTCGGAGGTCCGGCGAACGCTCCAAGCCGTGTTGGCGTTGGCCTGCAGCCAGGCCAAGTAGGCGCTCTGAAGATGGCGGTCCTTCATAAACTTGGAGATCCAGCGCAGGCCGATTGAGTTCAATCCGGAGTTGTTGCTGCCGCCCGAGCCGTATTCCGGCATGATCCGGTATCCATCGGCGGCAAGTTCCCCCAGATGATCCCTGGTATAGTCCGCCGCCAGTCTCGCGCTGGCCGTGTCTCCCAGGAAGTTGGCTAGGCCGACGAACGTGCCCTGGTTGTATGTGCTGGACCAGGTTCCGAGGGAACCGGAAGTGTCTACTGCATCCCAGACCGCACCGGATGAGGCGCTGAACAAATTCGCTTTCTCCCAGGCAAACAGGGTCCGGGCTTTGGCCAGATAATCAGGTTCGTCGAGCGCTTTCCCCAGCAGATAAGAGGCGATTCCCGCCGGGCACTCAATGCACGAATTGTAGCTGGTACGGCGCGTCGTCCAGTACAAAGCGCCTTTTGTAGGGTCCCAGGCGCGGGCGAACATCATATCGAAGTTCGCCTTGGCGATGGTTCGGAACAGGGTGTTTCCGGTGGCTTGGTAGCCGCGCGTGTAGGCGATGGTGGCCCAGCAGATGTCGTCATTGTAGATGTTATTCGACCAGAGAACCCCCTGAGCAGCGCTGAACCCGTTCAGCAGCGCGGCGACCTGGCTGTTGTAGGCCCCGCCGGTGCGGTCGTTGGCGTCCTCAATTCCTTCAATTTCTTCGATCTCCTGCCAAAATCCTGGACTGCCCCCGTTCTGGTCGCCCTTAATCAAGGCGCCCGTCCCGCTCGGAAGGAGAAAAGCTTTGAGGTATGCGTTCACGGCAGCGTCGGCGTCGGCCTTTGTGAAAGCGGCGGCGGGATGAGTGAAAGCGGCCAAGCTGGAAGCAGGAACGGCGCGGAGGGTGAAGGAACCGGAAAGAGATTTTCCTTGCACCGCGTGGATCGCGTGGTCTTCCACCCATGCGCCGCTGAGGCCATGCGGCCCGGCGACTTCGCGGCTGGCAAACAGCGTCGTGCCGTCCGCCCCCGTGCCGCCCCGGCCGATCAAGGGCGCATCCGCCGGCAGCAGGGCCAGGCCCGCGCCGCTGGTGCCCGAAAGCGTGAGCCAGTGCAGGCCGCGCTTGGAAGCCCGGAACAGAATGTCGCCGGCCTGCGCGGTTCCCGACGGCTCGCCGAGATGCCCGGCGGGGTAGTCGGTGAAGTACGAGTCGCGCTGCCAGGCCATTTGAGTCATTCTGGCCGGCACTTGGAACTTGACACCTTCTTCCCACAAGCTGATGTCCGGCGCGGTCCAGTTCAAGGTCCAGGCCACCTTCATCTCGGCATTGGGCGCAAGGTCATAAGTCGAAACAAGCGTGCCGAGCGTGGGACCGCCCGCCGCTGCGAGAACGGTGCTGGTCACAGCGATATGCACCGCGCCGTCCGTTCCCGGCACTGCCGATACCTGGGCATTTGTCGTGACGGGCGGCTGCTTCGCACCGTACATCCCTTGTTCGCTGCCGGCCTTCGCTTCGCCCAAGTTGAGCGTGGGGCCGCCGAGCAGCACGTCCTGACCGCTGACGCGCCAAGACCGAATGGTCCCGGTGTGCTTGTCGAACACCATCTGCTGCGCTGCGCTGCGAACCGTCAGCGCGTCCGGGCCGTCCTGCACCGTCAGTGTGCCGCCCGGCGCTGAGGCCGCAGGCGCGGCGGGCAGTGGAACGCCGGCGACCGCTAGGTTGAACGCGATGACAGAAGTGCCGTCCGGGTGAAGGAACTCCAGCCGCAGCGCGGTCATGCCGGCGGGGGCGGGGAACGACGCTGTGGTGGACTGCATCGGCCCGCAGGCGATATGCAGGAGGCCGCTCTGCCGCTTCCTCGCGCCGCTGAGCGCAGTCCAGCGGCAGGCCAGCTCTTTAAGATCGGTGAACGAGTAGTGGTTCGTGATCGGTACCTGCACAGTGCCGCCTGCCGGGCTGACCGTGCGGGTTGTCACGACAACCGGGCTGTAGACGCTTTTGACGATCCACCACTCAGGCTTCGGGTTGCGGTAGCCGTCCACGATGCCCTTGTTGTTTTCATCTCGCAGATGGTCCAGGCCGTAATAAAAGTCCTGTGTCGTGTCTTCGTTCTTGTCGGCGATGCCCTGGCTCTGCCATTCCCAGATAAACGAGCCGAGGATTTCCGGGGCTTTCCAAAGCTTATTCCAGGTCTTTATCAGCGTTTCAGACCAGAGATCCGACGCGCCGGGGTCGTAGTCCTGGACTTCTTTTTCGTAGAATGTGTGCGGGTGCTCCGTCAGGTTCGTGCCCCACTTGGGATTGACGGCGAACCGGTCTATCGAGTCCGGGCCGGGGTAGTGATTGTCTTCCCAGGCCTGGCCTTTGCTGTCGTCGGGGGTAGTGCAGGAAATGAATGCCGGACGTGTGGGGTCCGCCTTTCTGACCATGTCCAGCACGTCCTGCGAGGCGATCCCGTAAGGGTTCTCGTTGCCGAGGCTCCAGGCAAGAACGCAGGGCCGGTTCTTGTCCCGCGCCAGCGTCTCCTGCCCGCGCTGCAAGAGGAAAGGCGCGTAGGCGGGGTCTTTCACCTGGTCATTGATCCAGCAGTAAGGCACTTCATCCAAGATGTACATGCCCTTCTCGTCGCACAATTCCAGGAAGCGCTGGGCATGGTTGTAGTGGCTGGTGCGAACGGCATTGATGTTCGCGGCCTTCATCAGCGTGAGGTCTTTGACCCAGTTGGCTTCAGTCAGGGCAAAGCCGCGGTCCGACCAGAAATCATGCCGGCAGATGCCGGTGCATTTGATGGGCATGCCGTTCCACAGCACGACATTGTTCTTGATCTCGATCTGCCGAAACCCAAAACGCTGCTCCACCCGTTCCAGAAGCCTGCCGCCGCCGGTCAAAGAAAAGACGACATAGTACAAGTTCGGCTTCTCCGCCGACCACAGCGCCGGCGCTTTGACCGGGGCGCTCAAGGCGACCTGCGCGGTGCCGTCGGCTTGAAGGCGGCCTGAGCCGGAAACGCTCACGCCTGCCGGCTGCCCGTCCCGGCGAAAAAGCTTTCCGGTGACGGCTACTGCCTGGCCGGGCGTTCCCGTGACATGCACCTGTGCCAGCAGTGTCGCATCTTTGTAATTTGCGGCAAGCGGCGTCTGCACGGTGATGTCGTCAATGCGCGTCTGCGGAACGGCAATCAAAGAAGTGTCCCGGTAGATGCCGCCCATCGCCTGGAAGTCGCCGGTCTCGCAGTCGTCGGAAGGCGTAGTCTTGGAAACGCGCACGGCCAGCACGTTCGGCTGGCCCGGCTTGATCAGGCCGGTCAGATCAATATCCCAAGCTGTGTAGCCGCTTTCGTGATACCCGGCCTTTTGCCCGTTGACGAACACTTCCGCGCCGTCGAGGACACCGTCGAAGTGCCAGACAATGCGCCTGCCGGCCCAGGCGGCGGGGATGTTCACGGTGCGCCGGTAGAGGCCGACGGTGTCGTCCACACTGTCATAGGTCGGGATCGAGTAGCCGGCCATCTCCCAATTCGACGGAACCGTCACCGTGTCCCAGCGTGCATCATTCAACGCCGCCGAAGCGAAAGCGTCTCGCTGCGCGGCGGAGAGAATAACAGGCTTCGGCACGGGCGGATGCCAGGCGGTCTCCTGTCCGTTCTCAGTTGCCCGGATCTCGAACTCCCGCAGCGACGCCCAGTGTGTGCCGGAAGTGCCAAGCACGGTGATGCGAACATAACGGACATCGGCAGGCGTCAGGGGCAGCGGCCCGCTGCCGACTCCCGGCTCGGCAGTCTCGTCCGCCAAAGTCTTCCACGCGCCGTCTTTTGTTCGCCCTTCAATGCGGCAGGTGTAGGTGTCGGTGGGAAACTCCCAAATGAGAACTGCGCTTGAGACATGCCGAACCTGCCCCAAATCGGCTTGAAGCGCCTGCGGGAAGCTTCCGCCGTTGGCGCACCAGCGCGTGTCGGAACTGCTGTCAAAGGCGTTCTGCGGCGGGTTTTGGTCTTGATGGCTTGAGGCGGTAAAAAGGTTTGGGCCGGCGGCGGACGGGACAAACTGCTTGGCCGTGTTGATCTGTCCGTGCGAGAGCTGAAACTTCCAGGTGCCGGTCATCGGCAGGTTCCACGGGTTATGAGCGCGAAGCTGGTCCGGCGGCATCGGCGCGGCAGCCGGCAGCGGCAGCGGCAGTGACGCCGGCGAAACCCGTCCGATGTCCTGGGCGAAAGAAGGCGCGGCAAGGGCGGCAAAGACTGGGGGCAGAAGAAGTAAAAGCGGCTGAATTTTCATGGCTTGATTTTCGTCGGGTGTAAAAAGAAGAAATTCCACTTTCTGCGGAGGCAGAGCCTCCCGAGAGGATATGTGATTGCGGGACTAGTTGCCGATACAGCTCTCGTTTGTGTTGTGACGCCGCCGCAGGTAACAGTATTCCCGGCGACTCAGCAGAAGTAATCTGCATGATCAACGGTCCCCTTTCGGACACTGCTTGTGTAGGCGGACCGGTACTTGATCTGTACGGACGGCTCCGTTCCCGGCGATCAGTCTGCTTCGCCATCATTCAGAGGAGTGACATGCCGATAGCCGAAGCCCGTCGCGGCAAGACGCAGCTTATCGCGGCGAGTAGCGCCATCAAGCTGGTGAAGGACGCGAAGTTCGATCTTTGGCCGTGCCGCGACTGCTGCCGCCAACACAACAAACTTATGGCGCGAACACCAACCCTCTTCACGCAAAATCCGTGTCTGCGATAAAAAACCAGCCCCACGTTCCAGAAATAAAACGCGAGGCTGGATTGAGACACGAAAACTCGATTATCCTGGAAGTTAGACGGGGCTGAAGGTAACCGTCCGGCCTGTTGTTCCCAGCGCACCCGTTCCATCCGCGTTGTACGGACCGGCATTGCCGGATTGGGGCGACGTGGCGGTCGGAGCGGCCAGGCCCGGCGAGACTGCAGCGCCCCGCAGCCACTTGACATGCCCATCGTTCATCAAATAATTGGCCCCGTCGGTGTGGCGTCCGGTCGGTGACGGGAAGCATGTTGACCCGCCGGCGGCAGCGCTGCCGCCAGCCATCAAGCCGGTCGCGTACAGGCTAATGTTGGTGGGATTGCCACCGACACCGGTTCCTGTCCCAGCAGCGATGTTATTCCCACCATCCCAGCCGTCTCCCCAGGGCGACTGGTTCTCCAACTGATTGGTCAGATCAAAGACTGGGCCGTTGCTGATTTCGAAAAGCAGCACGGTGGAGGCGGGGGCATTCATCGCCGTAATTGAGGCGTGCCCTGAATAATTGTTGAGGGGATAGTACAGCCCCTGGTTGACGGCATAGGAAGTGGCTGATGAGTTTACCGCCAAGCTTGCTGAGCTATCATCCGGACACTTGTAAACGCCTGTGGACTTAACGAAGGGGTAAATCTCCCCAGCCCAGCCCACTGGAAAATTCACATTCCCTCGACCGCCAGGGTAGAACTCGTCATTGTCCTGGGTGTACTGGACGAAAGCGAGGCCAAGCTGCTTCTCATTGGACTGGCAGGAGGCGCGGCGTGCGTTTTCGCGCACTTTCTGGAACACGGGGAACAGGATCGCGGCAAGAATGGCGATAATAGCGATGACAACGAGCAGCTCGATGAGCGTGAAGCCGCTGAACTTCTCGCGGCGAGGTGTTGGCACAGATGATAAATGTAGCACGATGATTTTCCTTTGTCTGGTGAAGCCTTCAGGCCGAAATTTAAAGACATGATACATATTTCTCTACTTCGTACAAAGCAGGATGCCGGTCGGGGCCGTAAATGCCGGGATAGGCATTCCGATGTATAACATGTATGATGTAATGAGTTCAAGTGCGAATGAGAGACGCATAAAGTATCAGTGTTGGGCGCATCAAGACATTCTCCCCTGCAGACGGTGAGCCGGCCTGCGAGGGGAGAACGAGCATTGCCGGGGATCATCGGGGACTCATCGTCAGCACCGCCTTCTGCGTCTTCGCCGCGTTGATGTACATTGAATCGGTTCCCGCCGCGCGGCAGCAGTATTCTTGATCCTGGTAGTCGGTGGAGAGGTTGGCAAGCCAGCCGGAAGAAATGGCACTCGGCAGGAGGAACTTAACGTGGCCGTCGCAGGCCAGGTAGTTTGCGCCGTTGGTGTGCTGCGCCATGCCGTTCACAGTGCGTCCCCCGATGTTTCCAGTAGCGTAGACGCCTCCGTTATTGGCCGCCCACTTGCCCTCGGAATATTCCCCATCGGCGACGCAGGACAAGTAGCCGCCGACCGGAGCGGTCTTGTAGTTGTTCGACCCCTCATCCGTCTGGGTCACGACCACCGGCGTCCCAACGGTCTCCAGGATCAGGACGGTGCTGGCCGGCGCGTTGAACTGCGAGAGCGGCACGGCGGCGTTCCCGTTGGATGTCTGCAATTGGAGTGCGCCGTTCATGGAGTACGATACCGGAACCGCCGTCACGCCGCCGACGGTGACGGGTGCGGTTGCATCATCGGGACACTTGTAGACCCCGGTACTCTTGACATAGGGGTAAATGACGCCCGCCCACCCTTGAGGAACGCCGAAGAGCGCCGGGGGCAGGAGTTCGTCGGCATCCTGGGTGTACTGGATGAAGGCAAGGCCGAGCTGCTTTTCGTTGGACTGGCAGGAAGTCCGGCGTGCGTTTTCGCGCACTTTCTGGAACACCGGAAACAGGATGGCGGCGAGAATGGCGATAATAGCGATGACAACAAGAAGCTCGATGAGTGTGAAGCCTTTTGGCTTTTGAGAATGAGACATAATTCAAACCCTTTCTTTGGCGATGCACTTGCTTGTATTTGGTGCCAAATCTACGGCACCAAAAGTGCAATTCTTACCGAACAGAACAACAGCATCACTATATCACAGTTCAGCACCAATGTCAAGCAGACGAAAAACTATTTTGGAGCCGTATCATGATACCATGACTGCCTGACGTTGATACCAAACTGTGATACAGTCAGCATCTGTTGAAAAAGCCTGTATTTCTTCCGTGGCAAAAGCACGCCCTGACTTCAGGGCGGCAAAGGGTCAATTATGACGCTCAGACAGCCTGTACTCGTCCTGCCGCCCGCGCCGGCTGTCGCCGCTGGGCCAGCTTCGCCTCCGTGACCTGTGGAGCCTGCCAATGACCGGCACCCAGCAATTCAAGCTGACGCTGAGGGCGCTGGGCGATGAACTCTGTTCGGCGTTTGAAAGGAAATTAAGCAACATTTAGCCCGGTTCTCGCGCCGCTCCGTGCTGCGCCTCGCGGCGGGCGCATCCGCCGCGACGCTCGCAAGGCTCCTGCCGGCGGCGTGGGGGCGAAAGCCGCAAAAACACGCCGCCACATTCCAAAACCTGCTTTTCGCCGGGGACCATCCCGACCCCACCATTCTCCGTGTGGGCAGCGATTTCTACATGACCCATACCTCCTATTCCTACGCGCCGGGGCTGGTGGTCTGGCACTCGCGCGATCTGGTGAACTGGACGCCCATTTCGCACGCGCTCCCAGACATGCGTGACACCCACGGGGAAGTCTGGTCGCCCGACCTGGCCGAGCATGCACGGCCGGGGCCATGTCACCGCGCTCAGTCCGGACGGCCTTGCAGCAGTGGGGGAGCGGACAAAAGCATATGACGGCTGGCAGTTCCCCAGCGACTGGAAAACGGAAGGCTTTTGGCTGGAAAGCCCAAAGCTGACGCGGCGCGGCGAATACGGCTATTTGACTTGCGCGGAGGGCGGGACCGCCGGGCCGCCGACAAGTCACATGGCAGTTGTGGCGCGTTCCAAATCGCCGCTCGGCCCGTGGGAGAACTCACCGCACAACCCGCTCATCCATACTTACAGCGCTGAGGAAGCCTGGTGGTCCGTGGGGCACGGCGCTTGCGGCAAGCGGCGTCGGGGACGTGCGCTTTTCCAGCTTCAGCTACACCGCTTTGTAGCTCTTGTACGACAGGAACCTGTATGAAGAGTCATATATGACCACCCGGCATCTTCTCATTGTTCTGCTTCTCATTCTTTCGCCCCCGCTGTCTGCCGTGCCGGGCATGGCGCAGGAGAGCGGGCGGGTTTCACCTGCGTCGCTGCCGCTGCCGCCATAGCCGAAGCCGGTTATAGCCGGGCTGGTCAGTTCTCCTGGACGGAAAGCAGCGTGTAAGCGCCGCACTGGGGCGTGTTGTTGCCGTCTTCCTTCGCGCTGGAAGTCAGGTTCTCGTTGATTGCGTAGCTTTCAATCAAAGTTTATTTTGGTTCCAAAAGGCGCGGCGTAGGTGGATTTTTGGTACAATACTGCTTAGGAAGCGCTGCTGCTTAGGAAGCGCTGCTTTCCCTGACGATCAGACGCGCCGGCAGCTCCACGGAAACCGTGCCCGCCTCACGATCTTGAATGCGCCGCATCAGCAATTCCACGGCGGTGGCGCCGATTTCCTCAAAAGGCTGCGCCATCGTCGTCAAGCCCATGCCGCCCGGCAGGTCTGGAACAATGCTGTCGAACCCGGTCAGCGCCACATCTTTGGGAACCGAAAGACCAAGATGCCCGAGGCGCTCCGCAAGATTAGCCGCCAGATAGTCGGAAGAACAGCACACTGCCGTTGGACGCTGTTCTTCGGGCAGGCGGAATACGGCATCTACGGCCCGCCAGGCACGCTCGTCCTTGTAGGGCGGGAGATGAAGGATCATCTCGGTCATCTCAAACCCGTTTGCATCCGGGAAATTCTCGCCGCGCATTGTATCAAGGTATCCCTGAACCCGGTCCTGAACGGAATGGATCGGCTCGCTGCGTGTCAGATGGGCAATACGGCGGTGCCCCTGCGCGATGAGGTGCCTGGTCATCTCGGATTGCGCTTCCTGGTTTTTTATCCCGACGAAATCCAGATCAACGCCGTGGATTTTCCGGTCCAGCAGAACAAGTGGGACCGTGCGGCTGACTTTACGGACCAGATCGCGGTTATGGCGGTAGGCATAGGGGTAGAACAGCGCCCCGCCGAAGCCCTGTTCCTGAATATAGCGCAGATGCTGGGCTTCGCGTGCCGCGTTTTCTGCTTCCGATCCAATCTCCCCGCCCAAGTCTAGAAACACCGCGTGGTACCCGATCTTCATCAGGGATTGGTTCATGCCTAGAAAGATGCGCTGCTGCGAGGTGACGGTGTGCTCCAGCGGCCCGCCGTGCCACATGATCAAAGCAATTAAATTCGCGGCTGAGAGCCGAGGGGTGGCCGGAAGCCGGGCTGCGTCTGAAGAAAGGGGTGTCACAAGGCGGCTACCGCTTGCGGACGCCCTTGAAGCCGCCCCGCCCACCGTCGGACGGCAGTTAGGCCGCCGCGAGACTAGGCCGTCCTGAACCAAATGGTCAATAGCCGCCCGCACGGAGCGCCGGTGGACCCCCAGGTCGGCGGCCAGCGTCCGTTCTGTCGGAAGAAGATCGCCGGCGCCGTACATTCCTGAGCGGATCCGGTCGGAGAGAATGCCGACAACGCGCTCTGAAACGCGCACGGGAGAGGCCGGGTCTAATGAAACCTGAGACTGGGCCTGAGATTGGGGCGGATTAATTGTCATAATTTCACTTGAATCAAAAGCGCGGCGCATTCCTGCACATTATACCAAAACATATCATACCAAAACACATTATACCAAACAATCTCAGCCAGTGGAACAAGCCAAAGGGCTGCTTGACACTTTGCTCCATTTCTGATACCATAAGCGGAACAACAGAGGTGCCACAAGCTCTTGATGCTTTGGTACCCTGGTGACACGCCTTCGATAGAAAGCAAGTATAGCATGAACCGGCGTCCTGAAATCGGAAAACGCTGCTTTTCCAGTCCTGCCATTGAAAACGTGATCCAGGAAATGAGTACGAAGATCAAAGACCCCGAGCTGTCGGCGCTGTTCGTCAACTGCTTTCCAAACACGCTCGACACGACCGTGACCCTAGAGTCTGATAAAGAGGGCCACGCCGACACGTTTGTTGTGACGGGCGACATTGACGCTATGTGGCTGCGCGACTCGACTAACCAGGTCTGGCCTTATCTTCGCTTCATCCCGGCAGACCCGGAACTCCAAACTCTTATTCAGGGCGTTGTCAACCGTCAAGTGCGCTGCGTCCTCAGCGACCCGTATGCGAATGCCTTCCATCGCGACCCGCATCCGAGCCATTGGGTGACGGATCTGACGGATATGTCCGAGGAGCTGCACGAGCGCAAGTATGAGCTGGACAGCCTCTGCGCCGTCCTCCGGCTTTCCTCTGGGTACTACGAGGCAAGCCGGGATGTGTCCTGCTTTGGCGCCCGGTGGAACGAAGCCATGCGCTGCATCGTGGCCACCATCCGCAGAGAACAGGCGGCCTCCGGGGAACCGCAAGCATACCGCTTCCAGCGCATTTCGCCGAGTCCCACGGAAACCCTGGCGGGCAGCGGCTACGGCCAGCCGGCCAGGCGCTGCGGCCTCAGCAAATCCCCCTTCCGTCCCTCCGACGATGCCGCGCTTCTGCCGTTTCTTGTTCCCGCCAATGCGATGGCCGTGGTTTGTTTAAGACAGCTCGCGAAGCTCTGGAACGAACTTCATCAGCCGGAGGATGCCGCCGGCGCAGAAGCATTGGCGCTCGAAATCGAACAGGGAATACGAGAACACGGAACCGTCATGCATCCCGAGTATGGGGAAATCTTTGCCTATGAAGTGGATGGATTCGGCTCCCACTACTTGATGGATGATGCTAATGTCCCTAGTCTGCTCAGCTTGCCTTACCTGGGCTACTGCCCGCCCGACGACCCGCTTTATGTAAGAACCCGCCGCTTTATCTTAAGTTCTTCCAACCCCTATTACGCGGCCGGACACGCCGGAAAGGGAGTAGGCAGCCCGCACACAGGGGCAGGCACCATCTGGCCGATAGCCGTGATGATGCAGGCGCTGACCAGCCAATCCGAGAGCGAGATCCGCGAGTGCCTGCAAACGCTGAAGGAAACACACGCGGGCACGGGGTTCATGCACGAGTCCTTCTGGAAGGATGAGGCGTCCCGCTACACCCGAAGCTGGTTCGCCTGGGCGAACACGCTGTTCGGCGAGACGATCCTCCAGCAGGAAGCAGTGCACCCCGGCCTTTTAGAAACAATCGGCTGAAAAGATAGTCACAGTCGCCGCCTGTGATCACCCTCTGCCTGTGATCAATCTTCGAGAATGCAAAAGTCTTGGAGGCTGCAAGAAAGCTGGAAGCTACCGCAGAAACGCTTCGTGCAGGCCGCCGTCTACGGAAATGATCTGGCCTGTGGTCTTGCTCAGGCGGTCCGACAGCAGCAGAAACAACGCTTCGGCCTGATCGGAAGGCGTGATCGCGGTCTTGGTCAGCGTCCGCTCGGCGTAGAACTGGGCCAGGCGGCCTTGCAGAACATCGTCGGACTCGCTTTCGGCGTAGGGCAGATGATACTTGGCGAGGCTGGAAATGACCCGGTCGCGCGGAAACATCGCACTGCCCTGCACCACCGTCGCCGGAGCGACGCCGTTGACCCGCACGAGAGGCGCAAGCTCGACGGCAAGCTCGCGCACCAGATGGTTCGCGGCGGCCTTGCTGGTGTCATACGCCACGCTGCCTTTTTTGCTGACCACGGCATTGGCGGACGTGGTGATCACCATCTTGCCTGTCAGCCCCTGCGCTTTCCAAATCGGCGCAGCTTCATCCGCCACCAGGTAGGACCCCGTGACATTGATGGCGAATGTCAGCGCCCACTTGTCGTCGTCAATGTGGCCGCTCGTGTCCGGCGAAACAAAAATGCCCGCCGTCACGGCCACCGAGTCAAAGCCGCCATACGCAAGCGTCACGTCTTCCAGCGCTTTGCGGACCGAGTGCCGGTCGGTGATGTTTGCCGCAATGCCGACCGCCTGACCGCAGCCGGAGATACCGGAGCCGGCGACGCCGATGCCCATGCCGACTTTGTCCGTGATCTCCTGAGCGGCCGCCTGCGCCGCTTCAGGATTTACGTCGAGACACGCGACGTGTGCGCCGTCTTTAACTAATCTGTGGGCCAGCTCGCGCCCGATGCCGCTGCCTGCGCCGACTACGGCGACCACTTGCCGGGCCATTTCTTTTTCCGGCGGCATCCGCTGCAGCTTGGCTTCTTCGAGCAGCCAGTATTCGATGTCAAACGCTTCCTGCGCCGGCAGGGCCACATATTCGTCAATCGCTTCCGCTCCGCGCATGACTTCCACGGCGCAGTTGTAGAACTCGGCGGTGACCCGCGACTCGCTCTTGTCCTTGCCCCAGGCAATCATGCCCAGGCCCGGAACCAGAATGACGGTTGGATTTGGGTCGCGCATCGCCGGCGAGTCAGGCCGCTTGTTTGCCTCGTAGTAGGCCGCATAATCTTTGCGGTACTGTTCCAGCCCTGCCGCCAGCTTTTCTTGGAGCGCCTGCGCGTCCTCGGCCTGTGGGTCCCACGCCACATACAGCGGCTTGATCTTTGTCCGAAGAAAATGGTCCGGGCAGCTTGTGCCAAGCTCTGCCAGCCGGGGCGCGTCCGCGCTGCTGACGAAGCGCAGGATTTTGGCGTCGTCCTGAACCGTGCCGATGAGCCGCTTCTTCCCGGACACCTGGCCGCGCAGCCAGGGCAGGATCTGGGCGAACACCCGCCGCCGCTCGGTTTCTTCCAGGCTTTGATATTTTGCGCCGCCGAACGTCTTCTCGCCCTGGTCGCGGGCTTCAATATAGGCAGCGGCTTTTTCAATGAGGTCCAGCGACAGATAGTAGCAGGCTTTGTCGTCCTCGGCCCAGTTGATCAGGCCGTGCTGGCCTAAGATCACGCCGCATGCGTCGGGGTGACGCCGCGTGATGTCCTGAAGCACCAATCCCAGCTCAAAACCGGGCCGGAGCCAGTGGGTATGGATCACGTCGCCGCCGTAGATCTCGCGGGTCAGCGTGTCCGAGTTTTTCGACGCCGCCACGGAGATTGCCGCGTTTGGGTGTGTGTGATCCACATGCGTGTGGGGCACGAACGAGTGCAGGGGCGTGTCAATGGACGACGGACGCGGGTTGAGGTTGAACATGCAGTGCGGGTACATCCCCACCATTTTGTCTTCCGCCTGCGTCTTCGGCCCACGCTCTTCGGCGCGGGCATAGACAGCTTGCAGCTCCAGCAGCTTTTCTTGGTACAGAGAGGAGAAGTTCTCGCGCTTCGCGGTTCGCAGGTCGCCGCCGGAGCCTTTGACCCAGAGCACTTCCACGGCGTCGCCGCTGACGGGGTCTGTTTCGGTAAGCTTGGCGGATGTGTTGCCGCCGCCGGTGTTGGTGATGCGCCCGTCGGCACCTAAGAGGTTCGAGCGGTAGACCAGCCGGCTCATCGGGTCCAGGGCATCGGCTTTTTCGTCGTTCCACAGGTCACTGACATTTTGGTAGTTCCGAGTCATTGCTGTATCTCCAGATGTTGAAATCGGGCGTAGGGTTCTTCCCAAGCGTCGGCGTCTTTTGGCTCAAAGTTCCGAACCGGAAAAGACGCCCGCACGGTTTGGCGCAGGTCGGCAAGTGAGGTGAGATGCCCGAGCGTCATGGCCTGCAGCAGCAGGTTGCCGATGGCGGTGGCCTCGGCAGGGCCGGCGGCGACACTTCTGCCGGTGGCTTCCGCCGCGAACTGGTTCAGCAGCGCGTTCTGGCTGCCGCCGCCGACAATGTGCAGGTGACGGACCGCATGGCCCGTGAGCGCTTCCATCTGTTCCAGCGTTTCTCGGTAGGACAGCGCGAGGCTTTCTAAAGCGCAGCGCACGATCTGGCCCGGACTTTCCGGCACGACCTGCCCGGTCAAGCGGCAAAAGTTCTGCACGCGGGCCGGCATATGGCCGGGCGGAAGGAACCTGCCATCACCGGGCCGGATCAAGCTGCGGAACGGCGGCGCTTCCCCAGCCATCTGGGTCAGCGCGTCATAGGAGAAATCCAGTCCCTCGGCAAGCCACGCCCGGCGGCATTCCTGAACAATCCACAGCCCGGCGATGTTTTGGAGAAAGCGCGTCGTCCCGCCCCAGCCGATCTCGTTGGTGAAGCCGGCGGCCTGCGCGTCGGCATTGATGAGCGGCTGCGGCAGCTCCATGCCAAGCAGGGACCAGGTGCCGGAGCTGAGAAATGCCCAGTCCCTCGCTTGCGCTGCTTCCGGGCCGACCGGCACAGCGGCAACGGCGGCGGCGGTGTCATGGGAGCAGGCCGCAATCACCTGAACCCCGTCCAGCCCGGCTTCTTCCGCAATGTCTGAACTCAGCGGCGCAAGCACGGTGCCGGAGTCTACCAGAAGCGGGAACAGGCTGCCCGGCAGTCCGAACCGAGACAGCAAATCTTCCGACCACTGCCGGGTCACCGGGTTGTAAAGCTGGGTCGTGCTGGCAAGGCTGCGCTCGGCAACGCAGACCCCGCAAAACAACGCGTGAAAGTAGTCGGCAATCAGCAGAAGCTGATCGGCTTCGGCAAGCTGTTCCGGTGCCTGCCGCCGATGCGCCAAAAGCTGGTACAGCGTGTTGATCGGCATGAACTGAATGCCGGTCTCGGAAAAAATCCAGTCGTTCAGCTTGAGTTCCCGAACGGCGGAATAGGCTTCTGCCGTTCGGTCATCCCGGTAGTGGTACGGCAGTCCCATCGCCGCCGCGCCGCGCAGGAGAACATAATCCACGCCCCACGAGTCCACGCTGAGGCTGCCTGCATTTTCGCCCGCCGCCTTCAGGCAGGCGGAAGTCAAGCCCAGGCCGATCTTCAGCTCCTTGAAAATCTGTGCGATGTCCCAGCGCTGAGACCCG
Source organism: uncultured Armatimonadales bacterium (assembly GCA_964241935.1). Taxonomy (GTDB): domain Bacteria; phylum Armatimonadota; class Armatimonadia; order Armatimonadales; family Capsulimonadaceae; genus JANXMY01. The sequence goes on from CAXSZN010000037.1 coordinate 41,739, forward strand.
TGCAGGAGGACCGGCTGGTTTGGAAAGCGATGGACTTCTTCAACGGCCAGCAGGCCGCCGCGCAGGCGGCCCAAGATGACACGCCCGCTTTCCGCCCCCAAGTCGCAGGCGATGTAGCAATGATCAGTCATGACAAACTTTCATGGCCAGCTTTCATGGCAAATCTTCATGCGCTTCCAGCGCTTTCTGGCGCAGATGTTCATCGGGACGGGTATAAATCCGGGCTGCGTTCTCCGCCGACAGAAAATTCGGCTCGCCGCAGGCCAGCGCGGCGCAAAGGATTCGGGCGGCTTTGTCCGCCATTTGAGTGATTTGGACCACTTCCCGCGCCGTCTTGCCGAGCGCGATAAATCCGTGGTTTTGCAGGTAAATCGTCTTCGGAGGAGTCCCATAGCGGCTGGAATACTCCTGAACCTCGCGGCGCAGCGCCTGCGCCAGCGGCAGGCCGGGGTCCACATACGGAACGCAGCAGGGCGCAATCCCGCACACGACAATTTCATCGGGGAACAGCCGTCCCCCCCGCCGCAGCGCGGCCCAGCCTCGGTCCGAGCACAGAAGGCCGTTGATGCTGGTGACGTGCGTGTGGCCGACAAACTCAACCGTGTCCAAAGTCAACAAATAAGCATGGAACAGCGTCTCGACCGACGGCATCCGGCCCGGCTGGGTGGTGCAGGACGACAGCAGCAAGTCTTTCGTTTCCGCATCAGACAAAAGACCGCCGTCCAGCGCGTCCAGCAGCGGCGCAAACCGGACCGCCGCGACCTGGTCCGCTGTCAGAGTGCCAAGATGCGACCCGCTGGCCTTGACCAGAAACACGTTCTCGTCCTGCGCGGCGGACGTGTTGCCTTCTCCCAAAATGGCCCAGTCACGCGCCGGGTCGCCGAGCGTGTGCGACAAGTCTAAAAGCTGTTGAAGCAGAGTGTCCATAAAATGTTTTCATCACAAAGACGTTTTCATCACCAAGACGTTTTCATGCCTTCATACGCAAAAAATTGACAGCCGCTTGGGGCCGTGTGCTCCCAGAACCAGAATGCGCTCAATGTCCCCGGTCCGGCTGGGGCCGGTGATAAACGACATCAAACTTGGGTAGCTTTCCCCGTAACGCGCCGCCAGAAGGTGAAACGCCGCCGTCAAATCCGGCACAAGCTGCTCGCGCCGGGCCAGCACCACATGGTGGGGCGTCAGCGCCGACAGCGTCCGCCCGCCCGCGCTGCGGCTTGTCACAAGCACGCTGCCGGTCTGCGCCACCAGCGCATCACATTCGGTCAGCGCTGCGCTGCACTGTTCTAATGCTTCCAAATCGTAGCCGCTGTGGGTCATCAGGACCGGCAGGGGCAGCGGCTTCGCGGCGCTGTCCGTTAAAGCGCCTGGATGCGCGGCAATACGCTCCCAGCCGCATTCGGCGGAAAGCGCCGCCAGACGCTCGTGCAGCTCGGCCATGCCCGCGCACAAGAAGAACTCGGCCCGGAGATCGGCGCACTGAGCCGCAAACAGCGCCGCCTGCTCGTCCCAGGTCTCGCCAACCGGCGGCAGCCACTCGCGGGCTTCCTGCCGGATGACCGGCAGCTCCCGCGCGAACCGCTCCGTCGTGGGCGACTGCGCGGGGGCATGACGCTTGGGAGCGGGCACTTGCAGCGCCCGCCGCACCCGGCCCAAGATCTGCTCGCGTCCGTTCATTTCACGTCCGTTCATTTGGCTGCTTTCTCCTGCCGCTCTTTTGTCTGCCGCTCGGCCCAGTAGTCTTTGAATGTCCGCGGCTGCACCTGCGGAAAATCACGCGCCTGGGTCCAGGCATACAGCGGGTCTGCTTTGCGGCCCTGCACCACACGCTGAAGGCGCTGTGCAAACGGCGCGAGATGCGTCGCCCAGCGGTACAGGGTCGGATGGGTCATCACAAACGCAAACCCGCGCCACGCGGCCCGCTCCAGCAGGTCCGGCTTTGCGGCTGCGGCGTTGCGCCGGTTTTGCAGCAGATGATGGTGCAGGTCAATCCCTACCGGGCAGGTTTCCGTGCAGGCACCGCACAAAGTTGAGGCTGCCGAAAGATGCTTCCATTCCTGCAAGCCCGACAAATGCGGCGTGATCACCGAGCCGATCGGTCCCTGGTAGGTCGTACCGTAGGAATGGCCGCCGACATTACGGAACACCGGGCAGACATTCAGGCACGCCCCGCACCGGATGCAGTGCAGGGCGTCCCGCTGCTCCGGGTCCGCCAGCAGATCGGTTCGCCCGTTGTCCAGCAAAATTACATGGAACTCCTCGGGACCATCCACTTCGCCGGGCTGACGCGGGCCGCCGATCATCGAATTGTAGCAGGTCAGCGCCTGGCCGGTGCCTGCGGTCGCCAGCATCGGCAGGAACAGGGCGAGGTCTGCAAGCTTCGGCAGCACCTTCTCGATGCCTAAAAGCGCGATATGGACACGCGGCACCGAGGTCGTCAGGCGGGCGTTGCCCTCGTTCTCGGTGATGGAAATCATGCCGGTCTCGGCCACGGCAAAGTTCGCGCCGCTGATTCCAACGTCCGCGCCCAGATACTTTTGGCGCATGACGGCGCGCGCGATCATGGTCAGCTCTTCCGGGCTGTCCGACGCCGGCGTTCCCAGCTCTTTTGCAAACGTGTCGCTGATCTCGCCGCGCGTCAGGTGCATCGCCGGAAAGACCAGATGGTAGGGCGTTTCTTCCCGCAACTGGACAATATACTCGCCGAGGTCCGACTCGACCACACCGTACCCGGCGGCCTGCAGGGCATGGTTCAGGTGGATTTCCTCGCTTGTCATTGTTTTGGACTTGATAAGCTGCTTTGCGCCGATGCGCTTGCAGACGTCCAGCACATACGCGCAGGCATCCTCGCCGGTGGCTGCCCAGAAGATTTTTGTTCCCCGCGCTTCGGCGCTGCGGGCAAACTCTTCCAGATACCGGTCCAGGTGGTTGACGGCTTCCCACTTGATGTCCGATGCTGCCTGCCGGGCGGCCTGCCAGTCCTGGAACCGGCCCTGGGTGCCGCGCCGGACGGCGTCGTACTTGCCCATGGCTGTCTGCACCAGCCCCCGATGCCGCAGGTCGCCGCTCATGCGCCGGCTGTCTCCGCGGAACTGGGAAGTAGGTTTGATGGGTGCTTTGATTGTCATTGCGGTTTCTTTTATTTCGTCCGGGCCAGCACCTGTGCGAGATGCAGGCTTTTGAGCGGCTTGCGCCGGCGGTCCAGCATCCCCTGCAGGTGCATCAAGCAGCTTGAGTCGTTGGAAACCAGGTAGTCTGCGCCGGTTTCCAGGGCGGACGCGCATTTGACCTCACCCATCGCCGCTGAGATCGGCGCGAACTTCACGGCGAACGCGCCGCCGAACCCGCAGCAGGTCTGCGCTTCCGTCATCTCAACCAGCGTCAGGCCCCGGACATGAGACAGCAGAAGGCGCGGCTGGCTTTGGATGCCCAGCTCGCGCAGCCCGTGGCAGCCGTCATGGAATGTCACCGTCGCGTCAAACCGTGCGCCGACATCCGTGACGCCAAGCTGGGTTACAAGAAAGTCGGAGAACTCCCAAACTTTTTCCGCCAGCGCCTCCGCCGCGCTGCGTTGGGGCGTGTCTTGAAACATCTGCCGGTAGAAGTTCTTCAGCATTGCCGCGCAGGACCCGGACGCGACCACCACGGCGTCGGCTTTTTGGTAGGCTTTGAGAACGCTCTGGGCCACTTGACGCGCTTCGGGCCAGTAGCCGGAGTTGAACGCCGGCTGGCCGCAGCAGGCAGCGCCGGGCGGGTACGAGACAGCGTGTCCGAGCCGCTCCAGGATCTCCACAATGTGGATACCGACGTTCGGGTAAAACGTGTCTACATAGCAGGGAATGAACAAAGAAATACGCATGGGACTACTTGGATCTATGACCTGGATTTTCGCTGCGGTGGTGCTGGTGTCATAATGATACCATTGTAATACAAATTAGCTTTGTTTGGAATGCCGTATTTGCTAACTTTATTTGATAGCTTTATTGTGGGTGACGCTTGCATTCAGCCAAAAAAAGCTGATCGTCACTTAGGACGATCAGCTTTTGTCATCAAATATCAACGTCAAGTTTGCAGTCAGGAGATGCCGAAGGCGAGACTCGAACTCGCACGCCCTTGCGAGCACTACGACCTGAACG
>CAXSZN010000038.1:0-45459 GCA_964241935.1 uncultured Armatimonadales bacterium
TGGTGCCGATGTTCACATGCGGCTTCGAACGATCAAACTTTGCTTTTGCCATAATGTTTAGCTTCCTCGCGAATTCCGTTAAAGTGTAATAGCTGTAATTTTGGTGCCCGTCTAAGGAATCGAACCCCTGCCATCCGGGCTGCACTGCTGCAAGTAATAACCCCGTTTGGCCCCGCCAGGTTCCAGGCATGGACGGCGTTTCGCGCCGTGTGCGAATGATTATACCCTACCCTGCTGCGTTATGCAACCGTGTTAGGCGACCATTCAAGCGACGTGTGCCGGGGTGTAACAAAGAACCATAATCTGCTCGGCGCGAAGGGGCAGCAAAGCGTAGGTTTCCCCGTCCATGCTGACAAACTCGACTTCAAAGGCGTCCGGCCCAAGCTGCTCGACGACTGTTCCGACTTGCCCGCGCCCCAACCCTTTTTGCGGAAGGTCTTGAAGCAGTGCTACCGTGTCTAACACTTGTGTGACTTGTTCCATGGTTGCTTTTCATCCTTTCGGAGACTGACGCCCAATTGAAACCCCGGATTGAAATCCGGGGCTGAAGGGCGCTCTGCGCCGCCTGTCCTACGGACAGGAGAACCAGAAAACGCTTTTTGCGGTTGCTCTTTTGTCCGCAGGACAACCAGCCGTAGGCTCCTCAGCCCCGGATTTCAATCCGGGGTTTCGTTCTGGGGTATCTCCCTATCCCGCCCCTTCCACCACCGCAATCTCCGCGTCCGTCAGCCCGTACAATCCATACGCCAGAGTGTCTATTTATCCGTAGCCTTAATCCGCTGCTGCATGATAGACGGCTTACACTACCCTAGATCATTCCCTGCAAGCGCTCTTTGAGGCGCGTGTGCCGGTGGATGTCGCTTTGCTTCTTGACAGCCATCGCGATGGCGCGTTTGGGACCGACCAAAACGGCGAACTTCTTGGCCCGCGTGAGGGCCGTGTACAGCAGATTGCGCTGCAGCAGCATGTAGTGCTGGGTATGCACCGCCAGGACAACTGCTGGGTATTCCGAGCCTTGCGACTTATGGATCGAGCAGCAAAATGCAAGTGTCAGCTCGTCTAAATCGGAAAACTCATAAATGACTTCGTTTGTCCCCTGGGCATCGGCGTAGGCGACGGTCAAAATCTCGTCTTCGTGATTAATCGCAACCACTGCGCCGATGTCGCCGTTGTAGACGGACTTGTCGTAGTTGTTGACAATCTGCATGACGCGGTCACCGACGCGGAACAGACGCGGGCCGCGCTGGATTTCGTCTGTTCCCAAACGGGAAGGATTGAGGACTTCTTGGAGGCGCGAGTTGAGATGGGCCGCGCCAGCCGAGCCGCGCTGCATGGGGGTCAGAACCTGAATATCGCCGGGGGCGTAGCCGCGCTTGGGCAGGCTTTTCGCGACCACGGCGACCACTTTTTCAGCCAGATCGTCGGCTTCGTCGGCATTCAGCCAGGCGCAGTCGCGGAGGGCGGACGGCGGCGGCAGCTCCGGCATCCGGCCCTGGTTGATCGCGTGGGCGTTGGTGATAATCAGGCTTTCAGCCGCCTGCCGGAAGACTTGCGTGAGCCGGGCTACGGGCACGGAGCCGCTGTCAATCAAATCCCGCAGGACATTTCCCGGCCCCACCGACGGCAGTTGATCTACATCCCCGACAAACACGACCTGCGCGTCCGGCGGGACGGCTTTGAGCAGCGAATAAGTCAGCACCATGTCCAGCATCGAGCTTTCGTCCACAATCAAGACATCGCATTCCAGCGGCTGGTCCAAGCCGCGCTTGAAGCCGCGCTGCTCCGGGTCGAACTCTAAGAGGCGGTGAACGGTCTTGGCTTCCCGCCCGGTCACTTCCGCCATCCGCTTTGCCGCCCGGCCCGTCGGCGACGCCAGCAGCACGTCTTTATCCAGCGCCTCAAACGCCGCAACAATTGTGTTGGTGGTATAGGTCTTCCCTACTCCGGGGCCTCCAGTCAATACTGAGAAGCGCGACAGCAGGGCCATTTTGACGGCTGCGCCTTGTTCGTGAGAGAGGGGAAACTTTTGCGCGTCTAAAAGTGCCGACAGCCAGCCGTCAAAGTCAGCATTGGGGGGCGGCACGGGCGCGGACAGCAGGGATTGTATGCGCTCGGCGACGCCGATCTCGGTCTTGTGCAGCGACGGCGTATAAATCGCGATCTCGGTTTCGCCCAGCAGCGTGTACGGCTCTAATACCAAGCGGCCATTCTCGGCAAGCGTTTTGATCGCCGAGCCGACATCGCCGACGCCAAGTATCTCCGTGGCTTTTGCGGTTAGCTCGGCCTGGGTCAGATACGCATTGCCGCCGGATTCGACGGCTTCGTTCAGCACATACACGACACCCGCTTCGATGCGCCGGGGGTCATCTTCGGCGATGCCGATAGCCCGCGCGATCTTGTCCGCGCTCTTGAATCCGATGCCCCAGATGTCCGACGCAAGCTGGTAGGGATTTCGCTCGACAATCTCGATTGACTTGGAGCCGTAAGCTTTGTAGATCTTGACGGCATAAGCCGGGGAAACCCCGTGCGACTGCAAGAACAGCATGATGTTCTTGACTTCGCGCTGGTCTTTCCAGGCCGTCGTGATCTTTTCTAATGTCTTCTCGCCGATGCCGCCGACGCCTAAAAGCTTGCGCGGGTGATGGTCGATAATCTCTAAAGCGTCTTCGCCGAACTTCGCCACAATGCGCTTGGCGGTGACCGGCCCCACCCCCTTGACCATGCCGGAGCCGAGATATTTTTCAATCGCAAAGGCGGTCGCAGGCCGGACCACTTCGTACCGGGCCACGGTCATCTGCTTGCCCCACTGGGCATGGTTGGTCCAGGTGCCGTAACACAGCAGCGACTCGCCGACGACAGGGTTGGAAAAATTGCCCAAGATGGTGATGACGTCTTTGGCATTCGGCGGCAGAAGGCGAGCGACCGTGTAGCCGTTGTCTTCGTTGTGGAACGTGATGCGCTCAATGACGCCTTCCAAAGCATCAAGGGGACGGCCGCCGTCGGGCAGGGTTGCAGGCTGTGGTTTAAAGGCGCTCATGGAAAGTTCATTGTACCTCGCCAAGCACAAAGGCGCATTACCACTGCACAACAAGCCCCCCTCCCCAATTCTGGGGAGCAATACGGAGAAGAGATACTGCACTTGTCGGCAGGCTTTTTCCGATCTGGCTCCCCAGAATTGGGGCGGGGCGGCGAATTTCATGCGGCTGTGGTACACTGGGGTTCCAAGCGCGAACCGGCAGCGCTTAAGCGCTGCTGAGGAGAATCTGATGATCCGCCCGTCCATTGCCCGCGATTTGCTTCTGCTTACGCTTTGCCTGCTGCCGGCTTCCGTCATGGCGGCGGTGCCGACTGTTTACGGCAAGCCGTTTACGAACCGGTATCTTGACACGTCGTCCAGCGGCCCGCACCTGGTGTTCGCGCACCTGCAGATGAGCGCCGGGGATTACGGCAAGCACTTCTACGGGCAGGCGCCCTCCGTCGCCGATTATGTGAAAGACATTCAGGAAGCTAAAGCCTGCGGGGTGGACGGGTTCGCCGCAAACATTGACGGGTGGAGCGTGCCATACCAGGAAGCTTGGGGGAACCTGCTCCAGGCCGCCGACCAGGTGAACGCCGAAAACGGCGGGGCAAGCAACTCTGAGGGCGTCCGAGACTTCTACATCTTTGCCCAGCCGGACTTTTCCACTTTTCCACAAAACACAGCCACCATTGTCGCTTTAGTGAACGCCGGCGTCACTCATGCCTGCTACTACAAACACGCAGGCCGTCCCTGGCTCGGCACTTACGCCGGGGAAGGCGGCACTTACGCCCAGGTCAAAGACCGCTTTTCCGCCGTCAAGGCCGCCCTGCTCGCCCAGTCGCCGCCGGTCCGCATCTACTTCTGCCCCTTCTTCAATATCCGCGACCCCGACGGAACCGGTCCCAAAGAAGAGCCGCACACGGCCAACGCCCAGGAAGTGGACGGGCTGCTCACTGGCCTTGCAAATGCCGCCTGGCTCTACGGCACCGGCACCGGGCCGCCGGTCGGCACGGACACTGGGGTGATGCAGGCGGAGCGGTATTCCCACCGGCTGCACAAGGCGGGTCTGGCGTGGATGGGAACGGTGACGCCGCAGTACATCGGCTTCGCTCACCGCGCACCGGGCCGTTTCTACTGCGAGGCATATGGCGGGGAAACGCTGGCGTACCAATGGCGCAGCATTATTGGCAGTCAGGGCGCGGCCTGGGTGCAGCTTGTCACCTGGAACGACGACGATGAAGGCAGCAATTTCACCAATGCCGACTTCGGGCCAGGCTCACCCTGGCCGTATCTCGCTCATTCGTCCGTCCCCGGCTATTACAAAAGCAAGCTCGGCTTGCAGGCCCTGAATTTGTACTACATTCAGTGGTACAAAACCGGCGTTCCGCCGAAAATCGCCAAAGACGCCGTGTTCGCGTTCTACCGCACCCAGCCGGCGGAGGCAAAAGCGGCAAACGACCCGCGCGGCGCGATTGGCCCGTTCTACACAGGAACCAGCGCAAACACCGTCCCCGACACGTTCTTTCTCGCCACGATGGCACGGGCGAAAAGCACACTCACAGTTGTGAATGGCGGGCAAACAACTACGCGCCTGGTGCCGCCGGGCTTGTCCTTTTCGCGGGTGCCGTTTGTGCCGGGGCCGGCTTCATTCCGCTTGTCGCGCTCGGGCAGAGAATGGGTGGCGCTGACGGGGGAGCCGGTTGAAAGCCGGTTCGATGTCTACGACTGGAACTACTACACGGCCTGGGCGCATGACTAAGACCTAATCCGCCACATAGCCGGGCGTGAAGCGCACCAGACGCCCGGCAAGCTCTTTGGCGATGTCGGCGTGGACGGTGATGGTCTCGGAGCCGTAGTCTACTGAATGCACCCGGCCCATCTCGTAGCACTGAGCGACAACGTCGGAGCGGTCATACGGCAAAATCAAAGTCACGGTCGCCAGAAGCGACTGCAAAGTCGCTTCCATGCGGTCCATCAAAAACGGGATGCCCTCGCGCTTCAGGGCCGACAAATAGCAGGAGTTCGGCGTTCCTGCGATCAGCTCCCGCAGCTCATAGGTGTCCTTGATCATGTCGGCTTTGTTGAATGCCGTGATGATCGGCTTGTCCCCCGCTCCAAGCTCCGCCAGGACTTCTTGGACAGCTCGCATCTGCCGCTCGCGCTCCGGGTGCGCGGTGTCCACGACATGCACCAGAAAGTCCGCCTGCACGACTTCTTCCAGCGTTGCCCGAAACGATGCGACCAGATGATGCGGCAAGTTTCGAATAAAGCCGACCGTGTCGGTCATCAGCACCGACCAGCCGCCATGCGGCAGGACAACGCGCCGGGTCGTGGGGTCAAGCGTCGAGAACAGCATTCGGTCGGCCAGCACTTCCGCCCCGGAAAGCAGGTTCAGGAGCGTAGACTTCCCCGCCGACGTGTACCCGACCAGCGCACAGGTCGGAAACGGCAGCTTATGCCGCATCTGCCGCTGCTGCGCCCGCTGCTCCTTCATTTCGTCAATCTCCCCGCCAAGCAGGGAGATTCTTTCTTTGACCCGCCGCCGGTCGCTTTCCAGTTTGGTTTCACCGGGACCGCGTCCGCCGATGCCGCCCTGCTGCCGCTCAAACTTGGTATACAGCGACGACAGCCGGGGCAGCAGGTAGTTGAGCTGGGCCAGTTCCACTTGCAGCTTGCCTTCGCGGGTCCTTGCACGCTGGGCAAAGATGTCCAAGATAAGCTGCGTTCTATCGAGAACCCGCTTCTCCAAAGCATTCGTTAAGTTGCGCTGCTGGGTCGGGGACAGCTCATCGTCAAAGATGACCAGCTCAGCATCGGTGCTTGCCAGCTCGCCCTTCAAGTCCTCGACTTTGCCCGGCCCGATATAGGTTGCCATGTCCGGGGCGCGGCGCGACTGGTAAAACTCGCCGACGACCCGTGCGCCCGCCGTCATCGCCAGCTCCCGCAGCTCCGACAGCCGCATCGCCATGTCGTCCTCGCCGCCCGCGAGAGACAGCGAAACAATCAGCGCCCGCTCTTCCGTCGCCGTACTATAAGATAATTGTGCCATAGAAGTCAATTATACCCAAGTTGACAGAGGCAGATGCAGATGCCATAATCACCGTTTGAAACCCGGCACTGGAAGCCCTCCGGGTTTGCCATTGCAGTGCCGGCTCACTCAAGAACGGAAAGTGCCTCCGAAAATCAAATCGCCCTCGGCATTCAGTCCCGCAGGGACTTTGTGCATTTAGTAGCCCGGCACTGCAATGGCAAACCCGGAGGGCTTCCAGTGCCGGGTCTGTTCGCATTGCGAAAGCCACCATGAAATTCAAAACTATTCTATTGTTCGGTGCGCCTGGCAGCGGCAAGGGAACGCAGGGCAGCATTCTCGGATCCATTCCGGGCCTGGTGCATGTGGCCTGCGGCGAGATTTTTCGGGACCTGCGGGTCGGGACGCCGCTGGGCCGGGTGTTTCTGGATTACAGCAGCCGGGGGGCGCTGGTGCCGGACGACTTCACGGTGCAGCTTTGGCAGGAGCATATTGACGCTTTAGTCCGTTTGGGCCGCTACGACCCGAACACGGATATTTTGGTCCTCGACGGCATTCCCCGGAGCGTGGCCCAGGCCCGGCTGATGGACGCGCTGATTGATGTCCGGCGTTTGTATTATCTTGACTGCGCCGACAAGGAGCAGGTGGTTTTGCGCCTGAAGCGGCGTGCGATCCATGAGAACCGCCTTGATGATGCGTCGGACGTGACCATCCAGAACCGCCTGTATGTCTACGAAGCCGAGACCGCACCGGTGCTGGGCCATTACGCGGCGGAGATCGTCCGGCGTATTGACACAGGCCGGACCCCGATTGAAGTGCTGGCGGATATTCTCACTGATGCGCGTCAACTTGTGACCGAAGTGGAGCGGGAGAAAGGGATGGGCGAGGCGGTTAAGGCCTAACGCCACGGGTTCAAGCGCCACGGGTTGAAACCCGAGGCTGAGAAGTTCCCAGTGTCCAGGGGACACAAGAGAAGACGACGCCCATTCTTAAGTTCTTGTGTCGCCGCGACACTGTTTTGTTCAGCCTCGGGTTTCTAACCCGCGGCAAACTCCCTGGGCTGCTGCCGCTTATTCGGGAACGATTTCTTATCGAAATGAGTTATAATAGGTGTGCGGCGGTTTACCACACCATCGCATGAAACAACATGGGGGCGATTGGTTTCGATCGGGAGATTGATATCGCAGGTCGCAAGTCGAGGCGCCGCTGGCCTCGTTAAAAGCGGCAAAAAAACAAACGCGAAGAATACTTCGTTCACCACAGCGCGTTCTTACGCGCTGGCTGCCTAGTTTTTCCCGCAAGGGCTAACCTAGTCGGTTAAAGCGCTGCCTACGGGCAGCCCGTCCCCTTCCGCCCCGCCTGCCGGCGGAAGCTAGGGCGTCAAACCTCGCGGGCTACTGCGTCTGAGCTGCCGTCCGGCAGACGCGGGAACCAAAGGACAGCGAGCGCTTGGGGCAGCCTGCCGATTGGCGGCCTCGGTGCGAGAATCAAACAACCGGCTATGCTTGTAGAAGCCTGAGTTTTCGCTGCTCGACACGAGGGTTCAACTCCCTCCGCCTCCACCATGTATGAAGAACCGCTTTGCCATTAGGCAAGGCGGTTTTTTTGCTGTGCGACAACAAACCGTGGTATCATTGGGTCAATGCATAGAGTAAATGGGAAAACGATCTCTCAAAACGAAATTATAGCGAAACACAGTCTAGATGTTCAGACTTTGGCACAAGCGCAGGGCTTGGCCGCTGAGATCCTGCGGGTGGACAGCGTAGCGCTGAAGATTGAATGGGAAGCAGCGGCGGATGGGATGCCGAATCTTGCCAGCAGTTTTTGCTGCTATGACGGCAACGCACTGGCCGGGTACGGGTTTCTGGAAGGGTACGGGGAATTGGAATGGACGGCGGCGGTCGCGCCCGCGTTCCGGCGGCGGGGGATTTTCAAGGCACTGCTTCAGGCGGCAACCGACGAAGCGCGGCGGCGTAGGGCGACCGAGATGCTAGGGATCGTCTACCGGTCGGAGTCAGGGCAGGCGGCGGTTCAGGCATTGAAGCTGCCCTACGTCTTTTCGGAGTACCGGATGGAAACAGCGCTCGCAGATATGCCGGTGCTTGATGCCGGGCAGATACAGCTTCAGCGTGTGGACGTGGCAGAAGTAGAGGCGCTGGTGCGGATGACGGCGCAGATATTTGGGAAACAAGAGCCGCTTGAAAAGTTCTTGGTGCGGCTGGCCGAGCCGGAGTCGCGGTACTTTTTCGCGGGCGCTGAGGGAACACGAGTCGGGCAAATCGGCGTCGTAGACAAAGGCGACGGCATTTACATTCGCGGCGTGGGCATATTGCCGGAGCATCGGCGGCGTGGGCTTGGGCGGCAGCTACTGGCAGCGGTTCTGACACTGCTGCGGGCGGAAGGACAGACCCGATTCGCGCTGGATGTGGCGACGGAGAACCCATCGGCTCTCTCGATTTACAAAGCCTGCGGGTTCCGAGAGACGACAGTTTACGATTATCACGACATTTCTCTCACGAAAGAAACTTGACCGATGAGTCAAACCTGTGTTATGATGTTTTAATGCTTGTATTTATTGACCGTTGCTTGTGCAGGAGACATCGTTCATGAAGCTATTTTCCTTGCGTCCTTTACGAACTTCTTTGCCGGTAACGGCGTTTGCATTCATTCTTTCGGCACTCCCGGCGCTGGCTGATCCGACAGCGGCGACGATTGTGATTGGCGGGCGCGTCGTACCGTTTCAAGTGAAGCCGTATGTAGACGCCGGCGGGCAGGTCATGGCTCCGGTGGATGCGGTCGCCCTGATGGGGGCGACGTTCCGGCCGAATCCTAACAACACGGTCACAGTGACGGCGGCCGCGGGGAAGACGGTCACGCTGCCGTACACACCGGTAGGCGGGCGCTGCTGCGTACCGTTCCAGAAGGTCGCAGAAGCACTGGGCGGGACAGCGGACTGGCAGCCGGAATCGGAAACGCTGACGGTGCGGGCGAAGCTTCAGGTGGTGCGCCAGAACTTCAATCAGCTCACTATCTATACGTCCTACCCCGTGTATTACAGTGTCCGGCGCATTGGGCAGCCAGAGCGGCTGTATGTGGATTTGTACGGCCTCGATTTAGGATCTGTGCCGGCGGATGTCCCGGCGGAAGGCGGGGACATCACGCAGATTCGGAGCGGGCAGATCACGCCGCAGACCGTTCGCATCACGGTGGATTTGAAGGGCGCGGTGCCGTTCCAGGTGCTGAGCAGCATCCAGACCAGCCAGGTCAAAGTCGCGCTGAGCGGGTCAGTCGCGCCGGTATCAATAGCGCAGGTCAACTCTGTCCCGCCACCAGTTGTTGTCAGCCCGCCGCAGGCTCTGCGTCAGCCGCAGAGCGGCGGGCCGGTGACGATTACGGGCGTGGATTACAAGGTGGTCAGCCCGGCGCTGACCCAGATTGAAGTGACGACAAGCGGGCCGGCAAAATACAGCACGGAAACGCTGAACAATCCAAACCGCCTGGCGTTTGATCTGGCCGGCGCGGTGCTGGACCACGGGGTCAGAGCAGCACAAACCATTGAAGACAATCCGGTCATCAAAAGCATCCGGGTGGGCCGGCTGCTGACGCCGCAGACAAAGTTTGGGCGCGTCGTGCTGGATTTGTCCCGCATGGTCGGCTTTTCGGTAGACAGCCGCTCGGCGGACGGCGGCGGTCCAGGCATGACCTATGTGCTGAATGTCATCACGACTGATCCCAGCATACCGGCGGCGACGGTGCCGCAGGCAGGGCCGGTCACGCCGTACCCCGTGAACATCCCGACCAATACGTCGCTTGCCGGCAAGATCGTCGTGGTTGACCCCGGCCACGGCGGGCGCGATCCCGGCTCATCGGCGGAACTGAACCCGGACGTCTACGAGAAAGACATCACGCTTGCAATTGGACGCCGTGTGCGGGATATGCTGGCCCGCAGCGGGGCGACCGTGCTGATGACCCGCTCCGACGACAGCTTCCCCGCGCTGGAATCGCGTGCGCCCTTCGCCAACAGCCACCATGCAGACTATTTCATTTCCATTCACGCTGACTCCAGCGCGATTGGCCGGAATACGCTGGCGGGGACGACGGTCTACTTTCACGCGCAAAGCTCCCTGTGCCGGCTGATGGCTGCGGATATTGGGCGGCGGGTCAGCGAGACTTCGGGTATTTCGTACAACGGCGTCAAGTCCGACACGATCCGGTTCCGCACCGGGTTCGCCGTTCTGCGCGAAAGCTATATGCCGGCGGTCTTGGTGGAAACCGGCTACATGAACAATGACAAAGACCTTGCCCTGCTGCGCGATGACGCCGCACAGCAGCGCATCGCTCAAGGAATCACCGCCGGACTGCGGGACTTTATCGCAGACCAAGTGCGGCTCCTGCGCTCCGCCCGGAATGTTTCCAGCAGCCCCGCAGATTCCGGCAGCGCCGACGACGACATGAGGAGTCCGCGTTAATTGAAGCGACTTCTAGTATTTGCTGTCTTCGCTCTGGCTCTGGCCGCTGTCGCCGGCTGCCACGACGAGCCTCATCCGCCTTCTTCCAATCAGCCGGACACTTCCGCACCGGCGGTATCCGGCCCTGGGCTGTCCGCAGGCACAACACCGACACAGGTAGCCCCGCCTGCGAAAATCGTCGTTTACGTCCTCAATCCTAAAGCCACCGGCGACAAGGACCTGCTGATGCCGCACGAGATCCCGCTTCAGCACCCCAAAGAGCCGGCACGGGATGCGGTCAATGCTTTGCTTTCTGCCACGCATTCGCCCATCGCGCCGGGAACGTCTCTGCGCGGCCTCTCGGTAGACGGCGGCGTAGCAACCGTAGACTTTTCGCAGTCTCCCGTCAATGAGACCGGCGGTGAGGGCGGCCAAAGCGCGGCGATGAATGCGCTTGCTCTGACGCTCGGCCAGTTTCCCGAAATTAACTCTTACCAAGTCAGCGTCAAAGGCCAGCCCGTCAAAGCGTTCGGCGAGTTCACGACCGACGGCCCGATGGATGTCATCCGGCCCGGCGCGGAAATTGCCGCCAAAGGCGCCGGCCAGTGACGCCGCTCAATGCCGCGCTTCCAAAAGCCGCGCTTTCAAAAGCCGACATCGGCGTCTTTGACTCCGGCCTCGGCGGCCTCTCCGTCCTGCGCGAAATCCAGCGCCAAGCCCCAAATGCGTCCGTGCTGTATCTTGCCGATACCGCCAATGTCCCCTATGGCGATAAGCCGATTCAAGTTGTGCGCGACTTGGCGCTTCAGCTCACAGACCGTTTAATAGACGCGGGTGTTCAGCTTGTCGTCATGGCAAGCGGCACGTCTACGGTCGCCGGCCTGTCAGCCGCCCGCAGCCGCTACCCCACCTTGCCGATCGCCGGGACAATCGCGCCCGGCGCTGCCGCCGCCGTGTCCGCGTCCGCCGGCTCCATCGGCGTTCTCGCCACCAATGCGACCGTTCAAAGCCGGGCGTTCACCAAAGCAGTTCATTTGCTGAATTCAAACCGCGCAGTCGTTGAAGTCGGCTGTCCCAGGTTCGTGCCGCTTGTGGAAACCGGCCGCGCGGATACGCTGGAAGCTCAAGAAGCCGCGCTGGAGTACCTGCGCCCGCTGCACGCCGCACATGTCCAAAGCATTATTCTCGGCTGCACTCACTTTCCATTTCTCTTGGAGGCCCTGCATCATGCCGTCATAGAGATTGGCGATGCAGACTTTCAGCCGCGCTTTGTTGACCCCGCTGCTGCCGCCGTTTGCGAGGCTCTGCCGTCTTTGACGCTGACAAGCGGCAGTCTCGGCACTGTTTCCTTTGCCGCCACCGGCGACCCGGAAGAGTTTCGCGGCTTCGCCTCTCGCCTGCTCGGCGCTCCCATTGATTTTGTCGCGCCACTTGCGCTTTAGCGGGTATACTGGCCCCACTTTACATGACAAGCTGCTGAGAAAGAGGTTCCCCATGCCCCGAGAAGATGGCCGCGCCCTCGGCGAGTACCGCCCGATTACGCTCACGCGCAGCTATGCCCGCTACGCCGAAGGCTCCTGCCTGGTGGAAGTGGGGCAGACAAAAGTGCTTTGCACGGCAAGTGTGGAAGACAAAGTGCCGCCGTTTCTGAAAGGCAAAGGCCAGGGCTGGCTGACCGCCGAATACTCCATGCTGC
Organism: uncultured Armatimonadales bacterium; assembly: GCA_964241935.1. GTDB lineage: Bacteria > Armatimonadota > Armatimonadia > Armatimonadales > Capsulimonadaceae > JANXMY01. The sequence continues at coordinate 12,192 of CAXSZN010000038.1, forward strand.
CCCGCGCCACGCACACCCGGTCGTCCCGCGATACCCAAAAGCCCAGCGGGCGCACCGTCGAAATCCAGCGCCTCGTAGGCCGGTCCCTGCGCTCGATCGTCGAGATGGACGCTTTAGGCGAGCGGACCATCACGCTGGACTGCGATGTTTTGCAGGCCGACGGCGGCACCCGCACCGCCGCCATCTCCGGCGCGTTTGTCGCGCTTGTCGAGGCGCTGGCCTGGATGCGCGGCAAGGGCCAGATCAAAACGCTTCCGTTCACCGAATGGGTGGCGGCGGTCTCGGTCGGCGTCGTCAAGGGCGAGGAGCGCTTGGATTTAGCCTACGAAGAAGACTCGTCGGCGTCGGTAGACATGAACATTGTGATGACCGACACAGGCCGCTTTATTGAAGTCCAGGGAACCGCCGAAGGTGCGCCCTTCGACCGCGACCGCCTGAACCGCCTGCTCGACCTCGCCCACGGCGGCATCCGCCAGATGCTGACAAAGCAGCGCGAAGCCTTAGATGGGCTGCTTTAGCTCACAACACAACTAATCTGATGACGAAAAATCCTATAGTCCAGCCGACGCATTGGATTGAAGATGATCCTACGGTCGGCTGTTTAATACTTGTAGACAAACCATTTTACGAAACGCTTCAATATGTGGTTGAACCGTTGAGAATTGCGGTTCCTTCCAATGTGGTGCATTGCGGCCCAAACTCGACACTGCAAACTTTTGCTCCGTTAAGAGACAGAGCGTACACGATGCAGTCCAGGAACAAAGAAGTTGGTGATATGGTTGCTGTTCGCCTAGTGTTCAACAAACATGAGGTGGTTCAACTCAGTAAAACGAGAGAAGTGACCGTCGAAGACCTTTTCAAGCCTTATATCCAAGCCGCACAGACAGTGCCGGGAGTCCTGACGGTTGGGATTGGCTTCAATCTTTCATTTCCAGCGAGTTTAGAGGAAGCATCACTTCGAGAAGCTGGAGTGGCGGTTTTGTTCCAACGAGGTACAGATCTGAAAACTTGGTTGCGACAAGAACTTGTACCAGGCGTTAGCTAGAATGACCAAACTCATGCTGGCGACAACCAATCCAGGCAAGGTGCGGGAGTTCAAGGCACTTTTGGGCCAATATGAGCTTTTCAAAGGCATAACGCTGCTGACGCCGGGGGACTGGCCGGAGCGTTTGCCGGAAGTAGAGGAAACGGGAACGACGTTTGCGGAGAATGCCCGGCTGAAGGCGGCAGCGCTGGCACGGGCGACGGGGCTGCCGGCGCTGGCGGATGATTCGGGGCTGTGCGTGGACGCTTTAGGCGGGGAGCCGGGACTGCGTTCGGCGCGTTGGGCGGGAGCCGGCGCAACGGATGCCGACCGGAATGCGCGGCTTCTGGAACGGCTGTCGGGAGTTCCAGCAGAGCAGCGCACGGCGCGGTATGTCTGCGTGGTTTCGCTGGCGTTACGTGACGGCAAAAGCGTAGAAGCGGAAGGAACATGCAGCGGCGTGATTTTAGAAGCGCCGCGCGGCGCGAACGGGTTTGGGTATGACCCGCTGTTTTTTGTTGCTGAGTTTGAGCGCACCATGGCGGAGCTGGCTGAAGCCGAAAAGAACCGGGTCAGCCACCGGGCTACGGCGCTTGCGGCCCTGCTGGCGCAGAATGAAGCGGTGAAGATGCTGTCGTCTGTTTGAGCCGGACAATAGCTGGGGTATACCGAAGCAACCTTGCTTGACGACGTGGAGTGACAGAGAAGATGCATTTAGAGACATGGGCGGAAATCTCGCTGCTGATATTTGGCGGGCTGTTCTCGCTGGTGACAGTGGGACTTCTGGGGGCCATCGCGGTTGCCATCAGCAAACTGGTTGGTTTGCTGGAAAAAGGCCTCGACAAAGTTGACCCTGTCATTGTGAAAACGACAAATGCCATTGACACTGTGCAGCGGGTCACAACCAATATCGGGGCGAAAACGGACCAGATTTTGGTCAAAGGGGAAGCCCTGACGGATGATGTTTCCGGCCGGGTGGAAAAAACCGCAGGGGTTGTGCAGAGCGCGGTGATTACCCCACTGATTAATATCAGCAGCATTATCAATGGGATTTCTAAGGGTTTTCAAGTGTATACTCATCCCACCGGCGAGAAACAGGCGAAGGCCGGCAACGGAACGGCTGCCAAGCAGTACAGCGCAGCAGATCAAGAACAAGAAGTAACACTTATCAAATAAGCTGCATCTACTTTCAAGCAGCATCAGGGGGAACGCAGGATCATGGCCGAACAAAATGGCGCAAGTTCAGGGACGACTGTTGAAGAAGTCATTGTGGTAGGCGTGCCGGAAGAAGCGCCGGCAAAGTCAGGTGCCGGGTTCATGACGGGCCTGCTGCTGGGCGGTGCGCTCGGAGCGCTGGCCGCGCTTTTATATGCACCGCAGGGCGGCGACGAAACGCGCGGATTGATTAAAAAGAGAACGAACGACTATTCGGACCTCGCAAAAGCAAAGGCCGCAGATATTTCCGACAAGACAAACGACACGGTAGACAGCGCAAAAGCGAAAGTCGCTGAGACTGCGGATGCAGTCAAAGCGAAGGCGGCCGAAGTCACGGAAACAGCAAAAACTACTGTTACAGGCATCACAACAAAGGCAACCGATGCCGCCGCTTCGGCACAAAGCAGCGCTCAGGATTTGGTGGACAAGGGGAAGTTTATCGCAGAGGATCAGAAATCCCGGATTTCTGAAGCCGTAGATGCCGGTAAACAAGCCGCACAGGAAACCAAAGAACAGCTTACCGCACAAGCTGAGTAAGCTTCATGACACATCAAACTCTCACGCAACTAATCCTTAAGAAAGCAGTACACTGAAGGAAACTATTATGGCTAAACCAGGACCAACCGCAGGCTCCGAAGGAGCAAAAAAGATCGCGGAAGCCCATCGCGGCTCCCATGACCATGACAAAGAAGGCGGCTTTGCCGCGAACCCGGACCTTGCACGGGAAGCCGGACGCAAGGGTGGCGAGACTGTCAAGAACCGCTACGGCCCGTCGTTCTACCAGAGCATCGGACGCAAAGGCGGCGAAACCGTGAAGCGCGAGCGCGGAACCGAGTTCTACGCCGAAATTGGCCGGCGCGGGGGCGAAATGCGCGGCCAGCGGGCTGCCGCCCAGCGGACCACGAACCCTGCTGTGGAAGCGTCGGCGGCACCCGAGACGCCGCGACGCCGGGGCCGCCCTTCTAAAAAAGACATCACTGCATAAAGACATCAATGCATAGATGATCGTAAAGCAGCAAATGCCCCAGAGTTTCCTCTGGGGCATTTCATTTTATGTTTAACCCCTGCTGCTGCTAGAAAGGAAAACAATGGAGCATTCGACGACTAAACTGCTGTCGGCAAGTCCGGTAGATTATCTCATCATTGCCACTTACTTTATATTTGTTCTTGGGATCGGATTTTGGGTCAGCCGGAAGATGAAAAGCAGCGAAGATTTCTTTCTGTCCGGACGATCTATTCCAGCCTGGGTGACGGGCCTGGCGTTTCTCTCCGCCAACCTGGGGGCGCTTGAGGTTCTCGGCATGGCCTCGCAGGGGGCGGAATACGGGTGGATGACGGCCCACTTCTACTGGATCGGCGCGATCCCCGCGATGGTTTTTCTGGGCATCTTTATGATGCCGTTCTACTACGGTTCCAAAGCCCGCAGCGTGCCGGAGTATTTGCAGAAGCGGTACAACGAGCCGACTCGTGCGGTCAATGCGCTGACATTCGCCGTAAGCACACTGGTGCTGTCGGGAGTTTCGATGTACGGCATGGGGCTGGTTTTTCATGACCTGCTGGGCTGGGACATCAATCTGACAATCTGGATGGCGGCGGCAGTTGTTCTGGTTTACACCGCGCTGGGCGGCTTGACATCCTCAATCTACAATGAAGTTTTGCAGTTCTTTTTAATTGTTCTGGGACTTGCTCCGCTTGTTATTGTCGGTGTACTGGCCGCCGGCGGCTGGTCGGGGACGGCCAGCCATGTCCCGGCAAGTTTTATGCATACCTGGCATGGCACCAATCACGAGGCGACAAACTCCATGCACATTACCTGGCCCGGCGTCGTGCTGGGCCTCGGCTTTGTGCTGTCGTTCGGCTACTGGTGCACCGACTTTTTGGTCATCCAAAGGGCGCTTGCGGCCCAGGACATCAATTCCGCGCAGCGGACACCGCTGATTGCGGCAATTCCAAAGATCTTTTTCCCGTTTCTGGTCATCTTCCCCGGCCTGCTGGTCCTGCCGCTGTATCCTCAAATTGGGCATTCAACTGACCCATCCATGTCTTACAACAATGCCCTGCCGCTGCTCATGCAGCACTACTACCCCGCCGGTATGCTGGGTCTGGGCCTGACTGCGCTGCTGGCGTCTTTCATGTCAGGCATGGCAGGCAACACGACGGCCTTCAACACCGTGTTTACTTACGACTTATACCAGGCTTATCTGGTGAAGAACCGAGATGACCGGCACTATTTGAATGTCGGGCGTGTCGCAACTGTGTTCGGCGTCCTGGCAAGTGTCGGCACAGCATATATTGCGGCCAGCGCTCCCAGCATCATGGACTTCACACAGACCGTGTTCGGCTTTGTCAACGCGCCCCTGCTGGGGACATTCTTGTTCGGGATGTTTTGGAAGCGGACAACGCCGTGGGGCGGGTTTTGGGGACTGATTATCGGCACCGTCGGGGCGGTCGCCCATTACATGCTGACCGTGCAGGGGGTGTTTCATTACTCGACGCCACAGGCCGGCAACTTCTGGCGAGCTTTCATTGCATTTTGCATCGGAGCGCTTGCGACGTATTTGATCAGCCTGGTCACGACGCCAAAGCCGCTGGAAGAGCTGAAAGGCCTGGTGTATTCGGAAACCCCGCGTCCGGCCTCGGACGCGCACCTGCCGTGGTTCAAGCGTCCAGTAGTATTTGGTGTCGTCGTGCTGATTGTAGCGGTGGTGGTGAATGCCCTGCTGTGGTAGCTCAGAAAATGATGTTGTGAGAAAGTAGATTAAGAAAAAAGTAGATTAAGAAAGTAGAAAAATATGCTGGACTTACGGCTGCCTGTCGGCCTCTTCTTTTTGCTGATTGGCGCGATCCTGCTGATAGACGGCCTGCTGCACCCAATTATCACACCGGGAGTTCATCTCGTCCTGAACCGAGACTGGGGCGCGTGCCTGCTGGTGTTTGGGGCGATTATGACGTTCTTCGGGGTACGCGCCCAGCGGGCGCTCCCCGACGACTAAGCCTCGGGGGCAACGGCAATGGCTTCGATTTCCACCATCACATCGAGCGGCAGACGGGCGACTTCCACGGTGGAACGCGCCGGCTTGACACCCGTAAAATACGGTCCGTAGACGGTATTCAGCGCCGCGAAGTTGTTGAGGTCTTTCAGAAAGATGGTTGTCTTGACGATGTTATCCAGCCCGAGGCCTTCCTGCTTTAGAATGGAGGCTAAATTACGCAGGCACTGACGCACCTGGGTCTCAAAGTCGCCCTCCACAATCCGGCTGGTAGCCGGGTCCAGCGGAAGCTGGCCGGAGATATACAAAAATGGGCCAATCCGAACGGCGGGAGTGTAAGGCGCCCCCTGCAGCGGTCCGGCTTCGGTGTGTATCGCTTTTTTTTCCATAAGCGTATTATGGCGGCGATTGGCGGGCAAGTCAACAGACGCCGATATGCTACAATACGCTTATGAAAGTGATGCTGCTGGCGGCTGGGGAAGGAACCCGGCTGCGTCCGCTGACGACATTTCTACCGAAGCCGATGGTGCCGATTGTCGGGACACCGCTGCTGGAACGCACACTCACATGGCTGGCGGGCCAGGGCGTCACGGAAGCCGCGATCAATCTGTTTCACCGGCCTCAAATGATCCCGGACTACTTCGGCGAGCAGTTTGCGGGAATACGGCTGCATTATTTCTTTGAAGACATTCTGCAAGGCACAGCCGGCGGGGTCAAAGCTGCGGAGAAGGTTCTCGGGGACGCGCCGTTCTTTGTGGTCTACGGAGACAATCTAATCCAGGCCGATCTGCGGCGTCTGGCGCAGTTTCATGCGTCCCATTCCGGCATCGGCACGGTGGCCTTGTTTCAGCACCCGAACCCGACGGCAGCAGGCATTGTCGGCTTAGACCCAAATGGCCGTATCACGCAGTTTATCGAAAAGCCGGCGGCGGACGAAGTCTTCAGCGACCTCGCAAACGCCGGCGTGTATGTGCTTGACCCGGCGATCTTTGAGTTTATTGCCCCGAACACACCGTCAGACTTTGGGCGCGACATCTTTCCGCGGCTTCTTGCCCAGAACCAGCCGCTGTATGGGACGCCGCTCGGCGGCTACTTGCAGGACACGGGAACGCCGGAAGCCTACCGCCAGGCGAATTTTGATCTGCTGGCGGGACTCGCCGGGGTCCAGTTCGACAACCCACAGCTTTGGATCGCGCCCACCGCACAAGTCGGCAGCGGCGTTTCTTTTTTCGGACGCAATGTTGTCGGCGAAGGCGCTCAAATCGGAAACGGGGCAACTGTCACCGACAGCATTCTGCTTTCCGGCGCGTCTGCCGCGCCTCATTCCCACATTCGCGACAGCATCATCGGCCAGGGGTTTATTCTCCCGCTTGCGCCTTATACTTAGGATTATGAACTATGATTATTACGCAGACGCCGCTTCGGATTTCGTTTGCCGGCGGCGGCACAGACTTTAAGGGCTACTACGAGAAAGAAGGCGGGGCGGTCATCTCGTCGGCGATTGACAAGTATATCTACGTCGTCATCAAAGAACGATTTGACGGCAAGATCCGGGTCGGCTACACCCGCACGGAGATGGTGGACCGGGTTGAGCAGATCGAGCATGAGCTGGTGCGCGAGTGCATGACGCTGACCGGCATCACCGGCGGCGTCGAGATCGCGACGATGGCGGATATTCCGTCGGAAGGCAGCGGCCTCGGGTCGTCCAGCACCGTTACGGTGGGCCTGCTGCACGCCATGTATGCGTACCAGGGCATTCTGGTAACGGCGGAAACGCTGGCACGGCTGGCTTGCCGGATCGAGATTGACATTCTGGGTAAGCCAATCGGCAAACAAGACCAGTATATTGCGGCTTACGGCAACTTGCGCCGCTTTGAATTTCATGCCGACGGCACTGTCTCAGCAGAGGCAGTGGAGTTGGCCGAGGAAAAACGACGTCGCTTCGGCGAGTCTTTGATGCTGTTTTATACGGGCATCACCCGGCAGGCCGACAGTATTCTCAGCGAGCAGAAAGCGAACATCGAAGAAAAGCGTGTCGCGTTAGACCGGATGAAGGGGCAGGTGGCAGAAGTCGAGGCCGCGCTGACCGAAGGGAACATGAACAAAGTGGGCCGGCTGATGCAGGCCGGCTGGGACTGGAAAAAGCAGATGGCGGGCCGCATCAGCAGCGCCGAGATTGACAGGCTGTACGAAAGCGCTTTAGACGCCGGTGCGACCGGCGGCAAGATCGCAGGCGCGGGCGGCGGCGGCTTCCTGCTGCTGTACTGTCCGCCGGATCGTCAGTCCGCAGTCCGCGAAGTGCTGGCTGAGATGAAAGAACTGCCGTTCAGCCTGGAGCGCGACGGGACAAAAGTCATCTTTAACGCCCGGCGCTGACAATCCGCCCCGCAGCCACTGGCTGCGGGGCGAATTGTTTATTGTCCGGTCGTGCCGCCGGTGGCCGGCGGAGCAGTCTGAGCGCTGCCTGAGCCACTTGCCGGCGGCGGGGCCTGGTTGTCCGTCGGAGCCGAGGGGTCCGGCGCGGGGCCAGTGTTGTCTGCGGGCGCTGCCGGAGACTGGTCATGGACGACAATAGTTTTCGTCTTGGTAACAACCATCGGCTTAGGCTTGGCCCCGCCGGTCGTGACGATAATCAGCTTGTTTTTGATGCTGGAAACGCCGGGAACCTGCTGGGCGGTGGTCTGTGCCAGCGCCTTCTGCTGCGGGTTCTGTACCTGGCCGTTGAGCGTGACAATGCCGGCGGTCGCGACAACTTCCACCCGCGCTCCGGTCATCTGCTTGTTGTGGACGATAGCTGTATTGACCTGGTCGGCCAGTGCAGAATCCGTCCCCGTAGAGCCGCCCGGCCCGGCGTTTGTGTTGATTTTCGTGTCAGGAACCTCAGTTGTTCCAGTAGGGGCGGTCGTGCCGGCACTTGGCGCGATAGTAGTAGCCGCTGCGGGCGGTGGGGTGATGACCGTAGTCGGCGGCGGGGTATCATCGTGGCATCCGGCTGTCAAAAGCGCAGCGGCAAGTGCGGCGGCAGTCAGTGCCGGAACGCGAAGCGGGGAAAACTGAGACATGGGGTACTCCTTAAGCGGCTGGCATACATCGCCAGGTTCAAAGCTATAGTACCCGGTCGTCAAACTGGAAGAAACCTTGCTAGAACTTTTTAGCTGGAAGGGGAAACGAGATGAAGAGCATAGCACGGGTTGTAGGTGCGGTCACAGGACGCGCAGGAAGCTAAGCGAAGCCGGCGGCGACGTTCAATCCGGCGGCCGCAGGCAGGGCAAGCATAGATGTAACGGCGCGAGGAAACTTTAAGTGGGGGGCTGGCGTAGCGCTGGGAGGCTCCAAGCATCAGCGCGACGCGCCAGAAAGCCGGACTGTGGTTCGGGTGCACAATGTGGGCGACTTCATGCCGGAACGTGTTCAGCGTCTCCGGCAGGCCGTGCTCGCAGTACGCCTGCCAGCTCAGCACGATCCGGTGCCGGGCAGGCTGGTAGTAGCCGCCGAACGTCTTGCGGGCAGACAGCAGGATCTCCGGCATTACGAGCCGATTGTCAAAGTGCGCAGCGTTCAGTCGGTCAAACTCACTTCGCAGCAAGTTCCAAACGGCTGCCTGTTCAGGGGTGAGGTTGGGGGTCAAGGCCAATAATCTCATGGATCACGTTTTGGTCAGGCGGCGGCTCTGAGCCAATCTTGAATGCCGCCGAGACCTGGGTCGCGACTTCTCGCGCTGCGATCTCGCTGCTGGTAAAAAGCGTGGCAATGATGTTCCCTGTCGTCACCGGACAGCCGACGGCTTCCCGGAGAACAACTCCGGCGGTCGGGTCAATCGGGTCTTCTTTGGCGGCTCGTCCAGCCCCGAGGCGCATCGCCGACAGCCCAATCGCTTCCGCATTGATGGCCTGGACAAAGCCGCTGGTTTCCGCCCGCACGTCCCGCTTGATTTTCGCGACAGGCGGCTTCAGCGCATGCGTGAGGTAGTCCGGGTCGCCGCCCTGCGCTTCCACAATCTCCCACAGCTTTTGTTTGGCCGCGCCGGAGGCGATCTGCGCGGCGGCCAGTTCTCTTCCCTCGTCCAGCGTAGAAACCCGGTTCGCCAGCAGAAAGCCGGCGGCAGCGAGAGTGCAGACGGCGGTTTTCAGACGCGGCTCTGTCCAGGCATTGTTTTGGAGCAGGCTGACGACTTCGTGGACTTCTACCCGGTTGCCGACAGTATAGCCCAGCGGAACATCCATGTCGGACAGCACGGCGACTGTTTTTCGCCCATGCGCCGCGCCGATCTTGATCATCAACGCCGCCAGCTCTCGTGCTTCCGGCAGGGTTTTCATAAACGCTCCGCCGCCGACTTTCACGTCCAGCACGATAAACGGGCAGCCGCCGGCGATCTTTTTGCTCATAATGCTGGCGGCGATCAGCGGCAGGGACTCGACTGTGTCGGTAGCGTCACGCAGGGCATACAGAAGGCGGTCGGCAGGAACCAGGCGGCTGGTCTGGGCGCAGATGCAGGCACCCACGGCCTCCACCTGTGCCAGGATCTCGCCGATTGCCAACTCAGTCCGTGTTCCCCCCAGCGACTCCAGCTTGTCTAATGTGCCGCCGGTATGTCCGAGGCCACGCCCGGACATCTTTGGAACCTGTACTCCGGCGGATGCGAGAATGGGAACAACCGCAAGCGTCGTTTTATCCCCCACCCCTCCTGTGCTGTGTTTGTCCACGCAAGGGCCGGAAAGCGAAGACAAGTCCAGCGTGTCCCCCGACGCAACCATTGCTGTGGTCAGTGCGAAGGTTTCCGGTTCAGACAGCCCGCGCCAGAGCACCGCCATTAGCCACGCGCTCATCTGATAATCAGGAATTGCACCGTGGACATAGTTTTGGATCAGAAAACTGATTTCCGCCGAGGAGTGTATGCCGCCGCGCCGCTTGCTTTGGATGATGTCTACTGCACGCATTGTTCCCCATTGTATCACACTTTGCGCCACGCCGCCACTCAAGCGAAAGCAAGTGAAGCAAAAGCAAGTCAAGCAAAAGCAAGAAACGAGGCTAAATCTCGCCGCTGAAAACTTCTGTGGCGGAGCCGGTCATGTAGACATGGCTGTCGGCCTCAGACCACTCTATGTCTAAATCCCCGCCGGGAAGATGCACCCGGACTTCGCGGCCGGTTTTGCCGTTCAGGACACACGCGACGACTGCCGCGCAGGCTCCTGTGCCGCAGGCAAGCGTCGCGCCCGCGCCGCGCTCCCAAACGCGGAAGATGATTTCGCGGCTGGAGACAACCTGAATGAACTCGGTGTTGGTCCGGCGTGGGAACGCCGGATGATGCTCGACTTGCGGCCCAATCGTCTCCACCGGATATGTCCGGACATCGGCGACAAACGTAACCGCATGAGGGTTGCCCATCGAAACCGCCGTGATGCCTAGCGTCACGTCACGCAGTTCCAATGGTATGTTGACAATCGGCGCGTCGCCTTCAGAAAGAACCGTCGGGATCAGTGACGGCTTGAGGACCGGCTCACCCATGTCCACGCGGACAGCTTCCGCTTTGCCGTCCGGCCCTGCTGTGACTTGCAAAGACAGCAGGCCGGCACCCGTTTCAACGGAAATCTTACTGCCGCCCGTGGTCAAATCCCGGTCAAACAGGTATTTGGCGAAGCAGCGGACGCCGTTGCCGCACATCTCGGACTCGGAGCCGTCCGGGTTGAACATCCGCATCTCGAAGGCAGCAGCTTTTCCCGGCAGCAGGGCAATCACACCGTCCCCGCCGACACCGAACTTGCGGTCGCACAGGAAGACGGCCCGCTCCTGCGATTCGGCCAGCAGCGCGGGACCGTCCGCGCCGAGGCAGTCCACCATGACAAAATCATTGCCGATGCCGTGCATTTTGGTAAAGTGCATAAGAGTTTCCTGAAATTGAGGTTAAGAAATCGGCTCGGTTTGGGCCGCTTCCGGGACAGCCGAGGCAGGCACGGGGTTCGGCGTCTGCACCATCACAGAGGCGTCGGGATGAGCGCTGCCGGCAGAAACAGCCGGCGGAGCAGTTGGACTGGAAGCAGTTTGCGGCACGACACCGGCTTCGCGCATGGCTTCGGTGTAAAGGTTCTGGATGGGGCGCATCGGGACAATGCTCGTGACCGCGTGCTTGTAGACAAGCTGGGTCGGCTTGCCGGGGCTGTCCAAAAGAATGGTGAATGAGTCGAACCCGCGCACGTTGCCGCGAAGCTGAACGCCGCCAATCAAGTAAATCATCACGCCGATATTTTCTTTGCGGACCTGATTGAGAAATGTGTCCTGAAGATTGAGCTGGGATTTGTTCATGCGTATGCTGCCTCTTGAATTGGACGAAAAATTGTGTCTGCAAGCTGCTCTGCGGCTTGACCGTCCGCATCCAGCCAGTGAACACGGGGGTCGCCCCGGAACCAGATCATCTGGCGCTTGGCGAACCGCCGCGTGTCCTGCTTCAATGTTTCCACTGCCGTATTCCAGTCGCAGTCCCCGCGCAGGAACGCCGTCATGTGCCGGTAACCCAAAGACTGCATCGGCTTGAAGCCGGCGGAGCAGCCGGCATCCAGCAGGCTTTGGACTTCCTCACGCAAGCCTGCCTCCAGCATGGCATCCACCCGGCTGTCAATCCGCCGGTACAACTGCTCGCGGTCCGCAAAGCGCAGCCCGAACAAGCGCGGACTTTCGGAAGTTTGACCAGCCTGGTTCTCCGCGTGAAGATCGGTCAGTGTCCTGCCTGTCGCCGCATACACTTCCAGCGCCCGGATTTGCCGGCCAATGTCGTTGACATGCAGCCGGGCAGCCGTTTCCGGGTCTATTCGGGCAACTTCGGCCAGCAGCGCAGCATTGCCATGCGTTGCCGCGAACTCGCGCCACTTCTGCCGAAGCGCGTCATCGGGCGGCGCGGCGGGGATGTCAAGCTGCGTCGTCATAGCCCGGACATACAAGCCCGTTCCCCCAACAATAAGCGGCACCTGGCCGCGTCCGGCGATCTCGCGGCAGGCGTTTTCGCCCAGCTTCTGGAAGTCCGCCAGTGTCCACTCTTGGTCGGGGTCGGTGACATTGATGGCATGAAAAACGGCTTGATGCTGCTCCTCAGCAGTTGGCTTCGCCGTGCCGATGTCCATGCGGCGAAAGACCTGCATCGAGTCGGCAGAAATGATCTCCGCCCCTAACCGCTGAGCCAGTAAGATCCCAACAGCGGTCTTTCCTGACGCTGTCGGCCCTACCAGCGCGATCCTGTCTTTTAGGCTTCCCGGTACGGCTTCCAGCACGGTTTTAGTATAGCATATCCCAGCGGTTTTGACTGTCAGCTTGCTTTTGCCAGTGCAGCATCAATTTCAGCGCTGTCCGGCTCGGTCAGCATGATGTCGCCGATCCACAGCGTTGGTGTGACCGCTCGGCCCGTCCAAGCGACAACTTGCTTCTCCGCGTCGGCATCGGCTTCAATATCAATTTCATCCCAAGAGAGTCCGCGCTCCCGCAAATAATAGGCTGCCCGTGCGACATCCGGGCATCCGGGCCGCGTGTACATTGTAATCTTTGGCTGCACTAGCAATACTCCTGAAGTTTCCGCGCGATGACTTCCGCGCCATTGATCGCAAATGCGTCTGGATTTGGCGCAGCAGTTAGCGCTTCGTCAAGCGCCTTTCGCCATTCCCCGGCATGAAACGCCTGCTCCGAGATTTCAATGCCGCCGCCCCATTGGTTCATACCCAGAACCAGTGCCTCATGCTCTGCAAAGCCGGTGCGCGGCAGGTAAATCAGCGGCACGGAGTTCGCGATGCACTCCGTCACCGTGCCGTAGCCGGCTTTGGAAACAACGGCGTCCACAGACGCCGCAACGTCGGCGTAGGGCCAAACACTTGGGTCAAAAGCGCGGACATTGACCGGCGCGGTCCGCTGCGGCAGAGGCCGGTCCAGCAAAAACGTCCAATCGGTGAAGCGCTCCAGCGCGGCCCAGTCAATGTTCAGTCCCCAGCCGCCGAGATAGAGCAGAGCTAAATGCTTGCCGGGCGCAACTTGTAAAGCCTGCACCAGCGCTTCACGAATGGGCTGACCTCGGCGGGCGACGAGCGGCACACGCTCAGCGTTTGGGAACACAAGCGGCATTGACGGCAGGCTGAGCGGGGTGATTAGCCCGACTGTCGCAGACGCATACTCCGACGCCATTTGCGAGAGAAGCGCAGCGTCTTCGGCGGTCTCCGCATACTCCGAATAAATGTCATGCCAAGTGAAGTTCCCAACAGCGACACCGGGCGGCCCCGCCTCACGCGCCGCCAGCAGCGGGAAAGAGGGAATGTCGGAAGCGACGCACCCGACGCCGCGCTCTTTCAGGAACGCGACCTCTTCGGGCAGATTTGCATAGTTATGCCGGACAATTTCCGCGTAGCGGGTCAGCGTCTCGCGCCGCAGCACGGAAACGCTGTCACTTTGCAGGCAGCCACAGTCGTATTCGGCGGCGATGTACTCAAAAGCCCGTCCCGGAAGCTCTTCGCGGAACAGCCGCTCAGGGGCGGTCGTCTTGATGATGAGCGGCAGCTCCGGCGGCAGCGCTTTGAGGACCTGCGTGGTGCGGATCGCATGGCCGAACCCGTGGCCGGTGACATAGTAGCAGAGCATGTATTAAGCCATCGCAAGCGTCAACGTCTGCACCGAGCAGGGCGGCAGCATCAAAGTCAGCGTGTCGCCCGAAGCGTCTATTGATGTTTCTGCAATCCCGACAGCGTTCGGCTCGCCCGCTGTGTTGTGGGCGTCCGGCGCACCGGCCATTGTCCACCGGATGCCGACGCTGACTGACGCACCGCGCACGTTCAGCGTGACTTCCTGCGGCTGGTCTTTGTGGCGGTTGCTCAGACTGACGACAAGCTGTCCGTCTTTTTTGGAGGCCGAAGCAGACAGCAGCGGCAGCGAGTCGTGCGTCTGTAAAAAGTCAAATTCAGCCCGGACTGCCGATGCCTCGCGGTGCGGCGCGTATAGATGGAACAGATAATAAGTCGGCGTCAGCCACATCTTGTCGCCTTTGGTTTGGATCAGCGCCTGCAAAACATTGACAATCTGGGCGATATTTGCCGTTGTGACACGGCTGCACCATTTGTGAAAGACATCTAAAACGCCCGCGCCAACAACCGCGTCCCGAACCGTGCAGGGCGCCTCAAACTGTGCGCTGACATCACATTCCGGGTGCCAGATCCCCCACTCATCAAACGCGATGCCGACGCGATGCTTGCCGGCGCTGAAGAACTGGAGAATGTCGGAAGTAAACCGGATATCTTCTTCCACTAATGCCGCCGCGCCGAAGGCCTTGTAGTAGTCATCATCCGAAAAGCCCAGCGCCGGCCCATGCGTCCAATACTGATGCACCGACAGATGGTCCATCAAATTCAAATGGTCTTTGAGTGTTTCCACAAGCTTCAGGTTCCAGGCACGGTCGTTGAGGCCGCAGGCGACAAGCTGAACTGAGCGGTCTGCCATCTTCAGGAACGTCGCGTAGCGCTTGAACTCTTTGGCATAGCTCTCGGCGTCGTAGTTGCCGCCGCAGCCCCAGTTCTCATTGCCGACGCCCCAGAACTTGACGTTCATCGGCTCGGGATGCCCGTTGGCCGCCCGCTCCCGCACCAGAGTCGTATCGGCCGTGCCGTTGCAGTATTCCAGCCATCCCGAAAGCTCGGCGACCGATCCTGACCCGACGTTGCCTGCCAAATAGGGATCGGCTCCAATCAATTTGCAAAGCGCGATAAACTCATGTGTCCCGAGCGCATTGGTTTCCACGACATTCTCGCCGCAGCTTTCCGCCCAGGTGCGCGGGCGGCTTTCCGCCGGGCCGATGCCGTCCCGCCAGTGGTACGAGTCCGCAAAGCAGCCGCCGGGCCAGCGCAATTGGGGAACGCCGACGGTACGGAGCGCCTCAACGACATCAGTCCGAAAGCCGCCGGTGTTTGGGATCGGCGAGTCAAGCCCGACCCAAAGGCCGTCATAGCAGCAGCGGCCCAGATGCTCGGCAAAATGGCCGTGCAGATAGGGCGAGATCGTGCCGAGTGTCTCGTCGGTGTAGATAGTCAGTGTGGACATGGAGCGTTCTCAAATTTGGCAGAGTACGAGTAGTTGAAAACTACTCGCTAGGAAAGGCACCCTTCGGGTGGAAGAAAAACCATCCAAGTCTGTCTTTCGTCCGCAGGACATTTGACCTAGCGAGGAGTTTTCAACTACTCGTGCTTAACTTATGATTATTCGGTTTTGCGGTGAATCAGTGTCGCGGTCGCCTGGTCCAGCGGCTTGATGACCAGCGTATCGATGTTGACATGCGCGGGCCGTGTCACAACCCAGACAATCGCGTCCGCAACATCGTCGGCGACTAATGGCGTCATTCCCTGGTACGGCTTCTTGGCCCGTTCGGCATCCCCGCCAAAGCGCACCAGGCTGAACTCTGTTTCTACAAGTCCCGGCGCAACTTCCGTGATCCGAATCGGCTTCCCCACAAGCTCCAAACGCAGTGTTTCAGTGAGCGCTTTGACCGCGTGTTTGGCCGCCGTGTAGCCGGCCCCGCCGGGGTACACTTCAATGCCAGCGACGCTGCCGATGTTGACGATATGGCCCGCGCCGGACGCTTCCAGCTTCGGCAGCAGGCCGCGCACCATCCGCATGGTTCCCAGGACATTTGAATCGTACATGGTTTCCCACTTCTCGTCAATCGCATCGGCGACCATTTCTGCGCCCTGTGCCCCGCCCGCATTGTTGATTAAGACGCTGACTGCCGGAACCTGCTCGCAGAATGCTTGGACGCTTTTGGCGTCCATCACGTCCAGTGTCAGCGCTTTTGCGCCAAGCGGCTCCGCGATCGCTTGCAGCCGCTCCATCCGTCTCGCTCCAAGAATAAGATCATAGCCTGCGGCTGCAAGATGCTTGGCCGCCGCCGCCCCGATGCCGCTGCTGGCCCCCGTAATGACTGCGATTGGTTTGTCTGTCATAGTGTCTGCTTTCCGTGTTTATGCTGATTTTTTAGAGAGAAACAGCCCGTGCGCCCTCAGCGGCGCGGCAGGCGTAGACCGAGGCGGTGTTACCGGTACGCTCTTTATAGCTTGCCGCAAGAGATTGGCAGAACTTGGGGGCGGCGTCGGCATACACGAGGTTAATGGTGCAGCCGCCCCAGCCGCCGCCGGTCATCTTCGCCCCGATGCAGCCGGGGATTTGAGTCGCAAGTTCTGCCAGCAGATCAATTTCCGGCGACGTGTTCTCAAACAAGTCTCGGCAGGACGTTTGGCCTTCGGCCAGCAGCCGGCCCATTGCCTCCGTGTCGCCTTCTTTGGCCGCCTCGCGCATGGCGAGAACCCGCGCGTTTTCGCCGAAAATATGCTCTGCCCGCCTGCGCTGGTTTTCCGGCAGCCCGCTTTTACCCGCCTCAAACTCTTCCCAAGTCACTTCGCGCAAAAGCGACTTGCCGAAATAGGCTGCCGCGGCCATGCACTCCGCCCGGCGCGTCGTGTAGTCGCCGCCGGCGTGAGCGTGCTTCACATTTGAGTCGCAGATAACCAGGGCAATGTCGTCCCGGCCCATCTTGACCCCGCTATGCTCCAGCGTGAGGCAATCTAAAAACATCAAGCCATCCTGAATTCCGAATACGGACGAAAACTGGTCCAGAATGCCGCAAGGGACGCCGACAAACTCGTTCTCCGCCTTCTGGCAGAGCTGGGCGATCTCCATCGAGCCAAGATCAAACGGAAATAACTGCTTCAGAAAAAACGCCGTCGCCACTTCCAGCGCCGCCGATGACGACAATCCCGCGCCGCCCGGAACATCGCTGTGGATGACCGTCTGAAAGCCGCCGATGTTGACCCCGCTCTGCTTTAGCTGATCCACGACGCCCAGCACATAGCTCGCCCACGAGTTGTGCGGGTCACGCTGCACGCTGCTGGCTGAAGAGACCGCCTCGCGCCGGAAGTCGGCGGCATAAATTTTGATTGTGTCGTCCCCCGTCGCCGACCCAACCATCGCCGTCATTTTGTCTAAAGCCGCCGGCAGCACAAAGCCGCCGTTGTAGTCGGTATGGTTGCCCATAATCTCGACCCGCCCCGGCGCCAGCGCCGCCGTGGTCGGTGGGCTTCCATACTGCCGCGTATACGCCGCGACTGCGTTGTCAATCAGTGTCATGTCTTTCCCTGTCCTCACACTCTTCTGCCAGCAGCCGCTCATATACGCCGTTTTCGCGCCTCATCAGCTTCGTGTCTACCATCTCGCGCCGCAAGGTGGCGTAGTCTTCGTGATAGTCCAGCAGCTTCCAATTGATTTCCTGCTCGGTGAATGTCCGGCCAAAATCAAACTGATTTGCCAGATACCGCACGACGATGTCTTTCTTTTTGCGCTGCGCCGGGATCGTCTTCAGCCGGCCATTGACGAAGAAGTCACCCAGCACCTTCGCTTCTTCCGCCGTCCAGTCTTCCGCTAAACCTGCCGGCTTGGCATCCTGCTTCAGCGCCGCCAGCACCGCAAACAGTGCTTTGGGCTGATACTGCCACCGAAAGCCGTCGTCCGCGAACGTCTCCGCCAGCAGACCTGTCTCTTTTAATGCCCCAATCTGCCGCATCGCCTCGGTTTCCGACAATCCTGCTCTCTGTGCCAGCGTGTGCAGCGGCAGGGCTTCGTCGCAAACCGCCGCCATCAGCTTGAGCTTCGCGGAGTCGGCAAAAACGCGCAAAAGGTAATCAGGACTGTGAGCCATCTTTACTTCCTGGCTACTGCGTGTTGAACGTCGCAGCCAGGCCGGGGAGGGCGCAGCCGGTTTGTGCAGATTGGCCGCCGCTCATCGTAGTCCCAAACGTGTTGCAGTTTGTTCCATTGCCGCTCGTGTCGTTGCCGCCGGTGGAAACGGACTGGGCATGGAGCCACTTGACATGGCCGTCCGCCAGCAGGAAATTGGACGAGTCCGTATGCCGTCCGGTCAGCGCTGAGAGGTTGCCGTTCGCCGTGCCGACTACGCCGTTGGAGCCGGACATCTGGCCAGTCGCGAACTGGCCCACTCCGTTCCACCCCTGCGTGTTGCCATCGGCGGCGGGGGAGCTGAAGTCGCCCGAGTTTGTGTTGCCCTGGCTGCCCACGGTCGTGAGATCCGTCTGGCAGCCGACTTCCTCAAACAGCATCACCGTGAGCGTTGGGCTGTTGAGGCCGGCCAAGCTGACTGTCGGGATGCTGACATTATAGGCATAAGAAAGCGGAACCGTCGCCGCGCCTGACGGGTTGGTTCCGTTGCCTGTCGGATCATCCGGGCAGCGGTAAACGCCGGTGCTTTTGACATAGGAGTACAGCGCCCCGGCCCAGCCGACACCGATCTGTCCCCCAGCGCCGCCCATCATGCCCTGTGTCCCGTAGGGGTAATGCTCGTCGGCGTCCTGGCTGTATTGAACCATCGCCAGCCCAAGCTGGTGCAGATTGCTCTGGCAGGAGGCCCGGCGGGCGTTCTCGCGCACTTTCTGGAAGACGGGAAATAAAATTGCGGCGAGAATCGCGATAATGGCGATGACGACGAGCAGCTCAATCAGAGTGAAGCCGCGCCGTTTCCGGCTTGCTTGCAGCGCGTTTGCTTGCATTATGTTTATCAGTTCTCCTTTGTCTCATACTCGGCGTTGATGGCGGCGTAGTCCTCGGGGGTGCCGACATCGCGCCATTTGCCTTGCAGCTCGATGCCTTTGGTCGGGTAGCCGTCGTTGATCATGGCGGTGATGGCGTCGGGCAGCTCGTACTCGCCGCGTGCGGAGGGGACGATCTGAGCCGTGTAATGGAAGATGAGCGGGTCAAAGATGAACAAGCCGGCGTTGTTCCAGTGGGTTGTCGCGGTGCCTTTGGCGGGCTTTTCCTGAATGCGCTGGATGATATGGTTGTCGTCTAGATACACGGCCGCGCCGGCCCAGGGGTCTTCGACCCAGTTGAGGCCGACGTAGGCTTTGATCTCGGATGTACCGTGCGCGGCGTACTCCTCGGCGAAGCGGCCATAGTTGATCGGATCGAGCATGATGTCGCCGTAGGTCATCAAAAAGGGCGTGTCGGACAAAGCCGAGGCGGCAGTGTTGACGGCATCGCCCACCCCACGCGGGACCGGCTGCGGAACGTATTGAATCTTCCAGCCCCATTTGCTGCCGTCGCCGAGATAACCCTGCAATATCTCGGCCTTGTAGCCGGTAATGAGGACGAACTCGCGAACGGGAGTATGATTCGCAATTGCGGTCATAATGCGCTCGATCATGGGGACGCCGCCGATAGGGATCATCGGCTTGGGCTGGTTTGCAGTCAGCGGTCCGAGGCGGGTACCGCGTCCGGCGGCAAGCAGCAAAGCTTTCATGGTTCAATCCAATCCTACAAAATTACATTCGTGCATATTTCAGCGACTCGGCACAGGAGCATGAGCGGTCAGTTGGCATCTCGGCCAGCATGGCCTTCAGGACGCGCTTGACGTTTGCGGTGTTTTGCTTCAGCACGGCCAGAACGTCATGCGCTTCAACCGCTGCCGTGTCCGAGACCAGCCCGGCGTCATAGTCGGTGACAAGCGACAGCGTCACATAGCACATCTCCATTTCCCGCGCTAGAATGACCTCGGGGTACTGGGTCATAGAGACAATGTTCCAGCCCATCTGCGTGAACCAGCGGCTCTCGGCCTTGCTGGAAAAGCGCGGGCCTTGAATGACCACAACCGTTCCGGTTTCATGCACAGCTACGCCGCTTTGCGTCGCGGATTCAATCGCCAGCCGGCGCATCTGTGGGCAGTAAGCGTCCGCCGACGACACATGGACCACTTCGGGGCCGTCAAAGAACGTGTCCGCGCGGCTGTTGGTTCGGTCCACAAACTGATCGTTAATCACAAAGTCGCCCGGCGCAATATGCGGCTGCAAAGAGCCGACCGCGCTTGGCGCGAGAACGCGCGTAATACCGAGACTTTGGAACGCCCACAAGTTCGCCCGGTACGGAACGCGGTGGGGCGGCAGCGTGTGGGACTTGCCGTGCCGAGGCAGGAACGCGACTTGACGCCCCGAGACAGTCATCAGCGCGATTTTACCGCTGGGCGGGCCGTAAGGCGTTTCTACCGTGATTTCTTCCACAGCGCCCTCGGCGAAGTCGTAAAACCCGCTGCCGCCGAAGATGCCGATTTCCGCTTGATGACTCATAATGTCTCAGACCAAGTTTTTAAGCGCCGCTTCCGCCGCCGCCTGCTGGGCTTCTTTTTTCGTCTTGCCGCTGCCGGTTCCGGCGATGCTGCCGTCTAAAAGTACGTCCAGCGTGAATGTTCTGTCATGCGGCCTGCCGCGCTCCGCCGTCACCACATACACCGGGGACGACAGATGCGCGGCCTGACGCAGCTCCTGCAAAACGGTTTTGGGGTCGCGCCAGTCCCGCTCGGCATTGACGGCGGCAATCTCTGGAGCAAGCGCGGTCAAAATAAAGTCGCGGGCGGCAGGGTAGCCGCTTTCGCGGTAGATAACGGCGACTATCGCTTCAAACGCATCTGCGACGATGGACGCCCGGTTCCGTCCGCCCATCTGCTCCTCGGTCCGGCCAAGACGCATCTGCGAAGTGAGGTCCAGACGCCGAGCGGCGGCGGCCAGCGCGTCCTTGCAGACAATCAGCGCTTTGGCTTTGGCAAGCTCCCCTTCGCCGCGCTGCGGAAACTGGGCGTACAAGTACTCTACGACAACTAAGCCGAGAACCGAGTCGCCCAGAAACTCCAGGCGCTCGTTGCTGTCCAGCGTATGGTCAGGGACAAGCGACTTATGGGTCAGCGCTTGCTTGAGCGCGGCTTGGTCTCGGATTGGCAGGTTGGTCATAAGCGAGATGCATGTCATCAGCAGATGGAGAGATCGAGTAGTTGAAAACTACGCGCTAGGTCAGGCGTCCTACCGACGAACAAGATGGGCCGTCATTTCTACGTCTTCCGTCTGAAAGACGTTCGCCTAGCGAGTAGTTTTCAACTACTCGGTCTCTCCATGTGGCCTCTCTGTCCTTCCAATCATTCCAGCGCCGCAACCGCTTCGGCGATCCGGGCAACGCCCTTCTGAATGTTTGCCATTGAAGTCGCATAAGACAATCTGATGTTGGCGTCTGCCCCGAAGCCGGAGCCGGGAATGACCGCGACTTCGTATTTTTCCAGCAGGTAGGCGGCGAAGTCATCCGAGCCGCCGAGGGTGCGGGGCGCGTCGCCGTCCGGGGTCCAGCTTTTGCCGTAGAGCGCGGAGACATTGGGAAACACATAAAACGCGCCGCCAGGCATGGCGCACTCGACGCCGGGAATAGCACTTAATGCCGGCACGATCCAGTCACGTCTTTCACTGAACGCCTGCCGCATGGTTTCCACGGCGTCTTGCGGTCCATTCAAGGCTTCAACGCCGGCAGCCTGTGCGATAGAAGTCGGGTTGGACGTGCTTTGATCCTGAATTTTGGACATGGCTGCAATGATGTCCAAATCCGCCGCGGCATAGCCTAAGCGCCAGCCGGTCATGGAATGCGCTTTGGAAAAGCCGTTAATGGTGATGGTCAGCTTCTTGATGTCCTCGCTCAGCGACGCCGGGGACACGAACTCACTGCCTGTGTAGAGAATCTTCTCGTAGATCTCATCGGACATCAAATAGATGCCGCGTCCCGCGCACAGCTCGGCGATGTCGCGCAGCGCGTCGGGCGTGTAGACTGCGCCGGTTGGGTTCGACGGCGAGTTGACAATCACCATCTTTGTTCGCGGCGTCAGCACAGCTTCGATCTGCGCTGCCATAGTCAAAAACCCAGTGCTTTCGTCAGCAGTCACAATCACGGGAATGCCGTCCGCAAGCTTCACCTGCTCCGGGTAAGACACCCAGTAGGGCGCGGGGATGACTACTTCGTCACCAGGGTCCAGCAGCGCCTGCATAAGATTATAGATGGAGTGCTTTGCGCCGCAGGAGACAATGATTTCATTGCGCGAATAGGTCAGTGCATTGTCGCGCTTCAGCTTCGCAGCAATCGCGTCTTTGAGGGCCACAGTACCGCTTGACGGCGTATATTTAGTCTCGCCTCGGGCAAGCGCGGCCACGGCAGCGTCCTTGACATTCTGGGGCGTGTCGAAATCGGGTTCCCCTGCGCCGAAGGAGATCACGTCTTTTCCTTGTGCTTTCAGCGCATTGGCTTTGGCGGTGATCGCGAGAGTCGGCGATGGGGCGGCATTCAAAGCCCGCTGGGACAGCATTCGTTGCTGGGGCGGTATGGTCATAGACGTATCCTCAAAAGAGCGTTAGGCCAGCGCTCGGCCTTGCGGGTATTGTAGCCGAAGGGGAGAAAAGAAGTCAAGGAAAAGCCCCCACCCCCGGTACGAAGTACTGGGGGTAGGGGCATTCCTAGATCGCGTCCCAGTCTACCGGCAGCAGGGCGGGGTTTTCGGCGGCGCGGCGGCCTATTTTTGCCAAATCGCGCCACTCGCCGCCGACTTTGACCCGCACAATGTCCGCCGTGAAGTCGTTGTTGGTGCCTTCGTCTACTGAGTTGCTGAACAAATACGAGCCAACGCCGTAGACATCGGCAGGGACAGCGTTTTCCTCAAATTCTCGTATCTTGGACGGCGTGAAGCCGCCCGTGACTGTAATCTTGACGTTCCGGCAGTAGGCTTTGGCCCGCTCCAGCCAGGCGAAGGGGATCGTCCAGCGCTCATAGGCCGCATCAATTTCCCGGCGCAGCTTGTAGACCAGCCGGGCATTGACGCCCCGGTCCAGCTTCTTGTCCCCCAGCGGCTCCAGCGATTTGTCCATGAGATTGCCGCTCGTGTCGGGGCGGACGCCGTACAGCACATACTTTTGGGCTTCTGCGTGCTGCCCTGCGTTCTCCAGCTCCATATACTTTAAGAACAGCGCCTGCATGGTAGACAGACTATCCCCGACGCAGTCATTGTTGAAATCTACTAGCGCGATCCGGGGAATGGGCGGCGGCAGGACACGCGCAAATTGCAGCACCGTCTCCGCCGTGTCCCCAAGAAAACAGGCAATGGCGCTGTGCGCGACCGTGCCGCCGCCCGCCCCGCCCCACCAGTCCCCCTGCTCATCGGTAGACACGGAGCTTTGAACTGCGTGGCCGTGAGCCTGGTTGTAAAGCTGCACGGCGAGATGGTACGAATAGCCGTCACTGGCCTGGACTTCATGGGCGTCAAAGCGGGCCGGAAAGAACAGCACTTCCTTGCCTCGCGCCGCCGCCAGCACTTCATACACATTCGTCGCGACCCGCGTTGCCCGCGTCAGTGCGCCGAGCGTCGGCGTTTCAAGCTGGGCAAAGTCCCGGTAGCGGCCCCTTACCTTCAGCACCGGCGTGACAAAGCTTGGGTCGCCGCCGTAGGGCGCTTCAAAGCCGTCCTGTACCGCCGCTGCTTCCAGCGTGTCATAGGTCGGCACCCAGTTATCTTTATCGTCAAAGTACCCGGTGCAGCCTTTCAGCATCGCCAGCGCCTTGTCTACCCCGGCGATGACCGAGAATGGCTGCCGGCGGGTAAACCACTGCATTTCGACTTCTACGTCGCCGGTCTCGACGCCGCCAAACTCGTAGCCTTCTTCCGCCAGCGCCGACAGCAGGGTAACAATGTTGCCGAAATACTTGTCCGAGTACCACCCGCGCCGCATCCGCGCAATGTCCAGCTTGAACGTCTCGCCCCGCAGCCGCGTCTCGTCAAAAATGCTCATACGTTATCCTTTGGCCCCCCAGCCCCCAATAATGGGGGAGCCAGAGTTAGGAAGTGTCCGCTCTGGTCTTGGTCATGCTCCCCCATTATTGGGGGCTGGGGGGTCTGCTATCCTTCCTGCCTCGCCGCCCATGCCTTTGTGAACGCTTTATACTCCGGTTCCTGATACATCGCAAACACGACCCGCTCCAATGTCGTCTCCGGGTGCGTTCCTAAATACTCCGTCACCGCCTGAAGCGCCACTATCGCCGCCTGGTCCAGCGGATAGCCGTAAATGCCCGTTGACACCGAGCAGAATGCAATGCTTTGGAGGCCCTTTTCCTCGGCCCGTTCCAAACATGACCGGTACGACGACGCCAGCTTGGTCGCCTCATTTGCACCGCCGCCCTTCCAGACCGGCCCCGGCGTATGGATAATCCACGGCTGCTTCAGCTTAAAGCCATGCGTGATGACCGCCGACCCCGTTTTGGTCCCGTTCGGCGCGACTTTAATCAGCTCCGCCATCAGCTCCCGCCCCGCCGCCCGGTGAATGACCCCATCAATCCCGCCCCCACCCCGCAGCGCCGTATTCGCCGCATTGACAATTGCGTCAACCTCCTGGTCCACCACACTCCCGCGCACGATCTCGATTGTTGTTTTAGGTTCAGCCATTTGTACCTTTGCTTTGCTGGTAAGCGTCAGAGCGGACGCGGGAGATCATCTCTTCTATTGTGTCTCTGACAGCCTCGCTATAATCTTTACCCGGCGCGTCCGGGTCACGATGGTGAGCCTCTGCGGTTGCCAGAAGATCAAGCCATGCCTTTTCTTCCTGTGAGCCTTTTGGAACCACGACATCATTGACGTAAAGTTGAGTTGTCCCATTCACCTGGGCTTCAATGGACCAGTGCAGGTGAAAATTATACTGTGCCTGATTAGCGTCAATGCTCAGTATCGCCAAAGAACCGCCGTCACTTGCAATGGCGGAGTCGAATACAGTGATTTTGTTCGAACTGGCACTCATGGCGCTTCCTCAATCAGACGCAACAAGGCGGCTTCGTTCCAGCCGTAGCCGATGTCGTCGTAGGTAATGCCTTTGAGGGTGCGCTGGGCGGTGCGGGCGGCGACGCCGCCAAGATGCTCGTAGAAGGCGCGGGCGGGGTTTCGCACATGGGTCCAAAGCATCAGCGTGGGGTAGCCGCTTTGGGAAAGCCGTCGGGCGGCGGTTGTCATCAGGCGACGGCCTAAGCCTGAGCCTTGCGCGGATTGGAGCAGGTAGAGGGTCTGGATTTCGGCGTGATAGTCCGGGTCGCCGGTGCGCTCTTTGCCGCCGTGGACGAAGCCGACAATCTCGCCGCCTTCGGTTTCCGCGACAAATGTGCAGCTTCCGTCCCCGTCAGGGCGAGAAAGACGCTCCTGCCAGGTCTGCTCGCGCTCGGCAACGGAAAGAGCGTCTAAATGCTCCTGCGGCATGATGCCGGGGTAGGTGGTGCGCCAGCTTTCCACATGCACCCGCGCAATCCCGGCGGCATCGGCGAGTACGGCTTCTCGGATGAGGATGGGCATGAAGAGAGTTTACCCGATAAGACCCCCCCAGCCCCCAATAATGGGGGAGCAGGACCAAGACCAGAGCGGACACTTCCTAACTCTGGCTCCCCCATTATTGGGGGCTGGGGGGCTTTCCTAGACCGCACCCACTGCGACCGCACCCTCGTTGTCGCAGGAATACAAGAGCGGCTTGTCGTCTTTGACGGTTTCCAAATGCACCGGGCGAGACCAAAGCTTTTGAATGTTTCTGAGGACGCGCTCGGTGTATTCCGGGTCCAGCGCTTTGCCGTCAAAGGCGTGCTTCAGGTACAGCTCGCCCCGGCGCTTGTAGTCACCGTCTTCCACGGTCAAAATTGGCTGGCCGAAGTTCGTCATCGAGTCGACAATGCTGTCCCGGACTTTGCGCCAGTCGGTGTCCTGGACCACCCATAGCTCCTCGCCGTCTACTTCTTGCAGCTTATAAGTGTACAAGTCAAGTTTTTTGACCAGCGGCTCGGTCAGATACTTCCGCAGGAATGTCACGTCGTTGTCTTCTTCGCAGACTTGGAAGATTTTGGCCCGGCCTTCGCCCGAGGGCCGGGCGATAGGTCGGCCCATCCAGTCTTGCTCTTCTTCGTCGCCGACTTCAATCTTACCGTCCCAGCGCCGCTCGATGTCCTTTAAAATCTGAAACCCGACGTAGTACGGGTTCATCTGCATCTTGGAACCCGACGGCGACAGCACTGACGAATGCAGACGCCGGAACTCCCAATGCTCTTCGCTGGTCAGGTCCAAAGACTCCAAAATCTTTTCATGCCAGTAGGACGCGAAGCCCTCGTTCATAATCTTGGTCCGCATTTGGGGCAGGAAGTAAAGCATTTCATCGTGGATGATTTGCAGAATGTCCCGCTGCCAGTCCGTCAGCTTCGCGCCGTACTCAATCAAGAAGCGCAGCAGGTCTTTTTCCGGCTCTTCCGGGAACTTCTTGCCCGCCGGGCGGCGCCGGTCGGCGTAGCCCGAGACGTTCCAGATGTCGTCGTAATCGGTCTCGGCTGGCCGCCCCGCTTGGAGCCGGTCTTCCTCATGCTGCTCCGCCGTCTTGCGCTTCAGCTTCGGGGCCGTCGGGTCAAAATGCTCCTCAATCGTCATCACCGTGTCCAAGAAGTCTTCGACTTCCCGCCAGCCGTATTCCTGCTCGTAGGCACGGATGCGGTCGGCATGAAGCCGCATCTGCTCCACCATGCGCCGGTTGGTGTGGGCGAAGTAGGTATTGTGCTTGAAAAAGTGGCAGTGGCCCAGCACATGCGCGGCGACGAACTTATGCGAGAGCATGGAATTGTCTTCCACTAAAAACGCCTGGCACGGGTCAGTGTTAAAAACAATCTCGTAGATCTTCGACATGCCGTACTCGTAGGAAGTCTTCTGCCGGTGGTAATCCCGCCCGAAGGTCCAGTGCGAGAACCGCGCCGGCAAGCCGTAGGCTCCCAGTTCATAGATAACATGCTGGGGCGCGACCTCAAAATGGGTTGGGTACGGGTCCAGCCCGAACTCCTGCGCCTGGTCCCAGATAATCTCCAGCCACTTATTCAGTTCCACAGTTTCCGAAGGCGAAAGGCCCATAATAACTTACCTCCCAATCTAGCTGCCAGCGGTTAGCAAAATCTTCTGCACACAGTGTCAAGGATACGGCTAAGGGTACGGCTGCGGCATCAGCGGGTCCAGCCCTTGCTGTTCCCGTCTTTCCGGTCCGAGCCAGAGCAAGGGGTCCTGCCTCAACCGCTCCCACTCATCAGGCCCGTAGTAAATCATACAAGCTAGTTCTTTCGGTGTTTCATGAAAAAACATCTCGCTCTTGACGAAGCGAATTGCTCTATGCGCGTAGCGGTCAAAGCGCCCGGCGGCTTCTTCCAGGCTGATGCCAAAAAGCATGTACATTTGAGCGATAGTCTCAATCAGATGCTCTATGCGGTCGAGATCGTCGGAATATCCATAGCCGTTGATCACTTCCATAATCGTTTTCGTTCAGGGAGACCGGCACTTCCAGTGCCAGTGATCTTAGCTTTGGCTATTGCCTTGATAGGGTAACGCTTCGCGGATCATGGCGACCAGGAGGCCGACAATCTTCTCTGGCTGGGTAATCGTGTATTCTGCCTGATCCACTGTCACCGTAGTTTCCGTCAGACGCAGGAACTTCCAGTTGCTGCCTGTCGTGACCACGCCGTAGATCGCGGGCAGGGCCGCCGCACGGGCGGCGTTGAACCTTTGCGCGGCCAGCATTTCTGCAACGCACTGGCCGATGCCCGCCTTGATATTCTCGTTTTTGGCTTCCACGACGGCAACAACAGGTGCCTGCACGGAAAGCTGCAAAGGCGATAAGCTGAACAAGAAATCACAGACCCCGCGCAGCCCTGCCTCGGCGTCAACAGTGAAGTCAATTCCAGAAAAGAGGCTGATCTGCCCCCCCAATTGACGCCGCACTTCTGCCAGCACGGGAGCAATAATGAACTCGGAACGTGCTTTTTCTGTGCTGACTTCTAAAGCAAGCGGTACGGACTCAGCCAGTATTTCTCGAAGCAGCGAACTCAGCGTTACGGAGGCCGCCTCGACAAAGGCATCCGGCTGGGACACGACCCGCAGTCCAAACAGACGGATCATCCCGTCCAAAGTGAACTCATTGTAAGCCATACAAAGTTTCCTTAATGCGCGGCCATTTCGGGGTGGCCTTTGGCGAAGAACTTTTTGAGGGCGGGCCAGACATCTTCTTTGTCGTTGATCTTGACCAGCACGACCCGCTTGTCTTCGCGGAAGGCTTCTTCGTAGGCCTGGCCCAGCGGGGCGAAGCCGAAGGACGACTGCCAGCCGTCGCTGCCGATCTCGCCGTAGCCGATGAGGTTGCACAAATCGCGCATCTTTTTGACCAAATCCACGCACTCGGTGTCGCCCCAGTTGTAGCCGTCGCTGAACAGAAATGGGTAGATGTTCCACTCGCGCGGATTGTAGCGCTTGCCGATGATGTCCAAAGCCAGCCGGTACGCGCTGCTCATACGGGTCCCGCCGCTGTCACCGAGGCTAAAGAACTGGTTTTCCGAGACTTCTTTCGCTTCCGTGTGGCAGGTGATAAAAACGATTTCCGTGTTGGTGTACTTAGTCTTCAAAAACTGGGTCATCCAAAAGTAAAACGAGCGGCAGATATACGCCTCGAACTCGCCCATGGATCCCGAAACGTCGCGCATGGCGAACACGACGGCGTTCCGCTGCGGCTCGGTGATAATCTCGTAGTTCTTGAACCGCTTGTCTTCCGGGCGCACTTCCCATTTGTTTTCGTTGCCGAGACGTGAGTTTCGGCGATAAGCTTCCAAAAGCGTTCGCTTGCGGTCCAGGTTCGAGGCAATGCCGCGCCGGGTGATGGTGTTGAACTCCATCTGCTCGGACAAAATCTGTTTGGAGCCTTTGTCTTCTAAATTGGGCAGCGACAAGTCTTCAAAGACCATCTGAGCCAGCTCGTCCAGCGTAAACTCGGCTTCATAATAGTCTACGCCGGGGTCCTGGCCCGCCTGCTTGCCGACCCCCTGCCCGTCTTTGTCCGATGGCGCCCGCCCAAGCACGTCGCCGGGCTTCGTGCCGCCCGCACCCTGCCCGATGCGCTCCCGGTCGTGCGGGTCAAACCGGATGCGCGGCAGTTCTAAGCCGCGCACGGGGACTTTAACGATCTTGCCCCGGTCAGCGGTGATGATGTCCTGCTGGGAGATAATATCGCCCAAGTTCTGCTTGATGACTTCCTTGATCTTGTCGTTATGCCGCGCCCGGTCCCGGTCTGCCCGGCGGTGCAGGTCCCAAGAATCGTTGGAAAGCGAATAAAGTGGTTGTGTCATGATTGCGCTCTTTTCTTACCGTGTCGCTGTTTCTTTAGGCTTCTCTGAATCTTCGTGCCTAATCGTTATATTTTGCCGCAAGCTCCGGCGGCATACAGTTGGGCGTCCCCGACTGCTCCGACTTGCGGATGACGCTGATTGTGCCGTCAAGCTCCAAAAACGCATACCGGACATCTTCAATCGTGATCATGTTCTGGCCGCGCAGCCCAGCGTTTAGATCCGCCCGCGAGACGGCATATTTGGTCATATTCTCGTCTAAAACACCGCCGTTATGCACCAGCAGGATTGGCTCGCCTTCCAGAATGCGCCGGGCTTTGACACTTTTTGCCGTCCAGCGGTTGAGGCCGGTGCTGAGAAGAAGCAGTGTCACCGCCCCAGTCAGCGCCCCAAGAACCGAGTTGTCGTCGCCAATCAGGGCATTCTGCACGATGTTGGACAGCAGCAGGACAATCAGCAGGTCAAACGTCGTGTTCTGGGTTAGGTCGCGCTTGGACATAAACCGAAACGCCAGCAGCAGGGCCAGGTAGACCAGCACGGGCCGGATAATCTTTTCCAGCCACGACGGCTTTGGAAGCAGGACATCATGCCAGGGGATCGAAAACAGTGCGTGTTCCAGTTAGCTCTCCTCAGACGCTTCGGCGCGTCCCAACGGTGCGTTGACCGTCCAACTTACTTCCGGCAGCGCCAGCGCCGAAAGCGTCTCTGTTCTGGTTAGCCGCGTCACTTCTCCGTAGCCATCTGCCGACGGCTGAATGGCGTTTTCCTTCACCACAATCACCCAGTAATCGTTAACTTTTGATTGAGCGTACTGCATTGCCTTCTCGCCAAGATCAGAGGCCGTCGTCGGGTTTGCTACCTCAACAAGAACCGCAATATCCTCGCCGACAGGATGCCGCGCGTCGAAGTCCGATTCGTCACCGTAAGTGACAACAACATCAGCAATCAGCTCCGTGTCATAAGCCAGGAGGACAGGACATTCTTCCATGACGACGAGACGACTTGCAAAAGCAGTGCGAAGTTGCCTCCCCAGACGGACGCGCATCGCCCGGTGAATTGGGTCTTGCGGCATTTTCTCAATGATCCTTCCCTGGATAAGTTCCAGCCGACTTGGATCATCAAAAACGTCAGCATCTGCCGCCCGGTAGAACCGTTCCACAGTCCAGTGATAAGGCACAGCCTCTCCTCGTGCCGCTTCCTCTTTTTGTTTTTCCAGCAGTGCCATTGCCATCAGTTACTTTGCCTCCATCTGTATCGCGCTGTACGAAAACCCGTTGAAGGTCATGTCCGCCGGGGCAAGGCGCGGCAGGTTATCTTCGTTGGATGAACTTTGCGTTTCGCCCCAAAACATCAAGTCAACCCCAGCCCCAACCCGGAACCGTTCAGTGTCATCGTTGAATTTCCAGTCAATGCGCTCACAAGGAACACCTGCATCTTCTAAATCGCGAAGGGCCTGTTTTACCGTGAGACTGCCACTCATAACCCACGGGTCCAAGCCTATCGCGTTGCCGCCGTTCAGCGTTTTTACATGGTCGGAGAAGATGCACACGAGCGCGTCCACCTTGAAATGAAAGTGGAACTCAATGTCGCCGTACTTCCAGATGGAGGCATGGATTTTTGCTTTCGGGTAAGGCCCCCAATTTTCCGGGTCGCCGAGGCAGCCCTGAAGCTCGGCACGGGAAATGCCGAGCTTGATTGGGCCGAAATCGCCGGTGCGGAGAAATGCCAGCATGGAAACGGCAATTTTGGACATAGAGCTTTACCGATTGAGCAGGGTGCCGACGTACTTTAAAAGCTCGTTGGCGGACTGCTCGGTGTAGCCCTGGTCTTTGACTAATCGGTCTACCACGTCATTGATGCGGCGTAATTGCTCCTGGTTCGGCGTTTTGGTGCTGGTCGTGAT
This sequence comes from uncultured Armatimonadales bacterium, assembly GCA_964241935.1. Classification (GTDB taxonomy): domain Bacteria; phylum Armatimonadota; class Armatimonadia; order Armatimonadales; family Capsulimonadaceae; genus JANXMY01. Next base: position 43,348 of record CAXSZN010000038.1, read on the forward strand.
CTTGACGATGTCTTTCAAATCCGAGAACAGCTTTTTTTCTAACGCTTCTTTCAGGCGCTCGTCGGAGCCGACACCAAATGAGCCGCCCCGGCGGGAAACCGAAGCCACTGAGCGCATGATGCCTTCGCGGAACTCGCGCTTGGCGTTCTCGGACACGCCGATCTGCTCTTCAATGGAGCGCATGAGCCGCTCATCGGGTTCCACATCGTCGCTCGTGATCGGGTCCTTGACTTTCGTGCGGTTGCAGAAGGCATCTACGTTGTCCAGATAGTTGTCCAGAAGCGTGGTCGCGGACTCCTCGTAAGAGTAGACGAACGCCCGCTGGACTTCTTTCTTGGCAAGCTCATCGTAGTCTTTGCGGGTCTCGTCAATGAACCCCAAGAGGCGGCGATGCTCTTCCTCGCTGCTGGTGTATTCCTGCAAACCGTCGCGCATTCCGCGGAGAACGTCAATCGGCGTGACGTACCCCTTGCCGCCTTTGACTAAGGCCGCAGAGATGCGGTTGATGACAAAGCGCGGGGAAACACCGCTCATGCCTTCGTCCATGAACTCTTCCTGCAATTCCCGGATATGCTTCTGGTCCCAGTCGCCGACCTGCTTCTCGCCGTCGTACAGCTTCAGCTTGGTCATCAGCGACAGCCCGGACTTTTTGGACGGCTTGAGCCGCGTCAGAAGCGCAAACATGGATGCCGTGCGGAGCGTATGCGGGGCGATATGAACAGCGGTCAAGTCTAAGCGCTCGTCCTGCAATTGGGACTGGCCGATCAGCTTCTCGTAGATTTTGATTTCTTCGGTCAGGCGCAGGTTGTAGGGGACACGCACGACAAAGATGCGGTCAATCATGGCCTCGTTTTCTTTGTTGCCGAAGTAGGAGTTGTACTCATACTCGTTGGTGTGGGCCAGGACAACCAAATCGGCGTAGATGAGCGCGAAGCGGGACGCTTTAATCGTCTGCTCGCCGGCAACAGTGTTCAGCTCGTACAAGAAGCGCTTTTCGGCTTTCAGCATTTCGATGAACTCGATCACGCCCCGATTGGCGATGTTCAGCTCACCGTCAAAGTTGTAGGCGCGTGGGTCGGACTCTAAACCGTACTCGGTCAGGGCCTGGATGTTGACCGACCCGGTCAGCTCGGCCACGTCCTGAGACTTAGGATCAGCGGGCTTGAACGTGCCGATGCCGCGCCGCTCACGCTCGGACAGGCTGATGCGCTCGACAGGCACGTCGTCAATCCTGCCGCCCCATTCGTGCTTCAGACGATAAGCGTCTACAGGGTCCAAATCGCCTTCAATATGAATGCCGAACTGCTCTTTAAACGCCGGCCGCAGCTCTTCGGGGATAAGATGCAGCGGCTCCTCGTGCATCGGGGAGCCTTTAATGGCGTAGATCGCGCCTTCTTCCGTGCGCGAGTATTTTTCCAGGCCCTTTTTCAGCAGCGTGGACAGCGTGGACTTGCCGCCGCCGACCGGGCCGACCAGCATGAGAATCCGCTTGCGAATATCTAAGCGCCGCGCGGCGGGGGCAAAGTATTCTTCCACTAAATGCTGAATCGTGCGCTCCATGCCGAACAGCTCGCCCTCAAAGAACTTGTATGTCTTGGGCTGCCCTTCGCCGTTGTCTTCCACGCCGCCCGCGATGATCATGTCGAACATGCGGGCGTGGGCAAGGTCCGAGACGCGCGGGTTCTTGGCGACAATGTCCAGATAATCCTTGAATGTGCCTTCCCAGTGCAGCTTGTCCGCTGTCAGCCGATGTTCTTCCGCTTGTTTGAGAATATCCCAGTTGCTCATACGATTTCCTTTCCTGCGTTACGTTGATAAGTGCTTCAAAACAGGCACAGCCTCGGCGCTCGTAGTCGTCTACGAAGTCACCGAGGCTGTACGCTCGAATCTACCGTCTCAAATCTGGTGCTGCTTAACTCTCGTCAATCGCTCGTGCCTCGGGGTGCCGGACCGCGATGTGAAGGTGGGTGGGTCGGGGGTGAGAGACGCTGGTGTCCGCTCCAAAATCCCGCCTGCCGGGCGCGATGGCCCGAACCGGCGTTCTGCGCTGAACTTGGTCTACATTTATTATACCATAGGAAGCGCTGATAATAAAGAGACGCTGATAATGAG
>CAXSZN010000039.1:0-44654 GCA_964241935.1 uncultured Armatimonadales bacterium
AGACCTGGAAGGCGCGGGACTCGGAACATCTTAGCATTGTCCTATTAGCATTGTCCTATCCCCGCGAAGCACGGGATTTGTGGCGTCTGCGCCGGGTAGCCGTGCCTTTCAAGGCATGGTTTCCAGGGCAGACCCAGTATACTGATAGTGTGCCGATCTCTACTCTTATTTCCCGATCTGCTGCTTTGCACTTTCTGAACCCCCGCCGTAACTCTGGCTGCCTGTGGGCCGCCGCTGGCATTAGTCTGGCAACCGGTGGGTTCTGGCTGCTGCGGCACGCGCTCGACAAAGGGCAGGCGTCGCTCCTGTACCTGCCGGTGGTGATCGCCTGCGCGGTCCGGTTCGGCTTCGGCCCGGCGGTGTTCGGCGCGGTTCTCAGCTTTCTCTGCTGGGACTTCTTCTTTTTGCCGCCGTTTGGAACATTCATCGTGGCCGACCCGCGCGACTGGCTCTCGCTCGGCGTGTTTCTTGTCGCTGCTGTCTCCACAGCGCAGCTTGCGTCGCAGGCACGGACCCAGACGGCCCAGGCGCGGGCGCGGGAGGCGGAGATTGCCCTGCTGTTCGAGGCCAGCGAGACACTGAGCCGGGAAGTGCGGGCCGATCGCCTGCTGGCTGCGCTTTCCAGGCAGATGCAGACGCTGTGCGGAGCCTCCTCCTGCCTGGTGTTCCGGCGCAGCCCGGAGTCGCCGGCTCTGCTGCCGCCGATCCAGGGCACTCCCATTCCCGAGGCGGTGCTGAAGATGGCCGAAAGCGCCGCCGCGCAGGACCAAGCCATCGGGTTCGGCGGGCGGCGTTTCTTGTGGGACCAGGCCGTGCGCCAGTCCCGGCGAACCCTGCCGAGCGGGGCGGCGGAAACACTGGGCGTCTATCTGCCGCTCCATGCCGACGGCAGCGGGGTCGGGGTGCTGTATGTCGGGCCGCGCCCGGACGGCAGGCCGTTTTCCGCCGCCGACGAGCGCCTGATCCGAACGCTTGCCAACCACGCCGCCGTGGTCATCGCCCGCGACGCGCTGGCCGCGCAGGCCGCGCAGGCGGACGCACTGCGGGAAGCGGACCTGCTGAAAGACTCACTGCTGTCCCTGGTATCCCATGAGCTGCGGACGCCGCTTGCCGCCATCAAAGCCTCGGCGACCGGTCTGCTTCAGCCGGATGCCGTGTGGGACCTCAAAGCGTCCTGGGAAACGCTGTCCGCGATCAACACAGAGGCCGATCGCCTCACGGCGCTGGTGTCTAATCTGCTGGATTTATCGCGTCTGGAGTCCGGTACATGGCAGCCGCGCAAGGACTGGTGCGATTTGGTGGAGATTATCGGCACGGTGCTGGACCGCCTGCCGGGAGGCGATGCTTTGCGGGTGGAAGTGCTGGCTGCTCCCGATCTGCCTCTGGTGCAGGCGGATTACACGCAGATCGCGCTCGTTCTGACCAATCTGCTCCAAAACGCTGTCAAATACACGCCGCCGGACACCCCAATTGTTTTGTGCGCCGAAGCCGCGCATTCAAAAGCCATGTATTCCGAGGTAACGCTGACCGTGCGTGATTACGGCCCCGGTTTGGTGCCGGGCGAAGAAATACGCCTTTTCGAGCGCTTCTACCGTGGGCAAACGCACCGGAACAGCACAGTTCACGGGACAGGGCTGGGCCTTGCCCTTTGCCGCGCCATTGCCGAAGCGCACGGAGGCACGATCCGCGCGGCAAATGCCCCCAGCGGCCGGCCTTCCGGAGCGGTCTTCACCGTTGCTCTGCCTGTCCTAGTTCCGTCGACTTCAAAGCGGGAAACCGAGCAGGCAGGAAAAAGCAGGCTGCCGGTAGAATAAAGCAAGTATGATGAACAAGCTTAGTGCCTCCACCCTGTCCGTTGGTCTCTCCGTAACGCTCGGCGGCCTGCTGCCTCCGCTCGCCGCCGCTCCGGCCCCGCAGGCGGCTTTCTTGTCCAAAGTCACGGTTTCACCGGCGGCGGCAAAAGCCGGCAAAACGGCCTTCGTTTCCGTCAGCCTATCCGACAAAAGCAAGCCGGTTGCCGGCGGCAATGTGGACCTGGAAGTTTACAACGCTTCGGGAAAAAAAGTCAGCCAGCAGATCTGGTCCGGGCAAGCGCTTTCCGGGACGAAAAGCAGTGTTTACCACTGGTCCTGGAAGCCGGCAGCCCCCGGCATTTACACCCTGAAGCTGGGCGTTTTCAGCAGCAATTGGAAGACGCTCACCTACTGGGTGGACAAAGCCGCTGTCGTTAAAGTCTCGTAGCAGTTGAAAAGCCGGCTGACCGCGGTGTGCCACCAGGACAAGCCGCTAAAATAAACTCAGATAAAATAAACTCAGAACAAAGCATTGAGAATGAAACAAGAGATGCAAGCGAGCCGCCGCTGCGCCGGCATACTTCGGAAGATGTGGAAAAGCGCGGCGCTTTGCCCGCTTTTTCTTGCAGGATCTGTTTTTCTTGCAGGGTCTCTGCCTCCGGCGCTCGCGCAGACCACAGCCGCCGTCACTGTCAACGCCGCGTCACAACGAGCGGCCATTTCCCCGGCGGCGTTTGGGGCCAACACCGCTGTCTGGGACAGCAGGCTGTTTGACCCGGAAGTGGCTCCTCTTCTTCTACGCGCCGGCGTGACTGCCCTGCGGTTCCCCGGCGGGTCAACATCCGACGAGTACCACTGGCAAACACAAAGCGGCGGCGGCGCTAACCCCGCCATTACCTTTGACAAGTTTATGCGTTTGGCTCAAGCCGTGAGAGCTGCGCCGATTATCACGGTCAATTACGGCTCCAATGCTGCGGGCGACGGCGGCGGCGACCCCGGCGAAGCCGCAGCCTGGGTGGATTATGCCAACAATACCAAGCACTACGGCATCAAATACTGGGAGATCGGCAACGAAATCTACGGCAACGGCGAGTATGGCGCGAAATGGGAAAAAGACCTGCATTCCGATCACTCGCCGGCGGCTTATGGCCGCAATGTCGCTGCTTTTGCCGATGCCATGAAAGCCAAAGACCCGGCCATCAAGGTCGGCGTTGTGCTGACATCGCCGGGCGACTGGCCGGACGGGCAGAAGCCGGATTGGAACAGCGCCGTGCTGGCGGCCTGCGGCACCAAGATTGACTTTGTCGTTGTCCATTGGTACGCCGAGCAGCCGGGGCATGAAAGTGATGAAAAACTGCTGGCTTCTTCCGGCAGCCTCGCCGCGAAAGTTCCTGCGCTGCGCTCTCTTGTCGCGCAATTCTGCGGCTCGAAGGCCGCCGGGATGCCGATCTTTGTGACCGAAACGAACTCTGTTTCTTCCAATCCCGGCAAGCAGAGCGTCAGCCTCGTCACCTGCCTTTTCGCGGCGGATGATTTTATGACCTGGCTGGAAAATGGCGTCACGAATGTTGACTGGTGGGCCTTGCACAACGGCTCGGCCGCAGGCAGCCTCAGCACTGATTTGTACGGCGACGCCGCCTACGGGGATTACGGAATGCTGTCCTCCGGCTCGAAAGGGGAGCCGCCGGCTGAGACCCCCTTTCCCTCTTATTACGCCTTTCAGATGCTGACCCATTTGGGCAAATCAGGAGATCAAATAGTCTCGGCCACATCGTCCCAAAGCCTGCTGTCGGTGCATGCGGTCAAGCAGGGCGGCGGCAAGCTGGCCCTGCTGCTGATCAACAAAAGTCCTGCTGTAAGCTACGACACCCGGATTTCCGTATCCGGCTACACGCCGTCGGCAGCAAGCATGGTGTACACTTATGGAAAAAGCAGCACTGTGATCACGGCTGTGAAGGGCCGGTCTGGACGCCGCTTCACTCAGACTGCCGCGCCTTACTCGCTGACGACCATTGTTCTTTCCCCCGTTGTTCCTGCCCCGAAAAGCGGTCAAGCGATTCGGCAGGCGCATCGGGTGGAAAAATCAGTGCCGTGAAAATCAGCCCTGTGAGCGTGTGCTGCCTGCCTCTACAAGGCTGTTAGGAACAAGGAGAAATTCGTGCAGATTACCCGCATCAAACCCGGCGGCTGGCTGATCATTTTCGTTCTGCTGGCACTGATTTTTTTCGGCATCCGCTCCTGCCGCAATCTCGCCGCTTCGCGTCAGGTCGGTGGCGGCAGCGCCGGCGGGGACAGCGCGGCATCCGGCGGCGGCTCGACGTCCGCGCAGGCTGCGAACGGCGATATTATTGTTTCCACGACAAAAACCAAGCAGCAGTGGATTCAGGCCGAAATCGAAAAGTTCAACAGCCAGTCGCAGGGCGGCAAGGTCTCGCTTCAGCTTGTCGAGTCCCGTGATGCCCTGCACGGCATCTTGGACGGCAAAATGCAGCCGGTGCTGTGGAGTCCGTCCAGCCCGGTTTGGGTGTATCAACTGACGAATGTCTGGCCCGCCGCGCATGGCGGGGCGCAGATCACGGACGTCAACAACTCACAGTCTTACCGGACACTCTTCAAAAGCCCGCTTGTTTTCTTGACCACCAAAGAAAAAGCCGGTTACTTACGGCCCCTGCTGTCCGGCCCGGCCCCGTGGGAAGCTGTCCGGCAGCTCAGCTTGGGCCAGCGCAAAGCGCCGTGGGGCCAGTTTCGATTTGCTTATGCCGACCCGCTGAACGCCAGCAGCGGGCTTTTGACCATGTCGCTCATTGTCACCGAGTATGTCCAGTCCCATAATCTGCCGGAGGCGACCGCTGACACCACATCAACGCCGCAGTTTGCGGCGTACCTGAGCCAGATCAACCGGGCGTTTGTCCGTGACCCGTCCGCCGTCGGCTCCAGCGATTTAGAAAAAGCGTATTCTGCTAACCCGCAGTCCCGCGACTTCATCACTGCCTACGAAAGCGCGGCGCTGGCGGCGGTCACGCAGAACCCCGATTTGGTGATTATCTACCCGAACCCGACGGCGAACGCCGACCAGACGATCTACGCGCTGTCCGGCCCGTGGATTTCCGACAGCCAGAAAACGACCGCGTCGGCATTCATGGACTTTGTTTCGAGGCCGGAAGCGCTTGATGACGGCGTCCAATACTACTTCCGCCCGGCCCAGAACGGCGCTCAAGCCCTTTCCGGCCGCCTCAGCCCCGCCGTCCGCGCCCAGTACAAGTCCAGCTACACGTCTGTTGACCTGCCGCCTTACGATGCCCTCAATGAAGCCGCAACCCAGTGGCGCACTGAAATGAAGCAGTAGGTGGCCGTGACGAGGCAGTAAGAGCGGGGGTCCCACCTGCGTGGGACAAGATTAGGATAACAGAGAAGTCTAGGGAAGGACTGGAAGATGCGCCGGAACAAGCTGGATATTTGTTTGCATTTCGTGTATGCCTGCGGCATTACTGCGTATGGACGACATGGGACCGACTGCCGCTAATCACGGAAGAGATAGAGCGAGAAGTTTACCGCTGCTTAGAGCAAGCGTGTCAGGAGGAGAGATGCGAGGTATTGGCTGTCGGCGGAATGCCGGACCATGTTCATCTTCTGCTGCTCAGCCACGACACAGCCACGGCTGCGGGGCTGATGAATCACCTGAAAGGCGGTTCCTCACGCTTTGTCACGGAAAAGCTCCGGCCCGGTCAATGGTTTGCTTGGCAGGCCAATTACGGCTGCTTCAGCATCAGCCGCAGCCACCGCCAAAGGGTAGTCTCGTACATCCAAAACCAGAAGCAGCATCACGCAAACGGTGATCTCTGGCCTGATGCTGAGGAAGCCAACGAAACATTTTAATCCTGTCTCATTTAATCCCGTCCCGCGCAGGCGGGACCTTAGCGTCCGCGCTCCCCAGCGAGGGCGTTCACGCCCTCGTCCCTATACGCCGACATCTTCCCGCTCCTCATGGTACAATATAAGCGTCATGCCAATAGACCCGATTTGGAAACGTGCGCTTAAAGCCGTTGTGGAAATCAAGGACCCGCCGCCTCCCCCGCCGCCGGAGCCGATCCCGCAGTCGTCTTACGACGAGCTGGACGGGGCGCTGAAGATCCAAGAACGGCGCGAGGCGCGGCAGCGCTTAAACCCGTCCTGGGTGCCTGCGCCAGACCCGGCGTCAGACCCGCCAGACATGTCAAGCCCCGTAGACGCCGACGGGCTGGTAAACTTTGAGACGCTGTACAGTCAGGCGAAGGTGCCGACTGTGCCGTTCACGGCGGAGCAGGCGCTGGATATGCTTCAGCACATGCCGAGCGGCGTCTCCGAAGACGCGCGGCAGCAGATCATCAACGCCACGCTGTCGGCGCTGGGAAAATCCGTCGGCGGGACGCCCGAAGCGATTGTCGCTGACGCCACCCGCAAACAGGCGGCATTGCAGTCTTTCCGGCAATCGCGCGGCGAGCAGCTCGTAGACTTAACTTCGGCGGCGGAGTCAAAGATTGCCGATTTGCAAAGAGAAATCGCCAAAAGCCAGGCGGTGATTGAAGCCGCCAAGCGCCAGTACGCCCACCTGTCCGACAACTGCCAATCAGAAGAAGCGCGGCTAGACACCGTGATTGATTTTTTCAGCGACACGCCCGCGCCGCGTTAGAAAGGAGACCGCAGAGAATGGAACTCGGCGTCATGGTCAGCATTTACGAGGAAACCGACATCCCGGCGGCGTTCTGGTACGCCACCGAAGCGGGGTTCCACCGGGGGCAGGTGACGTCGTTCATCCACGGCATCACGGCAGGCGAAGTGCGGGAAATGGGAGTCGCGGCCCGCAACGCCGGCTTTCATGTAGATGCCGTCGGCTGCTATATGAACCCGCTGCGGCTGGAAGACCCCAGTCTGCACGGGGTAGACGGCCAGGACTGGCGGACCCTGGCCGAAAACATGGGCATGATGAACGGGGTCGAGCGCCTGGTCTGCTGGAGCGGGACGCACGGCAAAACGCTGACCGCGCCGAACCTGCTGAACGCCGAAGAAGAGACTTTTAACAGTCTTTATATCGCGCTCAGCGGGATGCGGGAGCAGGTGCGCGGCCTGCCGGTGCAGATTTTGCTGGAGCCATTTGTCGCGCATGTGCTGGACCATGCCGCCGCCTGCGTCCGCCTCGCCCGGCGGTTCCCCGGCGGCGATGTTCAGGTGGTTCTGGATGCGCCGAACCTGCTGACGGCACGCGGCTTCGCAGCCCAGAAATCGCTGATTCCCGATGTGATCGCCCGCATGGCCCCGGCAGTCGGCCTGGTGCATTTGAAGGACTTTACGCTGGACGCCGTCGGCACCCGCGCGTTTGTCGCGCCTGGCCTCGGGGTGCTGGACTTCGCCATGCAGCTTCGCGCCATTGCCCAGTTTTTACCGGAAGTGCCGGTCGTGATTGAAAACGTCACGACCATTGACGAGATGCGAGCCGCCCGCGAATTTGTCCAGGGTATTTTGAGTGACATCGGGCTTTGATGAGGTCTTATGGCAGCCCAGCAGCAAACTCAGGCCGACCAAGCGAAGCCGCTCAAGACGCGGCGGAAGAAGCCGCCCAAGCCGCCGCCGACCCATTGCCTCAACTGCGGCGTTGCGGCAACAGGAAAGTTCTGCGCGGAATGCGGGCAGGAGAACGAAGACCAGACAGTCACCATGAAGCTGCTGGCTCGCGATCTTTTGTCTGATGTGGCTTCGTTTGACTCAAAGCTCCTGCGGACACTGGTTCCGCTGGTGATCCGGCCCGGCTTCCTAACCAACGAATACAATTCCGGCAAGCGTGTCTGCTACCTGTCCCCCTTCAAGCTGTACCTGACGCTGAGTGTTTTGTTCTTTCTGGTGCTGCCGCTGACCCACCAGGCCTCGCTTATGAACGCAAACACGCTTGCTTCCGCTCCCAGAGCCGCGACTCAAGTTCAGGCGAATCAAGTTCAGGCGAATCAAGTTCAGGCGAATCAAGATTATCAGGAAGCGCAGGCGGACCTTAAAGACGCTCAGGACGATGCGCCGGTCTTAGCGGATGCGCCAAGCCTGAAGATCGCGCCGGAGCACGGCAGGGCAATGCTTTCAATCGGCAAATCGTCTTATGACCTGACTCATCTGCCCACAACCGTCGCAGCCTACAACGCCCAGCAGCAGGACCCGCGCCACATGCCCGACCCAAAGCTGGTCCAGTACCTCAAGCGCCAGATCATCAAAGTAAAGCAGAACCCGAAGTCTCTGTCGGACGCCCTGCTGGATTATATTCCAAAAATGATGTTTCTTTTGCTGCCGGCGTTCGCGCTGTCGCTGAAGCTGATTTACCTGCGCTCCAAGCGTTTCTACATTGAACATCTGGTCTTCAGCCTGCATCTCCATGCGTTTTTGTTTCTGCTGCTGACTTTGTCGCTTCTTCTAGACCTTGCCCTGCCCCGCGCCGCTGCCGCCTTGCCGGCTGCCGTTCTTGCCGCCGTGCTGTATCCCTACTTCGCCATGTGCGTCGTGTACAAGCAAAGCTGGGGCAAGACGTTTGTCAAATACAATCTGCTGGCGTTCAATTACTTGTTCCTGGTGACATTCACACTGCTGGGCGCACTGGCCGCCGCGTTTTTATTTATCTAAGACTTCTAGCGCAGAAAAGTCAGCAGCAGGGGGATGGTGAGAGCGGACAGCACTGTGGCGGCGAAGACGACGCCGACGGCGAAGTCGCCTTCCATATCATTCCTGCCGGCCAGCACCGACGCCACCACTGCCGCCGGCATGGCCGAGGCCAGCACAGTTTCCGCCCGCACTTCCCCGCCCACCGTCAGCGCCCGGCAGACCGCCCAGGCTGCTGCCGGTACAAACAGCAGCTTGATTGTGCAGGCCAGCGCAAGCGCCCTCGGCTGGGCCAGTGCCGCGCCGGGCCGCAGGGAAACACCGAGCGCGAGCAGCACCAGCGGGGTCGTTCCCTGCCCCAAGTAGCCGAGGCACTGCACCACCACCGCGCCGAGCCGGGGCCACACCGGCGAATGCGCCAGCGCCGCCGGGACCCGAACCGAATGGAGGGCGAGGCCGATAACGGCGCTGAGAAAGAGGGGGGAACGAAAAAAGCGCCCGAGAGCCGCGCCGTGGCCGCCTCCGCTGCCGAGCCGCCCGCCGGCAATCGCCGCCGTGACATACAGCGGCAGTGTCATCGAAAATTGATCCAGCAGAATCGCCGTGGGAAATTGCTGCGGGAACACCGCCAGCGTCAGCGGATAGCCGATAAATCCCGTGTTGCCGAAGACGCCCACCAGCAGAACCGCGCCAAGAGTGGCCGGCGGCAGGCGCAGCAGCCGGCCCAGTCCGGCAATCAGCCCCAGCGCGGCCATTTCGGCGGCGAACAGTGCCAGCACCGGCAGAGCCAGGCGCGGCGATAGGGGAGGCGCATGGAGCAGGCCTGTCACCACCAGCGCGGGCAGCGTGACATTCAGCACCAGCCCGTTCAGCGCCGGCACCTGAGCCGTATCCAGCACTTGAAGGCGTCGCAGGCCCGCACCGAGCAAAATCAACAGAAACGGCGGCGCAAGGGCGCTCAGAATAGCGGTGTAGAGGAGCAAAAATTACTCGCCACCGGGCCGGGCGACAAAGCCGGTCTTGACCCCGCGCTGGAAGCCGGCTTGTTCATAAAAGCGCAGAGTCGCTTCGGTTTTGCTTCCTGTCAGCAGCATGACCTTGTAGCAGCCGCGCTTCCAGGCAGCCTCTAAAGCGTGTTTCAGTAGGGCAGCCCCGTAGCCGCGCCGCCGGTAGTCCGGGTGCGTGACGACGTTCTCAATCAAAGCGTAAGGACGCATTTGGCGTGTCAAGTTCGGGACTACAATCAGCGTGCAGGTTGCGGCCAAAGCATCGTCCCAATACGCCCCGAAGAAGCGCTGGTTTGGGTCCTGGCGGAGCTTCCTCCATGCCGGCAGGGCTTCGCCGAGCGGCGGCATCTCGTCTTCTGGGTGCAGGTGCGCGTACAGGCACAGCAGCGCAGGCAACTCATCGTCGGCGATCTCGCGGATGGTAACGGGCATGAATACTACTTGTTAAGCCGTCAGCGACTCCATAGGGAGGGCCGCCGCGATTTGGGAGATGTCGGCGGGGTGTGCGGAGAGGTACTCTGCAATTTCCGCTTGGAGCTTTGCAACCTGGTTGAGGTAAGCCGGCAACGTGGCAGCCAGCAGATCAGGGTTAGCATCTGCAAGCTCTTCCTGCAATGCGGTGGATGTCTCCCCAAAAATGCGGAGATTTCGGAGCGCAACTTGCAGTTCTTTAGAATTCGCGATCATAATGCGCCCTTCAAAGTGCGAGTTCGACAATGCCTTTGGCGATGCCTTCTTTCGAGAAGTCCCAAACGGTACTGATAAGTTCCCTCATCGGCGAAGTTTTGGTCACGAAGAACAAAGAATATCCTTGCGCTTCTGCCGCACCTGTATCCAGCAGAGACGCTAAGTTCGGCTCCGTATCGTTCCTTACCTGAAGATCGGCAAGGCCAATCAGTAGAATGTCAAAGTCTCCCGGCTCTGTCTTCCCAGAAATAAAGCTGCCGTCCAGCAGAATTGTACCAGAAACGCCTGTTGCCTGGAGCGAGTGACGTAACTGCAACAATTTTGCTGTGAGGTCTGCGCGGCGGCTTCCCGGCGTTCCGCCGAAACGAACGACAATCTCGTTCCAATCCGCCTTGTGATGTCCTATTGGCAGCCAGCCGTCGTCACGAAATTCAGGGATAGGCATATTGCTATTCTCCTGTTGTGGCTTAGGCCAGCATTTCGGCGGCGACTTCGACTTCTTCGTCGGCGCTGAATGTGATGCCGTCGTGGTCGGCGCTGGGTTCGGGCTTGTCCCTCTTGCGGGTCAGGGCGGCGGCGATGAGGCCGGCAAACAGCGGGTGGGCGTGGTTGGGGCGGGACTTGAACTCCGGGTGGAACTGGGTGGCGATAAAGTACGGGTGGGCGCTTTGGGGCAGCTCAATAATCTCCACTAAACGATAATCGGGGGAAACGCCGCTGAAGACCATGCCGGCGGCGGTCATCTGCTCGCGGTACTCGTTGTTGACTTCGTAGCGGTGCCGGTGGCGCTCGGAGATCGTGCCGGGACCGTACAGCTTTGCCGCCATCGAGTCTTGGGTCAGGCGGCAGGGGTACGCGCCGAGGCGCATGGACGCGCCTTTCTCGGTGACGTGCTTTTGCTCGGGCAGGATATGGACGACGGGAAAGGGCGTTTCGGCGTCCACTTCTTCAGTATTAGCGTTTTCTAAGCCGCAGGCATGGCGGGCGAACTCGATGACGGCCATTTGCAGGCCGTAACAGATGCCGAAGAAGGGCAGGCCGCTTTGGCGGGCGTACTGGATGGCCGCGATCTTACCTTCGACGCCGCGTCCGCCGAAGCCCGGCGCGACAATCAGGCCGTCGGTGCGGGCAAAGCGAGCGGCCATGTCGAGGCCCGGCTCTTCTAAATCGTCACTTTCGATCCATTCGATATTGACGCGGGCGTCGCTCTTGATGCCGCCGTGCTTTAGGGCTTCGGCGATGGAAATGTAAGCGTCGCCGTTGCCGGTGTACTTGCCGACGACGGAAATGTTGACCTCAAACTGCGGCTGCTTGACCCGGCGGACCAAGTCGTGCCACTCGGCCATATTGGCGGGGCCGTCATGCAGGCCGAGGCGTTTGACAACTAAGTTCGCGAGACCTTCCTGCTCGAAGACCATTGGGATTTCGTAGATGGTTTCGGAGTCTTTGGCTTCAATGACCGCTTCTTTGTCCACGTCGCAGAACAAGCTGATTTTCTCTTTCATGTCGTCGTCAATGTCAAGCTTCGTTCTGCAAATTAGAATATCGGGCTGAATGCCGATCTCGCGCAGCTTGATGACCGAGTGCTGGGTCGGCTTGGTCTTGACTTCGCCCCAGGGGCCGATGTAAGGGATTAAAGTCACATGGACATACAGGACGTTTTCATGGCCGACATCTTTACGTAACTGCCGGATGGCTTCGAGAAACGGCAGCCCTTCAATGTCCCCCACCGTGCCGCCGATTTCGGCAATGACGACATCGGCTGCCGATTTGCGGCCCAGCCCAATCACGCGCTCTTTGATTTCGTTGGTAATGTGCGGGATCATCTGTACCGTGCCGCCGAGATAGTCCCCGCGCCGCTCTTTGGCGATGACGGTGGAATACACACCGCCGGTGGTGACAGTCGAGTCGCGGGTCAAGTTGATGTCTACAAAGCGCTCGTAATGGCCTAAATCCAAATCGGTTTCCGCGCCGTCGTCGGTGACAAACACTTCGCCGTGCTGGTACGGGTTCATCGTCCCGGCGTCTACGTTGATGTAGGGGTCGAGCTTGGTCATGGTGACGCCGAAGCCGCGATTACGCAGCAGGCGGCCGAGACTTGCCGTCGTAATGCCTTTGCCGATGGACGACACGACGCCGCCGGTGACGAAAATATACTTGGTAGACATGAAACTCCTGAAAGCGAGCGCAAGAAAGATTGAGGGCGCGATGGGGTTGCGGCGAAGGGTAAAACGAAGTGCGGAAGGACCAACGCGCCCGGCTATTATGGCATATTTCGCAGGGGTTTGGCAAGAAACGCGCGATGATCCGGCAGGAAGCGACGCTGTGCTCGGCGAGAAGCGGCATTGTCCAGTGAAATTTGAAGATTTTGTGAAGTTTGCAGGAGTTTTCGTTTCCTGCGATGAATAGTAACAAGAGTTCTATTTGGAGGGATTACGCGCATGGCATCCTACGATGCAACGATTGCCGGATACACGGTGACAATTAACTACCAGCAGGGCGGGACAAACCAGATCGGCGTCAAAAAGCCCGCAAAGGTCAAAGCCTGGGCGATCTGCCCGGTCTCGGAGAAGCGCATTGAAGGCGCGTCGAATTCCATGGGCGAGTCAACGCGCATGGTGGAAAAACTCGTGGCCGAGTGTATCCAAACAACGCTGGAAGCCAAAGACGCCGAAACTGCGGTTCCTGCCGGCGGCAAGTAACTACGGCCTCCTATTCGTAATCATTCTGCATCTGTGCGGGCGAAACTTTTCGCCCGCCTTTTGCCGCCGAAACCAAGCACGCAACCGGTTCAACAGCATCTTATCATACCTCTTTCCACCTGCTCTCCCACGACGTCCGTTTGAAATCAAACCTGCTCTGGTATAACCACAGCATGGAAAATACCAGACGCAGTTTTCTCAAAAGCAGTGCCGCAGTCGCGGCAGGGCTGGCAGCCGCCGGCACCGCCGCATTCGCACAAAGCGACAAGCCGGTGGATGTTGTCAATTCCCAGCCCGTGCCGCCCGGCACACTGCCGACTCCACCCTCCACACGGCGCGGCGACATGCCGTACCGGCAGCTTGGGTCTACCGGCGAAGAAGTGTCGCTGGTCGGCATGGGCGGCTTCCATATCGGCAAGCCGGACACCGATGCCGAAGGGATCAAGCTGATGCACACAGGCATTGATCGCGGCATCAACTTCATGGACAATTCCTGGGACTACAACAACGGCAACTCCGAAGTCCGCATGGGCAAGGCGCTGGCGCAGGGCGGTTACCGGCAAAAAGTCTTTTTGATGACCAAGATTGACGGGCGCAGCCGGTCGTCGTTTGACAGCCAGCTTAATCAATCCCTGACCCGCCTTCAGACCGACCATGTAGATTTGATCCAGTTCCATGAGATTCTGCGGATGGAAGACCCGGATCGCATTTTCGCGAAAGACGGCGCGTTAGAAGCCGCGATTGCGGCGAAGCAGGCCGGCAAAGTGCGCTTTATCGGCTTCACCGGCCATAAAGACCCGCTGGTCCATCGCCGGATGCTGGAAGTGGCCGACGCGCACGGCTTCCGGTTTGACACGGTGCAGATGCCGATCAATGTCATGGACGCCCACTTCCGCAGCTTCACCCAGACTGTTGTCCCGCTTTTAGTCCAGCGCAAAATTGGCGTTCTCGGCATGAAGACGTTCGGCGACCACTTCATCTTAGACAAAGTCCTGGCCGACAAGCTGTCCACGCCGATTGAGATGCTGCATTACTCCATGACGATGCCGGTCTCGGTAGTCATCACCGGCATTGACCGCATGGAGATTTTGGAGCAGGCGCTCACCGCCGCCCGGACGTTCCAGCCCCTCACCCAGACTCAGATTGCGTCGCTTCTGTCCCGTACCCAGCTTGCGGCCGCAAACGGCTCGACGGAGCTGTTCAAGACCACGCCGCACTTCGACAGCACGGCCCAGCACCCGGAATATCTGGGGTAAAGTCACTATCAAGAAACGAGACCTCACCCGCCGACTGGTCGGCAGGTGAGGTCTCTTCTTTTCCCACTAAAAAAACCTAATCTAATTCGCGCAGGTCGCCGATAATCCGGTCAGGACGCCATTCGGGCGGCGCGGAATGGGCTTTGTCGGGAGAAGTGACGCCGGTCAGCACCAAGACGGTGTAGGCGCCGGCGCGTCTGCCGACGGCGATGTCCGTGTCCAGGCGGTCACCGACCATGACGCTGTCGGCGGCGGTCACTTTGGCGTCGGCGAGAATGGCTTCGTATCCATGGGTTTCCGGCTTGCCGATGTTGACCGGTTCGCGGCCTGTGGCCGTGGCAAGGGCGGCGACAAGGGAGCCGCCGCCGGGGATCTCGCCGGTCTCCATGGGGAAGGTCGAGTCCCGGTTGGTGGCGATAAACTGGGCATGGCCGCGCATGATGGCCGCATGAGCGAAGCGCAGCTTGTCGTAGGTAAACTTTCGGTCAATGCCGACCACAACGTAGTCAATGTCATGGATGTCCACAGTGTCCGGCTCGGTAACGGCGGCCATGCCGGCGGCTGTCAGCTCGGAAGCAAGGCCCGGCTCGCCGATGACGAACACGGAACGTCCGGCGGCCCCGCGTTGTTTTAGGTACAGGGCAGACGCATAGGCGGACGTGAAGATTGTTGACTCGGGAATGTCGAGGCCGTTGACCTGGGACAGCTTCTGCTTGTAGTCGGCGCGTGTTTTGCCGGAATTGTTGGTCAGAAAGTAGACCCGCTTGCCGGTCTCTAAAAGCCGGTTGACGGCGTCGGCAGCATAGGGGATGGCCGTGTCGCCGAGATAAAGAACGCCGTCCAAGTCAAAGACATAGACCTGCCGGTCGGGCAGGTGAATTGCAGAGTGTGAGTTCACGCGGCAGTGTAGCATATCGCCTGCCGGGTTGTCAAACCACTTTGTTTACCGCGTGTTCACCCAGATTCTAGCCGGGACGGTTAATGCCAGGAACGGCAGGGTAAAACAAAACCGTAAGAAAACAAGAAAAACCTCGGGAGCCATGCTTTGCTCGGTTTCCCTTGACACAATAGCGTAAGCCCACCTAGAAAACGAGACCCTTACAAATGAAACCCAACGAAACACATACAATTTCGCAAATAGACACCACGCAGCGCGTTTACGCGCTTCAGCACATCGACTCCGGCGAGTTCATCTGCCTGCTGCAGGAAGGCACGGATTATCTGGCCTGCTTCTCCGACGGCGACAGTGCATTGGAGTTCCGCGCCCTGCTCGGCCTCCAGGAGCATGTAGACCTGTCCACGACAACGCTGGAGCGCAGCCCGTTCTCCCACTTCTGGCTGGACGGCGAAAGCGTGGACATCGCCAAAGAGTCCGAGCTTGCCAATTAAGCACGGTCCAAATCGAAATAGCCGCCCGTTCCTGATTTGGAACGGGCGGCTTTTTATGCTTAAGGCCAAAGAAGACTTCCCCAGCCGTCATTATTCGGGTGGGGACGCTTCTTAGAAGTGCAGTCCTGCCGAAAGGATGAAGCCGTCGGCACGCTGGACGGCTTGATATTTGGCGCTGACCGTGAGCAGGCCGCCGGGAAGGGCGTAGCCTAGCTCGCCGTAGCCGCCGGCTTTGTTGGTCGTGCCAAGCTGGTCAAAGCCGGTGTTGCGGTGCTGGTTGAGGAAGTAGTAGCCGACGCCTGCGCCGGCGTAGACCCCGCCGCCGACCCCGACTTGCAGCCCGGCGGTCAGCGGGACCACGGTAGAATGGCTGCCGGATTTGGAGCCGGTTTCAACGCCTAAACCCAGCACGACGCGCAGGGGCGTCGGGTTCGGGATCGGCAGGCCGTAATGGAACTCGACGTCAAGCTGGGTGTTGCCGCCGGCCCCTTTCGCTGCGCCGCTGGACGGGATAAACACGCCTGCCGTGATGGCGTTCGGCCCGCCGATGAGGGGAAGCGCCGGGCCGGGCGCGGCGTAGGCGGCAGTGGACGCAACCGCGGCGACAGCGCTGGTGAGGACGAAATAGCTGATGCTCTTCATGGAAATAACTTTCTTTTCGTAAGAACCCCGGATTAAAATCCGGGGCTTCCGCGTGGCTTTACAACTGGACAAGACGGGCGGTTTCCATGCCATCAATCTGCCGGATTTGTTCCAGCAGCGGGTCGGAAGTTGGTGTGTCCAGCTTTAAGACCATGACGGCGCGGGTGCCTTCGCTTTCGCGCCCGACATGCATTCCGGCAATGTTGATAGAATTGTCGCCGAGCAGGGTTCCGACTTTGCCGATGACGCCGGGCCGGTCGGTGTGCTGCGTGATCAGCATCGGGCCGGTGGGCCGGACATCCACCCGGTAACCGTCAATGGTGAGGATACGCAGGTTGTCTTTACCCAAAACCACGCCGCTGATCTCGCGGTCGGTTCCACCCGGCCCGCCGCTCTTCTTGACGGTCAGCACTGCGCTGGTGTCGCCCGACGCCGAAGTCCGGCTTTCGGTGATCTTGATGCCGCGACTTGCCGCAATCGCCGGGGCATTCACGTAGTTGACGCTTTCGGCGACGACCGGCTCTAAAAGGCCCTTCAGCACGGCGCGGGTCAGATGCACGGTCGGCAGGTCAAAGTCGCCGGCGTAGACCACTTCCACCTCGCTGATCGGGCTGGACGTGAGCTGGGCCTGGAGGCTGCCGATTTTCTCGGCCAGCGTTAAATAGGGCTGCAAGCGGCCCAGCATGTCGGCAGAGACCGACGGCATGTTGACGGCGGCGCGGGCAGGTTTCCCGGCCAGCACTTCCACAATCTGCTCGGCAATGTCAATGGCGACATTGACTTGCGCTTCTTCGGTGCTGGCTCCTAAATGCGGCGTCGTAATGATGCTCGGAATGCCCAAGAGGGGGTTGTCGGCAGGCACCGGCTCAGTCGTGTAGACATCAATCGCTGCGCCGCCGATGCGTCCGGCCTTTGCGGCTTCGGCCAGCGCGGCTTCGTCAATGATGCCGCCGCGAGCGCAGTTGATAATCCTGACGGTGGGCTTCATCAGGGCCAGCTTTTCGGCGTTGATCATGCCGGTCGTTTCTTTGGTTTTGGGCGTATGCACCGAGATATAGTCGGATTCTTTGTAGAGCGTGTCCAATTCTACCAATTTGATGCCTAGCGTGTCGGCCTGTTCGGGCTTCAAATAGGGGTCATAGCCCAAAACGCTCATGCCGAATGATTGCAGGCGGCTGACCACTTCGCGCCCGATCTTGCCGAGGCCGATGACGCCCAGCGTCTTGCCGTAGATTTCCGATCCCATGAACTTTTTGCGGTCCCAGCGCCCCGCCCGCATGGTGGCGTCCGCCTGCGGGATATTGCGGGCTAGGGCCAGCAGCATGGCGACAGTCAGCTCGGCAGCCGCCAGCGTGTTGCCTTCCGGGCTGTTGACAACCAAGATGCCCCGGTTGGTGGCCGCTTCGACATCAATGTTATCTACGCCCACTCCGGCGCGTCCGATAATCTTCAGCTTCTCGGCTTTTGCAATGATGTCCCCGGTCACTTTTGTTTCCGAGCGCACCGCCAGCGCGTCATACGCGCCGATAATTGCGGCAAGCTCGTCTTTGGACAGCCCGATTTTGACATCGACTTCGGCGGCCTGCTTTAAAATCTCGATGCCTTCCTCGGCAATCGGGTCGGCAACTAATACCTTCGGCATAAATAAACTCCTTTGTTTGTGAAAAGATACAGATTCCCCCTAGCCCCCAATCATGGGGGAACATGAAAAGAATCCGGAAAGGCGTTTTTGCTCTTATTCCGGTTCCCCCATTATTGGGGGTTAGGGGGTCTGCTCCGTATCTTTGTTTGCGGCAAATGCAATGCGTTCCAAAACAGACGGCAAAGCCGTCAAAACTTCCTCGTTGCAGAACCGAACGACTTGGCAGCCGTGCGCTTCTAAATGTGCTGTCCGTGCGGCGTCCTGCTCCGCAGTTGTGTTGTGAACGCTGCCGTCGAGTTCGACAACCAGCTTGAATCGCGGACAGTAGAAGTCGAGAATAAACTGCTCCACCGGATGCTGACGCCGAAACTTGAGGCCGTCAAGCTTCTTGTCTCGCAGAGCTTCCCACAAAACCTGCTCCGCCAGTGTCATGGCTCTTCTGAGCTGCCACGCCACCTGCTGAAGCTCTGGCGTTATGAAGCTCTGGCGTTATTTGTCTCCATCGCCGGTTGTTCATGCCTTCCATAGCAGATTTCTCCTGAGAAGAGTCCCCCCAGCCCCCAATAATGGGGGAGCATGAGAAGACAAGAGCGGCTTCCTCCGAACTCTTGCTCCCCCATTATTGGGGGCTGGGGGGACCCTCCTACTTCCGCTCCGCCGCCAGCACAGCTTTCTTCGGGTTGATCAAGCGCACGGTCTTTCCGCCGACTTGGCGCGGGTCTGCCGTGCTGATGATAATGGCTTTGGCCTGGGCAACCGTGAGTGATGGCTTGACGGCGAACAGCTTGGCAGCGAGATTGGTGACCTGCGGCGCAGCCATGCTGGTGCCGCTGAGGCGGGCATGGTCGCCGCCGGGAATAAAGCTGTCTACCTCAAAGCCGTCGCTGTACACGTCCACGTTGCCGAACGACGTAAACGATGTCTGGTCACCGGCCTGGTCCACGGCCCCGACAACCAGCACGTTCGGCAGCTTGAACGACGACGGGAACACGTCGCTGAACTCGACATCGTTGTCACTGTTGCCGGCGGCGATGCAGTACAGGGTCGTCGGGTCGGCCTTCATCGCTTGATACAGCTCCGAGTAGCCGATGTTGTAGATTTGTTTGGCGAGTGCGCGGCGTTCAGTCGGTGTTCCGGCAAAGTGGTTCTGTTCCAATGCCGTGTCAATCGAGGCGAGGTCGCCGCCCCAGCTCATGTTGACGACCCGGACGCCGTGCGCCTTGAAGTAATTGACGGACGTGACGGTCGCGTCGGCGTCTTTCTTGGCTTGGGCGACAGTCGGCATCTCGGGGATCAGATGGTAGTCAAAGGTGATGCGGCTGACGACTACATGCGCCGCCGGGTTGCCGCGCAGGGCAATCCCCGTGACATGGGTGCCGTGGGCGTAGTTGCCGTACTGCCCCAGCCCTTCCAAAAACGGCTTGACTTGATCTTGGGACAGCGTCGCCAATTTCGCCCGGACGGCGGCGGCATCAGGGCTATCTATGTTTGCTTGTAAGTCTTCAAAGCCCTTTAAGTAATTCTTATATTGCTGGTCTTCCGCCGGCAGCGGGTACAGCAGGGCGGCTGACGGGTCCGAATGCAGCGTGAACGCGATGCCGTGCGTACCGTTCGTATCGGTCCAGGAGTGCGATGGGTACAAACTCAAATCTACGCCGCTGTCCCAGATGCCGACCAGCACCGGATGCAGCTTCGGAGCCAGCGGGCTGGAAGACGGCGCAAGCGTGACATCCCGGTCCGGCCAGATGTCCTGCTTCACGGCTGTTTTATGTGCGTTGACCACTGTAGTGTAGGCCGCCAGCAGGGCGGCTTTGTTGGGCAGAATGTACCGCTCGGTAAACGCCGCGCCGAGCAGGCCGTCGGCGACGCCCTGGCTGATGGTGCCGGTCTGCATGACCGGATCAACGCCCGCCGACAGGCCGCCGAGCAGCAGCGGCTCGGTGATAATCTCATACGTCCCTTTGCTGGCCTTCAGGCTGTCCTGCACCTGGTCATAGGGCAGCGCTTCGAGCGCGGTTTGGACATTCGACTCCAGCGTCTTGGAAAAATCGCCGTCGGGGGATTGCAGGGACGTGATCAGCGCCTGCAGGACCAGCCCGCTTGTCAGCTTCTCCTGCGGCTTATCGGTGTTGCTTCGTACCTGCTGAATGTCCAGCAGCGCCGTGGGGTAATCCCGGCGCAGCATGGCGGTCGTGGTCAGCGTCCCGTAGAGGCCGCGCAGGGTCGCCCTGTCCTGAATATCATAAGCCGCCAAATCGTGCTGCACGTCCGCTTCCACCTGCCGCGCCAGGGCCGCCACGGCAGCATCGTTTTTGACGAAGTCGGCGGCTTTGCCCGAGACCGCGTAGGTATGCGGCGGCAGATCCGCCAGCTTCGTAATCTTAATTTTAGTGCTGTTGATCTGGCCGGTTTGGATTTGGGTTGGAGCCGGCAGCGCCACCGGCGGGGCCTGCGCCTGCACCCCGGCAGCACTGAGGCAGAGCAGGAGTGTCAACGAAGCATGGGAGTAGAAACGAGAATGGGTCACGAAAATTGTCCTTCTTTATTCTTCATCCGGCCGCTTCGTCAGCGGCTTTTGTGCGGCGCTGCGAAGCTGATGCAGCTTGACATACGCTTGATCCTTGCCTTCCGCCTCGTGGATCGTAAACAAAATCTGCCAGGTGCTGCGTCCGTGCCGGTACAAAAAGACGCGCAGCGGCGGACCAGGATGCTTCTTCTGATAAAATCGACCCTCGTCTGCGACCGGGCAGCGATAAACGCAAAGTTGCTAACGAAGCCCATACTCCGTTTATGCCGCTTTGCCATTCGTCCGCCGCATTGATCCCAGCATTATCATTGATCCAGAAGAATGCTGCTCTGGTTTGTTCCACAGCGGCACTCGTGAGGCGAACAGCATAAACGGGAATGGAATCGTCTTCTGCACTTACCTCTTCACCCATTACGCCTTTGCCTCTTGAGCAGCGCGGATTTCTGCGACGTGCGCTTTTAGTTGCTGGCTCATCTCTTCGGATGTAATCCAACGCCCGGCGTTGTAGTCCTTAACACTTTGGTCTAAGCCCGCCAGCGTGTCCCGAAACTCGGCTTCGGCTTCCTCTAAGCACGAGATAGCACGGCGTTATGAACCTGTTCCGGGACCAGCCCTTGTTCTTCGGCGTAGGTTCGCAGGCGCGTTTCGATGTCCGGTGTCAATGTGACTGTCATGGCTGTTGTCCTTGTAATTCTTATCCTTTGCGCCCGGCAAAATCGCGGAGCAGGTCGGAAAGCGCCTGGACGCCCTTTTCGGGAAACGCATTGTAGATGGAGGCGCGGAAGCCGCCGACACTGCGGTGGCCTTTGAGACCGTCCATGCCGGCTTTCTCAGCTTCCAGCAGCAGCTCTTTTTCCAGTGCCGCGTCATGCAGACGCCAGGTGACGTTCATCAAGGACCGGTCGGATTTATTCGTCACCGTCGGCTGGTAGAACGGCGTCAGTTCATCCAGCGTGTTGTATAAAACAGCGGCTTTGCGCTTGTTGCGGGCTTCAATCGCTTCCAAGCCACCTTCGGCTTCGATCCATTTCAGGACCAGGCCGACGACATAAATGGAAAACGTCGGCGGCGTGTTGAACAGCGAGCGGTTCTCCAAAAACGTCTGGTACGAGTAGATCTTAGGGATGTCGGTGTTCGCGGTCGCCAGAAACGACTTCTTCGCGACGGCCAGCACGACCCCCGCCGGGCCGACGTTCTTCTGAGCGCCGCCGTACAAGAATGAGAACTTTCCGTAATCGCGGCGCAGAGCCAGAAAGTCCGACGACGTATCGGCGACAAGCGGCGTGTCGCCGGTGTCGGGCAGGTCAAAATACTCAGTGCCTTCGATCGTATTGTTGGTCGTGATATGCACATACCGTGCGCCGGGGGTTCGGGTAAAGCTTTTGGGGATTTCCGAGTAGCCTTCACCTTTAGAGGTTGCCGCCTCGCGGGCATCGCCGTAAAACTTGGCTTCCTTCAGCGCCTTTGCGCCCCAATCGCCGCTGACAATGTAATCGGCGGGGACGCCGGGCTTCAGGAAGTTCTGCGCGATCATCGCAAACTGCTGGCTCGCGCCGCCCTGCAAAAACAGTGTGGCGTACTCAGCCGGGTCCAGCCCCAGAACGCTTAACAGGCGCGTCTCGGCGTCGGCATGGATGGCTTCATAGGTTTTGCCCCGGTGGCTGACTTCCAGCAGGGACATTCCCGTTCCGTCAATCTCGCGGACGGCCTGCGCCGCTTCTTCTAAAACAGGTTCCGGCAGAATGGCAGGCCCGGCGCTGAAGTTGTAAATACGATGGCTCATAGAGTGGTTTTCTCGGTTTCTACGCTGAAAGAGTGTTCAAAGCAGCCTGAGTGTACCCGAAGAGAAGGGGAAAGTGTCAAGAGAAAGTGTACACCGTCGGGGCGAACCTTGTGTTCGCCCCTACAAAATTGTCGCCACATAATTGCGGGAGACCGGATCAAGCGCCTCTGTGTCGGTGATCTCGAAACGGTTGCCATCCACGTCCAGCAGCAGCAAGTGGGTCGGCGAAAGCCAGATCGCATTTTCCTGCAAGTTCTGGGTCACAAAGTCGCGGTCGCCCCGGTCGGTCTGCACACTCCAGTAAGTGGCCCCGAACTCCTGCTTGGCATGGACAATGGCCCGGACCGTGGCCGTCAAGTAACGCCGCCGCAGCTCTTCGGTGGCGGCTGCCAGCGAGTCGGGCGGCAGGACGCTGGGGTCGGGAAGCGTCACAATCGCAGCACCTTTGCCGTCCAGCAGCGCCAGATACTGGCCGGGCCGGGACAGCGGCGCGGCCCACGCGGGCTTGACCGTGTGGTAGGACCGGTCGCCATCAATGGTCAGCCGCAGCCGGTCTTTGGGTTCATAGAAAAGTCTCAGTGTCTGCGGGTCAGGTTCGGGCATGGCGTGTTTCTCCACTTGCGAATGAGTAGGAGTCCCCCCAGCCCCCAATAATGGGGGAGTCAGAGGCAGACCGTAGGAGCGCGGCGAGACGCGCCCTCTTGCTGCGTTCGCTTATCCGTATTGCTCCCCCATTATTGGGGGCTGGGGGGCTTTTTATCGTCGCCGCTGCCCTTGACGCGGCCCGTAGGCTTTTTGGAAGCGCTTGATGAACTCTTCCCCGGCGCGGGCGTGGTCTACCATCGGCTTTGGATAAGCGCTTGTGTCAAGCTCGGGGATCCAGCGGCGGCAGTAGATGAAATTGGGGTCATAACGGCGCTGCTGGGCGACAGGGTTGAAGATTCGAAAATTACCGTTGGGGTCCGGCGCGGTTCCGGCGACCCACTGCCAGCCGCCGTAATTGGAAGCCCAGTCGCCGTCAACAAGCTCCTGCATATAGTACTCGGCCCCGACGCGCCAGTCTAGAAGCAAATCTTTGCACAGGAACGACGCCGCGATTTGACGGGTTCGGTTGTGCATCCAGCCGATTTGGAGCATCTGCCGGATGCCGGCATCCACATAGGGATATCCGGTCGTGCCGGACTTCCACCGGGCCAAATACTCGTCGTTCTGGTCAAAGCGCATCGCGGCCAGCGCGGGCTGGATAGCCTTTTTGAGCATGGCTGGGTGGTGCCAGAGCAGGGTGTTGAAGAAGTCGCGCCAGGCCAGCTCGTCCTGCCATTTGACCGCGCCGCGCCCGCCGAGCCGCTGCGCCTCGCGCCAGCAGTCCCGCACCGACAGCGTTCCGTACTTCAGATGCACCGACAGCGACGATGTGCTTTCTTCATCGCCTGTGTTGTCCCGGTTGTCGGCGTAAGCGTGGAGGCTTTTCCCTACAAATGCCCGCAAGCTGGCTTGAGCCGCCGCTTCGCCTGCGGCAAAGATGGTCTGGGTCAGGTGCAGCCCGAAGTCTTCCAAAGCCGGCAATGGCGCGGACAGCGGCGCGACCCCAAGCTTCATCTTGCCCAGCAGCGGCGTGATGCCGAGACGTGCGCCGACCCGCACCCGCGTTTCCCAGACCCGCTTGAACGGCGTAAATGTCACAAACGGCTCGCCGTTTCGCGGGTCCACGATATTTTGGGGCGGCGCAATAAGCGCATCATCGTAGCTGACAACGCTTACGCCTGCCGCGTCAAGGGCTGCGGTGACACGCTCATCGCGCTCCGTGCTGTACGGTGTATAATCGCGGTTAAAGTACAGCGCCGTCGCGCCGGTCTCCGCCGCCAGCGTTCTCAGCTCCTGCTCCGGCGCGTGTCCGTAGCGCAAAATCAGCCGCCCGCCGTGCGCCTCCAAGTCGGCGTTCAGCGATTGCAGCGACCCGAACAGGAACGCCGTCCGGGCCGCGCCGATGTCCCGCGCCCTGAGAATCGCGTCATCCAGCACAAACACGCCGGTGACTTGATCGTTCTCGCGAAGCGCGTGGTAAAGCGCCGTGTTGTCCGTGAGCCGTAAATCCCGCCGAAACCACATTAAAGCCGTCTTTTGGTCTGCCATCGTCTTTCAGTTCTAAAGAGAAGACACGGGGCTGAACCCCCGTGCTTTAAAAGTGCAAGCACCCGCCGTCGCGGGCGAAGAATCCCGATGCCCGCGCAGGCGGGGATTTGCTTTTCTGAAGCACGGGGGTTCAGCCCCGTATGCCCTAGAACCCGCCAAACGCTTCCTGATACTGTTCCCAAATCCGTGCCTCATACGCCAGCGCGTAGCTTTCGGCGTACGGCTCGCCCCGGCTGGCCCGGACTTGAAACTTGGTCGTCATCCGGTCGTGATGGTGCCCCAGCTCATGCAGCAAAATATGCAGAAGCTGATAGGCCTGCGCCTGCGCTTCCGTAAACTCGCACATCA
This sequence comes from uncultured Armatimonadales bacterium, assembly GCA_964241935.1. Lineage (GTDB taxonomy): Bacteria > Armatimonadota > Armatimonadia > Armatimonadales > Capsulimonadaceae > JANXMY01. Next base: position 24,522 of record CAXSZN010000039.1, read on the forward strand.
CCCCATTTTTGATCTCGTGGCTTCGGATACCAAGCCGGTCTAAAACTTCTTTGTGGTCTTCGTAATGCGACGCGGCGTAGTCAATCCACAAGTCTGTTTCCCAGGCGCAGACACCGACGACGCCGGGCGTGTGCCACCCATTCGTGCTGCGCTCTCCCGGAGCCAGCACAATAGCATTTAAGCCGCGTGACAATTCCGCCCAGTCCGGCAGCAGACGAATGAACGCCTCAATGTCGCGCTGCAACAGCAGATGCCGGTAGCCTTTGCCGGGCCGCTGCCGGTCAATGACCAGCGACGACGGGGCAGTCGTGTAATAGTTCGCCGTCCATTCCGGGTTGTTCTTCTTTTGTACCCGCCCGCCGACAACCTGCGGCGTCGATTTTCGGTTGATCTGCTGTCGCATCATAATAAACCGTGTAGAAAGCGTGGAACTGAAGTTCTACGCTGTGGGGCGAAGCGCCTAACGTCTGCCTTCGCGGACGAAGAATAGGATGCATTGTAGGGGCGCTGCTCGCCGCCCTCCTAATCTTTTTCCTTCTGTCTCTTCGCTACTTCCATGCTGTCTTTTTGTGCCAGTGCCTCTAAAACCCATCGCGCCCGCCGCCGGACAGCAGGGTCATTACGAAGCAGTCGCTGCGACAGTTGCTCCCGCAGTTCGGGCGCATCTACTTTGCAGGCTAATCGGCAGTAGGCGCGAAACTCCCGCCCGTCGCGCTGGTCTACAACGCCTAGGATAACAGCTTGGAGGCGCAGAATATAATCCGCAGTAACTTCTACGTCTCGTATCAGCCGGACTAAATACTCCTTGCGCCACCCGGTGCCGTCGAAGATCGGGTCCGCTTCCAGAAAACCAACGGCATCCTCTAGTCCTGCCGGGTCGCTTGCACGAAGCTGGTCCTGACTCCTCGAAAAACTGCGTGGATAAGCGCAGCTGATGCTGGCCCAATACCGCTCCCTGATCTCAAGGCCGACAAGGTGCGCTTGGGAGTTCATCGGAGAGTTTTGCCAAGCATTTCTCGCTTCATTCCAAGCCGCCTGCGCGGCTTCAGCCGCCGCGTATCCACCGATACCCGGCGGTTCCTGCCGCAGTCTTTCCTGTACCTGCTTCAGCATCTCAACGCTTTCAAGGCGTGTCTTCTTTCGCTTCATGGCTACTCACGCCGCATTTCATTCATGCAGAACTTTGTTGTAGACGACGACGCTGGGTTCGGGGATGAAGCCGAACTTGGTGTTGATGGCGAGCATCGGGGCGTTGTCGGCGTGGTTTTCGGTGGTCATCACTTCGACGCCGGCGGCGCGGGCGCGTTCGTAGGTGCGGACTTTGAGCGCGGTCGCGAGGCCGTGGCCCCGGTGGGCTTTCATGACTCCCGTCAGCCACTGCATTCCGACTTCCGGGGACTCCAGCTTCGGCACAACATGGCATTTGCCGATCCATTCGCCGTCTTTCTCAGCGATGAGCTGCAGCTCGGGACGCCACTCGGGGCGCTCGATGACCGACTCGACATAGTCTTCAAACGGCTCCATCGTGAACGGCTGCTCGTCGCGGCGCGGGATGTCGTAGATCAGCGCGACATCCAGCTCGTACAGCTTCCGCCGGTTTTCTTCCGTGTCTTCCACCGTGTCATACGAGAAAATCCGTGCGCCATAAGCCGCCGCCTGACCGAGCGAGCCTAAGAACGGCGATTCATCCCATGCTGTCAAGTCCAAATAAGACGGAGTTTCGCGTTCCTGCTCGGCAAAGCCGCGCTTCTGGAGAAACGCAATCGCGGGTTCGTCGGGCGTCCATTCGCGAAAGCCGGACACCATGCGCTTTGCGCCGCGCTCCTGGGCAAATGACGCCGCAAGGTCATACAGCGCCGTGCCGATGCCTTGATTGCGCTGCGCGTGGTCTACGGTGATGTCGAACTCGCAAACGTCGGTCATCTTGAAGTTTGTCGTGTTCAGGTCGGACGCGCCCAGAAACGCGATGGCCCGGTCCGTTTCCGGGTCGGCGGCGCAGAGCCGGATGTCTACAAGCTGCGGCTTGCGGAGCTTATCGCGCCGTGCCCAGGCAGCAGCGGTATTATGCCGGTGCTTGGGCCGGTCGCGGTTGCCGATTTCCGTAATCGCTTCCCGGTCATCATCACGAAACGGACGAATAGTGTACGCTGTCATGTCGTGTCTCCTTTTTGGACTCTTAAATACCCTTGCTGTAGCTGACTGCGGGGGCGTCGGGAACGAAGCCGAGCTTTTTGTTAATCGCCCGCATCGGCGCGTTGTCCTCGTGGTTTTCTGTTGTAATCAGCGGGCAGCCTCGCGCCTGTGCTGCATCAATGGTGCGGAGCTTGAGAGCGTAGGCAATGCCTTGGCCCCGGTTCTTCGGCAGAACGCCGGTCATGAATGTCCAGGCTATGTTGGTTCCTTCCTGGAACCCAAGCTGACTGAAGCCAATCCATTCGCCGCTGCCATCTGCCGCCAGCAGCAGTGCGTTTGAGTCCCATTCCGGCGTGTCCAGATCTTTGACCCACTGCTCAAACAGAGGACTTTCAGGCATGACATCGTTGGTCGGGATGTCTCGGTCCAGCCGCGTCATCAGGGCGTACAGCTTCTGCCGGTTTTCGGGTGTGTCGCCGACCTCGGCGTAGGACATAAAGTGAATGCCGGCCGGGGCAGGTGAGATGAACTTCACCCGGTCAAACGTCGTCAGGTCCAGCACCACAGGCACTTCGCGGTCTACTTCGGAAAACCCGCGCTTTGCCAAAAAGCGCTCGGCTGGCTCCGGGGTCTCGAAAAACGTCACCGATGTCGTCAGCTTCTTCGCCTTGCGCTCCTGAGCGAACCTGACCGCTTCCGCATAAAGCAGACTGCCGATGCCCTGATTTCGATGCTCCCGCGCCACCCATAGATTGAAGCGGCAGGTGTCGGGCTTGCGCCAAGCTGCCGTTTCTTGATCAACAACGCTCAGGAATGCAATCGCAGGGTCGCCGACGCACAGTTTCAGCCGGACCTCGCCTTCCGGTGCCCTAGCATCACTGCGCTCCCACTCGGCGACAGTCCCTTGATGGTGCGCGGGGCGGCCTTTGTTGCGGCGCTCAACAATCGCTTCCCTGTCTTCGTCTCGAAACGGGCGTATTATAATCTCCGCCATGCTCTGTCTCCTCCATATCTTTGCCGTAACTGACGGCAGGGGCATCGGGAACGAAACCCAGCTTTCGGTTGATGGCCCGCATCGGGGCGTTGTCCTCATGGTTCTCGGTCAAGATGAGCGGGCAGCCCCGCGCAAGGGCGGCATCAATCGTTTTCAGCTTCAGGGCATACGCGATGCTCAGGCCGCGGTACTCGCGCCGAACGCCGGTCATAAATGTCCATGCTATGTTGGTGAATTCCTGAAACCCAAGCTGACTGAAGCCAATCCATTCGCCGTTGTCACTTGCTGCCAGCATCAGGGTGTTGGGGTCATGCTCAGGCCGGATAAACCGCTTCTGCCATTCCTCAAACGGCGGCGGCTCTCCATGACCGTCGTTGCTGGGAACATCCTGGTCAAGCGCAGCTCCCAGTGTGTAGAGCCTGCGCCGGTTTTCGTCCGTGTCACCCGCTTCGGCATACGAGAAGAACCGAATGCCGGCCGGCGCAGGTGACGGAAACCTGCCTGGGTCGAATGCCGTCAAATCCAGCATGACGGGGACAATGCGGTCTATTTCGGTGAACCCGCGCTGCGTCAGAAACGGCACGAGAAGATTGTCGGCCGTGTAAAGCGTGAGGTACGTTGTCAGCCGCTTTGAGTCACGCGAGCGGGCAAACTCGGCGGCTTTCTCATAAAGCGCGTCCGCCAACTCCTCGCTCCACTGCTCGGGCGCGACCCAGAGGTCAAAGCCGCAGACGCCCGGCTTGCGCCGGGGTGTGGTGCTGCGATCCACGACGCTCAGGTAGGCCGCTGCGGGTTCACCGACGCACAGCCGCAGGCTCACTTCGCCCGCCGACTTCTGGGCATCATTGCGTTCCCATTCGGCGACGGTGCTTTGATGATGCGCCGGACGGTCCTTGTTGCGGCCTGCAATAACTGCTTCCCGGTCTTCGTCTCGGAACGGGCGAATGTCGAATGCTGTCATGGTGTGGGTCTCCTGAGCGGCCCAGGGTTAAAACCCTGGGCTGAAGGACGCTTCGCGCCGGCTGTCCTACGGACAGAAAACAAGTCAATGATTACAACGCTTTGGCTCTTTTGTCCGCAGGACAACCAGCCGAAGGGCTGCTCAGCCCAGGATCTCATTCCGGGGCTTCAGCCAATCTTGTCTCCTTTACTCGGCCCGAAGTGGCCGGTGGAACGTCGCCGCGAAACACAGTGCAATCTGCGGTGCGAACGTGATCAGAACCGTCATCGCTGGGCCGAGCTTTTGCAGCAGGACGCCTGTGAGCGCCAGTCCAATCGGACCGCTGCCGAAGGCGATCAGCCGAAAGACGCTGTTGACCCGGCCCTGCAAATGGTCGGGAATCTGCTTCAGCCGGTACGCATACTGCGTCGTCAAGTAAATCGGCACGATCACCGAGCTGAGGGCGGTGACCAGGCCAAGAGCCGCCAGCGTCGGCGTCCACGCGAACAGCAGCCAGGTCAGCGCCCAGATCCACGCCGACCCGATCATCAGCGGCCCGAACTTGAACCGCTTCTGCATCCGCACAGTCAGCAGCGAGCCTAGAACGCTGCCAGCTCCGGCGGTTCCTGTCAGCAGGCCGATTGTCCACGGCGTCGCCCCCAGATGCTGGGCCAGCACAATCAAAATCAGCGCCCACCCGGCGCAGCAGCACATCAGAGTGCCGGTCAAAACAGCCAGAAACCGGATGACTTGGTGCGCGTACAGCCAGCGCAAGCCTTCCAAAATCTCCCGCCCCAAATGCGGCGCAGGGCCATCAGGGCGCGGGGCCGGACGCACATCCGAGCGCAGCAGCAGCAGCGCCACGACCGAAAGCGCATAAGTGACCGCGTTTGTCAGAAACGGGATGCCCTGACCAATACTGTACAGCAGGCCGCCTAAAGACGGCCCCAGCAGCCCCGAGATTCCATAAACCGACTCGTTCTGCGCGACTGCTGCGCTGAGCTGTTCTTTGGTGACGACCCGCACCAGGCAGTTCGATTCGGCCTGATTAAAGAACACAAACAGCGTGCCTTCCACCACTGTCACGACGCAAAGCTGCACCAAGCTCAGATGGCCCAGCGCCAGCGCAATCGGAACCGACGCCAGCGCCAGCGCCCGGCCCGTGTCGCAGACCAGCATCACCCGGCGCGGGTCCCAGCGGTCTACCAGCGCCCCGGCGGGAAGGCACAGCAGCAGGTAGGGCAGCCCGCGCAGGGCAGCCAGCCCGCCGGCTTTGGCGGGCGAATGGGTTAGCGCGAGAATCAGCAGCGGCAGGGCCAGCCCCGACACCTGGCTTCCGATAGACGACGCTACCTGCCCCGACCAGAGCCGCAGGTAGTCGGCGTTGCGCCACAGCGACGCCGGCTTCTCCGCCAGCACTGGTACGGCTGCGTACACGTCTTGCGATTGAGTTGGTTTTTCTTCGACAAGTGACATAAGTTTTCCGCTCCATTGCGGGTTCTATATTCCGAATGTTGTAGGGGCGAACCTTGTGTTCGCCCTTCTATTCTTTTCAGCTCTTTCCAAAACTGCGTTTTGTTTGTAAACTGCGTTCGGCAAAGAGGGCGAAGACAAGCTTCGCCCCTACAACCCTACTTGGCGCTAAACCGCACCTAAAATCTGCGTGACTTGGCTTTGGGTTTCTACCAGCTTGAAGAAGTCGCCTTTTTTCTCCATCAGCTCGGCATGGGTGCCCATTTCCGAGATTTTGCCGCCGTCTAAAACAATCAAGCGGTCGGCGTTTCTTAACGTCGACAGGCGGTGGGCGATGGCAAACGTCGTCCGGCCTTTGATCAGTCTGCCGATGGCCTCCTGAATCTGCTTTTCGGTCTCGACATCTACCGCCGAAGTCGCTTCATCCAAAATTAAGATGCGCGGGTCGTGCAGGATCGCGCGGGCGATGGAAACGCGCTGGCGCTCGCCGCCGGACAGCTTGGCCCCGCGCTCGCCGACCATCGTGTCGTAGCCGTCGGGCTTTGCCAGAATGAACGAGTGGGCATTGGCGGCTTTGGCGGCTTCCATGATTTCCTCAAATGATGCACTCGGCTTGCCGTAGGCAATGTTCTCGGCGACAGTGCCGTTGAACAGAAATGGCTCCTGCAAGACAATCCCAATCTGGCGGCGCATATCCTGCAAGCTCATCTGCGTATAATCAATGCCGTCAATCTTGAGTGTTCCGGCATCGGGTTCATAAAACCGGCACAATAAATTGATCGTGGTGGACTTGCCTGCGCCGCTTTTGCCGACCAGGCCGATCATCTCGCCGGGTTTTGCCGTAAACGTCAGGCCCTTGATGACTGGGTTGGACTTGTCGTAGCCAAACCGGACGTTTTCGAATTGAACTTCGCCTTCAATCGCATGGTGCGGGATTTCCGCCAGGACATAATTTTCTTTCTCGGTGTCCATGACCTCAAAAATGCGCTCCGCGCCGGCCATTGCCCGCGAAAACCAGTTGTTGACCTGGGCAAACCAAGCCAGCGGGCCGTAGATCTGAGCAATCAGGGCATTAAAAAGCCAGAAGTCGCCTAAATTCATCTGGCCTTTGTAGACCATCCAGCCGCCGACAGTCCAGTTAATCAGCGCCCCCATGCCGACAAACAGGGACATAAAGCCGAAAATCGTGTTCCAGCGCGTGTCCCCCGCAATGCCGGCGTCGCGCAGCTCGGCGTTCCGCACCGTAAACTTGGCGTTCTCGTAGTCTTCCTGGGCGAATGCTTTGACGACGCGAATGCCTGTCAAAGACTCATTCAGATGAATGTGAAATCTGGCCCATTTCTGGCCGACCCGCGTGAACAATTGAGCAACGGACTTCCAGAAGATACCGCCGATCGCGACCACGACAGGGATCGGCGCAAGAATGCAGAGCGTCAGCTTCCAGTTGACCGTGATCAAAAATCCGGCGATGGACAGCAGCAGCAGGCCGTTAATCAGAAAATACGGGACGCCTTCGGTCAGAAAGCCCCACACCCGGTCGGTGTCCTGCGTCACACGGCTCGTAATCGCGCCGACCTGCTTTTTGTCAAAGTAGCTGAGCTGCAAAAACTCAATCGAGCGGTACAACTGAGCGCGTAAGTCCGCTGCAATGCTGCCGCCGAGAAACGCGACCGTGCGGCCATTCAGGATCTGGACTCCGACGCCGAACACCAAAATCGCCAGCCATGCACCCATTAGCGGCAGCAGCAGCTCGGGGTGAGTGTGATGCCCTTTCGGCGGCGCCAGCACACGGTTAATCAAATTGCGCTGGATCAGCGGCGGCGCGATGCTCAGGGCGGTCGTCAGCAAAGACAGCAGCGCCAGCGTCGCTGCCTGCATCTTGTACGGCAGCAAAAACTTCCCGATCCGCCACATGGTCTTGGTCCGGTTGACACACGCTGGGCAGATGCCGTCTTTTTCGGGCAGTATTCGGCTGCACTTTGGGCAGTGGGTCCGCTCTTCTTTGAGATTGATCTGGAACGGCTCGCTTTTGGCAAGCTGCTCAATACCTCGTGCGGCTTCGCTGAACCGGGCGGCGACTGTCTGCGAGTAGGTTACCACGGGAATAATATCGCCGTTTTTCGCCGTGATTTCCAGCCGCCCGCCGCCCACAAGCGGCTCATTGCGGGCGGTTTGGATTTCGGCGATTGGCATTTGGAACGCCAAAGCGCCGCTCGGCTCCAGCACTTGAACGGCGTCGCGCGTGACCACTAAATCGCGGCTGCCGAAGCTGCCGTTCGGCCCGAAGTCGGCGGTCAGCCGGATCAGTGTTTCGGCTTCATTCTGCTCCAAAGGAGCTGCGTGCTGTGTTTCAATCGTCGCCATGTATTGTCCTTGCTAGAGTACGAAAGACGAGTAGTTGAAAACCACTCGCTCGGTTAAGCGTCCTGCGGACGTGAGATCAGACCCGAATGGCTTCTCTTCCACTCGAAGAGTGCCGCACCTAGCGCGTAGTTTTCAACTACTCGCACTGCTTTGCTTGAACGTATTCGACATAAAAAAGGCTTCGGACTTGCCGGGCGCAGTGTCCATTTTGGAGATGCGCGGGAAGCTCGAAGCCTTTGGAGAGGAACGCGGTTCTAGTGTCGTTAGAAGCGGCGCTTCCTCCCTGGAGGCTTCGGGCAGTGCGGAGCGGCAGTCAGCGTGACGGCGACGGTGCGGCGAGACGTACCATTGGCAGTGGCTTTGATTCCATTGGCTGTGATTGTTTGGTACATCTTCATCTGCTGACTCCTTCCGCTAAATTAGTAAACTTGATCCTCTGCCGGGGCGGGAACGGCAAGAGTATAGCCGCTGGCCTGCTTGTTTGTCAACCCTAAAAGTGGCGATTGGAAAAAAGCGCCGCAAAAAAAGTGCTGCGGGTTTCTAACCCGTGGCTTTTGCTACTGCACTGCTTCTGCCAGCAGGCTGTTCAAGTCCAGCCGGCGCGTGTACATTGTGAGGCTGCCGTCTGCAGCGCGGGGCCATTCTTCGCGCGGACGGTCCCAGTACAGCTCGACACCGTTCTCGTCCGGGTCGTGCAGGTATAAGGCTTCACTGACACCATGATCGCTCGCGCCCTCTAGCGGAATGCCTGCGGCAACAAGGCGGCGCAGAGCATCAGCCAGCGCCGCGCGGGTTGGGTAGACAATCGCGGCATGGTACAGTCCTGTGGTTCCCGGCGGGGGCGGCTTGCCGCCGGCGCTTTCCCAGGTGTTCAGCCCTAAATGGTGATGGTAGCCGCCGGCGGATAAAAATGCCGCGCTGCTGCCCATCTGCAGCGTGACCTCGAAGCCCAGCACATCCCGGTAGAAGCGCAGCGAGCGCTCCAAATCCGCCACTTTCAGATGCACATGGCCGATGCGCGTGCCGGGGTCAATCGGACCGAGTTCTGCTGCCAATAGTTTAGCTTCCATAGATCGGGCTGGGAATGATTTCCATGATGCCGCCTTCGGCAGACAAGAACTCCTGGGCGCGAAGAAAGCGGTCGTCCGCCGAGCCGCGCTCATCGCCGGGGTCCCATTCGCCTTCCAGATACTCAAATGCCGCGTCCATCGCGCCGGCTTCCGTCGCATACGCGGCAGCGGTCAAGCTGCCTTCGTGTGAGATGACCAGCAGAAAGACGCCGTCAGTGTCTTTCGCGTCCGGGCTGGTGCCGAAGCCGGAAAATTGAAACCGTTCGTCTGAATTGTTCGCGGTTGCCATAAGGAGAGTGTACCCGATAGAAAAAGATACCGGCACCGTTGTGACACCGGCACTGGAAGTGCCGGTGCCATAACTTTTTAATCTTCTGCCTCGCCGTCTTCTTCCTCGTCGTCCATGTCGTCGTCATCTTCGTCGTCTGCGCCCCGGTAAGCGGCGTAAAAGAGGGGCTGGCCGTCGAGCCAGTCGGTGAGCCACTGCGCGAAAGACGGCGACTCAATCCAGCAGGCTTGTTTGACTTCGGCGGCGCGGTCAAAATGCAGCGGGGCGGGAACACGCATTGGCACGTCGGCTTTCGGCATGTTCGGGTCAATGCGGATCACGGGTGCGTCGGGCATTGTGCAGTCCAGCGCCGACAGAATGCCGCTGCCCCAGTCGCAGAGCGGGTAAAGTCTGCCCGGCAAGAGGGCGGAAGCGAGAGGGCGCAGGCCGGCGTCGCCGGGGCCGAAGCCACTGGAGCCGATCTCAGTGTAGATTTCTCGAAGCAGCACGGGAAGCCGCAGCTTCAGCCGCGCTTCCGCCGCGTCAATCTGTGTGGGCGTCGCCGCCGGCTGCCGGCCCGGCGCTTTCTCCGCCTGCGCCTTGCCGCGCAGGCGCTCGATCAGTGTCGTCTCTTCCGAAGTCATCGGAGTAAATCCCCCGGACGGATCATCGTAACGGACGGCTGGGTTCCGCTGCGAAGTGGGGAGACGGTGTATGGCGGGATGGCTTGGCCGGGCGGCGGGATCAGGCGTGAATGCTGGATCAGCGCGACGCGCACCGGCGGGTTATGCGGGTCGGAGTCGTTGACACGGGCGGCATAGCGGGCCATCATCGGCCAGAGGTTCTGGTTGCTGCCGTGGGTCACATTCTCGGTCATCTTGCGCCAGCGCTCTTCTTCATAACGCTTGACATAGCCGTAATGCACCATGCGCGGGAACTCCCAGGACTTTGTCTGGCCGTTCGCATAGGTGATTTTCGCTTCCAGATACACGTCCATCTTGTCGGGGTTCGGCGAAAACATGCTCCAGCTTTGCGCGAACGCCGTGATGACCATGTAAGGCCGGACCACGCCGACGAATGCCTGAACGATGGCGCTGTTGGCGGGCATCAGCCACATAAAGAGCGCGAAGGCGTGCCAGAGAATAAACAAATTGATTAAACGCCGATTCCACCAGCGCTTTTCCAGCCGGTTCACGCGCCGCTGCTTGACCTGCCGCCGCGCTTCCTCGGTCCGATTCACGCGCGTCATCACCGGGACTTCTATAACGGGTGGAGTTTCCTCTGCGATCATAGAGCTATTGTATCACGAAATGCGAAAAACAAGATTTTTTGCGTTATACTTTTAATTGCAAAGTACTTTATGGTATAGTTCAACTCAGGAGGAAATAAACGATGACACAGACAACACGGCTGGGACTAGGACTGCTGCCGGCGGCGCTTGGGATGGGAATGGCGGGGGATGCGCTGCTGCGGGCGACGCCCTGGGGGCTGAACGTCCTGCTCTGGGTGGGCCTTTTGCTCGGCATCTTCTGGCTGCTGGCCCGGCGCTCGGCGTTTAGGCTGTCTGGAGAAGGCCTCTGGCTTGCGATGCCGGCGCTTGTTCTTGCCGGATGCTTCGCCTGGCGCGACTCGGGAACACTGCGGGCGCTGGACCTTTGGGGTCTGGTCTGCTGCCTGGGTGTCGGGGCGGCGCGGACACCTTCGGGTCAGATCCGACTGGCGGGCTTAGGTGAGTACGCGGGCGAGGTTGTGCGGAGCGTCCTGCACTGGATATTTGGCGTGTTCCCGCTGCTGTTTCGGGACATCCGCTGGGAGACGGTGCCGCGCGGCGGCTGGCTGCCACGTTTAATTGCAGTCGTGCGGGGTCTGATTCTGGTCCTGCCGCTGCTGCTTTTGTTTGGGGCGCTTTTGTCGGCGGCGGACGCGGTGTATCAAAAGCTGATCGCTCAATTCTTCCACTTTGACTTAAGCGTGCTTGCGGGCCACTTCTTCTGGACACTGGGTTTCGCGTGGCTTGCCGCCGGCTTTGGGCGCACGCTGTTTTTGCGGGATGCACCGCAGCAGGCGGGGAATCAGCGCTTTAGATTGCCGGTGCTGGGGGCTGTCGAGACCGGCACAATTTTGGGCCTGCTGAACCTGCTGTTTCTCAGCTTTGTGCTGGTGCAAATCCGCTACTTCTTCGGCGGCGCGGCCACAATCGCCGCGACTGCCGGGCTGACCTACACCCAGTATGCCCGGTCGGGCTTCTTTGAGCTGGTTTGGGTCGCCGCGCTGGTCCTGCCGCTGCTGCTCGGCCTGCACCGGCTCCAGAACCCCGCGAACAGCCGCGCCCTGCGCTTGTTCTCGGCGCAGGCGGCGGTGCAGGTGGCGCTGCTGTTTGTGATTTTGGCCTCGGCGATGATGCGGATGCGCTTGTACCAGGAGATGTTCGGGATGACCGAGCTGCGGCTGTATACGATGGCGTTCATGGGCTGGCTGGCGACTGTCTTTGGCTGGTTTGTGGTGACGGTGCTGCGCGGGCGGCGGGAACACTTCGCGTTTGGGGCCGTCGCCGCTGCGTTCTGCTTGATACTCGGCCTGCACACCCTAAACCCCGACGCGCTGATTGTCCGTACGAATGCCGCCCGTGCCGCTCATATTCAGGCATTTGACGCGGGCTATGCACTGTCGCTGAGCGCCGATGCCGTGCCGGCGCTGGTTGCCGTCCTGCCGCACCTGCCGCCTGCGGTGCAGGACCAGGTGACTGCCAAGCTGCTGCCGGTGTGGTCGAAAAACAGCGACGACTGGCGCTCGTGGAACTGGGGTCGGATGTCGGCGTTCCATGCGGTACAATCGGCGTATGCACGACACTGAAACGAACAGAAATTGGACAAAGCTGATTTGGTGGACGCTTTACGCGGCGGCGTTTGGCTATGTGGAGGCGCTGGTGGTGGTGTATATCCGGCGGCTGGGAGCCATGCCGCCGGGCTTGGATTACCCGGCCATCTGGGCGAGTCGGCATCTGGCCTGGAACAGCGCGGCGATCATCGGGGAAATGCGTCACTTGCGTGTCTACGGCACGGAATACGGGCGGGAGATCGCAACACTTCTGCTGCTGCTCGGCCCGGCGATGGCTGCCGGACAGAGTGGCCGTGAGCGCCTGGCGCTGTACTTGTATACGTTTGCCGTGTGGGACGAGACGTTTTACGTCTGGCTGAAGCTTTGGACCGGGTTTCCGCAGTCACTGAACAGCACGGACATTTATTTTCTGGTGCCAATCGCCTGGTATGGCCCGGTTTGGTTCCCGGTGCTGGTCGTCATGCCCGCACTTATTGGGATTTCTTTGCGTCTTCTTTTTGCTGCACCATCATCTTCCGCACCGCTTCCACTGCCGGCGCGAATAGCAGCAGGGCCGAAAAGCAGCCAAGCAGGTCGGGAATAAGCTGCGGGGGCGAATGGGGACGCAGCGCCAGCGCCAGGGACGCTGACCCAAGAGCAAGAAGCAGCAGGACCGCCTGCACAATGGCCGGCTTTTCGCCGCTTTTAATCGCGCCGTACAGCACGACAAACTGCGAGCAGAAGCCGATCAGCAGCGAAAAAGAGCCGATTGAATGCAGAATGTTAGCCACTGGGGATTGATGCTTTCTTTTGTTTCTGGGCTTGCTGCTGTTCCTGGGCTTTCTTTTGTTCCTGGGCTTGCTGCTGTTGTTTCTGAGACTGCTGAGACTTCAGCTTGATCAGCGCAACCACCGCCGGGGTCAGCAGGAACAGGGCGGCGAGGCAGCCCAGCGCGTCAGGAAGCATCTGCGGCGGCGAATGCGGGCGCAGGGCCAGCGCCACTGAAGCAGCGGCATTCGCGCCGATGAGGCAGATCGCTTGAGAAGCCATCAGCCTGTCGCCGCTTTCCCTGGCTTGGGCCAGCACAAAGAACTGGGCAGCGAGAGTAAACAGCAGCGGATAGCTGCCGATTGTATGCAGAAGAGAAATCACTATGTTCTTACCATCTCGGCTCCGCTTCGCACTGATGCGTTCTGCGGAGCCTGCCGGGACTGTCCGGCCCGGTAACATACCCACAATCCGCTCCTGGTGGAACCGGCCGGCCGCATATTTAGGCGGGCAGATGCTGTGGTTTGCCTGGCTCCAGGCGGTCTCCTGCCTGTTCCCTCTGCTGCTTTTCTTCACTTTTGCTTTGACCCAGCGCTTTGCCGTGCCGGGCCTGTATCGGTATGATTTGATCTTGCTGGTCTGCCTGGGAACCCAGTTTGTGCTGTACCGAGTGGGGTGGGAAACAAAAGATGAGCTGAAAGTCATTGCTGTTTTCCACCTGGCGGGTCTTTGCTTGGAGATGTTCAAGACCCACTGGCACTCGTGGGCATACCCGGAGCCGGCCTGGACCAAGATCGCCGGTGTCCCGCTTTACAGCGGCTTTATGTATGCCTCAGTCGCGAGTTATCTTTGCCAAGCCTGGCGGCGGCTGGACGTGCGCCTGTGGCACTGGCCGGAAAGCTGGGTGGCGTGGCTGCTGGCCGGGGGGATTTATGGAAATTTTCTTGCCGAGCACTGGCTGCCGGACGCCCGGTGGCTGCTCGCAACGCTGATTGTGCTTGTCTTCCGCCAAACCCGTGTCACATTCGCCGTCTGCACTGAGACGTATCAAATGCCGATGACGCTGGCATTTGTTCTAATCGGCTTCTTTCTGTGGGTGGCCGAGAACATCGCGACTTTTTACGGAGCCTGGCAGTACCCGAACCAGCAGGGCGGCTGGCACCTGGTCCATTTTGCGAAGATAAGCTCCTGGTCGCTGCTTGTAATCTTCAGCTTCCTGAGCGTTGCCCAGCTCAAGCAAGTCAAAGAAACACAGAACAAAAGGGCCGAATCTCCTTAATCGCGGCGCTCGATGCTCAGCGTCTGGACAACCTGGGCGTTTGGAACGACATGGCCGAAATCATCTGACCCGCGCCGCCCCCGCCCGGTCATTATCAGCGATAACGTAATTGTTTCCGTGCAGACTTCCCGCACCACTTGTCCCCGCCGGCAGTCAAACACAAAACGCCCCGCCTGCGCCGCCGAAGTTGTTTGCAGCAGTGTGCCGTCATGGTCCGGCGACGTGCTTTGAGTGACAACCGCCGGACTGCGCCACGTTTTCACCGCCAGCCCGTCTTTGCGGCCCTGCATGTCCGCCGTCAGCAGAACGATCCCTCGCAGCAAATCCTGCTCCGCCGGAGTGCTTTGCGGGGCCGACCCTGCCGGCGACAGCAATTTTCCTGCCGGCGAGACAACAACGATGCGCGAGATCGCCGCCTGCGGATGGTCTTCGTCCTCAAACCCCGGTTCCGGCGTGAGAGTCAGCAGCAGCGACGCCGTGCCGTCGGCCCTCACCTCCTGCACCTTCTCCGTCAGCCGCTCCACCACCGGCGGCTGGTATTCGCCCGCTGTCACTGTTTCCATCGCCCCTTTCGGATCCGCAAAGTACGGGTCTCGCTGGATCAAAAACCGCAGCGTCTCCCCCGGCACAAATTGGTAACGCGGCGCAGCAGCATAAGCGGGCATCGGTGAGACAGCAGAAGATGCCATGGCAAGCACAGCAAGAGAAAGAAACGTCATAGGTATTTCATAGCCGCTTTCATGTGGACTTCACAGCCCTGATGCCGCGATAGTGCCGCAGGAAACGATAGTGCCGCAGGAAAAACGTTGTCCTCATGCTGCAATCCGTCAAACTCATGCAAGCGCCGTCGCCGCCTTTAAAGCTCGTGTCAATGGCCAAGACTGCGGTCTCGCTTAGGCGCTCGGAACCAGCAGAACGTCTAGGTGTTCTTTTTCTTTGATCTCCCCTTCAATGTCGGTCAGTACGCCGAAATAGCTGTAAGTGATCGGCTTGTCCGTGGTTGGGCGAACGGGAACGTACCACCATTCGCCATCGGCGTGAACAGATTTTTCCACGATCTCGATGGTCATTTCAGCCGTTTGATGCGGTCCCAAGTAGCGGTTGACCCGCTGTATGATGTCCTGTTTACTCATCTTGAATCTCCATTGCCAGCAGCACGGTGTTTGCATCGCGCAGTGCATTAAGCGCGATGCTGCGGTCAATATAAGTTGCGGGAATGTAATCCGCAATGACTCGCGCTTTCCAAAGCCGCCCGACAGCCTTCACTAAACCAAAGCGTGTCTGCCGTGAAAGCGCATCCAAGTTACGGAGAATGTATATCGGCAAATCCGCATGAGCCGGATTGTCACGTCCTTCTTTGTAGATAACCTTGCCTTCCAATTTGCTGGATAAGGCTGCGTAAGCCGCGTAGTAGGAGCGGTTGATGCTGCTCCGCAGGCAGTCTTCCGTCAGCAGGTTTTTCGCGGCTCTTCGGCATTCTAAACTCAGCTCACGCCAAGTCGCCATTGTTTGCTCTTCCTAATTGTACCTGCATCTGCTTTGTATTACTTTCCACTAATCAAGCTTTCGCCCCTCAGCACTTTGTCGAGGTAGCGGCCGGTGTGGGAGGCTTTGACTTTGGCGATGGCTTCGGGGGTGCCTTCGGCCACCACTGTGCCGCCGCCGTCGCCGCCTTCGGGTCCCATGTCGATGACCCAGTCGGCGGTTTTGATGACGTCGAGGTTGTGTTCAATGACTAAAACCGTGTTGCCGGTGTCGGCGAGGCGCTGCAAGACGCCGAGAAGCTTCTGGATGTCGGCGAAGTGCAGGCCCGTTGTCGGCTCGTCCAAGATGTAGAGTGTGCGGCCGGTGGCGCGTTTGGCAAGCTCGGTGGCAAGCTTGACGCGCTGGGCTTCGCCGCCGGAAAGCTGGGTGGCGGGCTGGCCCATGCGGATATAATCGAGGCCGACGTCGTGGATGGTTTTGAGCTTGCGCGTGATGGCGGGCACGGCCTCAAAAAACGCCACAGCCTGGCCGACCGTCATTTCCAGCACGTCGGAGATGGATTTGCCCTTGAACTTAACTTCCAAAGTTTCGCGGTTGTAGCGCTTGCCGTGGCAGACCTCGCAGGGAACATACACATCAGGCAGGAACTGCATCTCAATCTTGATGATGCCGTCGCCTTTGCACGCCTCGCAGCGGCCGCCTTTGACGTTGAATGAGAACCGTCCGGCCTTGTAGCCGCGCATCCGGGCGTCGGCGGTTTTGGAGAACAAGTCGCGGATCATGTCGAAAACGCCGGTGTACGTCGCGGGATTAGAGCGCGGGGTCCGGCCAATCGGGGACTGGTCAATGTCCACGATCTTGTCTAAATTCACGATGCCCTTGATGGCGTCATGCGGCTCCCAGACATGATGCCCTTTGTTGATGGCGCTCTGCAATCGCGGGAACAGGGTTTCCTGAATCAGCGTGGACTTGCCGGAACCCGACACGCCCGTGACGCAGACAAAGCAGCCTAACGGGATTTTGACCGTGACGTTTTTGAGATTATGCCCGCACGCGCCGACAATCTCCAAAAACTTGTCGCCCGGAGCGCGGCGCTCGTCGGGAATGGCGATCTTGTCGCGGCCCGACAAAAAGCCGCCGGTGACGCTTTTGGGGTTCGCCATGATCTCGGCGGGCGTTCCCTGCGCGATGACGTGGCCGCCATGCTCGCCCGCGCCGGGGCCGATGTCAATAATCCAGTCGGCGGCGGCCATCGTTTCCTCGTCATGCTCCACGACAATAATGGTGTTGCCGAGGCCGCGCAGGTGGAACAGCGTGTCAATCAGCTTGGTATTATCCCGCTGATGCAGGCCAATCGAAGGCTCGTCCAAGATGTAAAGAACGCCGGTTAAACCTGAGCCGATCTGCGACGCCAGCCGAATGCGCTGCGCTTCGCCGCCCGCCAGTGTCCTCGCGCCCCGGTCCAGCGTCAAGTAGCCGAGGCCGACATTCAGCAGGAAGCCCAAACGGGTGCGGATTTCACGGACAATCTGCCGCCCGATCATCTGCTGCCGCGCTGTCAAGTTCAGCGTCTCAAACCAGTCGTGAGACTTGGCAATGCTGAGGGCGCAAAGCTCGCTGATGTTCAGGCCGCCCAAAAGCACCGACAGCGCTTCCGGCTTCAGCCGCTTGCCGGAGCAGACCGGGCAGGGCTTTTCCGACTGAAACTGGCCCAGCCACTCTTTGATACTGTCCGACTCGGTTTCACTCAGCTTCTTTTGCAGCATTCCGACAATGCCGGAGTAGTCCGATGTGAACTGCCGGTTGCGCCCCCATTTGTTGCGAAACGTCACGGTGACGTTGCCCGAAACGCCGTACATGAGCGCTTTATACTGCTCGTCGGTGAGCGTGTCTACCGGCGCTTCCGGGTCAAAGTGGAACCGCTCGGCGACGCCCCGGAACAAGCCTAAAGCCCATTCGTTGGTGCTGCCGGAAGTCACCGCCACATACGGCGCAATCGCGCCGCCTTCAACGCTGAGTGCTTTGTCGGGAATGATTAGGTCGGGGTCAAACTCGGTTTTTATCCCTAAGCCGTGGCATTCAGGACACGCACCGTAGGGGGAGTTGAACGAAAACAAGCGCGGCTCGATCTCCTCAAAGTTGAACGCCGAGTCGGTCGCCGCAAAGCTTTCCGTAAACTCCAGCGCCTCGCCGCCGGCAACGTCCACAATGACCGAGCCTTTGCCGTGCTTGACGGCTACCTCAAACGAGTCGGCCAGCCGCTTGGCAAGCGTGGAGGAAGCCCCCACCCCTAGCCCCTCCCCCGCAAGCGGGAGAGGGGAGTCAGAATGACCGTTCTGGTTCCCTTCTCCCGGCACGGGGGAGGGGCTAGGGGTGGGGGTCTTGCTCTTAATCACAACCCGGTCCACCACAATCTCAATCGTGTGCATCTTGTAGCGGCCCAGCTCAGGAATGGTGTCCGACGCGAAATCGTACAATGTGCCGTCAATGCGGGCGCGGGCGAAGCCTTCCGCCTTGATCTCATCTATTTCTTTCTTGTACTCGCCTTTGCGCCCCCGGACAATGGGTGCCATAATTTGAATGCGCGTCCCTTCCGGCAGCTCCAATGTTCGGTCCACCATCTGCTCAATGGTCTGCTTTGTTAACGGCAGTCCGGTGACAGGGTCATGGGGAATGCCGACGCGGGCGAACAAAAGCCGCAGGTAATCGTAAATCTCCGTGACGGTGCCGACTGTCGAGCGCGGGTTACGCGACGTAGATTTTTGATCAATCGAGACTGCCGGGGACAGCCCTTCGATATGGTCCACGTCGGGCTTGTCCATCTGTCCTAAGAACTGCCGGGCATACGCCGACAGCGACTCCACATACCGCCGCTGCCCTTCGGCATAGATCGTATCAAACGCCAGCGACGACTTGCCCGACCCCGACAGCCCCGTAATGACCACCAGCTTGTCACGCGGAATATCCAGCGAGATGTCTTTCAGATTGTTCTGCCGTGCGCCCTGAATACGAATGAAATCAGCCATAAACTTCTGCCCCTGACAAGAGAAAACGGGCCGCAAGAGTGCGCCCGTTTCCCAAAACATTTGTTCTATGCAGTGTACCCTAAGAACCCGCCTCCGTCAATCCGCGAACACGTCCGCGACGAAAACCGCCAGCCCCGCAAAGACAACCGACTGCACCGTTTCGCCCTGCCCGTAGACTGCCGAACTCTGCGCCCCACCTGGCGTCAGCGCCAGCACTTCCACAGTCTGCGCGTCAGGCCGCACCACCCAGCACTCGTCTACGCCAATGGAGATGTAATCCGCAATTTTATCGCCCAAAATCCGCTGGGTCTCGCTGCTGGAAATCACCTCAACCACCAGCTCCGGGGCCACTTCAAGCGGTCCCACTTCCTCCGAGCCGCTGCCGATCTGCGCCAGTCGCCCAAAACTCACAAACAGCACATCCGGCTGCCGCGTCTGCATTTTGGGTGAGCGCCGAATGAGAACATCGTAAGGCGCAGAAACCGAAATCCCCAGCCCAGTTTGCCGCTCGAACGCATATAAAACGCGCCCGATATTGCCGGCAATCCGCTGATGCCGTAAGGTTGCACCTGGCATAGAAATCCTCACTCCGTTGACAATATCGTACCGTCCTTCAACTTGCGGCTCCGCCATGTAGTCATCATACGTCAGCTCATCCGCCTGTTCACTTACTACCGGCGCGTCGGGCGCTTTCGTCGTAATCGCCATCAGGTTTCCTCCTCAACTGCGCTGCACTTGACGGCAGTGTACCACGGGCTGTCTGCCCCGTCAAGTGAGGTACAATGCTGTTATGAACTGCTGACGGGAGGCGCATCTTATGACTCTAACGATTGAACTGCCGGAGACGGAGGAAGCGGCTTGGAACGAAGAAGCGGCGCGGGTGGGGGTGACGCCGGAAGAGCTGGCGAAGCGGGCTATGATGGAGGCGCTTTTAGCAGGGCTGAAAGATCGGCCTGTTCCGCAGTCACTGAGCGAGCTGAAGCCGCGCCGCCTGCCGCCGCCGGGCAAAACTGCCATGCAGATGGTGTACCAGCAGCTTCCGGCGGACGAGACGGACGAGGAAGTTCGGCGCGTGCTGGAAGAACTGAGCTGACATGGACATCTTGGACAGCAACATTCTTTTGAACTATGTCCGTCGAAGCCAGCTGGCGGAGGAGATTGAGGCACGGTATCGGCTGCTAACGGCGCAAGATGTGCCTTTGATCAGCATTGTGACAGAGGGCGAATTACGCGCTTTGGCCCTTCAGCTTATGTGGGGTGAACAAAGACGCCGTCATTTGGAAGCGCTGCTTGATTACTTTACCATTATTCCGCTGCCGTTTGGCGCTGTGGTTGAGACTTACGCGGAGATTGACAATTTCAGCAAGCGAAGTGGGGTGCCGATGGGAAAGAACGATCTTTGGATCGCCGCCACAGCCGCTGTGACAGGGGCGCGGCTGCTGACGACGGACAAGGATTTTGGGTAGTGTCCTAGTTTAGACAGTTTTTGGTTGTTTGGTGTATACTGTCGTCATGG